>CAJJAO010000054.1 GCA_905182265.1 gamma proteobacterium HTCC2207 | reverse complement strand
CACCGAATATAACTCGGCGCTGTTTATACAACAGAATCTCATTGGTGAGAGACACTAGTACCCAGCCAAGCTCCTCTACGATCGATTCACCCAACTCGTCATAGTCACCCATGGGCCCCTGTTGGAGCGTTATGCGCGAGTAAAAATACCAATGGTCATTAATAAAAAAGGGCAAGCCAGAATCGAAGCTCTCTGGCATACGCTTTGTCGAGAAATCAATATCGCCAATCCGGACCGTAGTATTGTCGACACTATTATAAAAAAGAATTCCCGACACTGAAGGTATATCAAGTATGGAATAACCCAATGTCTCGAGTATCTCTTGATTACCCGAATACAGCGCAAACTCTGCATTGGAGGCCATCTGGTTGGTAGCGATCCGACCTGTATCATGCAAATTGGACAGTAACTCTTTGCTCTGGCTAGAAATCATGTACCAACCCAGCCCAATACTGAGTAAGACCAAGGGGATAAGACCCGTGATCAACAGCCTTGCATGAATACTATTAAAATCGCTCTTTAATCTCATCTTAATCCACCGACAGTTGGTCGAGATAAAACTGCTCATCTCTCAGGTGAATATTTAAATTTTCAGCGACATAATCATTAAACTCAACAGAGAAATAAGCCGGCTGATATACCTGTCCTACATAGTCAGAAGACATGGGGTTTTTCATTAGTAAGTCTGAGACCTGCCTAGCTACATTGTCCGGCGACGAATAAATAGCGGCCAGAGCGCCGGCATTAAGATAGGTTTTCGAATAGGCAATCACTGGCACTTTATATCGGTAGCTCAGCTGCAATATCCACTTTGCGGTAGCAGTATTAATGAGCCTATTATCTGGCAGAGGAATAAATACGTCACTGCGTTTAATAACAGGGTCGATGACTAAAATAGGGTTATCACTCGGCTTAATGCTGACCAAATTCGGTATCATATCTGATGCTTTCACATAGCCTTCAATCTCCGAGAGCCTACCTGAGGAGGACGGCCCTAGCATGAGCCCAAGGTTGGAAGCAGCAGGCATAACCAGCTTAGCGAGTTTGATACTGCGCTCTACAGGCTGTTCCAAACAGACAACTGAAACACCAGAAGCTAAGGCCTGCGATCTAGAGCCAAAGTATTCGTCCGCTAGTAAAGAAAACATATTATCTGTAATCAACAAAGCGATAACTGGCTGAGAGCCCTTGCGATTAAAAACAGCTTCGGCAGCGCCAGCGCCCAAAGTGACAATAACATCGGCCGCTCTAAACGTCGTCTCCATACTTCCGACGGCTGTCTTCAATATTGTTTTGAACGAGTAGTCCTGTTTTTCAAGGAGCATCTTATTCTGAATTGCATCCACAAGCTGGGTATAGGCCCGAGTGTCTTTACTGACAATAAAGACTACATTGGTGGCTTGGTCGCCATTATTTATTGCAGGAGAAGTGTTGATTGCAGAAAGACTACTTGTTAAGGGCGCGCTCTCTGTGACAAGGGTAGTTTGTGCAAAAACGGATACTGAAAAGAGCAAAAATAACGCCAAAAAAGCCATATCTCGAGACTTACTCAAGATTTTTCGACAGGCTAGTTTGACCGGTTTTTTCATTTTAGGTTTCGGTCTTCGTCATAATTTTCATACGTTGGAATCATGGAAATCCCACTCGTAGTCCTAAAATATAACGTGTAGAGAACTGATTAAAGAAATAGAACTCGCGATAGTCACTGCCCAAATTTTGCACGGTGAAAGAGACCTCTGCATTGCTATTATTAAACCGTAATTTTTTAGCTACCTTTAAATCAAGCCGGGTGAATCCCTCATCATCTATACCTGAAGCATGCTGAATCCTAGACTGATAATTGACCATAGCGCTTAAACTCAAATCACTTTCAGTCACATAATTAACCAGTACTGCGGCGAGATGGCTTGGGTTAATATCACTCAAATCACGAATCTCAACGACCGGTGTAGTGCGGTATAAGGCGGTATGGGTTAGATCAACAAAGCTGTAGTTTCCATGAATAAGAAGCTGTGCATTAGGCCGATATTGAGCCTGCCACTCTATACCGCGAGTATTTACGGTATCGGTATTGTCACGAATGTTAAGCTGACCATTAAAATCTGGGTACGCCACTCTGCGTTCGTTGATCACATCCGTCATTCGTTCGCTAAACATACGCACATCTAAATTAAGGCGATCATCCAAAAACGCCCCTGAATAGCCGAGTTCCGAACTGAGTAAAGTTTCTGCTCTTATATCGGGATCGGTAATCGTAACCGCATCCAGAACCAAATTTTCATCATACTGACGATAGGACGACTGCCTACTCTCGAGCATTGTGGGAGCTCGACGACCCCTGTTAAATGCCAGCCTTAACGTCTGACTATCTGAAATCTGGTAATTGCCTGCTAAGCGGAATGAGCTAATACGCTCCTGATTACCACTCTCCTCCGCAAGAAGCCCTCCATTGGCTACTAACTTGTCGCTAATATTCCATTCGACATTTGCGTAGCCTCGATAAGAGTTTTGAGCAATTTTTTCTTCCGTGTTAAACAACTCAAAACTTTGCACCTTATCCCGCCTTATGGCAGCGCCATAAACAGCGCGAGTATTTTCTCCATGATCAAAGGTGGCTCTAAATTCAGAGTCCCATCGCTCAGACACTATTTCAATTTCGGGCTCAATAATAAATTTATCGGGTAACTGGGACAGCGCGTTCTTAACCGGGCCATCTGGGAAGAAGTTGAGCGCCTGGTAAAAAGTCAGAGAATCCTGGTGGTCGGTAACATCAAATTTATTATGATAGGAAATAAATTCGTAGACAGAGCCACTATCATTGATTCGAGACCAATTTAGGTGCTGATATTGATAGTCTATCTGGCGCAGAACATAGTCCCGCGCCCCGATACCAACTTCACTGTCATTAAAACCAAGCTGTACTTCGATAGTATCTTTGGCACTCGGAGTCCACAGGCCTTTAAAATTAAAGGTGATTGTTTCCGCGCTATCCTCTAGCTCAACTTGTCGAAACTGACCATTATAATTGCCGGCGAAATCACTAAAGCCATCATTTGATCGATGACGTATGGTAGTGCGATGATTTAATTCCCCCAATTTTCCTGAATAACTGATCGCTCGATTGCGAATATTATCGGCGCCGATCTGTGCCCTCACATCCCAGCCGCTTTCGGTCAACGGCGATCGCGTCACTATATTAATGGAGGCCAAAAAGGCATTACTACCGTCGGCAGGCGCGTTGGCTCCCCGCACTACCTCTATGTATTCAATATCATCAAGCTCTACTCCAAGTGTTGTCCACTCTACTGAGGAATAAATAGACTCATATACAGAACGTCCATCGATCTTGACCTCTAATCGTCGAGACCCAGCGTCGCCAAAAGCATGGTAGGAAACAGAGGGCGCATTGGCATTGACAAAATAAGCGCGAAAACCTGGTACCAGACGAAAAATATCCAGCACATCGACCGCGGCCGAAGCCTCAATAGTCCGTCGATCAATAATAGTGACGGCTGCCGGTGTTTTCTCTAGGGTTTGATTAAAGTGCGTCACACTCGACACGAAATGAATATCGGCTTCAACTGCTTCCTCAGTGACAACAGCTTTGGACAATATGTGGCTACTAAACAGCGTTAGTGACAATAATATCGTGGCGTGATTTATTATTTTAATAATTATCGCTTCCTCTAAATGCAGAATTTATGTCACTTACCTACCTGTCTCGTCTATTAAATATATTTACTTGTATCAGTTGAATCAGTTGAATCAGCCAGACCTAGTTTTTGCCCAAGAATTCCGGCCTGAGTTCTATTACTAAGACCCAATGCCCTCAACATCGCACTAACATGGACTTTAACGGTATTTTCAGACAAATCGAGTTCTCGAGCGATCTGCTTGTTTGAGCGCCCCTGAGTAATACGCAATAGAATATCCATCTGCCTATGCGTGACCAATCCAGAAATAATATCGATATCCGCGCCAGAATGGACTTCATCAATGACTCGAGCAACTTCTGGCATGGACTCTATCAATGACTCGGGCACATATCTCTCGCCAACCAACGCTTTAGCGATAGCTTCAAACAAAGCTTCTTTGGGGGCTGACTTGGTAACGAATCCAGCAACTCCAAAATCTAGGCATTTGCGGATATGAGCGGGGTTTTCAGAGGCCGACAAGACAATTAGCGGAAGCTTGGGATAGCTCTCACAAAGCATTTCAATAAAGTCGAAGCCACCTGCACCAAAGGGCATAAACAGGTCAACTATAGCCAAATCTATTTCATTTTTTGCCAAAATAGTTAGCGCCGTGTCACCATGATCGGTGGTGGTAACCTTTATATTTGGGAGCTCTTCGCTTAATGTTGCTTTGAGACCAGCGCAAACGAAAGCATGGTCATCAACTAAAAGAACGTGCATAGTTTGATTCCTTGAGTTCACTTCAGATGTGATCCAGTCTACATAGATGCCCAAGCCTTATCACTCGTTAGTTTGCGCGTTTATAATTCAACACACAATAGCTTGGGCCAGCTATATATGCTCTAGTAGCCTGAAGATAAGACTTTAACGTTAACGCAGCCGCAGCACATTAAACACACTTTTCTGCCCTTAATGTTTGGTTTATAAACTTACCAATTAAGCCTTAACGGATCTTTTAAGGGCTTCATTAATGGACGAGCCTTGTTGAGCCGACTTCTTAGCATCCGCCGGTCTATGTGATCACTTTAAATCCACACCTCAACAATAATACAAAAAGCGATATTGCCCACAACTTTGGTTGCCAAGGCAAACTATGTCTCTGCCTGCTGGGGTAGAACCGATGTGAACAGACCCCAAGCTTAGATGCCAACTGATAGGGATGTACTGACTCTGCGCAGCCCCACTAGACCAAAAATCATGCCTATCTATAACTGGCGCCATTTATTAGTTATTTGGCACTCAAAACTGCACGAGCAGTAAAATGAGAGCTACGCCACATTTTGTAAGAGATAATTTTGAATATAGACCATGACATGAATCTGTCAAGTAATCAGGCTTAGATGTGGGTCATAAAAATCGGACGCAAAAAAGGCGACTCATTGAGTCGCCTTTTTTATTTCTGGATAAGCTCTTAAGCTTAGCCCAACTTTTCTTTGATACGTGCAGATCGACCGGAACGCTCACGCAAGTAGTAAAGCTTGGCGCGACGAACTGCACCGCGACGCTTAACTTCAATGCTATCAACCAATGGGCTGTAAGTCTGGAAAGTACGCTCTACGCCGATACCGTTTGAAATCTTACGCACGGTAAATGCGGAGTTTAGCTGGCGGTTTTTCTTGGCTAGTACAACGCCTTCAAAAGCCTGAAGACGCTCGCGAGTGCCTTCTTTTACTTTAACCTGAACAACAACGGTATCACCGGGGCTGAAATCAGGAATTTCCTTAGTCATCTGCTCTTTTTCTAGCGCAGCGATAATAGTAGTTTTATTACTCATTTTCTTGCTCCTCAATTTTCATTGGTTGGTGGCACTGCCACCTGATTTAGAGCTCTGTACAGAGAGGATGAACATTATCCTTTGTCATCATCTGCCAGCGCAGCACTCGCTTCCTTGAGTAAGGCCTGCTGCTCAGTATTGAGCTTCAGGCGGTCCAACAATTCTGGTCTTCGTTGCTGGGTTCGCACTAGTGACTGCTGCAAACGCCAACGTCTTATTTTTTCGTGGTTACCGGAGAGAAGTACCTCTGGAACCGTTTGGCCGTCGTAATCTTCTGGGCGCGTATAGTGCGGGCAGTCCATTAGACCTTCGGCAAAGGAGTCTTGATCGGCAGAGTCCTTATGTCCCAACGCTCCTGGGAGCTGGCGTATCAGTGCGTCCATCAACACCATTGCCGGAACTTCTCCACCGCTGAGAACATAGTCACCTATGGACCATTCCTCATCGACTTCTGTTTGTATCAATCTCTCGTCGATACCTTCGTAACGACCAGCAACCAGTATTAATGACTGCTGCTTGGCGAAACCATTAACTGCTGCTTGGTTTAACACCGCGCCCTGGGGGGATAAATACACCACCTTGGCTTCATTGTTTGTCCATGCTCTGGCTGCGGATATTGCCCTGCGTAGGGGTTCTATCATCATTACCATGCCTGGCCCGCCCCCGTAGGGTCGGTCGTCGACCGTCTCGTGGCGGTCGTCGGTGTAATCTCTTGGGTTGTAGCTGGTTACTTCCAGCAAACCCTGTTTGACGGCACGACCACTAATTCCATAATCGGTGACTGCTGCAAACATTTCTGGGAACAGGGTAATCAATGCAATTTTCATTCATCTTACCTCTGCGCCGGTGCTCTTTGTTACTGGTTCAAGACGCTCTAGCTGCCTTTATAATGAGAGCCAGCTAAAACTCCGGGTCCCAAATCACTTCTATGGCACGCTTCTCAAGATCAATATTAGTCACAAACTGCTCTGCGTAAGGGATTAACCGCTCTTCACGATCGACACTCTCAGTGTCTCCCTCAATCACTAGTACATCGTTAGCACCAGTTTCTAGCAGCTGTTTGACCAAACCAAGACGTATCTCTTGCCCTTCAAAATGGCTAGTGACTGCCATTCCTTCAAGCTGGTGCCAATAAAAGTCTTTATCGCTCAAAGGCGGTAACAGTGCTTTATCGACTCTGATGTCCTGTTGACACCAAGCGCGGGCAAGATCACGGTCGTCCACATCTTGGATATGCACTACCAGACCATCACCAGCATGGCGTTTCCAGTCGTCCACAACTATCTGCTGCCGACCTTCTGCCGTATCAACCCACCAGGGCTGATAGTTAAATATTGCTTCTACCTGATCAGTGTAGGAATGGACTTTGACCCACCCCTTGATACCAAACACTGCTGTGATTCGCCCAACTACTAATGTTTCCAAAGAGCGACTCCCAGTTGCTGGCAGAACCAATTAAGCTGCGACTTGCTTGGCAGCCTCTTTGAGCAATGCCGAAACACGATCGCTAACCTGTGCGCCTTGACCCTGCCAGTATGTGGCACGCTCAAGATCTACACGCAAACGCTCTTCTGAGCCGCGGGCAATCGGGTTAAAAAAGCCAATACGCTCGATGTAACGAGCATCGCGAGCATTACGCGAATCAGAAACTGTGATGTGGTAAAAGGGACGTTTTTTTGCGCCGCCACGAGCCAATCTAATTGTTACCATTTACTGAAATCCTGTGTTCAAGCGGCCTAATCGCCAACCTGATGCATTTAAATTCTATGTTATCGCTACTTTAACTACGCACTTCATAGCGCCACGCCACTCCAGCGGGACCCCCACGAAAGGCGCGGTATATTACGTCAAAATAAGATGAAAGGAAACTATTTTTAGCGCTAATCAAATACCGGCTGATGTGCCGGCATAACAGCCCGCAGACCAAGTACTCACCGGCCTAGAACTTTGGAAAGCCACCCGGAGGTAAGCCGCCACCGGGAGGAGCCATGCCGCCCATGCCACGCATCATATTCTGCATGCCCTTACCCTTCATTTTTTTCATCATCTTGCCCATTTGCTTGTGTTGCTTAAGCAGACGATTAAGGTCTTGGATGCTGGTACCAGACCCATTGGTAATACGGCGCTTGCGTGAACCATTGAGAATATCGGGGTTGGCGCGCTCTTTAGGAGTCATGGAGTCGATAATGTGTTCCATGCGACCAAACTGGCTGGTGACATCTTTTTGCTGAGCCATCTGGGCCATATTGCCCATGCCTGGCAGCTTATCCATCATGCCGGCCATGCCACCCATACTTTTCATCTGCTGCAACTGGTCGCGCAGATCTTCAAGGTCAAAGCCCTTACCTTTAAGAACCTTCTTGGCCAATTTCTCAGCTTTTTTCTTATCAACCTTGCGTTCGACTTCTTCAATAAGGCTAAGAACATCACCCATTCCCAGTATGCGCGAGGCAATTCGCTCAGGGTGAAAGGGCTCCAGGGCATCGACTTTTTCGCCCACACCCAAAAATTTAATCGGCTTGCCGGTAATGTGGCGCACAGAAAGCGCAGCACCACCGCGAGCATCGCCATCAACCTTAGTAAGGATCACACCGGTTAAGGGCAGTGCATCATTAAAGGCTTTAGCCGTATTCACGGCGTCTTGCCCGATCATCGCGTCAATCACAAACAGTGTTTCTACAGGGTTTGCAGCGGCATGGACGTCTTTGATCTCGCCCATCATTTGTTCATCAATCGCTAATCGGCCCGCGGTATCGATAATCAATACATCAACAAACTTGGTTTTAGCCGCGGCAATCGCGTTGTTCACAATATCGACAGGCTTCTGGCTGTCATCACTAGGGAAGAACTCGGCATCAACTTCTGCTGCGAGGGTTTTTAGCTGCTGGATAGCCGCAGGACGATAGACGTCGGCAGACACCACCATGACCTTCTTCTTCTCGCGCTCTTGCAGATAACGGGATAGTTTGGCAACAGAGGTGGTTTTACCCGCACCCTGCAAACCAGCCATCAATATAATGGCCGGAGGCTGAGCCGCTAAATTGAGGGACTCATTCTTTTCCCCCATCACCGACTCTAGTTCGGCCTGAACAATTTTTAAGAACTGCTGGCCCGGGTTCAGGCTACTGCTGACTTCGGTGCCAACGGCGCGCTGCTTTACCTGCTCAACAAAGTCTTTAACAACGGGCAGCGCAACGTCTGCCTCCAGAAGCGCCATGCGCACTTCGCGCAGGGTTTCTTGAATATTATTTTCACTGAGGCTGGCTTTTCCAGAGATTTTTTTCAGGCTCTGGGAGAGGCGATCACTCAAACTTTCAAACATGGCCATGCAAATTGCTTCCAGCTAACGAATTGAGGCGGGCATTATAGCAATAAATTCGCCCTGCTCTTCACCCTGTGTTCTGAATATGCCACACTCAGGAGACATTTATGACTGAATTTATATGATGACGAGTTCAATACTGGGGTTTGCCGCAATCGCCGCCTATTTGGTGGGGTGGATTTTCCACCAGAAACAGCTCCGTGCAGATAAACAGTCTAGCTCCTTCCCGCTGCAGTCCGCAGCTGCCATCCCTATTGTTCTCCATGGCTTTGCCGTCACTGGGCTTCTGTTCACGGGTAATGGTTTAGACCTCAGCCTACTTAAGATTTTGGCCCTGCTAGGATTGGCTATCAATACTCTAGTATGGATAAGTGGCCTACGAAAGCCTCTGCACAGCCTGTACTTATTTTTATTCCCACTATCAGCGATTACCTTGCTAGCTGCGCTGCTGAGCCCAAGCTCTAAGCCAGCGCTGGTTATGTCCACCGAAATCCAGGCCCACGTACTGATCTCTATTCTTGCCTATAGTTTGCTGGCTATCGCTGCCTTGCAGGCCCTGCTGGCGGGTTATCAAAACTGGCAGCTCAAGCACAAACACCAGAATCTGCTAATGCGCACGTTCCCCCCAGTACAGACAATGGAAGCCCTGCTATTTGAGTTAATTTGGGCCGGCCAGATACTGCTGACCCTGTCGCTGTTGAGTGGCTTTTTGTTTTATGACGACTTTTTTGCCCAAAAACTGGCTCACAAAGTGGTCTTTAGCCTTGTCGCCTGGCTGGTTTATGCGACATTGCTCTGGGGCCGTCACTACCGTGGCTGGCGCGGTAACAAAGCTATTCGTTGGACCTGGGCGGGCTTCAGTGCAATGTTAGTCGGCTATCTTGGCAGTAAATTCGTTGTGGAGTTTCTGCTCTCTTGATTAAAAGCGGGTTGCTAAAAGCCGCAAACTAATCCAACATTATCCTCCATTATTTTAAAGGTCCTTATTCATTGGACGGTTCTCACCCCCTAGTGTTGTGGTTAACACTAATTGTTCTACTTATTATCTCCGCTTTTTTCTCCGGCTCAGAAACCGGCATGATGTCGCTGAACCGCTATCGACTGCGCCATCAGCGCAAGAAAAGCTCTGGCGCCCGGCGCGCAGCCAAACTACTGGCTAAACCTGACCGACTGATCGGCCTGATTCTGATTGGCAACAACGCGGTCAATATTCTCGCTGCTATTATTGCCAACATGCTGGCGATTCTTTATGTGGGCGAAGCAGCAGCTCCCTGGGTGGCCACGGCCTCATTAACCGTCACTGTGTTGGTGTTTTCTGAAGTGACCCCCAAAACCATTGCAGCGCAAAACCCAGAATGGTTTGCCTTTAAGGCCAGCCATATTCTTAAACCGTTGCTGCAACTGCTGACTCCCCTTGTATGGATGGTCAACAAATTAACCAACGCCGTGATTTCGCTGCTGGGTTTTGACCCCAACAAAGATCGCGATGATGGCCTAGATACCGAAGAGCTCAAGTCTCTGGTTGATGTGTCTGGTCACAAGCTATCGGACAGTCATCAGGGCATGCTGAAAGGTATTCTCGACCTAGAAAACGTCACTGTAGAAGACATCATGATTCCCCGCAGTGAGATCAAGGGTCTAGACCTCGAAGATAGCGTTGAAGAACTCATAAGCAAAATTGTCTCGTCAGAATACAGCAGGCAGCCTCTCTATGAAGGCGACATTAATAACATTGTGGGTATCTTTCATGGCCGCAAAGCCAACCACCTGCTGCGCTCAGACCAGGTCACTCACAGTGCTATTAAACGCTTTGCCGACGAGGTGTACTTTATCCCCGAGAGCACCACGTTAACCCAGCAGCTGCTCAACTTTAAAAAGAACCGCGGTCGCTTTGCCATAGTCGTTGACGAATATGGTGAGGTGCAGGGTCTTGTAACTCTGGAAGATATTCTTGAAGAAATCGTTGGTGACTTCACCACCAATACCGCCGATGAAATCGAAGAAGTGGTACCTCGCGGTGATGGCAGCTATGTGATAGATGGTGTTGCAACGATTAGAGAAATTAACAAAGCCACAGGTTGGTCAATGCCCACCGATGGCCCCAAGACACTCAATGGCTTAGCCCTAGAGCAGCTTGAGAGCATCCCAGATGGTAATGTTAGCTTTATGTTTGATGGCTATCGCTTTGAAACCGAGCAGGTCAACGGGACCATGATTAAGACAGTGATGGTGATGTGCATAAAGCCCAAGAAAGAGCCCGAAGAATAAGCTCTCTAGCTATTGATAAAGAGCCTTAGCTAAAAATAAGCTGTCTAGCTATTGATAAAGAGCCTCAGCTGATAAAGAGCCTCAGCTAATAAAAAGCACATACCTAGTAAAACGGATTATTCTTCTGCGCTCGCTCACCACAGAGCACCAGCACATCAAGGCGCTGGTGATTATCTAAATAACTCCAATCACGAATTTCTGTATTGGTTCTATAGCAACCAATACAGATATCTTCGTCATTTAATGAGCAAACCGAATTGCAGGGCGACGGGATAGGCTTGTCCGACATTAGCGCTTCACCTCAACCAACTCATTTTTCATCTTGTCAGCCTCATGTACATAATGGGCCGCTGAACCCAGCAAGAACTGTCGAGTTTGCTCATCAGTTTCACGGATGATCTTGCCCGGAGAGCCAACTACCATAGAACCATCAGGAATCACTGCGCCCGCTTTAACCAGAGCATTAGCACCAATAATACAGTCACTACCCACCTTGGCACCGTCGAGAATAACCGCATTGATACCGATTAATGTCCGGTCGCCCACTTCTAAACAGTGAATCATAGCGTTGTGACCCACGGTCACGTCTTCGCCAATTGTCAGTGGCTGACCCACATCGCAATGCAGTACCGCACCATCTTGAATGTTGCTGCGCGCACCCACTTCAATAACATCACAGTCGCCGCGAATAACCGCATTAAACCAGACGCTGGACTGCTCTTTCAAAATCACCTTGCCCATAACATCGGCACTGTCGGCAACAAATACCGACTCGTGAATCTGGGGGGTATCTTCGCCAATTCGGTAAATCATTGCTGACCTCTTGCTCGTAGTTCTTCTATTAATTCATCACTGGGGTATTTTAAATCAATGCCCGAGTCTAGGGTGGCATTCAACATATCGACAATCACATTTAGCGTAAAGCCCCAAATTTTATAGCCGTTATACGGCAGGCAGGGAAAACTTAGAGCACCCACCTCATTTTTAATCTCGAAATAATCATAGTTATTAATATCGGTAAATAAGCTCACCGGCGCATCAAAAATAGAGGCGATCTCGGAGGGCTCAGAGCAAAACTCTAAAGGCCCCAGCGCCAAGCCCACAAAGGGAGTCACTTGCAGGTTGCGGCGTTTGGGAGACGACACTGGCAACATAGCTATAGGCTCAACCAGCCCCGCGGGCACACCAATTTCTTCGTGGGTTTCTCGCAGCGCAGTATGCAGCAGACTACCGTCGGTGGTGTCCCACATGCCACCGGGAAAGGCCACTTCGCCCGCATGATTATTAAGGTGCATTGCTCGCTGGGTTAACACTATCTGAGGGTTTTCGTTGCTGCCATGCAATAGCAACAAAACCGCCGCCGTATCGCCAGAGTCTTGCGGGCTAGGCTTAGCAGGGTCTAGGGGGAATTTTTTTAACTGATTTGTAATTGTTTTAAGCATTTGTGCATTATACTCGGCTCTCATAATTTTCTGAGCTTTTCATGAATTTTTGTTCTGACTGCGGCAATGCCGTTATAAAAAAGATACCCGAAGGCGACAATCGCGAGCGTCATGTTTGCGTCACCTGTGAGGTAATCCACTACCAAAACCCTAAGGTCATTGCCGGCGTGTTGCCCATATATGGTGACCAGATATTGCTGTGCAAGCGTTCTATCGAGCCCCGCCACGGCTTCTGGACATTGCCTGCAGGCTTTTTAGAAAATGGAGAGTCGTCTCTGGACGGTGCCCTGCGCGAATGCGTTGAAGAAGCCAATGCTCATGTGGTTAATCCCGAGCTCTACGCACTGTTTGATATTCCACAGATTAACCAGGTGTATGTCTTCTATCGCGCTCATCTTGCCGAGCCGGTTTTTGGACCCAGCTCAGAATCCTCTGAAGTGGCTCTATTTAGCGAAGCTGATATTCCTTGGTCTGAGTTAGCGTTCCCGGTTGTTGAGCTCGCATTAGATCACTTTCTTAAGGACCGCCAGACCGGAGATTTCTTGGTCAAGCATGAGCAGATCCAACGCCCTTGGCGTAGCCGCCGTAACCCTTAGTCAATTAATAGAGCCTCTGCTGTTAAAAGCAGAGGCTCATTTCAGACGTACTATTGATTGCAAACTTACGATTAAAAGTGCATCCGCAAGGCTAGAAAGTAACCATCAAAGGTAGCGTCTGACTGTAGCTCATCAAGATCGTCCAGCTCAATAACCATTAACCGGTAACCTAGAACAACCGCCATATCGACAGCCGGCAGCAGATCTATGTCGTAGATTAACTGGGCAGACCAGTCGATCAATCTAAAGTCGTCGACATTCACCCAATTTGCAGACACATCAGCAGACAGCCCTGTGGTCGGTATCATGAAACCCACCTTACCGTAGAGCAGTGGCACTGTAGCGCCTAGATCAACGTTTTCTTGCTGCGTAGCACCTACCAGACTCGCCTCGCCATCAAACATCCTGGCCGTGATACCTAGGTCCAGATCTATTATGTTATCTAGTACTTCGTAATAGAGAGTGGCGTCAGTATGGGTTAGGTCCAAGCTGATATCGGCTTGCTGAGTTGATGTAAAGGGAGAGCCGTTCAAATCTGTGCCCGCTTCAATAAGTGCGGTGCCAGCCCAATCTAACTCACTGTGTTGAACGCGAAAATTAGGCAATAAAGGAATTGGGTGTTCAAAAGCAACATAGGCAAACTGGTTAGTGTCTTCTGACAAATTAAGCGTCGAATCCAGGGCTATGTCCGTGCGGCCAACATTGCCAGCAGGTGCCGCCTGCCAAAAACCAACGCCGGCATAAACGCCAATAAAGTCCGCCGTGGCAGTAACAGAAGTAAATAGTAGGGACGCGCAGAGCAGTTTAGGTGATAATTTCATGATTCATCCTTGGATGTTGAGAGAAAGCAGGCGCTATATTAGCGAACCCTGTCTAACTAAAATGTGACTGGCTTCCCCAACATTAGAATGCTGGCTCGCGAGTCGATTATTCGTCACATTAAAAAACCCCGCGGTGTTAACCGCGAGGTCTTTTTAGTACTACAAAGTACCAGAGCAGCCTGTTAGAGCGCTTCTGCGTTCTCTGCCAGATATTCTGCAACACCAGCTGTGGTGTCTTTCATACCTTTATCACCACGGTTCCAGCCTGCTGGGCAAACTTCGCCGTGATCTTCGTGGAAGCTCAGTGCATCAACCATACGTAACATTTCGTCAACGTTGCGACCTAGTGGCAAATCGTTAACTACCTGATGACGAACCATACCCTGGTCATCGATCAAGAAAGACCCACGAAAAGCAACGCCATCGGTTGGGTGCTCAACGCCATAGGCCTGACAGATCTCGTGCTTAACGTCGGCTACTAATGTGTAACGTACCTGGCCAATACCACCATCATTGATGGCAGTGTTACGCCATGCATTGTGAGAGAACTGAGAATCGATAGAAATACCGATAACCTCCACACCGCGCTGCTGAAACTCTTCAAAGCGGTGATCAAAGGCGATCAGCTCTGAAGGACAAACAAACGTGAAGTCCAGAGGGTAGAAAAAGATAACTGCTTTTTTGCCTTTAATGGCATCGCCGAGGTTAAAGCTATCGACAATTTCGCCGCTTCCAGTAACTGCTGCTGCGGTAAAGTCAGGTGCTGACCGTCCAACTAAAACACCCATAAAGTGCTCCTATAATAAAAAATAAATGATTTGGTAAAGATTAGATTGCGTGAGGATAGTGGCACCCAGACTGCTTATCTGCCAATAAAGAATCTCTATCGAACCGATAGGCCCCTGCCTGCTACTAGGCTCTATTGATAAAAAAAAGAGCATAGAAACTAACCTAGGCTCTTTTTTGATGTTCTTGTTGGGTGCTGCTCTTAGGTGCTCTGCTTAAACTCTCTAATTAAGTGCTCTAATTAAATGCTCTAATTAAGTGCTCTCTTATGTAAGCGCCCCTATTAGAGGCACTACAATTAAAGACCACTACAATAATCAGGCGTCAGCTGCAGGCTCTTGATCACCAATGGCTTCATCAATTAACGACTTGAGTTCGCCCTTGTCGTGCATGTCACAGATAATGTCACAGCCGCCTATCAACTCACCGTTAACCCACAGCTGCGGGAACGTCGGCCAGTTGCCATAGACAGGCAGATTGGTGCGTATCTCGGGGTTAGACAGAATATCGACATAGGCAAAACGCTGGCCACAACCCACAAGTGCCTGAACCGTGCGTGACGAAAACCCACACTGCGGCTGATTAGGCGACCCTTTCATATAGAGAAGTACCGAGTTGCTTTCCACTTGACCGCGGATTGTTTCCATAATGTCCATTGAGACAGGCCTCTAAAAATTGACTGCTGGTGTATGTGATTCTATTTCAAGATTCTACCCTTTTCGTTACGCGGCATACAGAGCTATAGATTATTTATTTCATCTTGCAGCTATTTTCTCATCTTAAGAGCTTAAAGTCGTCGAGCTTTAAAACTCTAGAGCCTTCGAACTTTAAAGCCCTAAAGCCGAAAACCCTAAAACGCCGTATCCAAAAAATTATGACTCAGCTTCTACTCATGCGAATGCAAATGCAAATGCGGCTGATTTGCATTCGTATAAATATTATTATACTGATGCACCGTTAGATCATCCAACAATCAGAAATCAAAGCGCCTAAAAGCCATTTGACTGAAACTCAAGTAAAGGCAGAAGCCACTGCGACTGCGGTTGAGCAGTTCACAGTAAGCTACTCAACTCCAGGTAAGACCACTTTTGGTGGCTACGGTGAAGTTCATTACAACAATTTAGAAACAGGCGATGCATCGAGCACTAAAGAGGCTATCGACTTTCACCGTTGTGTAATGTTCACCGGGTACCAGTTTACAGATAGCCCCCGCTTTTTATCTGAGCTAGAAGTCGAGCGCAGCATTGCCGGAGTAGGTAAAGTCAGCTAAGTTGACTTAGAGCAGGCCTATATCAAATGGGACGCCACAGAAAACCTAACGGCAAAAGCAGGTCTATTACTGATGCCCATTGGTATGCTCAACAAAACCCACGAACCCATACCTTTTTTGGTACCGAGCGCAATAATGTTGAGAAAAATATTATCTCAGCGACTTAGTGGGAAGTAGGCGCAACCAATAGCAGTAAAATTACCCGAGGTGTTAGTAATACCTTTGGCTCGTTGAGCTTACTGATGTTGACACCCTTCTAGTTCGTTGTTGAAGGCACATTCAAGTCTACCATCAGACTGGCACAAGGTGCCCCTTGGGTATTTCTATGCTAAATAGCCCTCTAGGGGCGAGAGGGCCTTTACTCATCCGCTATTGTTACTGTACCTGCGTAGAAACTTTTTAGGTGGGTTTGGACTTCTAGCAATTCTAACGCAAAAAAAAACCCTGTGTTAACAGGGCTTCTCCGAGGAGACGACATAGTGTGTTTTTCTTTGGGGAGAATCATTCACATTTCTCTATGCCGGTAGCTGGAGAAAGTGGTGTAACCATCTAGGTAACTCCATTGCCAAGGCTGATCACTAAATCAGAGCGTTTGAAGATGGATACAAATGTTCAGAAGTCCATCGAAAAACCGACACTGGCCATACGACCTTTATTGGGCCTAGCACCATCTGGCGAGCGTGACACGATAGCGCGTTTGTCCAATACATTTTCGACTTTCAAAAATACGGTCACTGACTCGTTTAGCGCGTAGTGGCTAATAAGATCGGCGCTGACGAATGCATCAGTATCTACAAAATTGCCAGCACAGCCAATAGCATTACAGGTTTCATCAATGTATTTAATGCTGACATAGTTGTCCCATCCCATAGCCGTCTCAATGCCACTACGAAGGCTAAAAGTATGCTCCGGGATATTAGCTAGTTTGTCACCGTCGACAATGCCCTCGTTAGTATTATCTTCGCTCACTTCGGCCTGCGTGTAAGTATAGGCAACATCAACCGGCACCGTCATTGAACCGATCAAGAAACTGTTACTGAACTGAAATTCTAAGCCCGCAATAACTGCGTCGCCCGTTACATAGGAGCCAGAGGTTTTGCCATTGCTGCAAGGATTACCGTTTGAACAGTTTTCAGCCTTATTTTCAAAATCACTCCAAAAACCAATAGCCTCGACAAACCACTGATCGTTGTCATAACGCAGGCCTGCCTCATAATTGACACTACTCTCTGGCTCTTCCTCCGTCTTTGCGCCGCCACCTAAGGGCGAAAAACCTTTATGAACCCCCGCTAAAACCTGCCAGTTGCCATTGAGCTGATAGGTAGCTGATAGCCCAGGTAACCATTCCTGAGTATTATTGGAGCGGAGACTAGGTGTATCTAAGCGATTTTGAGTACTGTATTGGCGGCGACTGGTTTCAACGTCTTCGTAACGCAGAGCCGTATTAAGCGCTAGTTTGTCACTCGCCTGCCAGGAGTCGACCAACCATACAGACGTGGCCTCGGCTGTCTCTAGGCGATTATTACTGCCAGTAACAGAATCAGTAGAGGTATATACTAAGCTACCACCAATCTGCTGGTAGCGTTCTTGTGGCTGAAAGCGATCCATGTCGTCACGGTGCACTCGCACACCCACATGAATAGAGTGACTGTTAATATTTAAAGCCAACTCGCTCTGTAAACCTTTTGACAGGTAACTGCGATTGTTATGCTTGTATTTCAGACCATCAGTATCAACATTTCCATCGAGAATACCCTGAGCTATCTCATCACCGCCATTAGCCGCTGCAATAAGACTACCGCCACCGCTAAGTTTAAACCAGTCGCGCTCAAATTCGTTGTAGTAGGCGGTAGTGGTTAGTGCCATTGTGTCATTAATATTGAGCTTATGACTGAGGTTATAACCCTCGTGTTTGTTGTTCATTTCGTCAATTGAAGACAGTCCGTAGCGGCGATCTTCGTTACGATCAAAATCGGCATCGGTCAGACCTAAGTAGGTTTCATTGGAGGTTTCTTGAGAGCGCTGAGCCTTGAAAAGTATACTTTGACTTTCGCCCTGCCAAGCCAGCTTACCCATATAGTCTTCAATGTCATAGCCACTGTCACGACCACTTCGATCGATATTCTTGAAACCCTCATTTTCACGCTGCGCAGTTTCCACCAACCAACCGACCGCTCCACTGCGGCCGCCGTAACTTGCCAACAGGTCAACGCCGTTATTTTCAATTGCAGCAAGGGTCAGTGATCCCGCATTAGACTCGGGTATAGCCGTCGTGATCATATTAATAACCCCACCGACGGTCTGTGGTCCGTAGCGTAGCAATGGTGCACCCTTTAATACCTCTACGCCCTTTATCCGCATCGTAGTAGGAAAATAATAGGCCGCAGGGTTAGAATAGGGAGCCGGTGCAATGAGGACGCCATCCTCCATCAAGGTGACTTTTTCAGAGCGCTCCGAAGTCGCCCCGCGAATACCAAAATTGGGACGCAGTCCATAACCGTCTTCTTCGCGAACATAAACCCCCGGAACTGTTTTCAATAACTGGTTGATATCAGTCGACACTTCCATAGCAATCTGCGCATCGCCAATAACCGCACCAGACCCCGCGACTTTTCTGACATCTTTTTTGGAACCAATGATAGTTAGTTCATCGATCACAGAGGCGGAATTGGCTGCGGCATTAAGTGTGCTAACTGCGGTTATCGCAGCAAATAAGGGTACTAAAACGCGATTCATAATAAGTTCCTACGACATGTTGTCGATGCGTTACACATTGTTTGATGGCTGCAGATTAGAACGTAAACCGCGAACCAAATCGAAGCGATATCTTAATGCGAATCATTATCATTTGCAACTCTAAATACAAATCATTCTTATTTAGAGGCAATGCTGAATTCCCCGATGGTATCGGGCATCAAGACACCTATCCTTATCGAGCGAAAAGGCTTGTAGTGAAATTGTTGGAATGGCCGTTTTGAGACCATAAGTAAGCTGCCATCAACTCGATAACTTAAAAAGCAATCCCCGATTGAGAATTTATAAGCTCTTAAACAATATCAGCGCTAGAAGAATTACTGGGGATATCGAGCCTAGTCTACCCTAGTGCCCTAACTTCATTTTTCTCTCCAACCATAACTCTTGCGGAACATACTATGCAGGATGCATTAAAGAACAGCGCGGAACACTCGAGAAATGTCGCTAACAACATGTAAGCTAGTCAGGTTTTTGGATAGTTAATCGTATATTCGTTACAACAGAGCTAGTAAACTAAAAATGAGTGCGCCAGAACCAGTTACGATAAGGGTATTACGCCGCAAGCCAAGTGCTGAAACGCCCAGCCAAAAACCAGAAAGCACTACGAACATCAAACCTACTGCAATTACTTTCTGAAAGGTTTTAAATATCTCTGGCCCATGGCCTTTATGCAACTCGATTAATTTACTCTGAATACTTGGCTCATTGAAGCTAACAACAAGTCCTTCTGGCTGCATACTAAACTTATAAAAATTGCGCGATGTAGGGCGAGTTAACAGCGTTTGCTCTTTGATTTTAACGTATTCAAAGTCATGAGATATGCCGGCGGCTAACAATAACTTTTGTACATCTTCATAAAGTGATTTCGAGCTAGGATCCAACACTAACTGGCCTGGCATCACAACAACTGTTTGCTCAATACTACCTTTTACTCCAACTAAATATAGTCCACCTGAAATAGCTAAAAATAAAAATGCAGGAGCAAGGAATGCCGCAGCGTATAAATGTAACCTGACCAACAAGCTTCGTTTCATGAAAAGTACTCTTTGACAATTTTTTAGTAATGCATATGAGGCAGTATAAGTGCAAAAATCGGCATATAACGATGGTTTTGAGGATAAGAACAAGAAATGCACTGCTCAAGGTTTACATACTCTACTTAGAACATGTTAGCTATCACGGCAAATCTACCTTAACCTTAACCTTAGCACGATCACAATTCAAATGGCCCTGCCAAGTCCCTAACATTAACTCCTTAGCCCAGTCTTGATGTTGCTGCTGAACCGCTATTGCATGATGAACAGGCAAGCAAACGCTGTTTTCCTTGATGCCCTCTAGCATTACATCCTTGAGAATCTCTCCTTTAAAGTTTTGTACAAATTTGCCCCAGCCATTAAAGAGCTGTAGCCATGGAAATCTCTCCAATACGCCTGCGTAAATACTTTAGACAACTTGGCTGTTCATTCCATTAAGCCTCAACCTGATTTCTCATCAGAAGCGCCCATAGCAACGGTGATGAACTTCTTTACTTATGCACTTGTTAAAGCACAAAGGTTCGAAGGATTAAATGTGGATGACTAATAACTGACTTTATTTAAGATTATGTATCTTTATTACCATCTAGCTTGGGTTAAATTGTAGGTAAAAAAGGCCATTTATAGTAGCTTAGAAGTCAATAAAAGTAGTTCTAGCACTACCTTTTGAGGGCCTATTGAATACCGGCAACCACCAGTGACGTGACTTTCAGAGCGATCTGGCATGCTCCACGGCGTACTGTGAAGTAGGCGTGGCTGGGTAGGCTACTGAGGCGCTATATAGAGTTATATAGTACCCGTGTAGACGCTCTTTCTTGTCATTTTGAGGATAAGTAAGTGTATCTATACCGACACCAATGAAATCCCCAGCAGGCAGCTTTTTTACTAAATGTACATGATTCTCCCCAAGGCAATGCACACTATGACGTCCCTCGAAGAAGCACTGTTAACGCAGAGTTTTTTTCGCATTAGAATTGCTGTAAGTCCAAACCCACCTAAAAAGTATCTACGCAGGTACAGTAACAATATCGGATGAGTAAAGGCCCTCTCACACCTAGTGGATTATGCAAATATAGAAATACTCAAGGATCAGCTTGTGCCAGTCTGATGGTAGACATGGATGTGCCTTTGGCAATAAACTGGAGGGGTGGCAGCATTAGCAAACTCAAGGATCGAAGGTGTTGCTAATGCCTAGCTGAGGCACTAAGGGCGACACCAAACAGGGCATCTCCCCAGAGATAATTATCCTTGATCTGCACAGCGGCCGGACTTTTGGTGATGCCGGAGTGTTGTTTGTCGACATAGTGGGGCTTGTGCTGTGTATTCCTCCACTGACAGCCCTGTGGGCCTGGATGAGCCATCAAAAGCTGCGTAAGCAATAACCCGTATTTAGCATATTGCCACTGCTTAAAAAGCACGATACTATTCTGGTAAGATTCAGAAATAAATAATAAAAAAAAGGCAGCACAGCTGCCTTTTTTTGTTGCTGCCAAAATGATGGCTGAAAAGGATGACTTAATGACCGAAGCACTAATGAACACCTATGGCACCAGAGCCGCAACCCTAGTCAAGGGCGAAGGCGCGTGGCTGTGGGACGCCGATGGTAATAAATACCTAGACGCTCTATCTGGTATTGCAGTTTGTGGCCTCGGGCATGCTCACCCTGCAGTGTCCAAAGCCGTGGCCGAGCAAGCAACAGTGCTCACGCATTGCTCAAACTTTTTCACCATCCCAAACCAAGAAGCACTGGCCGATAAACTCTGTGCCGCCTCTGGCATGAGCAATGTATTTTTTGGTAACTCCGGCGCAGAAGCCAACGAAGCGGCCATCAAAATAGCCCGTCTCCATGGCCACAAAATGGGCATCAAACTACCCACAGTATTAGTCATGGACAATGCATTCCATGGCCGCACATTAGCCACATTAAGTGCCTCCGGCGGACGCAGAGTACAGGCAGGTTTTGAACCCCTAGTAAGAGGCTTTGCCCGTGCCGCATTTGACGACATGGCTTCCCTAACAACTGTCGCCGACAACAACCCAAACATCTGCGCCGTGTTTGTCGAACCAATACAAGGTGAAGGCGGCATTCGCATGGCCAGCGCTAAATACCTACAACAGCTCCGTGAGTTTTGTGACCAGCGCGGCTGGCTACTAATGCTCGATGAGGTACAGACCGGTAATGGCCGTACCGGCAAATATTTTTACTACCAGCACAGCGGTATTATCCCCGACGTAGTAACCACATCTAAAGGCCTAGGCAATGGCGTACCCATCGGTGCCTGTTTGGCCCATGGCGAAGCCGCTGAGCTAATGCAGCCAGGCAACCATGGCACAACCTTTGGCGGTAACCCACTAGCCTGTGCCGCAGCACTAGCGACTATTAATACGCTGCAAGATGAAAATCTCAGTGATAGAGCCGCAGTATTGGGCGACAGAATTATGGCCGGCTTTAAAAAAGCACTGGCCGATGTAGAGCATATAGTCGAGATTCGCGGCAAAGGCTGCATGATAGGCATAGAGCTCAATAAGCCCTGCAAATCATTATTCTCCGCAGCAATGACAAAGGGCTTAATTATTAATGTCACAGCCGATTCAGTGATCAGATTATTACCGCCGTTTATTATGACCGACGACGAAGCCGACCAAGTGGTGGCTATTCTTGCACCGCTGATTAAAGACTTTACACAGGACTAACCGATTATGGCGATTAGACATTTCTTATCATTGCGCGACCTAAGCCCTGCCGAATTAGCGCAGATAATCGACCTAGCCATTGAAATGAAAGCAGCCAAACGTGAAGGCCGCCAAGAACCTATTTTTAAAGGCAAAGTGCTGGGCATGATTTTTGAAAAGTCATCTACCAGAACCCGAGTATCCTTTGAAGCTGGCATGGCACAGCTAGGTGGTCACGCAATATTCCTATCGTCCAATGACACACAGCTAGGTCGTGGTGAACCCGTTGAAGATTCCGCTAGAGTCATCTCGCGCATGGTGGACATAGTGATGATCCGTACCCATGGTCAAGAGATCGTTGAATGCTTCGCGGCAAATTCAAAAGTGCCAGTGATCAATGCACTGACCAATGAATACCACCCCTGCCAGCTATTGGCCGACGTGCAAACATTTGTCGAACACCGCGGCCCCATCAAAGGAAAAACTGTTGCTTGGATTGGCGATGGCAATAATATGTGCAGCTCATGGATCAATGCCGCCATTCAGTTTGATTTCAAATTACAGATAGCCACCCCGGTTGGCTACGAACCCAATACAGCTCTAGTCGCAGAAGCAGGTGATCGGGTAAGCGTCTCAAACGACCCAGTCAAAGCCGCAACAGGTGCAGACCTAGTAACCACAGATGTGTTTGCGTCGATGGGACAAGAAGCAGAACAAGAAGAGCGCCTAAAGCACTTTGCAGGCTTCCAAGTGAATCATGCACTCATGGCTCACGCCGCAGTCAACGCGCTGTTTATGCATTGCCTACCTGCGCACAGGGATGAAGAAGTCTCTGGCGAGTTAATAGAAGATGAAAATATTTCAGTGGTATGGGACGAAGCAGAGAATCGCTTGCATGCGCAGAAAGCATTAATGGTGTTTTTACTACAAGCCAGCAGCTAGTTAGCTTGTAGTAACACGAGATCAACAATGTTTTGGTACAAATAGCAGTTTTACCTTAAGCCTCTCATAGATTCCTCGCCAAGATAATAAGGCCCCTGCCAACTGTATTGCTTACCACCTATTGTTAATTGATGCCTGTGTGAAACCGATGCATCTCTGTTCCCAACAATAAATATACTCGATTGCTTTTCCAGATTTTCAATAACGATTGCAGTATAAGCGTCACTATCAAGTACAACCTCTACTGAAGAAATATTACTGTTGGGGTTTACCGACAGCTCCGACACCGGGCTATAGCGTCCGTGAGGTTCAATGACCGACACAAAAAGGGTATCGCTGACGTCTTTTCGACGAAACATCAAAGCAGCGTCTCTGCGCAGATTAAACTCTGGATCGGTTGCTCCCACCCTGGTAAACAACAGCTCGTCATTAGCCTTGGTGGCTGCTGTGAGCGTATAAAACTTGCCTTCAATTAGCCAGTTGAGCTGAGTGCTATCAGATGTTGGTTTGCCTGTACCCTCAAGGTAGAGGTGCTGATAGCCGTCAGAATCTCCCATCGGTAGCAGACTTGATGGGGCCTCATAATCAAAGTTGGTCTTCAGGACCTGGCCCATAAAATAAAACGGCAAGTCATACTGATTTTTGGTTTTTGAAGTCACTTTCACAATATCCAGCACCAAGGGCTTTGCAAAATTATCCGGCTTAATAATCGCCATGGTGCGATGCAATTTAGTACCCGGATAAGCATTGGTCTCTGTAGCACTCGCAACCTGGACGTTATCTCTGGAAGCGTCGAAGAAATATAGTTCCGAATGGTGCTGACTGCCCAGCTCATACTTTCCTTTGAAGTGAGATTTCTGATTCTGAGTAATGGTGTTGTGGGCAATAGTCTGCTTTGCCCAGCTTTGGTTTTCTTTCAGGTAATTACCGCCGCCCTTCTGACCAATATTAACAAATCGCACTAGGCCGTAGTCCTGAATAACCTCATCCCCCCGGTCGTATAATGAAAATGACAGCTTGTCATAGTGGCCGTGGCTTAAACCCTGAGCGGCATATTTAAATACTACGGATAGGTCTTCATCCCCATAGCGCAATACTGCAACACCACCTTCAGTGCCATCCATACCATCTGACACATTGATAGATTTCTTCACAAAACGCTGGACCTTTTCATCCCGTATACCCATAGCGACAGAGAGACCAGCCTGGTTTAGAAGCACTTGGCCCTGCTTCTCAGCAACACTGAGTAGCTGTGGATCCTGAGCACCATAGTGATAGGCAATATCAACCGCAGTCACCAAACTGGCCGAAAAATAAGACATACCTTTTTGTGCATCATTGAGCGGGAAAAAGTTGCCCTCTGCATCGGAGAGATTCAGCAATGCACTAACAGCTTTAAGCAATACGCTATCTTTGTGTTGAAATACTCCTAGTTCCGGTTTAACGTTGTCCATCGCCAATGAAAAAATCAGAAAGGGGTACATGGCGTAACGCTGGTAATAAGGCCCTTCGGTGTAATAGCCATCCGGTGAGAATGGGTTCTCTAGATTGGCCAAAAATCCTGTTTTTTGCCCTTCAACTTTAATAAAACCGCCGTCGTCATCCTTGAGACCTACTTCAAGACCATCATCTTCAATACCATACAGCGCCCTATCTATAAGTTCTCGATCATCCATGACAAGGCCGATCATACCCACGGCCGCATTACCCCAAGTGCTGTGATTGTGGATTCGATTATAGAACTGTGGATTTCCGATAGAGATGAAATCTGCGAAGGGACGAAATAGGTTTTGGTTTAACCTTTGTCGCTCTTCCTCAGACAGAAAGGTATAGATAGAGTCATAGGCCTGAGCCATGTAAAGTAGCCAGTTACTGTCATTCAGACATTGCCAAAATAATTTTCCCCGGGCGTAAGAACGAGGCTTAGGGTGCACAGGCAGGTCTCTATACATAGCTTCGTACTGGAGCAGCATGTCGCGAACATACTCAGCATATTTGTCATCTTCCAGAATCTGATACAGAGCGCCTGCTTTCTGGGCGATTACGAAATTTTTCTTGTGTCTTTCGTGGGTATAGCCACCTGAATAATCTGTGGGGATAGGTGTATCTATACCCAGAGTAATTTCACTGTCGACCTGCTGCTTGGTAATGGCAACAGAGGCATCAAACAAAGGCACCTGACCAAGACTTTTTCTGATGGCCTCGACACCCGCTTTGGTGAGGATCAGCTTGGGATGCTCTTTGGACTGCAATTCAACGGGAATAATTAGTATCATTAGCGCCAGCAGCATGACTTTTGTTTTGATCAGTTTCATCGGTACTCCAGGGAAATAATTTTTATCGCAGTCGTAGTTTCTCTATACGGCTGCCCATTTTTCTAAACAGGCATAGCCTCTACAGGAATGATTGCCCCGCGGTGCTGAATCACCTCGGATGCCAGTCGATTGGCAACACCACAGGCGGCTTTCATATCTTGCCCCTGAAATCTCGACGCCATAAAGCCAGCATTAAAAGAGTCACCGGCAGCGGTGGTATCTACAACCTTAACCACTTCCGCGGGCACTGCATCCGTCCCGGCATCCGTGCCAACCAAACAACCTTTCTCGCCCATTTTAAGTACAACATCAGACACTCCAAAAGATCTTAATCGGGCCACAACCTCTTCCGGGGTCTCGAGACCAAAAAGCTGGGCTTCGTCTTCGTCGGTAGGCAGTACTACATCCGCAAGGCAGTACATCTTTTCATAGGCATCCCGAGCAACCTCAGGGCTGGCCCAGAGACGCGAACGGTAGTTGCCATCAAATATGACATGTCCACCCTTGACGCGATAATGTTTGAGGAAATCGAAGAGACGGTGACGGGCAGCTTCCGTGTAAATGGCAAGACTGATTCCCGACAAATAGATGTGTTGATAGGCAGACAGCTTTTCAAATATTTCTTCTGCTTCAGCAGCATTATCAAACATATGGGTAGCGGGGGAATTAGAACGCCAATAGAGGAATGACCGCTCGCCATGCTCATCAATCTGAATCATGTACAGGCCAGGCACCGCATTCTGCTGCCTCGTTACCAGATTACAGCCAACGCCTTCAGAGCGCCATTGGCTCAACATCCAAGAACTCATATCGTCGTCCCCAAGGGCAGAGACATAGTCGACGTCAGCCCCCAAGCGAGCAAGATATATAGCGGTATTAAGAGTATCTCCACCAAATGAGAGCCCTGCAGGTAATGAGGACTGGTCTCTGCCCGCCCCAATACTGCTGACTTCCAACATACATTCGCCAATAACGGCGATCTTATTTTTCATAGGATGTAATCCACCACTAAGCCTTAACTAAGGCGCTTAAGAAAATACTAAGCCGCCGTTAACATCCATATTTATTCCACTAACGAATGCAGCATCGCTAGAGGCTAAGAAACTCACTGTGTCAGCCACTTCATTGGGCGCACCCTCACGACGTAGCGGCGTGTTACCGGCAGTGGCTGCGCGGCCCTCAGGCTTGCTGAACGTATCATGGAATGTTGTGCTGATCATGCCACAGCATAAAGAATTAACACGGATACCCTTGGGGCCCAATTCCTTTGCCATAGAACGAGTAAATGTCATTACCGCACCCTTTGACGTTGCGTAGGCACTGGCACCAGGTCCACCGCCATCACGTCCTGCCTGCGAGGCGAAATTGACGATAGAGGCACCTTCAGACATATAAGGAACAACTGCTTTAGTCACCAGGAACGTAGAGCTCATGTTCAGCTGCATAACATAATTAAAAAACTCAAGATCCATTTCTTCGATCGTTTTACGTGCAACCAAGCCTCCGGCCACGTTAACCAAAATATCAATGTTGGAACCAAAAGCTTCTATAGTTTTAGCAATCAAACCTTCTACATCAGCGGGCGAGGTCATATCACCTTTGTATAAAATGGCCTGACCACCAGCGGACTCAATGTCGTTTAACGTTTGCTGGGCCAGATCATGACTACCATGATAGTTAACCACGACCTTAGCACCCTCTGCAGCCAACTTAAGCGATATGGCTCTACCGATATCTCTTACTCCACCGGTCACGACTGCAACTTTTTTCTGATGTTTCATATTTCTTTAACTCTATCTCTATCAATTTTATTAAGTTGTGTACCCGTATATAACAAACTCAATATTACTTTTTTAGCGTTCGGAAATAGTCGAATACTTCAGGAACGTTACCATTACCCATGCCGGCGTCAAAAGCAGCCTGGAGATTTGCAGAGGTACCCTCAGCTATTTGAGATCTAGTGCCGAGCCCCTCAACCATCTCAAGGAAATAGGCTAAATCTTTATTGGCATTGGCAATGGAAAACCCTAAATCACTTATACCGTCTACGGCATAATTCTTACAGAATTTCATAAACGGCGAAGTAGAAGGACCAGTCGACATAATATCGAACAGCTGCTGGCGATCGACGCCTGCGTTATCAGCCACGGCAAACGCCTGAGACATAGCGCAAACGGAAGTCATGCCCATAAAATTGTTAATCAGCTTAGTGATGTGACCAGCGCCAAGGGCGCCCATATAAAAGATATTCTCACCTTGCATCTCGAGAATTGGTTTAACCTTATCAAAAGTCGCTTGATCGCCAGCTGCCATGATATTAAGAAGACCATCAAGTGCGTGGGCTGGAGTGCGACCTAATGCAGCGTCAACCATACCTGCGCCTTTAGTCGCGAGGTCGGCTCCGATCTTACGGGTAGATGCTGGAATCGAGGTTCCGAAATCAATAACCACGGCTCCTTTT
>CAJJAO010000053.1 GCA_905182265.1 gamma proteobacterium HTCC2207 | reverse complement strand
CTCTATACAACCCAAGTAGGCGAACAAAAAACCTTCCAGCTCGCCGACAACTCAACCGTGCAGCTAAACACCAATAGCCGCTTAGAAGTCGACTACAGCGACAACTACCGACGCCTAAAGCTAGTCCAAGGCGAAGCCCATTTCGATGTAGCCCACAACCCTGATCGCCCCTTCGAAGTGTTCGCAGGCCAAGGCCTAGTGCGCGCCATCGGCACCGCATTTACCGTGCATGTACGCAAAATAGATGTTGAAGTCATAGTCACCCAAGGCACCATTGAACTAGACCGCGCTGACTTAGCAGCACCAGTCAGCACGCCCTCAAAAACAGACGAAGATCACCCGCAAACCCAAATCAATGTTACCGCAGGCAACATGCTCACCTTTAGCCGCGACGAACTAGACGACATAAAATTACTGGTCGCCAACCAAATAGAAGACCAGCTCGCCTGGCGGCGCGGCATGCTGGTATTCCAGGCTGAGCCACTACAAAACGTCGTCAACGAAGTGAGCCGCTACACCAACCTCAAAATCGTTATCCCGGAACGCAGCACCCGAGAAATGAAAGTAGGGGGCCTGTTTAAAGTCGGCGACACCGAGTCACTATTTGAAGCCCTAAGAGACGGCTTTGATATCCATGCAAAAGAAATATCAGACGATGTGTTTTACCTAATCTCAAGTGAAAACCGTTAAGCACAGCCTTAAAAAAATGCCCCCAGCGAAAAAAATACCAATTTTTTTCAATTCACACCTGAGGTTTTTACACTATTTGCTATTACCCAATATGCGACCGGTGAGAAACAAACTCAGTTGTGTAAAACCATCGACCCGTCGGGCGAAGCCATGATAGGGCGCAACATAGTTCTAGTTTGGTTGCGCCCCATTTTGTTAAGTCGGTTTTTTTAGGCGCATCCAGATTGGCATGTGATCACTGATATCAAACTCTGCTTTTTTGAAGATAGCCTTTCGCTGTGTAGTTGTTAACTCCTCTATGTTTTTTCCATGTAATGCCTGACCTATTAGGTTAGCGATATTGAACACTCCATAATTAAAACCATCTGCGGTTGAGGCAGCGGTTTGATTGTCTTGCGATTTTGGTAGTCGGGAGTCGTTCGTGAATAGGCCTATTTGGTCATAGGTGGCTTTTTGGCGCAGGGCAGTTTTGAGGTAGCCATGCTGTGGGTGTTCGCTAAGCATGGGGAAGTTTGCGCTGGCCGCTTTTTTGCTTTTTAGGACGGTCTGATTTAGATTTTTGATAAAACTGGCAATATCGACTGCCATGGCCGGACTGGTGTCAAAATCGAGATTACAGTCGCCCAATAACAATAGGTTTGGGTGGTAGAGTTTGTCGATATACTTCGCTCGAATAGTCAGCCATTCAATCAGGGCTTTAAATTCCCACTCACGTTCTTGCTTATTGATGCCGTAAAGAAGGTGGGCATTTACCGCGAGAAATTCGTAGGGCTTGCTGTTTGGGGCCCCGGCAATTCTAAATGATACAAGGTGCGGCTGGCGGATAAAGGTAACAAACCTGGGCAGACTTTTGACTGGTCTGGCTTTGGCTCTTTTACCTTGGCTCTTTCTTACAGCTGATTCTTCTTCCCACTGTTTGTGTTCTTTGTTGTACTCGGTAAACATCTCCCCCAATTCCTTGCGGCTCTCGTAAAGAATATTAATAATTTCGGTACGATCAATAGTAATGTCGCTTGCGAGCCCTGTGTGACGGACGTTGTCCATATTGTAGATAAACCCCAAGCGTTCTGGGTTGCCGCGTTTACCGGGCTTTGCCCCAGACGTATCAGACATTATTTGGGTGTAATTTTCTCCCGCTTGAGAAGTTAGATACTTCAGACCAGAACTGTCATCCATTACTTCCTGCACTGCCATTAAGTCAAAGCGCTTGATGATTTTGGTGAGGAACTCCCAGCTCTCTGGTGTGCGCTTGCCTACGCCGCCAAGTTTGCGGATATTAAAACTGCCGATAACAACAGAGCCGTCCCTCTGTTCGGGCAATCCAAAGCTTTCTGCTAGCTGCGGATCATTAGAGATTTTGTCGAAGAGTTGGGTGATTTTTTGCCATTCAGATTGGCTGAAGTGTGCTGACATAACTAAATCCTTTTAGTGTGTTTGGGGTTGTGGGTCTTATTGAAGGTAGCAGGTTATTTTGAAAGGTGATGGGTGTTTAATGATGGCTTTGGTGTTTTAGATAGCAAGAATGCTATTTTGCCGAGACTAAATATTGGATTGGTAGTGTTTCAGGGGTGTAGGTTTGAAGTGGAGTTTTATGTTTGCGTCTCATAGGGTTCAAAATATGAGACGCCGGCTCTATTTGTGGCTCTGAACTGATCCGCAGCTATTGGAGGCTCTTTTTTGTATGGAGTGGTGGCGAGGCAAGCCGATGCTTACTGCGCACCAGCTCCTTTTAACGCCTTAACATACACCTCGCCATGGCCATGTTCATTGGCAACGGCAGTGAGGGTTTTGCCTTCTGGGTTGGTGGCATTCAGATCACGGCCGGCTTCGGTAAAGAAGTTTAAAAAGGTCACAAAGTTGGCGATGTTCATGCCGCGATAGGCTTTTTCTAGCAGGTGAAAGTCGGTGCTTACGCCTGTGGGTGCTTCGTATTCTAAAAAGCTTTTTACTCGCTCGTCGTCAAACACTTCGCCTAGTACTTTTTCTTTATCTTTCTTTAGTGACATGATTTTCCTTAATTGCTTTTAAATTTCTCTAATTTTCTCTAATTTTCTCTAAATTTCTTTTAAGTGGTTCAGACTAATTTAAACTAGCTCATTAAGCTTTTGAACCAGTATTTGGTTCACTTGCTGGGGGTTAGCCTGGCCCTTTGAGGCTTGCATAATTTTACCCATAAAGCCGCCGAGCTTTTTCTTGCGCTTGGCTTCGTCGGTATTTATGTAGTCGTCGACCATGGCTTGGTTGGCGGCTAATACGTCGGCCACCATTTGTTCTAGGGCGCCGCTATCGGAAACTTGCTTGAGGCCGCGGGCTTCAATAATCTCGTCGGCGCTGCCTTCGCCTGCCCACATTCCTTCAAATACTTCTTTGGCCATTTTGCCGCTTATGCTGTTGTCGGCAATGCGCGCGACTAATCCACCTAGCTGTTCGGCGTTGACTGGGCTTTTGTTAATGCTTAGGTCTTCGCTGTTTAAGCGTGCGGCGAGTTCACCCATGGTCCAGTTGGCGGCCAGTTTTGCGTTGCCAGACTCTTTGGTCGCGGTTTCAAAATAAGCTGCCATAGCAGCATCGCTGCCAATCATGGCGGCGTCATATGCCGATAAACCATACTGTTCAATAAAGCGTGCCTGCCGGGCATCTGGCAACTCTGGCAGGTTGCGGCGCAGCTCTTCAATGGTTTCGTCGCTAACAATAACGGGCAATAGATCCGGGCAGGGGAAGTAACGATAATCGTTTGCTTCTTCTTTGCTGCGCATAGAACGGGCCACTTTGGTGTCGCCGTTATATAGGCGTGTTTCTTGTAGTACGGTACCGCCATCTTCGATGAGGTCTATTTGACGCTCGACTTCTTTGGCGATGGCCTCTTCCATAAACTTATAGGAGTTGAGGTTTTTGGTTTCGGTTCTTGTACCGAGTTCGGTGGTGCCGGTGCGGCGCACGGAAACGTTAACGTCAAAGCGCATGCTGCCCTGGGACATCTCGCCATCGCAGATGCCGATGGAGGTAACAATGCTGTGTAGCTTTTTCGCAAAGGCGATGGCTTCTTCGGCGTTGCTCATGTCTGGTTCGGAGACGATCTCGATCAGCGGGGTGCCGGCACGATTTAAATCGATACCAGATACGCCGTGGCGGAAGTCACCTTCGTGCAATGACTTGCCGGCATCTTCTTCAAGGTGAGCATGGTGGATGCGCACGTTTTTGGTGCGGCCATCGGCCATCTGAATCTCGACATTACCGCGACCAACGATTGGCTTTTCTAGCTGTGTGGTCTGGTAGCCTTTGGGTAAATCTGGGTAGAAATAGTTTTTGCGCTCGAAGGCTGACTCTTTGCCAATCTCGGCGTCGATCGCCAGACCAAACATGACGGCGTAGTGCACGGCCTGTTTGTTAAGCACAGGCAATGTGCCGGGCATGGCCAGATCTATGGCGCAGGCTTGGGTGTTGGGCTCGGCACCATAGGTGGTGCTGGCACCTGAAAAGATTTTGGTTTTGGTGGCTAGCTGCACGTGCACTTCTAGACCGATGACGGTTTCCCAACCTGAATTACTCATTAGGATGCCCTCTCGGTTGCTGTTATTCCGTCTGGAGCTGTTATTCCTTCTGGTGCTAACGAATGCCACTCAGTAGCCTGCTGATACTGGTGGGCAACATTTAACATGCGCGCCTCATCAAAGTAATTGCCGATAATCTGCAAGCCAACGGGCTTGTCGTCAACCATGCCGCAGGGTACCGACATGCCGGGTAGGCCAGCCAGGTTGGTGGCAATGGTGTAAATATCTTCTAGGTACATGGCAACTGGGTCGTCGCCTTTGGAGCCAAACTTAAAGGCGGGTGATGGGCAGGTGGGGCCCATGATCACGTCAACTTTTTCAAAGGCTGTTACAAAATCTTGTTTAATGAGCTCACGTACCTGCTGGGCTTTGCCATAGTAGGCGTCGTAGTAGCCTGCCGACAGGCAGTAGGTGCCTATTAGAATGCGGCGCTGTACTTCTTCGCCAAAGCCTTCGGCTCTGGTGCGGCTGTATAGGTCGGTGAGGTCTTTGGGGTCTTCACAGCGATAGCCGTATCTCACACCGTCGAAGCGCGACAGGTTAGCTGATGCTTCGGCTGGGGCAATAACATAGTAGGCGGGTACTGATAAGCCGGTGTTGGGTAGGCTTATCTCGACTAGTTCTGCGCCCTGAGCTTCGAACTCTGCCAGTGCTGCGCGCACGGCCTGTTCGGTGCCTGGGTTTAGACCTTCTGAAAAGTATTCTGTGGGTACGCCGATGCGTAGCCCTTTAATGGGCTTGCCTAATGTAGCGCTGTAGTCGGGCACTTCGCGGTCGACACAGGTGGAGTCTTTGTCGTCGTAGCTAGCCATGCAGCTCAGCATAATGGCGCAGTCTTCGGCAGTACGGGCCATGGGGCCGCCCTGATCGAGACTTGATGCAAAGGCAATCATGCCCCAGCGGGAGACACGACCATAGGTGGGCTTTAAGCCAGTGATACCGCACAGTGCGGCGGGCTGACGAATAGAGCCGCCGGTGTCTGTGGCTGTGGCGCCGGGGGCTAACCTTGCTGCAACGGCTGCTGCGGAGCCTCCCGATGAACCTCCGGGAACACAGTCGGTGGCCCAGGGGTTTTTAACCGGGCCATAAAAGCTTGTTTCGTTGGAAGAGCCCATAGCAAACTCGTCCATATTGGTTTTGCCCAGCACTACCGCGCCGGCCTGTTCGAAATTATCGACTACGGTGGCATTGTAGGGGGGTATAAAGTTGTCGAGCATCTTGGAACCACAGCTGGTACGTACGCCGTTGGTGCAAAAGATATCTTTATGCAGCATGGGTACACCACACAGGGCTGGGGCATTGCCTGCGGCCAGACGTTGATCAGCGGCGGCAGCGGCTTTTAGTGCCTGGTCTGCGGTGATGGTGATCACTGCGTTGTAACCGGAGTTTAGTGCGGCAATACGCGCTAAAAAGTGCTGAGTTAGCTCAACACTGGTAAATTCTTTGCTCTGTAGCCCTTTGATGAGCTCGGCGATAGTTAGGTTATGCATTAGGGGTCTGGTTACTCTATAAATTTCTAATCTATGAATTTCTATTCTGCGGCTATCTATTAAAAGCCTTTCTATTCAATGGCTATCTATTCAAAGCCTTTCTATTCTATGGCTCTCTGTTCCATTGCTCTTTATTCTATTACTTTGGGCACTAAAAATAGGCCTTCTTCGGTGTCTGGGGCTGTTGCCTGAAGCGCTTCACGCTGATTGATCTCGGTGACTTCGTCTTCGCGCAGACGTTGAGTTGCTTGCATGCCGCTAGACACGCCGTCTAGGCTGCTAGTGTCGGCTGCTTGAAGCTGGTCAACTAGCTCTAAAACACTGCCAAGTCGCTCGGCGACTTCGGTAATAGTGCTCTCGTCGATGGCAATGCGGGCTAGGGTTGCCAGCTTTTCGATTTCTTGCCGTTCAATGTTCATTTTTTAATCTCTAAGTTGGCTAAAAGGCGAATGTTTTCAGCAGCAGCGATTTTACATCAATTAATAGGCTTAGGTCAGGGGGTGAAATCGCTAAAATCGGCTAATTTCGCTGTTTTAGGCTTCTTTTGCGCTTCTATTAAAGAAGTAGTAGGAAGTTTTGTACAAGATCGGCTAGAATTCCCTCAACATGACCAAGATAGCGACTTACCCGCGTATTTGCGGCCGATTCACTATCGCATAACCACAGTATATTTTACTCTCCTTGTGTGATGAGTCCGCAGGCAGTGATTGAGGAAACGTAATTGATGTTATTTAAAAAACTCCGTGGCTTCTTTTCTAGCGATTTGTCGATTGATTTGGGCACTGCGAACACGCTCATTTATGTTCGCGAAAAAGGCATCGTTCTCAACGAGCCTTCGGTAGTGGCTATTCGCCAGCATCTGGGTCAAAAAATTGTTGAAGCTGTGGGTGTTGATGCCAAGCGCATGCTGGGTCGTACTCCGGGCAACATTACTGCCATTCGGCCTCTGAAAGACGGCGTTATCGCTGACTTTCAGGTAACAGAGAAAATGCTGCAGCACTTTATCAAGAAGGTACACGCCAAAAGCTTTGTACCCCCAAGCCCTCGCGTTCTTATCTGTGTGCCCTGTATGGCCACTGAAGTTGAGAAGCGAGCGATCAAAGAGTCGGCCTACAGTGCCGGTGCTCGTGAAGTGTTTTTAATTGAAGAACCAATGGCTGCGGCGATTGGTGCTGGCTTGCCGGTTGAAGAAGCTGTCGGTTCGATGGTTGTGGATATCGGTGGTGGTACTACCGAGATTGCCATTCTGTCGTTAAACGGCGTGGTGTTCTCTGATTCTGTACGTATTGGTGGCGACCGTTTTGACGAAGCCATTGTTAACTTTGTACGTCGCAAGTACGGCAGCGTGATTGGTGATACCACCGCTGAACGTATCAAGATGGAAATTGGCGCTGCTTATCTGGCCAAAGAAGTCCGAGAAATTGATGTTCGTGGTCGCAACCTTGCTGAAGGTGTACCCAAGAGCTTTACGCTTACTAGCGACGAAATTCTTGAAGCGCTGCAAGAGCCATTAGCTGGCATTGTTCAGGCTGTTAAGCGTGTTCTAGAGCAATCTCCTCCTGAGCTGGCTTCGGATATTGCCGAGACTGGTATTGTGTTGACTGGTGGCGGTGCGCTGTTGCGTGACCTTGATCGTCTGTTGACCCATGAAACTGGATTACCGGTTATTTTGGCTGAAGAGCCTCTGACCTGTGTTGCTAGAGGCGGTGGTGAGGCACTTGAGATGATGGACAATAGGCGCCTAGATACACTAACCCACTAGGTTATAGTTGAACTAACTATTAACTAATTATTAAAACAACTAGTCGTAAGTTTTTAGGAGCGGGCTTATTAACAACGTTTTTTCCAAGTCCGTCTCCCCCGCACGAAAAATTCTGATTGTCGGCTTAATCTCGTTCATGCTGATGGCGGTGGATGCTTATACCACCTGGCTGTCGCCTATTTCCAAAGTGGTTGATAACGCGATTCGACCATTCTATTGGGTGACCAATATTCCTGCTCGTATGCAAGAGTGGGGCGAAGCTAACACCACGCCTCGTGGTGAAATCCAACAAGACAATGCCCGGCTTAAACAAGAGGGGCTGATTCATAGCGCTCAGTTACAGCGCATGGCCGAACTAGCGGCAGAAAACCTGCGTTTGCGCCAACTTCTTAATGCTACCGAACTGCTGATGGACAGCGTACTGGTCACCGAGGTGATTGGTGTCTCTCCCAGCCCCCAAAGCCATACCGTAACCATTGACCGCGGTCGCGACGACGGTGTTTATGTGGGCCAGCCTATTCTCGATGCCGAAGGCTTAATGGGCCAGATTATTTCTGTGTACGACGGCCATAGTGTCGCGTTGCTTATTACGGATAGCAGCCATGCTCTGCCAGTGCAGGTTTTGCGCAATGGTGTGCGGTCGATTGCTGAAGGCACCTCTGACTACAATCGCATGCGATTGCGGTTTGTGTCGCCAACCTCAGATATTCAAGAGGGCGACCAGCTGGTTAGCTCTGGACTGGGTGGGCGTTTCCCGGTTGGTTACCCCGTTGGTAAGGTCACGAGTATTACCCAGCAACCGGGCAAGATATTTGTTGATGTTGAGGTTGACCCCTCGGCCGAGCTCGATCGCAGTAGGCATCTTTTGTTGGTGTTTACGCTTGGTGATAGTGCGGCAGACAGGGGCAGCCGTTGAACCCCGTCAACTTCACCAGCCCGGTGATTATCACGTTAATTATTGCGGTTTTTTTTCAGCTTATGCCCTCGTCAGGGGACTGGATTCTGTGGAAGCCTAACTTTCTTTTATTAGTCGTCATTGCATGGATTCTGTATGTGCCCAGTCAATACGGTATTGGCTTTGCCGCCTTGGTTGGCCTGTTTGCGGATGCGCTATTTCGTACTTCTCTAGGCCATTATGTGTTGGTGTTTGCCCTCTGTGGTGCCGTGGCCTATCTGTTGAGCCGCTGGCTGACTTATTTCTCGTTGTTTCACCGTACCTTTTTAGTTTTTGTTCTGGTTATCTTTGCAGAACTGATGGAATCGGCTCTGTTTTCAATCTGGGATCTCCCGATCAACCTAAGTCAGTTGCATATCCTAGGCTTTACCTCTGCGCTCACCTGGGTGTTTATCGATAAATTTGTCGCTAGGATTCATCTTCATCACCGCTAGGTTTTTTTGCTAGTAGCACTTAAGTGCGTTGACGAGGGTTGAGCAGCGTTAAGTGCGTGGAGTAGTTGTGAGTAGTGGTTAGTAGCGCTGCACTGAGGTTTTACTGGCAGCCCCACCTGTCGAGAACAAATACAGTCTACCGCGAGGGAAAAAATGTCTCATGCAGATCTAATATTGGCTTCGGCCTCGCCCCGTCGCTCTGAGCTACTGGTGCAGATCGGCGTGCGGTTTATGCAGTTGCCGGCAGATATTGATGAGACAGTGCACAGCGCTGAGTCGCCGGATGACTATGTGAGTCGCATGGCAGTCGAGAAAGCCCAGGCGGGCTATGGTCTTCAGACAGGTAATCTGCCAGTGCTGGGGGCGGATACGGCAGTGGTTTGCGGTGGGCAAATTTTTGGTAAGCCAACAGATCAAGATGACGCGGCTTATATGCTCGACCAACTATCCGGGGCAACCCATGAGGTGCTGACTGCTGTGGCCATAAACCACGGTGATAAAATGGCTCTCAGGCTGTCCAGAACAGCGGTGACATTTCGCACTATCTCGGCCAGCGAGAGTCTCAGTTATTGGCAAACTGGCGAGCCTTTAGGTAAAGCTGGCGGCTATGCCATTCAGGGCATGGGAGCAATCTTTGTGACAAACATAGAAGGCAGTTATAGTGGTGTGGTGGGACTGCCTATTGCCCAGACAGAAGAGCTATTAAGCCTGTTTAATATACCTGTTTGGCAAACAGTAAAACCCTAGTCGCGAGCTAACAATTACTATCGCTACAGCATTTCAATTTTTGCGGAAAACAGTATGAGTCGAGAAATTCTTATCAATATTACGCCGATGGAAACTCGCGTAGCCTTGGTAGAAAACGGCGTGCCGCAAGAAATCTCCCTCGAGCGCAATCAGAAGCGCGGTCTGGTGGGTAATATCTATAAGGGCAAAGTGGTCCGTGTGCTGCCAGGCATGCAGGCGGCTTTTGTGGATATAGGCGCAGAGCGAACAGCTTTTTTACATGTCGACGATCTGTATTTTGATCGCAGTACTGATGCTGCCACGCCAGATATTAAAACGTTGCTGCATGACGGTCAGAAAATACTAGTGCAGGTGATTAAGGACCCTATTAATACCAAAGGTGCTCGACTCACAGCTCAGCTGTCGGTTGCCGCCCGTTATCTGGTGTATATGGACAAAAGCACCCGCACGGGTATCTCCCAGCGTATTGAAGACGAAGAGGAGCGGGAGCGTCTAAAACAAGTGGTTGAAAGTGTTTTAGCTGAAGATAATCAGGACCCAGGTGGCTATATTGTGCGCACTGCTGCTGAAGGCGCCAGTGCCCTTGAGCTGAAGTCGGATATCCGGTTTTTACAGCGCATTTGGCAAGATATTGAACAGGCCAAGACAACCACTAAGGTTCCCAGTTGCATCTACTCAGAGCTACCCCTAGCCAAGCGTGTACTCAGAGATATGGCCTCTGAAGATGTCGAGAAAATATTGGTCGATTCCAGAGAGGTGCTCACAGAGCTGGTCAACTTCGGCAATAAATTTAGCCCAGAAATTGCCAATCTTATTGAGCATTACCCAGGGGAACGACCGCTGTTTTTTCTCCATGGCATTGAAGATGAAATCAGCAAGGCGCTCAACCGCTCTGTGCCGCTAAAATCTGGTGGCCATCTGGTGATTGACCAGACAGAGGCCATGACCACTATCGATGTTAATACCGGTGCCTTTGTGGGGCATCGCAATCTTGAAGAGACTATCTACAAAACCAATCTTGAAGCAGCCACTGCCGCAGCACGGCAGGTACGCATGCGTAATTTGGGCGGCATTATTATTGTCGACTTTATTGATATGCATAGTGCCGAGCACCGCAGGCAAGTACTGCGCACGTTTGAAAAAGCGCTGGCTCGCGACCGGGCTAAAAATAAAATTTCTGGGGTGACCGAGTTAGGGCTTGTGCAGGTGACTCGTAAACGCACCAGTGAGAGCCTAGAGCAGATACTTTGCGAAAGCTGCCCAACCTGTGAAGGCCGGGGATCGATTAAATCTGCAGAGACTGTTGGCTATGAGGTATTGCGAGAAATTTTGCGAGTGGCCCGTGCCTACGAATGTGATCAGTTGCGAGTGTTGGCCTCGGCAGCGGTAATTGAACGGCTACTCGATGAGGACTCTGCCCAGGTTGCCGATTTAGAAAAGTTTATTGGCCGCACTATTCAGTTTAGAGCTGAGGGATTATTTGCCCGTGAGCAGTTCGATATTATTCCGGTGTCAGAATAACTAATGAACAATCAATGAATAGCCAATTAATCAAAACATTGAAACTTGTAAGGCGTTGGTTCTGGCTTACGGGTGCCATGTTGGTTATCGGCACTGTGATTTTTATTGTTATTGGTCGCCAGACTATTACCCAGCTCGATGAGTTACGGCCCACCGTGCAATCGGTACTTAGCGATAGTATTGGTATGCAGGTCAAGTTGGGAGAGTTAAAGGGTGAATGGCCGCGTTTAAAACCCATTATTGATATTGAAAAAATCGAGATTATTGCTGAGGACCAGACAGCGGCGTTGGTTCTGGAACAAGGCCGAGCCAATCTGGATGTGTTTTCTACATTAAAATACAGGACGCCTATTTGGCGTGAGCTGATGGTGGATAAGCTTGCCTTGACCCTGATAGAAGATGCGTCCGGCAAGTGGGGGCTCAAGGGGCTCGCAGGCAATACTGAAACCGACCTTAAAATTATTACTGACCCTATTTTTTATAGCCGCCTTATTTCACTAAAGGAAGTAACGGTAAACCTGCAATTTTTCTCTGGCAAGCTGCTGCAGGTACATGGCGATAATGTGCAGTTAGAAAATGACACCGACTTCCATCGCGCTGAATTATCCCTGCGTATTGCCGACCAAGATGTGCCTGTTTTTGCGTTGATTGAGGGGCAGGGTGACCCGGCCGATCTAGAATCATTTCATGCTGACGGCTACTTGCAGCTAAAAGATTTTAATATCTCTAAATCCCTAGTGACTCTTATTAAACCTTTGTTGCCAGAGTTGTTTGCCAACCTGGCAGAATTTCAGGCCAATGCCAGTGGCGAGATTTGGATTGATTTTCATCCCGGCGGGGCTTTGGACTTTGAGGGTAACCTAGCTATTAGCGAGATTCCTTTGGACTGGTTGGCGGATGTTCCTCCGGTGGAAAATGTCAGCACTGAAATCACCGGTTGGTTTACGCCTGGGTTGGACTGGGGCACTCGTTTACAGAGCTTTGATTTTAGTTGGTCTGACGCGGATATTGACCCGCTTGATTTGGTGTTTACCCAGAGGCTTGGCTCCCGGTGGCAGGATTTTGATGTTTCTTTTAATCATTTAGATCTTACGGTATTGGCTGACCTGCTGGGCCAAACACGTATGCCGTCGAACAAGATCCTTGAGATTATTGATGAGTTGCAGCCCCAAGGGAGTTTGGGGGCGCTGACTCTTGGCCATGCAGAGACTGGCTATTATGTGCAGGCCAATTTAGACGGCATTGAGATGAAGCCCTATAAAGGTGTGCCTGGTGTTAAAGGTCTCAATGGCTACATAGAGTTAGACGAGACTGGTGGTCTATTTCATATTGACGACAGTGACGGCTTTGATGTTTATTTCCCATTGGTTTACCGGGATTATATTTCTGTTAAAAAGGCCCTTGGTACGACCTATTTAGACTGGCAGCCAGACAACAAAACCTTGGTGGTGCGCAGTGAACCAATACTGACGGTTATAGACGCTGGCACTGCTCTTATTATGTATTCTGTTGAACAGCAACTACCTTCTAATGGCGTCGCGCCTGTGGTTAGTTTGGTGGTGGGTGGCCGCGATATCGATGCTAAATATAGCAGCCAGTACTTGCCCTATAAAATGCCAGCTGCGTTATCCAGCTGGCTTGATACGGCTGTTCTAAGCGGCAACGTAAAAGAGTTTGGTATTCTATTTCATGGTGGGCCACCGCGATTAGATCGTACCGCTAAAACCACCCAGCTATTATTTGATATGGAAAATACCAATATCAATTATCACCCAGACTGGTTGGGTCTGCGCAACATACAGACAGTGGTGTTAGCTGATGACGGGTATGTGGAAGGGACTGCTAACGCCGGTAATGTCGGCGGTGCCAATATTATTGAGGCTACCGCAATCTATGATACCGAAGTGCCCCCAGCGCAACGGTTACTCATTGTCGATAGTTCGATTACCAGCGAGATGTCAGCCGCCATTAGTATCCTTGATCAGTCGCCTCTTAAGAAAAATATAGGCCCGCTTGCAGGCTGGGAAACCACGGGTCAGGCAGCTATTGATATGCACCTAGAGATTCCGCTAGTTAGCAAAGCTGTACGAGCCAAAGGCAATGTGCCCACTGGGAACTACCAGCTTAGTGCTGAATTAGCAGATGGTTCGATGGCCATTCCCAATACGTCTATTGCTGTAAAGCAACTTGCTGGGTCGGTTACGTTTTCGCTGCAAGATGGTTTGCAGTCACAGAATATGACAGGCCTGTTTTGGGACGAGCCTCTAACGGCAAAGCTATATAAGACCGATGGTGAGCAAAAGCTGGCCTTTAAAACTGAATTCAAACCGCAGAGCCTGACCAGCCTAGTCGACTTCCCATGGCCGGAGGTTTTGTCGGGCATGATTGCTGTTGATGGGTTGATCAGCCTGCCTGCAGCTGCCGACAAAAAGCCTGTAACCATGCAGGTGGTGAGTCAAATGCAAGGGGTTAAGGTCGACCTTCCCCAGCCTCTGGGTAAAGCCGCTAGCGATCTTCGAACAATGGATATGACCCTGCACTTTAACCCCGAATTTAATCGAATGACTGGTACTTTTGGCGATAACTTAATCAGTGATATGAGTTTCTCCAAGGGCACAATAACCCAAGGGGTGGTTAGCTATGACCGAACGAACCTAGTATCAACTCCCAACGAAGTATTAGTGGCGGCCTATCTGCCGACCACCGAGTTAGCTATTTGGCAGCCGACCATTGAGCTGTTTAGCCGCAACTCAGCAAAGGCTGTAAGCCCCAAGCTGTGGAAGCCGGTATTTGATCTGAAGTTTGATGAGCTCGAGTTAGCCACGTTTAATCTAAAAGATATTAATGCCGAGATTCGTTTAAATCCAGAGTCTACGGACATTCAATTTACCAGCCAGCTTGGCGATGGTATGGCTAGCCTGCCGACCAATGACAGGTTAGTGCCAACCATAAACCTGTCCCGCCTCAGTTTACCCAAAGAGATGCTTCAAGAGAAAATTGGACAAGAGGCTATAGACCCAAGGCTATTTTTAGCCGCCAATGTGTCGGTTGATCAGTTATCGGTGGGCGATGCCGAATGGGGCTCTATTGCCTTTGAGGTACGTCCAGAAGTGTCTGGTGCGGCCTTTAACCGTATTAAGGGCGACCTGTTTGGTTTGCAGCCTGGAGCTTCTGACAAAGAGCCAGCTACTGAGTTTTTCTGGAGCTTTGACGGCACTAATTATGGCAGTCGTCTTTTGGGCCCAATCGGGATTGGCGATATTGGCGACATGTTTACCGCGTTCAATATTGGCAAAGTTGCTGACAGTACTTCTGGAAAAATGACTGTTGACCTGTTTTGGCAGGATAAGCCTTGGAATATTGCCAAAGACAATATCTCTGGGGATTTTCAGATTTTCTTAAAGGACGGCAGCTTTTATAAATCTTCTGGAGGCGCCGATGCGGCCCTAAAGTTGGTGAGCCTGTTTAACTTTGCAAACTGGTTGCGCCGCCTGCAGCTAGACTTTTCTGACGTGGTTGGCCAAAACCTTGCTTACAACGACTTGATGGGCATCATACATTTTGAGGATGGTGTGGCGCAGTTGCAGGAGCCTTTAAAAATGAAAATGCCGTCAGGGCGCATGAGCATGGCCGGTAATTTTGACCTGATCAATGAAACCGTTGATGCCCGATTGGTGGCTACTTTACCAGTGGCAACTAACCTGCCCTGGGTAGTGGCGTTGTTGGGTGGTCTGCCAGCAGCCGCTGGTGTGTACCTGACCAGTAAGCTGGTAGAAAAGCAGGTAGATCGGTTATCAAGTATTAGCTATAAGGTCGCGGGCCCTTGGGATGATATTGAAGTGTCAGTGGATTCTATTTTTGCTGCAGAGCTTAAAAACGAAACCCAGGAAGCCGCTAAATCAGCTAAGCCTAAGACGTCGCCAGAGCCCATTGAGCAAGATAAAAAACCTATCCCTGAAGAGGCATCTGCGCCAGAGGCATTCACGCCACAGCCTAAGGTCGAGTCTCCCCAATGAAAATTGTTGCTGCCGCTGTTCAATTAAAACCTCAGGGTTGCGTAGAGGCTAACTTGCGCCATGCAGAGGCCTTGTTACTTGAAACAGCAGAAGCGGGCGCTCAGCTGGTAGTGTTGCCAGAAAACTTTGCCCATTATGGGCAGACAGATTTTTTAGCGGCGGGGCGCTCGGAGTCTGACCCTGAAGGCCCCGTACGTCAGTTTTTAGCCCAGCAGGCAAAGCTGCATGGGTTTTGGTTGGTCGGTGGCACGATCCCGGTTGCCGAGTCCAAACCCAGGTCATTTGCCCGATCCTATGTGGTTAACCCCCAGGGTGAGACAGTGGCCCATTACGATAAGATCCACCTGTTTGATGTGGATGTTACGGCTAATAGTGGCGGTAATAAGAGTGCCTATCGTGAATCTGACGACTTTAGCGCGGGCCACAAGGTGATAACCGTACCTACCGACTTGGCTGTGCTGGGCCTGACGGTTTGTTATGACCTAAGGTTTGCAGAGCTCTATCAAAAATTGACCCAGGCGGGTGCGCAAATAATTACTGTCCCCTCTGCCTTTACGGCGGTAACGGGGAAGGCCCATTGGCAGGTTCTACTGCGCGCTCGGGCTATTGAGAATCAGCTGTTTGTGATTGGTGCCAATATGGTTGATCGTGAACACAAAAAGCGTGGACTCTGGGGTGGCAGTGCCATTGTCGATCCCTGGGGCAATGTGCTGGCCTCGTTGGATGATAAGCCTGGTGTTGCGGTGGCTGAGATTGATTTGGCTCTTATTGAAGAGCATAGGGCTAAGATGCCTGTTGCTCAGCATCGTACTCTTTAGGGCTTGGGTTTATTCGGAGGATTCTCTTAGGTAGATAAATAGCTTGCGGGCGGCAACTGGTGGTTTCTTGGCTTCCATTTCTCGATTGGCTTGGCGCTGCAGGTTGCGAAGCTGTTGGCGGTCGGTATTGGGGTAGAGCTGCATGAAGTCTTCCATTGCGTCGCTACCTTCGTTGATGATGCGGTCTCGCCACTCTTCTAATTTAGCAAAATGCTTTCTGTAGGTCTGGGACTGATGGTCCATCCGCTCTAAGGTTTCTTGAATAACATCAATATCCAAGGTGCGCATAAGCTTGCCAATATATTGCAAATGGCGACGCTTAGCTTCGCGGCTTTTTAAGCGCCGAGCTTCCTGAATGGCTTCTTCAAGAGCTTCGGGAAGATCAAACTTTTGCAGTTTACCGTTGGGCATATCGACGAGCTGCTCGCCCATTTTTTGCAGGCTGTGGCTATCGCGCTTGAGTTGCGATTTGCTGGGGCCGTCCCACTCTGGTTTTTCGGGCTGGGGCGTTTGATCTGGCTGGTCTGCTTGATTTGTCATTAGGCGAGAAATACCGATGCTAGTCCAAGGAATGAGACGAAGCCGACTATATCGGTAACCGTCGTGAGGATCACTGAGCCAGCTAGGGCCGGATCTATTTTCATGGCGCGTAAAAATACGGGTAACAATGTACCGGTAAGGGCTGCAGCCATTAGATTAATAGCCATGGCTAAACCAATAATTAGGGCCATGGTCATATCTTGAAACCAGATAGAGACCACAGAGCCAACCACCACCGCGTAGAGCATGCCATTAAGCGCGCCTACGGTAAATTCTTTACTCAGCAACCAAGATAGATTGCCTCGCTCTACCTGCCCCAGCGCCATGCCACGAATCATCACGGTCAAGGTCTGGCTGCCGGCAACGCCACCCATGCTTGCCACTATGGGCATCAAAATAGCTAGGGCTACGACCTTATCTAGGGTTGCCTCGAACATACTAATGGCCGTAGACGCGAGAAGCGCGGTGAGCAGATTGACGCCAAGCCACAGTGCACGTCTTGGTGCTGTGCGGGCAATGGGAGAAAAGGTGTCTTCGGTGTCGCTCAAACCAGCCATTGCCAATAATGAGTGATCGGCGTCTTCTACAATTACATCAACAACATCATCAATAGTGATACGGCCGAGCAGGTGATTATTGTTGTCGACTACCGGTGCCGAGACTAAATCATATCGCTGGAATAGCTGCGCCACGTCAGAATCGGTAAGGTTGACGTGAATGGCTTGAACCTCGGTATTCATCACTTCGCGAACCGTGGTGGTAGGGCTTGAAGTGAGTAACTTACCTAGAGACAGATTGCCTAAAAAGGCATCTTTACGGCTCACCACAAAAAGGTTGTCTGTGGTATCTGGAATCTCTTCAAAGCGACGTAGGTAACGTAGTACCACGTCGACGGTAATATCTGGGCGCACCGTAATAACCTCGGTGTCCATCAGGCCGCCGGCCGTGTCTTCGTTGTAGGTCAGTACAGACTCTACTCTGTGCCTGTCTTGCACAGACATGGCTTTGAGTACTTCGGGAATAACTCGATCTGGCAGTTGCTGCAGAATGTCGACAATGTCATCGACATCTAGACCTTCGGTTAGGGACGCAACTTCTGCACCGTCCATTTCATTCAGAAATTCCATTTGAATTTCGTCGGACAGCTCTTGAATGACTTCGCCGGACATTTCGGGGTCCACAAGCCCCCATAGAACATGGCGGAATTTAGGCGGAGCAGTTTCTATTTGGTGGGCAATATCTGGTGGTGCGAGATTATTAAGGATATGACGAACCTGATTCAGCGTTGCCGAATCAATTGTAGCTCCTAGCTTGGCTAGCAAATTATTGTCTGTGATATTGTTCATATCTCTTCCCTAACGAAACCGCGATGTCACGGTTATGCATGCCATTTTAACGGGCTATGGCCCTGACGGATAGGTATTACTGATATTTACAATGTTTAAACCGGTGAAGCTATTCGCCTTCACCAAAATAGTCGTTGAGCAACTCGGTGATTTCGTCGCAGGCAATCTGTTCGTCTGGGCCATTAAACTCAAAGATAAGTTTGGTGCCCTGGTTAGCCGCTAGTAGCATGAGAGACATAATACTTTTTGCATCGACTAATGGTTCTTCTATGCCTGTGCGTACGGCACATTGGTGGTGTCCGGCGGCGCTGGCAAGTTTAGTGGCGGCTCGAGCATGGAGCCCTAGCTTGTTAATAATAGGCAGTTGGCAGCGAATCATGAGCTGAGCTCTTTGTGAACGACTTGGACAAAAGGCTGCTCTTTAGAAAAATGTTCGCAAAGTCGGTTTGCCATATAGACAGACCGATGCTGCCCACCAGTGCAGCCGATGGCAATGGTGAGGTAGCTGCGATTGTTGGCCTGAAACTTGGGTATCCATCTTGTCAGGTAACCAATAATGTCCGCCAGCATCGACGCGACATCAACCTGGCCTTCTAAAAATTCAATAACCTGAGGGTCTCGCCCGGTCTGCCCGCGCAGTTCCTGTTTCCAATAGGGATTAGGTAAACAGCGCACATCGAAGATGAAGTCTGTGTCTTCAGGGATGCCCCGCTTAAAGCCAAAGCTCTCAAACAAAATAGACATATGTTGATCACTGTGGGGTACCACAGTATTTTTAATAAGGTCCCGAAGTTGATGCAGGGATAGCCCGGACGTATCGATATTGCGATCGGCGATATCGGCAATGGGCGCGAGCATCTCTTTTTCTAGATCTATGGCCTCTTTAAGGCTGATATGGTCATTGCTCAGGGGATGTTTGCGCCTAGTTTCACTATAACGACGCAGTAGGTCGCTGCTATGGGCACGTAAAAACATCACGTTGACCTCGACGCCACTGCCAGCGATGCGTTTCAATATCTCTGGTATTTTATTCAGGTCGCCGACAAGGTTGCGGGCATCAATACCCACAGCCAATTTTAATTCTTCACCGTTGCTGTGGTCGGTTTGAAGTTGGGTGATGAGTTCGGGTAATAAGCTGGCCGGCAGGTTATCAATACAGGTAAAGCCCACGTCCTCAAGAATATTGAGGGCAGAGCTTTTGCCGGATCCGGAGCGACCGCTGATAACAACTAGACGCATAATTAGTTAGCGCGCTCCAATTGTATGGCGGTGGAAAATAATTCGTCATTGCTGCTGCACTGCCGCAACGATTGTCGCGAGGATTCGTTTTGCATCAATGCCGCAACTCTTGCCAGAGTGGCAAGGTGTTCGTCATTCTTTTCCTCTGGAACTATGAGCGCAAAGATTAGGTCAACCGGTTGATCGTCCAGAGCGTCAAAGTCCACGGGATTTTGCAGTTTTATGAGGCAACCATGGATGCGGTTGAACCCAGAAGCACGACAATGGGGTATGGCCACGCCTTCCCCAATGCCAGTGCTGCCGAGACGTTCTCGCGCAACAAGCTTGTGAAATAAGCTGTCACTCTGTTCGGCATCACCACCGAGTTGTTCGGTGATAAATGCCGACAGGTTTTCTAAAACGCGTTTTTTACTGCCACCAGGCAGATCGCATTTAGTCATTGTTGGTGACAGTACATCGGTGATTTTCATTGCTTGAACTAATGGCCTCTGTGTTTCTCTTTGTGCTTGATCAGCTGTCGGTCAAGTTTGTCGGTGAGTGCGTCGATGGCAGCGTAGAGGTCTTCATGCTCTGCATTCGCAAACAGCTCTCCTCCAGAAACATGTACGGTCGCTTCGGCTTTTTGGGCTAATTTATCGACGGTTAAGATGACAGATGTGCTGGTGATTTGTTCGTAATGTCTTTCCAGTTTGGAAAGTTTGTTGGTGACATAGTCTCGGATAGGGTCGGTGATATCTAAATGGTGTCCACTTATAGTCATTTGCATGCCGTTCTCCTTTTACTTGGCGTTTTCAAATCTCTTTCTCTGACTTGAGGAAGGAATCCCCATACTCTCACGGTATTTCGCGACAGTGCGTCGAGCAACTTGAATTCCCTGTTCCTCTAATAATGAGGTTAGCTTGTTATCGCTCAATGGTTTGGCTGGTTGCTCAGCGCTAATCATTGTTTTTAGGATAGCGCAAACTGCAGTAGATGAACACTCTCCACCACCTGATGTTCCCACATGGCTAGAAAAGAAATATTTCAGTTCAAAAATACCCTGCGGCGTGGCCATATATTTTGTAGTTGTCACCCTTGAGATAGTCGATTCGTGCAGATCTAATTTGGTCGCAATATCAGATAAGACCATCGGTTTCATGGCGACAGGCCCATGTTCAAGAAAGCCCTGCTGTAAGTCTATTATAGTCATTGATACGCGCATCAGGGTTTCATTACGACTCTCTAGGCTGCGAAGAAACCAGCGCGCCTCGGCGAGATTGTCCTTAAGAAATTGATTTTGGTCGCTGGTATCAGAGCGTTTAATGAGATTACTGTAAGTGTCATTAATGCGCAGCTTGGGCATGTTGCTGTCATTGAGTTGCACTCGCCAGCGGCCCGCAATTTTTTCTACATAAACGTCGGGCACAATATATTCGGCATCGTTTACGGCCAGTGCTTCCCCTGGTCTTGGGTTTAGGCTGCGAATAAGTGTTAGGCCTTCTTGAATCTCGTCGCTGCTGTAGCCTGTTTTTTTGCTTAAGCGGGCGAGTTCTATAGACGCGATGTCGTCGAGAAACTCAGCTGTTAGCCGCTTGGCTTGATCTAGATAGGGAGTTTCTGCGCTCAGCTGATTTAGCTGAATAAGCAGACATTCTTTAATGTCGCGGCCAAATATTCCCGGTGGATCAAACTGCTGTAGCCGCTTTAATACTGCTATTAGTTCATCGTCTTCCAGGGCATCTTCTGGGTCGTCATAGCTTATATGGTCGGTGATCTCGCGGAGATTGGCACCGATTAAGCCGGTATCGCTAATGGAGTCGATATAGGCTTCGGCGATCTCGCGATCACGGTCAGAAAAAGGCGTGAGATTAAGCTGCCAGTGCAGATGATCTTGCAGAGATTCGGTGACCTGATGAACCTGCTCTAGGTTAATCTCACCACCGCCACTGCTGGTGGGCGCAGGGGCGTTATAAACCTCATCCCAGTTAGCGTCGACGGGTAAATCCTGAGGAATATCATTTTCCCAGGTACTGTCGACTTCTGCTTCGGTCACTGTTGTTTCAGTGGCGTCTGCTGCGGTGGCATGGAGGCTGGGATCGTCGGTATTAAAGTCGACATCATAATCTTCGCTTGAGAGCGAGTCGGTGCTGTCGAATTGAGTGTCTGCTTGATTATCGTATTGGCTGTCTTGCTGGCTATCTTGATCGGGGCTGGAACTGTCAGCATTGGAAGCTTCGGTGCTTGAGCCATCAGTGCGGCCAACGTCTTCGTCTATTTCAAGAAGGGGGTTGCTATAGAGTTGTTCGATAACCTCTTGGCGCAGTTCAAGGGTCGACAGCTGCAAAAGCTTGATGGCCTGTTGTAGCTGAGGCGTCATCGTGAGCTGTTGGCTGATCTTGAGCTGTAAGCCTGGGCGCATAAATGGTTATCGTTCTAATAATGGTGTAATGCAATTTTAGTGCCGTTTTACACCATCTGGCAATCATCCATTTGTGAATTGGTCCATTATTAGAGGGTAAAGTGCTCTCCTAGGTAGGTTTTTCGCACTTTTGCGTCATTTAAGATGTGTTCGGTGGTGCCCTCGGCAATCACATGGCCTTCGCCAATAATGTAGGCATGCTCACAGATATCTAGGGTTTCACGCACATTGTGGTCGGTAATTAGCACGCCGATACCACTGTCGCGCAGGTGGCGAATAATATTTTTGATGTCGTTGACCGAAATGGGGTCGACGCCAGCGAAGGGTTCATCTAACAAAATAAACTGCGGATCTGCGGCTAGGGCGCGCGCAATTTCTACTCGCCGCCGCTCTCCACCGGACAGGCTCATGCCGATATTTTTTGCCAAATGGGAAATGTGAAACTCATGGAGCAGGTCCTCTAAGCGCTGCCTGCGCTGCTGCCTACTGAGTTCAGGTCGGGTCTCGAGAATGGCGAGAATGTTATCTTCGACGCTGAGTTTTCTAAAAATGGACGGCTCTTGGGGCAGGTAGCCGAGACCGCGACGCGCACGACCATGCATGGGCAGGGCGGTGATATCTAAATCATCTATGGTGATGGTGCCGCCGTTTTGGGCGACAAGACCAATAATCATATAAAAACAGGTAGTTTTGCCGGCGCCATTGGGGCCCAACAGGCCTACAATTTCACCCTGTTTAACGGACAGGGATACATCTTTAACGACGGGTTTTTTACCATAGGATTTGGCGAGATTACGCGCTTCTAAAACGGCCATTAGGGTTGGGTCTCTTGTGCACTGTCTGATTCACTGTCGCTTTTTATTGTCGAGTCTATTGCCGAGTCTATTGCCGAGTCTGTTTTAGCGTCGATTTTAGAGCCAGCTTCAGGCTCAGCCGCAGAATCTTCTTGAGTGGCCGGCGGGATAACTAGCTGGATGCGCTTTTGGTTACCGCGATCGCCACCTGTAGCTTTCCATGTTTCATTTTTTAGATCATAGGTGATTTTCTCGCCTTTGATCAGCGTGCCGTTGCGTGACAACGAGGCATTTTTACTCAAGTTGATTTGATCGAGGGCCAGCATGTATTCAATCACCTCACCACGGGCTACCACCATGCCACCCTCAACCTGGTTTTGCTGTTGGTAGCTAGCCGGTGTGCCAAGGGACACAATGCGGCTGACTTTTTTATCGTTGTAATGAATAGTGACCCTGTCTGCATCAATTAAAACCGAGCCCTGACGCATAATTACGTTGCCGCGATATTCAGTTAAGCCTGTTTTGTCGTTGCGTTCAGCTGAATCAGATTCAATGGTAATAGGCTGTTGGCGATCATCGGGAAGGGCCTCGGCGCCTAGGGAAAAAAGCAGGCACATGGCAGGAATAAGAAACTTACAGAGGCTCATGGATGGCGCGGACCTTAGATTTAATGGTAAATACTTCATTGCGGAGGTTGGCCTTTAGCCCATTTCCGGAAAGTGTAACCTCTGGAGTGAGTAGTTTAAAGGGACCTTCGGTCGAGGCAATATTACTGGACGGCAAAAAAGTGAGGTCGGCAGCTGTTAATTTGGTGACTCCTTGGGAGTCATTAATCAGGGCAACCACATTGCCTTCAAGGTACAGGGTTTCGCCTCCGTCGCTTAGATGTCCCTTTTTTGCATCTAAGTTGAGGCGTTTAGCCTCGGAGCCTTTGTTAGCTGCCGGCGCTTGATTAACCACCAGCTGAGGTAGCGTCAATATAAGCTCGCCATTGCCGGTATAAAAATCCATCTTGGGGGAGCTGAGCACAAACTGTTCTGCACCAGTTGTATCGTAACGGTGGCTGACTACATTGGTCATATAGCTGTCAGCACTAGGTGTTTCTTCGATTTGACCGGCTTGTGGGCTTAAAAAAGATTCTGGGGGGCTGTCCCACACCAACAGAAAGCCACCAATAAATATCAGCAGGCCAGCAACCAGGAAAACCTGTTTAATCATTGAAAAGTAGCCAGAATCGGCTGAAGTTTGCCCTGAGCCTCAAGAATCATTTCGGCAATCTCGCGAACGGCCCCTTGGCCACCAGCTTTAGATGTTTGCCAATGGGCTTGAGCCGCGACTGTAGCACTGCCATTGGCTGGCGTTATACCCAAACCAACACGGCGGATAACGGCCAAGTCTGGCAGATCATCGCCTACAAAGGCAATTTCATCCATCTGCACATCCATGGTTGCTAACAGCTCATTGAGGGCAGTTAATTTGTCTTCACGGCCTTGCACAACAGGGTCAATGGATAGCTCATCGGCTCGGCGCTGGAGAAGTGCAGAGACTCGACCGGTAATAATGCCCACCTGAATATCGCCTTTTTGCAGCAGCTTAATGCCCAGACCATCCTGAATATTAAAGGCTTTCATCTCTTCGCCGCTATTGCCGTAGTACAGTCGACCATCGGTGAGAACACCATCGACATCAAGCAACACTAGTTTTATTTTCTTAGCCGCCTCAGTGACAGCAGCTGAAAGCTTCTCGGCCATTAAACGACTCCCGCTCGCAGAATATCGTGCATATGTAAAACGCCCACTGGCGAGTGATTTTCGTCTTCGACAATCAATGCAGTAATGGTAGCGGCTTCCATAATGGTCAGCGCTTCGGCGGCAAGAATATCGCGACTAATTGTTTTTGGGCTAGCCGACATCACGTCTTTCATGCTGGCCGCACTAATATCAATTTTCTGGTCAATCACTCGACGCAGGTCACCGTCGGTAAAGACGCCGAGTAATTTATTATTGGCATCCACTATCGTGGTCATACCGAACCCTTTCTTAGTCATCTCTACCAGCGCATCTTGTAACAGCTGGTCCATTGTGACCTTAGGGACTTCACCGTCTTTATGCATAATATCGCCGACCCGCAGCAATAGTTTGCGGCCAAGGGCTCCGCCGGGGTGAGAAAAGGCGAAGTCTTCAGCGCTAAATCCGCGAGATTCTAGCAGCGCGATAGCCAGAGCATCACCCATAACCAGAGTCACCGTGGTGCTGGTAGTAGGGGCGAGATTTAAAGGGCAGGCTTCGGTGGTAACACTGACATTAAGGTTGGCGCAGGCTGACTGGGAGAGCACAGACTCTGGGTCTCCCGTCATGCTAATCAGCGGAATACCAAGGCGCTTGATCAATGGCAAAATGGTGATCACTTCGGCAGTGCTACCAGAGTTAGATATGGCAATAACCACATCACTCTTGGTGATCATACCCAGATCACCATGGCTAGCTTCGCCGGGGTGCACAAAAAAGGCTGGGGTACCGGTGCTTGCTAGAGTCGCGGCAATTTTATTGCCTATATGGCCAGACTTACCCATTCCCGTAACAACCACGCGCCCCTTACAGGCAAGAATGGTTTCGCAGGCAATCTCGAAATCATGGTTTATAAAAGGTGCCAGTTGGCTGACGGCTAGCGCTTCCATCTCGACGGTGCGCAGGCCTGACTTAATAAATTCTTGTGCTGCCATAATCAATTACTTATTGGTGATAAACCGGAATTTTGAGGGCCATTATAGGGCAAAACTCTTGCTTGAATACTTAGGTTAAAGCTGTCTAGTTATGGGTAGTGCCTAAACTGCAGTGATGGCAGGCCAAAGCAAGACATAATAAAAACCATAGCCGGCCAATAAAACCAAACCTAAGCCTCTGGATAATCGCGCCTTTTGCGGGCTCTTACGTAATGCTAGAGCGACTAGAGCGATCATCAATACTGTCATAAAGGCCATAGCGGCAAAGTCGCGGGCAAATACTTCTTGGTCCAGAGCCATAGGTGCAATAGCCCCTGCGGAGGTCATAACCAGCATTAGATTAAACAGGTTTGAGCCAAACACATTGCCCAAGGCAATGTCATGGTGCCCTTTAAGAGCAGACATAACCGAGGCGGCGAGCTCTGGAAGGCTGGTGCCAATGGCGACAACCGTAAGCCCGATAATTAATTCGCTAATGCCAGCATAAACGGCAATAGATTGCGCTCCCCAGACGGTGACTCGAGCGCTCACTAATAGAACGACTAAGCCCACAACAAACAGCAGACCGGCCTTTGCCATAGGTAAGACAGGAATCTCTTCAGCTTCTTCTACAGCTTCTGGGTTGGGGTGGTTTTTTTTGTATTTCACAATCACTATTAATAGAGGGATCGTTAACAGCGCTAGGGCAATGCTTTCACCGCGATGTAAAAAGCCATCGTAGAGGCACAGGCCAGCCAGCGCTGTAATCAGTAAGAGTGTCGGGCTCTCCTCGCGAAGCAGGTGTTTTTGCACCGGCAGCGGCGCTACCAGAGCGGTGATACCCAGCACCAGGCCAATGTTGGCCAAATTGGAACCCAGGGCATTACCCACCGCCATTTGAGGCACATTACTTAGGGCGGCATTAATAGACACTATGATTTCTGGCGCTGAGGTGCCAACCGATACTAAGGTTAGACCTATCACCATCGGTGAGATGCCAAAGTTACGAGCGGCGCCAGCGCTGCCAGCGACAAATCTGTCTGCACCCCAAAGAAGCCCCAATATTCCAGCGACAAGGGCAAACATGGGTAAATAAAGTGCTGACATAGAGTCTCCGATGACGGCTCGTGTTGGTTTATTCAATAAAGCGGGAATGGTATAGTGCGCAGCCGCAGTTGTCAGCACTAGTGCACTAGATTATTGAACTGCTGTCAAAACGTAAGGATTAAATAGGGAGTGACATTATGGAAAGCGTAAAATTAAGTCTGCGCACAGTATTTTTGGGTCTTTTGGTCTGTCTGGCACCTATGGTTTCAGCCGGCGATACCAAGGCAGACCCGTTCAGCCAAATTGAGCAAGTAACCGTTGAATTGCTGACCGTGATCGGCCAGCACAGTGAAGGTTACCCCAGTAATGAACAAGCCTACTTTACGGCCTTGACTGAGTTGCTGGACCAGCACATAGATTTTAAATATATTGCTAAGCAGGTAACTGGCCCTTACAAGTCTTCTTTAACTAAGGCTCAGAGCACCCTCTTTGAGACTAAGTTTCGCAACGGTTTGATGGAAACCTATGGTCGCGGGTTAGTTGGCTATGGCAATGAAGAAATTGTTTTGATCAACAGATCTGCCTTAAAGCCCGGTCAGCGCAAAGTCTCGGTCAAGCAAGAAATTCGCAGCAGCGGTGCCGTATACCCCATGGAATATTCTATGGCATTGAGCAAAAGAACCGGCAAGTGGAAGGCGATCAACGTAATTATTAATGGTATTAATTTGCGCGATATTTTCCGCAGCCAATTTGTTAATGCCGTACAAAGATCTGATGGTGGCATAGACGCTGTAATCGCCGGATGGTCAACAGAAGCCGAATAGGCCTAATAAAGAGTTAATTAAATGAATCCTGAAGATGTAAAAATACTGCTAGAAGGTTCTTTGTCTGATTGCCAGATTCAGGTCGAGAGCGAAGGCAGCCACTACAATATTGTTGCCATTGGTGACCTGTTTGATGGCAAGCGCGCGGTTCAGCGTCAGCAAATTATCTATGCTGCTCTAAAAGAGCAGATTTCTTCTGGCGCGATTCATGCCGTCAATATGAAAATTTTCACTCTTCATGAGTGGGAGCAGCAGGCCTGATCCAGGCGGTGGGGCTGCAGCTTATGCTGTCAGCCCAATTCAAAATCACATTTCTAAAGTTGGAGTTATCCAATGGATAAACTGATTATTCAAGGGGGCGCAGTGCTCCGTGGGGAAATTCGAATTTCCGGGTCCAAAAACGCGGCACTACCCATATTGTCGGCGGCACTGTTATCTGAGGGGTTGGTGACCATTGGTAACCTTCCTCATCTGCAGGATGTGACTACCACCATCGAATTGCTCGGCGCTCTTGGCATTACTGTCAGCATTGACGAAAAAATGCGCCTAGAAGTGGATACCTCTACTCTTAATAATCTGACTGCGCCCTATGATTTGGTGAAGACCATGCGCGCCTCGATTCTGGTGCTGGGTCCTATGTTGGCCCGTTATGGTGAGGCCAACGTATCATTTCCTGGAGGCTGTGCAATTGGTAGCCGCCCCGTCGATCTGCATTTGCGTGGTTTGGAAGCCATGGGTGCGACCATCGAAATTGATGAAGGCTATATCCGTGCACGTAGCGATGGCCGCCTGAAGGGCGCACATATCTTTATGGATATTGTTTCAGTGGGGGCGACCGAAAACCTCATGATGGCCGCTGCACTGGCAGAGGGCACCACCGTGATCGAAAACGCGGCCCGTGAACCCGAAATTGTTGATCTGGCTAATTGTATGAATGTCTGGGGTGCTGATGTTCAGGGCGCTGGCTCCAATACACTTACTATTAATGGTGTTGAAAAGCTGACTGGGGGTTACTTTGAAGTGATGCCCGATCGCATTGAGACCGGCACCTATTTGGCCGCAGCAACAGCCACAGGCGGCAAGATCAAGGTTCGCCAGACCGACCCATCGACCCTAGGGGCAGTGTTGCTCAAGCTTGAAGAAGCGGGCGCTGTGATTACTCAGGGAGAGGACTGGATTGAATTGGATATGCAGGGCAAACGACCCCGTGCGGTGAATATTAAGACGGCTCCTTACCCGGCCTTCCCAACGGATATGCAGGCCCAGCTCACGGCGGTAAACGCGGTGGCCGAGGGGACAGGCATTATTACCGAGACTATTTTTGAGAACCGCCTCATGCAGGTGCAAGAACTTAACCGCATGGGTGCCAGTATTACCGTTGAGGGCAATACCGCGGTGGTTACTGGGGTGGAGAAGTTAAAGGGCGCACCGGTTATGGCGTCTGACTTGCGGGCATCGGCGGCGTTGGTGATTGCCGGCATGGTGGCTGAGGGTGAAACCGTCGTCGATCGCATCTATCATATTGATCGTGGCTACGAATGTATTGAAGAAAAATTACAGCAGCTGGGATGTAAAATAAAACGTGTGCCCGGCTGAGCTAAGCTTGTAGAGATAAAGTAAATATAGTCAAAAGTAAGCGCTTTGAGACTAACAACTGAAATGGCCTAGATTGCTATGACCCAAACTGCTAAAACCCAGATCACGATGGCTCTTACCAAAGGGCGCATCTTAAAAGAGACCTTACCGCTGCTAGCTGCTGCGGGCATTGTGCCTGCCGAAGATATCTTTACTAGCCGTAAACTGGTTTTTGATACTAACCATGCAGGTCTGCGGTTAATTATTTTGCGCGGGTCAGACGTGCCAACCTATGTGCAGTTTGGCGCTGCCGATATAGGCGTAGCCGGCAAAGATGGGCTGCTAGAGCACCAGGGTGATGGGTACTACGAGCCTCTGGATCTGGGTATTGCTCGCTGTAAGTTAATGACGGCTGTTCCCGTGGGAGCAAAACCCCAGGAAGGTCGCCTGCGAGTGGCCACAAAATATATTAATGTCGCCCGCCAGTTTTATGCAGAGCAGGGCCGTCAGGCAGATCTGATTAAACTGTATGGCGCCATGGAGCTTGCGCCTATTCTGGATCTGGCCCACGAAATTGTTGATATTGTCGACACAGGTAATACCTTAAAAGCCAATGGCCTTGAAGCCCGAGAAGAAATTGCTGACATTAGTTCGCGACTCATCGTTAACAAAGCGGCGATGAAAACTAAGTTCAGCGAAATCCAAGGCATTGTCGACGCTCTTAAAGTGGCTGTAGGCAACGCATGATGCTCATCAATCAACTAAACGCTGCTGACTCAAGTTTTCTTCCGGCGCTCGATAAGTTGATTGCCTGGGACATGGTTTCCAACACCGATGTTGAAAAAACCGTCATCGATATTTTGCACCAGGTGCGTGTTCGAGGTGATGCTGCGCTCATTGAGTACAGTAACCGCTTTGATCGTCGCGACTGCACAGAGATAAATGATTTTTGTATTCCGGCAGAGCAGTTGCAGGCCGCTCTCGAGTCAATCGATGCAGAGACTCGCTCGGCCCTAGAAATAGCAGCCAAACGAATCCGTGACTACCATGCTCACCAGTTGCAGGACTCTTGGCAGTACCAAGAGGCCGATGGCACTGTATTGGGGCAACAAATTACTCCATTAGAGCGCGTGGGTATCTATGTACCCGGCGGTAAAGCCAGCTACCCTTCGTCGGTATTAATGAACTGTATTCCCGCACGAGTGGCCGGTGTCAGCGAAGTCATTATGATGGTTCCAGCTCCAGATAATGAGCTCAGCCCCATTGTGTTGGCCGCCGCCGCGATTGCCGGAGTGGACAAAGTATTTACCGTTGGGGGTGCTCAGGCAATTGCAGCCCTAGCCTATGGTACCGAGACTGTGCCAAAGGTAGACAAAATTGTCGGCCCCGGCAATATCTATGTGGCCACAGCAAAGCGCATGGTGTTTGGTGCCGTTGGCCTCGATATGGTTGCTGGCCCCAGCGAGATTTTAGTAGTGTGCGATGGCCAGACCGACCCAGATTGGATTGCCATGGATCTATTTTCTCAGGCAGAACACGACGAAGACGCCCAGTCTATTTTGATTGCCTGGGACGCCGACTATTTAAAGGCGGTTTACCAGAGCATAGAAAGGTTGCTGCCCGATATGGAGCGGCGAGATATTATTGCCAAGTCACTCGCTAATCGCGGGGCTCTGATTTTAGTTGCAGGCCCAGAAGAAGCGGTAACTCTGAGCAACCGCATTGCCCCTGAGCATTTGGAGCTGTCTGTTGAAGACCCGGAATCATGGTTGCCTAAGATTCGCCATGCCGGAGCTATTTTTATGGGCCGCCATACGGCAGAGGCGCTGGGTGATTATTGCGCTGGGCCAAACCATGTACTGCCAACCTCGGCAACATCAAGATTTTCATCGCCTCTGGGTGTCTATGATTTCCAGAAGCGCAGTTCGTTGATCTATTGCTCTGAACAGGGGGCATCAGATTTAGGCAAGGTAGCGTCGGTGTTGGGCCGTGGGGAATCATTGACCGCCCATGCGCGATCTGCCGAATACCGAATAAAGACGCCGGATTAAGGCCCTTGGTTAAAACAAATGATTAAAGCCCTTGGTTAAAGCGCTCGATTAAAGCCCTTGGTTAAAACATTGGCTCAGGAACCAGCCTCATCTCTTAGAGAGAATTTTGTATGAGTAAGTATTGGAGTGATTTTGTTAGTCAGCTTGAACCCTATGTGCCGGGTGAGCAGCCAAAAATCAGCAATATCACTAAGCTAAATGCCAACGAAAACCCCTATGGTCCTTCGCCAGATGCGTTGGCTGTCATGCAGCAGCTATCAAACGATGATCTGCGTCTCTATCCGCCCATGAATGCCGATGAACTCAAGCAGACCATTGCTGATAATTTCGGTTTGGTTAAAGAGCAAATCTTTGTTGGTAATGGCTCCGATGAGGTGTTGGCACATGCGTTTAATGGTCTGCTAAAGCAGTCCAAACCCCTGCTATTTCCCGATATTACGTACAGTTTTTACCCGGTTTTCTGCCAGCTTTATGGTATTGAATACCAGCAGATGCCCCTAGCTGAAGACCTGTCGATAAACCTTGAAGATTATAAGCGCGACAATGGCGGCATTATTTTCCCCAACCCCAATGCTCCCTCGGGGCGCCTGTTGGGCCTGGATGTCATTGAGCAACTGTTGCAGGCAAATCGAGACTCTGTTGTCGTGGTCGACGAGGCCTATATAGACTTTGGCGGCGAAAGCGCCGTGGCGCTTATTAATAGCTATGCCAACTTACTGGTTGTTCACACAATGTCCAAGTCTCGCTCTCTGGCGGGTATGCGTATTGGTTATGCCATGGGTTCGGTAGAGTTAATTGAGGGGTTGGAGCGCATTAAAAACAGTTTTAACCCGTTTCCTCTGGGCCAATTGCAAATTGCTGCAGCCATTGCCTCCTTTAAAGATGATGATTATTTTAAGAGTACCTGCGCCAGAGTTATCAGCAGTCGCGAGAAATTGGCAGAGCAGTTACAGGCGCTGGGCTTTGATGTACTGCCCTCGGCGGCTAATTTTGTTTTTGCTCGTTATAGCCCCAGCGATAATAAGAGCCAGCGCAGTGCCCAAGATATCGCCGACAAATTGCGTGAGCATGGTGTGATTGTGCGTCACTTTAAACAGGACAGAATTGATCAGTTTTTACGTATCACGGTAGGGACCGAAGAGCAGAACCAGTTTTTGCTTGAAACGCTGAAAAACCTACTCGGGTAATTGGTTGTTGGTCTGTTGGTCTGGTAAGTTGTTAGGTGCTGGATTACTTGCTAGGGAATTACTGGCTAAGCGGGCGAGAGCCGGCCACGGCGGTAATCACAAAGGTTTGGCTCTTGCGCTGTATCTCTAGCTCTATGGGCTTACCCGGCATAACCTCGGCAATCTGACTGACGCTACTATGGCGGTCAGTCACCGGCGTACCATTAATCGAAATAACAATATCTCCCGGGCGAATATTGGCACTGAACGCAGGGCCGCCATTAGAAACCCCCTGTACAAACAAACCATTGGTGATATTGAGATTGAGTTGCTTGGCTATCTGCGGGGTTAATGGCAGTGCGTCCATTCCCAGCCAGCCGCGAATGACACGGCCATGCTGAATAATATCCTTAAGTACCTTTTCTACCGCGTCGGCGGGAATGGCAAAGCTGATGCCTGCCGAGCCATTGCGATTAATTTTGGCGGTATTAATACCCAGTAAATTGCCATAGGCATCGATTAGAGCACCCCCCGAATTACCGGGATTAATGTCGGCGTCGGTTTGAATAAAGTTCTCGAAGGTATTGAGCCCCAGTCCATTGCGACCTGTGGCGCTAACAATGCCCTGTGTGACGGTTTGGCCCACGCCATAGGGGTTACCGATGGCCAGCACTACATCACCAATTTTGGCTTGAGCGGGCTCACCAACAGAAATAGGTTGCAGCTGGTCGGCTTCAATTTTTAGTACCGCGAGATCAGTGTCTGGGTCGGTACCTACAATAACGGCAGGGACTTCGCGGCCATCGTAAAGCAGCACTAATATCTCGTCGACATCATCAACCACATGGAAGTTGGTCATGATAAAGCCGTTGCTCTGCATAATGACCCCAGAACCCAAAGAGGACTGAATGCGTTGCTGTTGAAAGTTGTAAAGGCGTCTAAAAAACGGATCGTTTAGCAGTGGGTGAGGACTGACCCGACTGACCTTGCGGGTGTATATGTTAACCACCGAGGGTGCAGCACGGCTAACGGCTGCGGAATAGGACACCGGACCAGACCAGTTAGATCGGCCGTTATCTTGGTTGTCTGTATCAGCAGAGCTTTGGCTTTCAGAATAGCTGCGAAACTCAGGGAATATGAGTATTAACATCGCGGCAACAAACAGCCCGACTAGCACGGGTTTGCCTATGAAGTTAAATATCCAGTCTGATGTTTGTTTGCGCAGCACGATGTGTTCCTTGTTACTGGTCTCTTGTTGCTAGCACTTGCCCTGGCACTTACTTTGAGCACTTACTCTGAGTTCCCAGTATGGCACAGTACTCAGATTGCCCTCAATTGGCTGTTTATGGGCGCAGTAGGTTAGACAGCTTTGGGTTAGGTGTTTTTGCTTTGCGGTACAGCAATACAACATGGCCAATAGACTGTACGAGTAAGGCATCGTATTTCTGGCAAATTTCATCAGTCATGGCTTTCTTGGCGTCGCGGTCGCCCACCGACAGCTTCACTTTGATCAATTCATGGTCGCCCAGAGCTCGTTCCAGCTCAGTACCCACGTTTTCGGTGAGCCCTTTTCCCGCTATGGTCACCACAGGCTTGAGATTATGCCCCAATCGTCGTAAATGTTTTTTATCTGCGTTGGAGTTTGTCATAATGCTTGGCCTTATAAGTCAGCGTGCATTCTAGCGAAAACATCTCCATGGCGAAATCTAAAAATCGTAGTTGGATAAAACAACATGTTAATGACCCCTATGTGATGCAAGCACAAAAAGATGGTTATCGTTCCCGTGCCAGCTATAAATTACTAGAGATCGTTGAAAAAGAACGCATGATTCGCTCTGGCATGACCATTGTTGATCTGGGTTCGGCGCCTGGTGGCTGGTCTCAGGTGGCGGCTAAGCTAGTGGGCCATGAAGGCCGAGTGCATGCGCTGGATATACTGCCCATGGACAATGTGGCCGGCGTAGATTTTATTCAGGGTGATTTCACCGATCAGGTTATCTTTGATGAATTGCTAACGCTTATCGGAAATCGTCCCGTAGACCTTGTAATTTCAGATATGGCCCCCAATTTATCAGGAGCGAAGGCAGTTGATCAGCCCGCCATGATGTATTTGGCGGAACTAGCAATCGACTTAACCTGTCAAGTAATGAAGCCCGAGGGCGTTTTTATCGCAAAGTTATTTCAGGGCGAAGGCTTCGACCAATTTGTGCGCCATGTTAGAACTGTGTTTAATAGTGTCAGTATTAAGAAGCCAGATGCATCCAGAGCTAAGTCTCGGGAAGTATATATGGTAGCTAAAGGCCTTAAGGCCAACTAAAGAGGATTGTGTTTTGAACGACTTGGCAAAAAATTTGATTGTGTGGGTGATTCTGGCCGCTATCTTGATGTCGGTATTTAATAGTTTCACCCCCAAGCCAGTAGATAATAATATCGACTATTCCGAGTTTGTTACGGACGTGCAAAATGAGCGCGTCTCTAGCATTGCGATAGATGGCCTTATTATTGAAGGCGAGCGCAGGGATGGCACCCAGTTCAGAACCGTGCGTCCCAATGTTCAAGACCCGGGCCTAATGGATGACCTGATCAACAACAACGTCAAGGTTGTGGGTAAAGAGCCAGAGACTCCCAGTCTAATCTCCCAGCTTTTGGTTGCGGCATTCCCAATTCTGTTGATTCTCGCGATCTTTGTTTTCTTTATGCGCCAGATGCAGGGCGGTGGTGGCGGCAAAGGTGGCCCCATGAGCTTTGGTAAGAGTAAGGCCAAGTTGCTTACAGGTGATCAAATTAATACCACATTTGCCGATGTGGCCGGTGTGGACGAAGCCAAAGAAGATGTTAGCGAGCTAGTTGAATTTTTGAGTGACCCGAGCAAATTCCAGCGTCTCGGTGGTCGAATCCCCAAAGGCGTATTAATGGTAGGCCCTCCGGGAACTGGTAAAACATTGCTGGCTAAAGCCATTGCGGGTGAAGCCAAGGTGCCGTTTTTCTCGATCTCCGGTTCTGACTTTGTTGAAATGTTTGTCGGTGTAGGTGCAGCCCGTGTTCGCGACATGTTCGAACAGGCTAAAAAGCAGTCTCCCTGTATTATCTTTATTGATGAAATCGATGCTGTAGGCCGCCATCGTGGCGGTGGTTATGGCGGCGGTAACGACGAGCGCGAGCAGACATTGAACCAGCTATTGGTAGAAATGGACGGTTTTGAAGGCAACGAAGGCGTGATTGTGATTGCTGCCACCAACAGACCAGACGTTTTGGACAAAGCCTTATTGCGTCCCGGTCGATTTGACCGTCAAGTCTATGTAGGTCTGCCCGATATTCGTGGTCGTGAACAAATTCTTAAGGTGCATGCCCGCAAGGTCCCGTTAGACGAGTCCGTTGAGCTGGGTATTTTGGCTCGTGGTACACCAGGCTTTTCTGGTGCTGATCTGGCCAATTTAGTCAACGAAGCAGCGCTATTTTCGGCTCGCTCCAATCGTCGCGTTGTGACTATGGAAGAGTTCGAAAAAGCCCGAGACAAAATCATGATGGGCGCCGAAAGACGCTCTATGGTGATGTCCGAGAAAGAAAAAGCCAACACCGCATACCACGAAGCAGGCCATGCCATTATTGGTCGCTTAGTGCCAGAGCACGACCCTGTGCACAAGGTCACTATCATTCCTCGTGGCCGCGCCCTGGGCGTGACTCAGTATCTGCCCGAAGAAGACCGTTACAGCATGAATCGTCGTCAGCTCAACAGCCAGCTATGCAGTCTGTTTGGTGGCCGTATTGCTGAAGAATTGATTGGCGGTATTGATGGCGTAACCACCGGTGCATCCAATGATATTGAGCGGGCTACCCAGATGGCACGCAACATGGTGACCAAATGGGGTCTCAACGAAAAAATGGGACCAGTGCTTTATGGTGAAGATGATTCCCAAGCGCCAGGTGGCGGCAACGTCCATTATTCAGAAGATACCTCCCGGGAAATTGACCAGGAAGTGCGCAATCTGTTGAATGACGCCTACAGCACCGCCAAGAAGCTACTTGAAGACAATCACGATATTCTGGAAGCGATGAAAGTAGCATTGATGGAGTTTGAGACTATTGATGCTGACCAAGTCGATGACCTAATGAACCGCCGCAAGGTACGTTTGCCCAAGCAATGGGACAACAATGACTTGGATAATGGGCCTGGTGGCTCTGGCGAAGCGAGTAAAAAGTCTGAGAAAAAATCTGAGGAAAAGGAGTCTGACTCCAAAGATGAAGATCCAATAGGTGGCCCGGTAGAGGATCTTTGATCTTACTGTCTACTGTTATCTCAATATCAAACCTCGATGCCTTTTGGGCTTCGAGGTTTTTTTGATTCTGTGTTTGGGCTTTTTATGAAAAAATGCTCTTAATGAAAAGCTCTTGATAAAATGCTCTTAATGAAAAATCTAAAGTGCGGAAATAAAACCTTAGACCTATCCCGCCCCGCGGTGATGGGTATTTTGAACGCTACACCAGATTCCTTTTCCGATGGCGGGCTGCTTTATTCAGCAGGTCAGCTCGACCAGAGCAAAACCTTGCAGGCCGTTGAATCCATGTTGGCGGCAGGTGCCGATATTATAGACATTGGGGGTGAGTCGACTCGCCCCGGCGCTCAGCCCGTGTCCGTTGACCAGGAACTGGCCCGAGTGATCCCCATTATCGAAGCAGTGGCCAGCCGGTTTGACACCATTATCTCAGTAGACACCAGCACAACCCAGGTAATCAAAGAAGCCACTGTCGCGGGGGCAAACCTTATTAATGACGTGCGCGCACTGCGGCGAGAGGGTGCACTGCAGGCCGCGGCAGATTCTGGTTTGCCACTGTGTTTGATGCATATGCAAAATCAGCCAGACAGCATGCAGCAGAGCCCCCAGTACAAAGATGTAGTCGCAGAGGTAGCCGAGTTTTTGCAGCAGCGCAAGCAAGCCTGTGTCGAAGCAGGAATCAGCGCCGATAAAATTATATTGGACCCGGGGTTTGGGTTTGGTAAAACACTGCAGCACAACCTAGATCTATTTAATGGTCTTGGTCAGCTTGCCACTGCGGGCCATCCCATATTGGTTGGTGTATCGCGCAAATCAATGATCGGTGAAATGTTAGGGTCGCCAGTGGATGATCGCCTAATGGGAAGTGTTACCATGGCGGTTTTAGCAGCACAGAAAATCATGGCGGCGCAGGGCGCATTAATACTGCGCGTCCATGACGTAAAAGAAACAGTTCAGGCGCTAAGCGTTTGGCGACAAAGTATTTAAAGGAAGATAGACACAAAATGGCCAGAAAATATTTCGGAACCGACGGTATCCGCGGAAGAGTGGGCGAATACCCTGTAACAGCAGACTTTATGCTTAAACTTGGCTGGGCAGCCGGCACTGTATTAACTCGTCATACGACGGGTAAAAAACGCGTACTGATCGGCAAAGACACCAGAGTCTCCGGATACATGTTCGAATCAGCCCTAGAGGCAGGCCTTATTGCCGCCGGCGTTGACGTTGATCTACTTGGCCCCATGCCGACACCAGCCATCGCCTATCTCACCAGAACCTTTCGAGCCGCTGCGGGCATCGTTATTAGTGCCTCCCACAACCCAGTGGAAGACAATGGCATTAAGTTTTTCGCCGCCGATGGCTACAAATTGCCCGATGAAGTCGAGCTAGAAATTGAAGCCTTGATGGACCAGCCGCTGGTTACCAACGGGTCCTATAGTTTGGGTAAGGCGCGACGCATAAGTGATGCGACCGGCCGCTACATCGAGTTTTGCAAAGGTACCTTGCCCGCAGGTTATGACCTAGAGGGCCTAAAAATTGTTGTGGACTGCGCCAATGGCGCTACCTACCACGCTGGCCCCCGAGTGTTTAAAGAGCTGGGCGCCAAAACAATCACCATGGGCAACACGCCCAATGGCTTCAATATTAACGACCAATGTGGTTCTACCCACATGGACGGGTTACAAAAAGCGGTTATCGAAGAAGAGGCTGACTTTGGTGTCGCCTTTGACGGCGATGGCGATAGAGTTTTATTTGTCGATGGTCAGGGTGAGATTGTCGATGGTGACGAGCTAATCTATATTATTGCTCAGCACCGCAGAGCCAGCGGTAACTGCGATGGCGTTGCTGGCACCCAAATGAGCAACCTAGGGTTGGAATTAGCCCTTAAAGAAATGGGCATCCCCTTTGAGAGAACCAAAGTGGGCGACCGCTATGTTGTTGAGTCCTTAAAAGCCAATGGCTGGGATCTGGGCGGCGAAGCCTCTGGCCATGTTCTGTGCAGTGATTTAAATAGCACAGGCGACGGTATTGTCGCAGCATTGCAGGTCATTTTGGCGCTGTCAGAGAGCGGTAAAACTCTGGCGGAATTAAAGACAGGCATGAGCAAGTTTCCCCAGACAATGATCAATGTGCGGCTGTCCAAAAAAGTTGATATAAGCGACAACGAAACGGTTAATAAGGCCGTTGAAGCCGCCGAGCTTGAGCTTGCTGGCCGTGGTCGCGTGCTACTGCGACCCTCGGGGACAGAGCCGTTGATAAGAGTCATGGTCGAAGGTGAAGATCAGGTGCTGGTCGACAGACTTGTGGCTGATATCGCGAAAACTGTCGAGCAGCAAGTTGTCTGATGGGTCAAGGCTGATATTGAATAGTTGTATCAACTGTGAATAGGCGCATTCCCAGTTGTAAATTAGGGCGTTGTCGGGTAGGATTCTCGCCCGTTTGAGAGGCCCTCCTCAAGGAGAGACTAGCATGGCAAAACCGCTGATTGCGGGCAATTGGAAAATGCACGGCACAGCTGAATCGGCAATTCATTTAGCCAGTCAGTTAGGGCAGCATTGGAACGATCAAAGCAAAGCGCAGATGATCGTTTTTCCACCAGCCATTTATCTCACTGCCGTAAAGGCAGAGCTGGACGGGACCAACATAGTGTTGGGTGCGCAAAACCTATCGCAACATAGCGCAGGCGCTTTTACCGGCGAAATATCAGCAGACATGTTGGCTGATATTGGCTGTGAATATGTATTGGTAGGCCACTCAGAGCGTCGCGCAGTCTTTGGCGAGAGCAATAGTACCGTGGCCGAAAAATTTAGTGCCGCGCAGAGAGCGGGTTTAACGCCTATCCTCTGTGTTGGAGAATCACTGCAGCAGCGTCAGCAAGACCAGACGATTGAAGTAGTGGCAGGGCAGATCGCTGCGGTGATCGACCTGGCAGGCCTAGACAACGTTTGCCGCGCCGTTATCGCCTACGAGCCAGTTTGGGCTATAGGAACAGGCGAGACAGCGAGTCCTGAGCAAGCACAGCAGGTACATAGCGCCATACGGGCTCAACTTGGTGATGCAGGCAAGGACACAACGCTACTTTATGGTGGCAGCGTCAAGGCAGAGAACGCAGACAAATTATTTAGCCAGCCAGATATTAATGGTGGACTGGTTGGTGGGGCCTCATTAGAGGCAAATGACTTTTTAAACATTGCACAACAACTGACCGAGCAAGAGTAATGGAACAGATTATTTTAATTTTTCACTTCGTCGTTGCAATAGGCCTAATAGCCTTAATTTTATTGCAGCAGGGAAAGGGCGCAGAAGCGGGAGCCTCATTTGGTTCAGGCGCGTCTCAAACAGTATTTGGTAGTGGTGGAGGCTGGAATTTCTTCAGCAAAATGACTGCTATTTTATCGACTATCTTTTTTGTCACCAGTGTCAGCTTGGCTCTAGTTGCTAAAAATAAGACAGTAGTCGACGAAGATCTTTTACCAGAACTTCTGACAATTCCTACGGAAGCGGTTAGAGAGACGGATATTCCGGCTCTGGAAACGGCTCGTGATCCTATGGATGATTTGTCTTCAGGTGATGTTCCTGCAGCTCCTGAGCAATAATAAGCAGTAACTAGCAGTAACTAGCAGTAACTAGCAGTAACTAGAAGTTTAGTTAGTTCAAACTCGTTTAAAAATAGTCATGCGGATGTGGCGGAATTGGTAGACGCGCCAGCTTGAGGGGCTGGTAACTTCGGTTGTGGGGGTTCAAGTCCCCCCATCCGCACCACTATTTTTAAGGCGAAAGAACGAAAGAGCATAAGAACGAAAACATGTAACAGAAAGAAATTTTAGGCCGGTGCCATGCACTGGCAGCCCAAAAGCCCCGATTTTATTGGGGCTTTTTTGTGTCCGGCTAAAAACCATCAGTAAAATCATCTATTATTGGCATCCGGCGGCAGCCATCAGCATACTGTCGGGGTAATAAACATCACTTTAAAGACAGCTAAGAGGCAACAGGTTTGATAACAGGAAAAATTATTGGCGGACTATTTGGCATCTTGATCGGCGGGCCATTTACAGCATTGATTGGTGTCTTTATTGGCCATCAATTTGATAAAGGTCTGGGTGGGTTTTTAAATCCCGTGTCCGCTGCAGAGCAGCTGCGCATCCGTGATAGCTTTTTTCATACGTTATTTGGCCTCTTAGGGCATTTAGCCAAATCTGACGGCCAGGTATCCAAAGTCGAGATCGCTCAGGCCGAAGCACTTATGGGCAGCATGGGCCTTACCCCAAGTAATCGAGCCGAGGCAATTGGGCTGTTTAAAGCGGGCGCCAGTGCTGGCTTTTCTATAGACCCGGTAATGCAGAGTTTCATGCAAGTCTGTGGCCGTCACAACAACCTAAAACGCCAGCTGCTCAATTACCTGATCTCCCTGGCGATGGCCGACGGCGATCTTCATAGTGCAGAGCAGGCAGTGTTGCGCAAAGTGGCACGGCACCTCGGGTTTTCTGAGGCCCTGTTTGATAAATTTATTGAGATGATCATGGCCCAGTCTGAGTTTAAGAACACAGGCTCAAGTTCTGGCTCAGGCTCAAGTTATGGGTCTCGAGGTCCGGCTTCGGCGAGTCATTTAGAGGCCGCCTACAAAGCGCTGGGTGTAAATGCCTCAAAGTCAGACGCAGAAATCAAAAAGGCCTACCGCAAATTGATCAGTCAAAATCACCCAGATAAGTTGATTGGGCAGGGTATGCCTGAAGATATGGTTAAGTTAGCGACAGAGCGCACCCAAGAAATTCAAACGGCCTATGAACTCATTGTCGCCAGGCGTAAATAAAAGCCTCTGTTTGCATATGCGTTGTTGACCTTACATAGCCCTCTACCTATAATGCGCGTCCTCTTTGAAGAGGGCGATTTAACTAATTAATCGTTGTGTCGGTGCGGGATGGAGCAGTCTGGTAGCTCGTCGGGCTCATAACCCGAAGGTCGTTGGTTCAAATCCAGCTCCCGCTACCAATTTAAACTTGATGTTTAGGTTGGTTTTAAAGATACAAGAGAAGTTAATGTAGATAGCCAAATTATTGTCTATGCTTGCATTAGCTCAGCGAAAAAGGGATCCGCCACTCGTTGTGTTTGTTGAGTTAGGTTTTTCGCTATGAAAATTCGCGTCGGGTCCGGCGCAAATCGAGGAGCCCCATTTTGGGGCTTTTCTTTAGAAATTAAAAAAATGGGCCAGTGGCCCATTTTTTGTTTGTAGGAGTTACGAATGGCTGTGGCCGACGTTAAGTTAAAGCAGTTACTTCAGCCGGTGGTTGAGGCTTTAGGCTGCCAGCTATGGGGCTTGGATCTGCAGGCCGGCGGCAAGACCAAACTATTGCGCATCTATATTGATCGCGCAGAAGACGGCATTGGTATAGAAGACTGTGAGAAAGTTAGTCGACAGTCCAGTGCAATCCTCGATGTAGAAGAAGCAATTAACGGTGAGTATATTTTAGAAGTATCTTCACCGGGTATGGACAGGCCTCTGTATGAGCTAGACCATTACCAACAGTTTATAGGTGAAGATATTTCGTTGCGTTTGAGGTTCCCTTACGAGGGCCGACGCAACTTTAAAGGTCGACTAACAGCAGTTGATGGTGACGAAGTTGTTGTGGTGGTAGCAGATACTGAATTTCTGTTTCCGGTCGAAGGTATAGAGAAGGCTAACGTGGTCCCTCGATTCTGAGGCATGTGGAGTTTGAACAATGAGTAAAGAAATTTTAATGGTTGCTGAAGCTGTATCCAACGAAAAAGGTGTGGATCAGGGCATTATCTTCGAAGCAATTGAGCAAGCATTGGCCATGGCCACGAAGAAGCGCTACGACGAAGGCGCTAACATTCGTGTGGTTATCGATCGCGAAACGGGTGACTACCAGTCATACCGCTGGTGGGACGTCGTTGCTGACGACCAGATGGCCGAGCTGGGCACCCAGTTCACCACTGAAGAAGCAATCGAGCAGGACCCTACTCTTAAAGTGGGTGATACCTTTGAAGAAGCGGTCGAGAATATCGCCTTCGGTCGTATTGCTGCACAGACAGCCAAGCAGGTTATTGTTCAGCGCGTTAAAGACGCAGAGCGTGACCTCATTATCAACCGCTTCCGTCACCGTGTTGGCGAGCTGTTGAGCGGTACTGTTAAGAAAGTTACCCGCGACCATATTGTGGTCGACTTTGGCGATAACGCCGAAGGCATGTTGCCCCGCGAAGAGTTGGTCGGTCGAGAAATCTTCCGTATCAATGATCGCACTCGCGTAATTCTCACGGCTATCCGTGAAGAGACTCGCGGCCCTCAGCTGCTGGTTTCACGAGCAGCGCCAGAAATGCTCATTCAGTTATTCCAGATCGAAGTACCGGAAATTGCTGAAGGCATTATCGAAATTAAAGGTGCAGCCCGAGACCCAGGTCAGCGCGCCAAGATTGCAGTAAAAAGTAAAGATGCTCGAATCGATCCAGTGGGTGCCTGTGTTGGCATGCGCGGAGCGCGAGTACAGGCAGTCTCAAACGATCTAGATGACGAGCGAGTTGATATCGTACTCTGGGACGACAACCCAGCTCAGTTAGTCATTAACGCAATGGCCCCTGCTGAAGTTGAGTCCATTGTTGTCGATGAAGACACCAACACCATGGATGTCGCCGTTACTGACGACAACCTAGCTCAGGCAATTGGTAAGGGTGGTCAAAATGTCCGTCTAGCCTCAGAGCTAACCGGCTGGAATATCAATGTAATGACCATTGAAGCCGCCGAGCAGAAGCAAGAAGCAGAATCTTCAAACTTTGTTGAAAGCCTCATGGCCTCTCTCGATGTTGACGAAGATGTTGCGGTGGTCTTGGTTGAAGAAGGCTTTACCAGTCTTGAAGAAGTTGCCTATGTTCCCCTCGAGGAAATGAGTGCAATTGAAGGCTTCGACGAAGACATCGCTGAAGAGCTACGTGCCCGCGCTAAAGATGCGTTGTTGACCCAGGCACTGGCCAGTGAAGAGAAGCTAACCAATGCTGAGCCTGCTGAAGACCTTCTAACAATGGAAGGTATGGATTCTGCAATGGCTTACAAATTGACTGCCAAAAATATTATCACCATGGAAGATCTGGCTGAACAGGCCGTAGACGATCTCATGGACATTGAAGATATGGATGAAGAGAAAGCAGCAGCGCTAATTATGACTGCTCGTGCACCTTGGTTTGCAGAAGAGCAAGGCGAGTAATTAGTCGAGCGGTAATAGAGGAAAAATAATGGCTGAAGTTACAGTAAGTGAACTAGCAAAAACCGTAGGCGCATCTGTTGATCGTTTGCTCATGCAAATGAAAGAAGCAGGTTTGAGCCACGGCTCTGCTGACGCGACCGTCTCTGACGAAGAGAAGCAAACATTGCTGGGCTATTTAAAGAGCCTGCACGGTGAGAGTTCTGGCGAGCCGACGAAAATCACGCTGCGGCGCAAGACTGTCAGTACATTAAAATCCGGCAATCGCAAAACAGTTAATATCGAAGTGCGCAAAAAACGCACCTACGTAAAGCGCAGCGACGAAGAGTTAGAAACTCAAGCAGCCGCTGAGCTAGAAGAAAAAACACGTCTAGAGCTAGAAGCTGCGGCAGCAGAAGCGGCCGAAGCAGCGTTGCTTGCTGTACCAGAAGTTGAGCTAGAGGTTGCTGAAACTGAAGAGGTAGCGCCAGCAGCAGAAGCTGCAGCCGCACCTACTTTTGTTCGAGGCTCCGGCATTGATGATGTTGAAGAGAAGCGTCAAAACGCTATTCAAAATCGTCGTAAAGCCGAAGGTGAAGCCAAGGCTGCTGTTGCAGCCGCCGCTCAAGCTAAGGTTGATGAAGCCGCTCGCAAAGCGACAGAAGCAGCATCAGCGATAGAAGCTGGCGATGCTAAAAAGGCAGCTAAGCCTACTAGAACAGCAGCTCCCTCTTCAGAGCCAGTGCATGACAGACTTCGCCGTCACACTAAGCCTGTTGACGAAGAAGATAAGCCGGGCAAGAAGACAGTTAAAAAGCCTCTAGGCAAAGGCGGCAAGAAAAAGGGTCGTTTGCAGATGGACGACGGTATGGACGATCGTGGCAGAAAAGGCCGCCTGCGTTCAAAGTCCCTTGTTTTGAAAGTGGATAACAAGCACACCTTCAAAAAGCCAGTCGACAAAAAAGTATTAGACGTTGCGATTCCAGACGAGCTTACCGTTGGTGATCTCGCTCTGAGCATGTCTATCAAGTCCGGTGCAGTGATTAAAGAGCTGATGAAATTGGGCATTATGGCCAATATTAATCAGGTGATTGATCAAGAGACGGCATTCCTTGTGGTAGAAGAGCTGGGCCATACGCCAGTTGCTGCACAGGACGACACAGTTGAAGACGAGTTGGCCAAGCAGTTTGCTGTCATCAAGTCTGAAGGTGAAGAAGCTCCTCGCGCACCTATAGTTACAGTGATGGGCCATGTTGACCATGGTAAAACCTCACTGCTTGATTACATTAGAGAATCCCGCGTTGCCTCTGGCGAAGCTGGTGGTATTACCCAGCATATTGGTGCTTACCATGTAAATACGCCGGGCGGTATGGTTACATTTTTGGATACCCCAGGACACGCGGCGTTTACCGCCATGCGAGCCCGTGGTGCACAGAGTACCGACGTAGTGATTTTGGTTGTGGCGGCAGACGATGGTGTTATGCCCCAGACCGAAGAAGCTATTCAGCATGCTAAGGCTGCAGGTGTTCCCATTGTTATCGCCATTAACAAAATGGATAAAGAAGGTGCTGACCCAGAACGAGTCACCACTGAATTAGCCGCTAAAGACGTTATCCCAGAAGAGTGGGGCGGTGATACACAGTTTATTAAAGTGTCGGCGCAAACCGGCGACGGTATAGACCAGCTTCTCGAAGCGGTCTTGCTGCAGGCGGAACTGCTTGAATTAACAGCGCCAGTCGATGTACCAGCTCGCGGTGTTATTGTTGAGTCCCGTATTGATAAAGGCCGTGGCGTTATTGCTACTGCTCTGGTTCAAGAGGGCACCTTGCGTAAAGGCGACTTTATGCTAGCCGGTGAGAGCGTGGGTAAAATTCGCGCCATGACCGACGAAGCTAAAATTCCAACAGCAGAAGCCGGCCCATCGATCCCAGTAGAAATTCTTGGTTTAGATGAAGCCCCTAATGCAGGTGACGAATTCTTTGTAGTCGCCGATGAGCGCAAAGCGAAAGAGATTGCAGAGCTACGTACGACCAAATCTCGTCATGAGCGTATGTCGCGTCAGCAGGCAGCCAAGTTAGAAAACATGTTTACCGATATGGGTGTTGACCAAGTCAGCAAGCTAAACCTTATCGTTAAGACAGACGTGCGCGGTTCATTAGAAGCTATTAATAGCGCACTAAACGATTTTGCGACCAACGAAGTAGCCGTCGATATTGTGGCCTCTGGTGTAGGTGGTATTACTGAATCCGATATTAACCTAGCACTGACAACCGGCGCGATTGTGCTCGGCTTTAATGTTCGTGCTGGCGGTGCAGCCCGTGCCCTAGCTGAGAAAGAGAGTGTTGAGGTTCGCTACTACAGCGTAATCTACAATCTTCTCGACGAAGTAAAGTCGGCTCTGTCCGGTATGTTGGCTCCAGAAACAAGAGAGACAATTGTTGGTATTGCCGAAGTTCGCGATGTCTTCCGTTCACCTAAGTTTGGCGCTATTGCCGGCTGTATGGTTATCGAAGGTACTGTGTTCCGGAATAAGCCTATTCGTGTACTGCGCGACGACGTAGTGATCTATCAGGGCGAGCTAGAATCTCTGCGCCGCTTTAAAGACGAAGCTGCCGACGTTCGCAACGGTATGGAATGTGGTATCGGTGTTAAAGATTACAACGATGTTAAGCCAGGCGATCTGATTGAAGTCTACGACGTCACTCAGGTGGAGCGTTCACTTTAGTGATCATAGCGATCGCGGTGAGTAAATAGATGCCAAGAGAATTTACCAGAGCCGAGCGCGTTTCAGATGCTGTGCAGCAAGAAATTGCAGTACTGATTCGCGACAACGTTCGAGACCCTAGAGTCGGTATGCTCAGCGTGACTGATGTTGATGTCAGTCGCGACTTGGCCTACGCAAAAGTCCACATCAGCTTTGTGGGCGAGCGTAGCCAAGAAGATATTGACGCTGGTATTGCTGCGTTAAATGGCGCCTCTGGTTTTTTGCGCAAGCTGCTGTCCTCAAGCATCAAGTTACGTATTACTCCAAAATTAAACTTCTTTTACGACGAAACTGGCCGCCGTGGTCAGCATTTGTCGGCGTTGATTGACTTGGCTATCTCGAAAGAAATGCCCGGTGATTCTGTTTCCGACTCTGATTCCGACACTGGTTCTGATTCCGACACTGGTTCTGATTCCGACTCTGGTTCTGATTCTATGAAGATAGAAAGCGGAGAAGCCTAGACTTGGCCCGTAGACGCAATCGCGGCCGTTCGGTTAACGGCATTTTCCTGCTCAACAAGCCCCTACATCTGTCATCTAACCAGGCATTGCAGCGGGTCAAAAATTTCTTTGACGCCAACAAAGCAGGGCACACTGGTGCTCTAGACCCATTAGCCACCGGCGTACTGCCAATCTGCTTGGGCGAAGCCACAAAATTCAGCCAGTTCTTGCTAGATTCCGACAAGCATTATCGCAGTACCTTTACCTTGGGTATGGCGACGGAAACCGGCGACTGCGATGGCGCGACTCGGTCAGAGGCTGACGCTTCGGCTATTACTGAAGAACAAATTGAAGCTGCTCTAGAACCTTTTCGCGGTGATATCCAGCAGGTTCCCTCTATGTATTCGGCCCTAAAGCACAATGGCCAGCCTCTTTATAAGCTGGCGCGCCAGGGTATAGAAGTAGAGCGTGAAGCTCGCAGTATTACGGTCCATAAGTACCAAATTTTAGCTTTTCGCCCCGGCCAGCGTGCCGAGGTAGATGTAGAGGTCCATGTAAGCAAAGGCACCTATGTGCGCAGCCTGGCAGAAGACCTAGGCCGAGCTCTAGGTTGCGGCGCCCATGTAAGTGCACTGCACCGTCATATTGCCGGGCCCTTTACCGAACAAGACACAGTGACTTTGCCAGAGTTAGAAAAACTTCGGGAGAGCTGCGAAGCCCCAGAATTAGATTATCTACTTAAGCCCATGGATATTGCTGTCGCCGACAGAATGGCCGTGGAATTAAGCGAAACTACCGCCACATACTTCCAGTTGGGCCAAGAAGTAATGTCGACAGAGGCCTTTCGTAATGGGCAAGAAGGCGATATAGTGCGCGTCTTCCGCGAGGGCGGTGCTTTTCTAGGTGTAGCTACGGTTACCGATGATGGCAAAATAGCCCCGAAAAGATTAGTAGTTGAGGCAGATTAGCCTCTTCTTACCCTAATAGGTTGTCTGTAAATATGCGCGGGCTTCCCAAATTTAACTAAATCGCATATTGGAGAAAGTATCATGGCACTGAGTGCAGAAGAAAAAGCAGCAATCGTTACTGAACACGCAACTTGTGAAAATGACACAGGTTCACCCGAAGTGCAGGTTGCACTGCTTACCGTAAACATCAATAAGCTACAGGGTCACTTTGGTGATCACAAAAAAGATCACCACTCACGTCGTGGTCTGATTCGCATGGTTAACCAGCGTCGCAAGTTGCTTGATTATTTGAAAGGCAAAGACGCAACACGTTACTCCGCGCTAATTAAGAAGCTTGGTTTACGTCGATAAGTGTTCTCGGTGCGGCTCCTCTGAAAAGCGGGGCCGCATTCATTTCTAAGAGCACGTAATTTCATCGCCCTTATGCTATGTCCCTATTTATGCTGATCGAGTTACTTATGGCTGTCTGTTATGGCAGCTATAAGTAACCCGAGCAGCGCACAGGACAGGCAGAAAAGGCGCAACTGGTAAAAAAACAAAGGTAAAAATATGACTCCTTTAATTAAGAAGTTTCAATACGGTAACCATACCGTAACTTTAGAAACTGGCCGTATTGCCCGTCAGGCAACTGGTGCAGTTCTATGTTCAATCGATAACACCTCAGTACTATGTACTGTTGTTGGTGCACGTGAAGCCAAAGCAGGAATGGACTTCTTCCCACTGGGTGTTCACTACATCGAGAAAGCCTATGCAGCAGGTAAAATTCCTGGTGGCTTCTTCAAGCGTGAAGGTCGTCCAAACGAGAAAGAGACTTTAACGTCGCGTCTTATTGACCGTCCGATTCGTCCACTTTTCCCTAACGGCTTTAAAAACGAAGTACAGGTTGTTTGTACTGTTATGTCAGCCGAGAAAAACATTGATCCAGATATCGCAGCAATGATCGGTACCTCTGCTGCTCTGTCTATCTCTGGCATCCCTTTTAACGGTCCTGTTGGCGGCGCTCGCGTCGGTTATACCGAAGACCAAGGCTACCTGCTTAACCCAACTTACAGCGAACTAGCTGGCTCTTCATTAGACATGATTGTTGCCGGTACTAAAGACGCAGTACTAATGGTTGAATCTGAAGCCAGCGAGCTTTCAGAAGACATTATGTTGGGCGGCGTACTTTTCGCTCACCAAGAAATGCAAACAGTTATCAGCGTTATCGCTGAGCTAGCTGCTGAAGCTGGCAAGCCACGTTGGGATTGGGTAGCAGAAGTTGAAAACGCAGACCTTAAAGCAGCTCTTGCTGACTTAGTCGGCGCTGACTTAGACGCTGCCTACCAGGTTCACGATAAGCAGGCACGTGTTGTTAGCATTAACGCACTTCGCGACCGCGCTAACGAATCTCTGGCTACTGATGATGGTTTCTCTGCAGAAGACATCAAAGACTCCTTCAAGAAGCTTGAGAAGAGTATTGTT
>CAJJAO010000052.1 GCA_905182265.1 gamma proteobacterium HTCC2207 | reverse complement strand
TAACCGGGACAGTCCAAGCTCAATACCAACAGTGGCAGGACCTTCTGCATAAAATTTATAAACAAGAACGCGGTACATTGTAATTATGGCGACTTCCACCCCCCAGGGAGGCAAACAAAAAATTATTCTTGGTGGCCTAGTGCTGCTCGTCGCCCTAGTTGTTTTGCTACTGCCCAGTTTTGTCTCGGACCCCTGGATCGCTGACCCAAGTGCCTCGGCAAAACCAGTTCCGTCCAAGACCACAGTCAGCCCGTCGACAGCAGCAGAAAAAACTAAATATCGTCAGGATTCACAAAAGGTGTTGGCACAGATAATCGCGGTGCGGGACAGACTTAAAGAGCAGACCGTGGAGTTCTGGGGTGCTTTTGAATTTCGCCAGGCCATAGGGCTGGTCGACCTTGGTGATGAACAATATGGCTACGGAGACTACAAAGACGCCTTAACCAGCTATCAGGATTCTCTCAACCAGTTACAAGTTCTAGAGCAGCTTGGCCAGTCCCACTTAGAACAGGCGCTCACAGAGGGCCTTAAGGCTATCGAAAACGCCGAACTAGGAGATATAGAACTCGCCAAAGCCGCGGCCGCGACAGCAATGGCCATTGCCCCTCAAGATAGCCGAACCCAAGAGCTTGAACAGCGGGCTGCCCCTTTAGCAAATTTAATCGCCGCCCTAGACAATGGTCGGCAGCGTCTAGAGACCAATGAACTGGCCGCGGCCAAGGCCTACTTCCAGAAAGCTGTTGCCATAGACAAACGCCATATTAAGGCCGCAGCAGCATTGGTATCTGCCGAACAAGCCATCACTGAAGAGCGGTTTCGCGGTCGTATGAGCGCAGGGTTTTCCGCCCTCGACAGCAATCAATTTGCTGTCGCGACTTCTGCCTTTAATAGCGCGGGAAAGGTTTACAGTAACCACCCTGCAGTCGCCCAAGCCCTATCCCAGGTAGCCACGAAGCAGTCACAGATGGCCGTAAGCCAGCAGATGAAGCAGGCAAGTGAATTTGAACAAAAAGAAGAATGGCAGCAGGCCCTGTCTCTGTATCAGCAGCTATTGCAAACGGACCCCTCTCTGACAGAGGCCAAAGTGAGAACCATACCAGTGGGTGTGCGAGCTTCTCTAGATAGCCAGCTAACGGCGACATTGGCAGACCCCCTTAAATTGTCCACATCGTCCAACTACAGCCGTGGACAGCGCCTATTAAATGATGCCAGTGGCATTGCCGGTCCCGGCCCGCGGCTAAAGCAGCAAACCGCGGACCTCAAAAAAGTACTCCAGCAATCGAGAACAAAATTTGATGTGGCAATTCAGTCCAACAACCTCACCCAGGTCACCTTGTTTCGGGTTGCTGAGCTGGGTGTCTTTGAGCAGACATCACTACAACTTTTTCCCGGACGCTACGTCGCCGCAGGCACCCGCATCGGTTTCAGAGATGTACGTGTCGAATTCAGTATCACCGGTACGCCTATAGCTACACCAATTAGAGTGAGCTGTGACGAGGCTATTTAATTAGAGCAACCTAGCAGGGGCTTTTTGCAGTGGTCTCTCGTTAGAGGGACTTAGTAGGGGCTTTTTGCGGAGGTCTTTAGTGTGGGGCTGCCTAGCAGGGGCTTTTTGTAGCAGTCTTTCGTTAGAGTTAGTAGAGACCTTTTGATTAGGAGGCCTAGCACCTTAATTAGGGCGGCCTAGTGGCGTTATTTAACCCAAGCTATCTACGCAGGAGGATGTAGACTAAGCTAAAGTGCATAAGGTATTAGATGTAAACAAAAGGAAGAAAATGGAGTCCAATGCAATAGGGAACAGATTAGTGCCAAGTATTATAAGAACGATAGAACAACCACTTGGTCAAAACCAACACTGGTCTGATAATTAAATACAAAAAAATACCAAAGATACTATGCCCAATAAAAATAATAATCCGCGGCTCTCCGCGACAGACTTTACCCCCATAGATACGGCCGGCATCAAGCGCCGTCTGCCTGTATCGCCAGGGATGCTGGCCCTTGCTGTTTTGGCCACCAGTGGGTTGGTGATCATGCTCTATCTGTTTGTTGCTCGCGCAGTGATCTTCCAAACCGATCCCGAAAATGCCGACATAGACATCAGCGGCCTGTCTTTTAATATTGGCGATAATTATTTACTGCTCAGTGGCGATTACGGCATCCAAGCCAGCGCCGAGGGCTACTACCCCCTGAACCAAACCATTACCGTTAGCAAGGAGCCAACTCAGGACCTGAAGCTGCAACTGCAACCTCTACCCGGTAACCTCAGCGTTAGCTCTGACATCGCCTCCATAGCCGTGAGTATTGATGGTGAACCAGCCACCGAAGTGCCAGGCACTATTAATGGTATTAGCCGTGGGGCCCACCAGATAGAATTCACCAAATATCGCTACTTTCCCCTGCAGCAAGAAATCGATATCACTGGCTTGGGTACCACCCAATCTATCAATATTTCTCTACTACCTGCCTGGGGCGAAATGCAGTTCAACTCCAAGCCTCAGGGTGCAGATATCTACATTGACGATCGGCTTATTGGCCAGACACCTTTAGCCACTGAAGTGCTAGAAACTGGCAGCGACCTGCGACTGCAACTAAAGGGTTACAAAACCTACCAGCAGCAAGTCAGCGTCAAAGCCGGCAGTAGCGCCGAGCATCCACCAATAGAGCTGGTCGTCTCCGACGGCATATTGAGCATTAATAGCACCCCAGCTGGTGCCAATGTAACCATTGATAATCAGTTTCTCGGCACCACGCCAGTCGAGCTGACTATGGCACCCTTTAAAAAATACCGTCTCGAACTGTTTCTCGAAGGCTATTTAAAAGCCACCAGATCGGCACGCCTAGAACCAGAGGCCACCACCAACCTCGCGGTAACATTGAAGCCCAATATCGGTAGCATTGCATTGACCATCAGCCCCACCGACGCTCAGATACTGGTAGACAACCAGCCCAAGGGAGTCGGTAGCCGCACATTGTCGTTAAATGCAAAACCCCACACATTGACGATTCAAAAAGTCGGCTACGAGTCCAAATCTCTCACTATCACCCCAAGGCCTGACCATCAGCAGGCGCTCAGTATTAAACTACTGACATTAGAAGAAGCCTACTGGGCCTCGCGCCCGCCCCGAATCAAAAGCGTTGCCGGTTCTGAATTAACATTGTTTCGCCCAAACCAGACATTCACCATGGGCGCACCCCGTCGTCAGCCCGGTCGTCGTGCCAATGAAGCTGAACGTAAAGTTGGGCTGCAAAGACCTTTTTACCTCGGCCGTAAAGAAATTAGTAATCTCGAGTTCCGTCAGTGGCAAGAACATAACTCATCGGCCATTAAAGCCCAGTCCTTAGATATGAATAACCAGCCCGTTGCCAAGGTGTCTTGGGAACAGGCCGCTCTCTATTGCAACTGGTTGAGCCGCAAAGAGGGTCTGCCCCCCTTCTATCAAATTGCCGACGGTCTAGTGAGCAGCTTTAACTGGGATTCCCATGGCTATCGCCTGCCAACAGAGGCCGAATGGGCCTGGGCCGCGCGAGTTGATAACAAAGGCCAGTCCAAAGTTTTTCCTTGGAACAGCGGTCTCTATCCGCCAATGGAAGTCACTGATAATTACGCCGACCAGAGCGCGTCTAAGTTCCTCAACTTCACCATCGCCAATTACAACGACAAATACCCAGTATCCTCGGATGTAGGTAGTTTTAAAGCCAATAGCAAAGGCCTCTACAATATGAGCGGCAACGTCTCCGAATGGGTAAATGACTACTATGATATTCGCGCCCATCGCGGCGAGCCCGTTATCGACCCTACCGGCCCAACATCAGGCAATCGCCATGTTATTCGCGGTGCCAGCTGGGCGCTTGGCTCACGCACCGAACTGCGACTCAGCTATAGAGATACGGGCTCTGATGGCCGCTTAGACGTAGGCTTCAGAATTGCCCGCTATGTGGATAAACCAGGAGGGGATCAATGAAAAATAACATTGTGAGAATTTTTTCCCTGCTGGTGCTGGCTCTACCAATGATGGTGTTGGCCCAGGAGGGTCAGGAAGGTCAGAAGTCTCAGGAGGATGTAGCTGTTGATGAGCGTGCTCTTGGTGACAGTGCTCTTGGTGACAGTGCTTCTGGCGACAGCGCTATTGAAAACGAAGCTAAGCAGCAAGATCAGCAGCAAGAAACCTCTGAAAAAAATATAAAAAGCGCCCCCCAAGATGGTGATTTTAAACCTAGCGAAGAGATCTCGGAAGATTTTCCGGTTCCGCTTCCCTCAGACATTTAAGCGACTCTAGACACAGGAATAGCACTATGAATAGCAGCACGAGTAGTCCCACTAATCGCGCAACCAACGAGATGTTTTTCCAGATGGTGGCCCTGCTGCTGTCGGTGATTATCATTCACACTATTTTTGTGACAGTCGTGCGCCCCAATGCCGACAGTACGATTCGCCAGCATGCAGAGATGGCTGCTGCCGGTGAGGAATATGTTGTGCCGCGATCATTTTTTATTGTCATCAAAGATCTCGAGCAAGAATCCTGTTTTATTCTTATGTTCTGGGCTCTAGCTATTATGGGCTACAAGACCCGCACCAGTATTCGCGAGAAGCGTATGCTCGAGCTACCCCTAGTATCGATTGCCGAAGGCTCAAGAGTCCTGCCCGATGATGCCGGCCAACTGGCCCGCCCCTTGCAAGCCTTGCCAGACGAGCAGCGCGGCTATCTGCTGCCTCGTGCACTGCAAACGGCACTGAGCCGATTTCAGGTGACCGACAGCGTGCAGTTTGCCACCGAAGCCGTATCCAGCTGCTGTGATACAGAAAACGACCGTCTGGACTCAGAGCTATCGATGGTGCGTTACATCACCTGGGCCATCCCCTCCATTGGTTTTATCGGCACCGTCCGCGGCATTGGTGCTGCACTGGGCCAAGCCCACGAGGCCATGCAAGGTAATATTGCCGGCGTGACTAGCAGCCTTGGTGTGGCTTTTAACTCCACTTTTATCGCCCTGTTAATCAGCATGGTGGTCATGTTCTTTATGCACCAGCTACAGCTTATTCAAGAGAGATTAGTACTAGACTCCCAGTCCTACTGTGAAAATAACCTACTGCGATTCCTCAAGGCGGCCAAATAACCATGACTGTTGCTGTATTAGAGCTCAATGACCAAAGCCTGAGTATTCAGGCAGAGGGCGGCGCGCTGCATACCGAACCCGGTTTTGCCCAGCTAACGGCTAGCGGCATAGAAACCGGTGATCGCGCCAGAGCTATTGCCTGGCAGCAGCCACAGCACAGTTACAATCAGTACTGGCGCCAATTGAACCAGGTAGCCCTGCCAAGCAAACAGCGCTGGGCACGACACCATGCAGATATCGCTTTTGCCCAACTCAAACAGCTAGTTGAAATGGCCGGCTCCCCCGAGTCATTAATACTCAGCGTTCCCGGTAGTTTTTCCGAAGACCAGCTTTCGCTAGTACTGGGTCTGGCCAGTGCTATTCCAGTACAGATCATCGCCGTTATTGATAGCGCCCTAGCCTCCTGCGCAGAACAACAAGCCCCAACCCTAATGATCGAATTACAGCTACAACAGGCCGTTATTACTAAACTCGATGTGACAAATGGCACCACCAGTATTAGCGCGCAAGAGGTTATTCCCGACCTAGGGATCATGCAGCTCTACAACGCTGCCGCCCGCCATATCAGCGACCAGCTGATTGCAGACTATAGATACGACCCTCTGCACACATCCGACGGCGAACAGCTTATCTATGACCAGCTACCCCATTGGTTGATGCAGCTTGGATGGGAAGATGAAATCTCCGTCACCCTGCCCTCTCCTCAGGGAGAGTTAAACCTGGTACTACGCAAACAGCAGATTGCAGATTTATTGGAACAGCGCCTCAGCGGCTTGAATGTGATTATTAAAAAGCATGCCAAAGCAGCCCTGTGCTTTTCCCATAGCGCCGCCCTAATTCCAGCGCTCTTGCCCCAGTTTGCCGACGCTCAGCTCTGCGCCCAAAATGCCGGCATTAACAACTGCTTGAACCTGCAAGACAAGCTATTTAACAGCGAACTACAACGCATTAGCACGCTAGAAGTGAGTACAAAGACGCGAGCGCCAGATAAAAAACATCGAGCTACGCATCTGCTCTATCAAGATAATGCCTACCCGCTCGATCATCCCATTAGTATCCATATCAAAGATAACCAACTAACTCTGGTTAGCACCATCGATAATCGAGCGGCTTTTGTCTTGGTAGTGGAGGGTCAACAGTTAAAAGTCCTTCACCAACAAGATGGCTTAGAGGTGCAATTACCCAGCGCCTGCCAGCCGGGAAAAACATTGAAAATAGGTAGCCAAAAACTGCGCCTTATAGAGGTCAGCAATGCCTAGAAAACGCCGCAATATAGCCTTCAGTTTATCCTTCTTGGATATCATGGCCTGTGGCTTTGGCGCGGTAACATTGCTGTTTTTAATTTTGCGTCACAACGCAACAGAAGTGATTACCCCAGATATTCGCATCTCTGCAGAAGTTGATATGTTGCAGCTAGACATACGTGATGCCGAAGCCGACAAAGTTCAGCTGCTTAACAGCTTGGCCAATGTGCAACTCGAATTGGTACAAGCCCAAGGGTTATCCAAACGGGTGATTACGGATTTAGACGAGCAAGAAAAAAGTATTCAGAGCGACCCCAATGATCTAGACAAACTTCGGCGCCAAGTGGAGCAGCTAGAAAACGAAACAGCGCAGATGGAAGAAGTCGAGTTTGGCGATAGGGTGCGAGAATTTCAGGGTGACGGCAATCGCCAATACCTCACCGGTTTGAAACTGGGAGGTGAGCGCGTACTTATTCTTGTGGACGGTTCCGCAAGCATGCTCGCTGATACGGTGGTCAATGCTGTACGTCGTCGCAATATGGACGAAGAGCAGAAAAAGCAGTCGCCGAAATGGCAATGGACATTGCGCACCTTAGAATGGTTATTGGCACAGCTGCCGCCCAGCAGTCGCTTTCAAGTCTATATGTTTAATACCGAGGCCCAATCAGCCATGGTCGGCACCGAGGGTGAATGGCTCGATGCTGCTGATTCCCTAGCTCTAGAAAATGCCATTAATGGGGCCAGAGAGTATTCGCCAGGGTCCGGCACCAGTTTAATTAATGCCTTTGGTGCCATCGCAGATTTTGAAGACCGACCAGACAATGTATTTTTACTCACCGACGGCCTGCCGACACAGGGCAAAAAACCACCCAAAAAATACATGGTGAGCGGGCAGCAGCGGCGTAAACATTTTTCCGCAGCGATGAAAGAATTCCCCAGAGGTGTGCCCATCAATACCATTCTCTTTCCCATGGAAGGAGACCCGGAAGCAGCCGCGATGTTCTGGCAGACGGCATTAAATACCAAAGGAGCTTTTATCGCCCCGTCGAGGGACTGGCCATGAGTAGTCATAGAGGCAGATCAGTATGAAGCGACAACGGCGCGAGCTACAGGAAGCGAGTTTGTCTTTTCTTGACGTTATAAGCTGCGGCTTTGGCGCCATTGTGCTGTTGTTAGTGATCGCAAAAGTAGGTGACCCCTCTGCCTTGGAAGAAGCAGAGAAGCAGCTGCTAGGCTCCGTCAAAGAGTATCAGGAGAGACTATTTGATATTCGCGGCGAGGCGGTGATTTTAGACAAGCGCTTAAAGTCTCGAAAAGAACAGCTGTCCGATTTAAAAGAGCGTATTGCCCGGCTTAAAGCCAAACTAGCCAGCGTCGCCAAACAGTCCAATCAGCTTTCCCAGTCTCAATCGCGAGAAAAAGAACAGCTACAGCTAGTGATGCAGGTGTTATCTGAAGAGATGGAACGGCTATTAGGACCAGAGTTTCAGCAAAAAAATCAGCTTATTGGGGGCATACCCGCCGACAGTGACTACATTATTTTTGTTATCGACACCTCGGGCAGTATGCAAGTAGCAGCCTGGGAAAAAGTTAAAAAAGAGATGCTCAATATTCTCGACATTTACCCAGAGGTGAAAGGCATTCAGGTGCTTAATGACATGGGCCAGTATATGTTTTCCGGCGAAAAAGGCCGCTGGATTAAAGACAGCCCCAAGATGAGAAAAAACATTATTGAACAACTAGAAACCTGGGCTCCGTTCAGTAATTCCAGCCCGGTTGAAGGTATTAATGCTGCTATTAGGACCTTTTATAGGCCAGGCCGAAAAATCAGCATTTACACCTTAGGCGATGACTTTCAAGGTCGCTCTATTCGCCAAGTGGTCAAAGTAGTGGATAAACTCAACAAGGCTAGTCGCGGCAAAAACAGGCTGGTCCGCGTGCATGCCATAGGATTTCCTGTACATTTTCCACCCGGGGGCACCCCCAGCGCATCAGCCATAAAATTTGCCAACCTCATGCGTGAACTGAGTTACAACAATGGAGGAACCTTTATCGGCTTAAACAGCCTTAATTAAAGGGTAAAAAAACTATGCTTAAAAATTATCTTTCAAAGACAGTCCTAAAACGATCACTGGCGCTAATTCTATTAGCAATACTCAGTGGTTGCAGCTCATCAGCTTCGGTGCGGATTGACCAAGAGTTTCCCACTGTATTAGCCAAGCCAAAAGCGATCTCTGCCACAGTAGTGTTTGATGAGGCCTTTGCTACCTATATCGCCCAGCCTAACAAAAAGACTGTCATTGATATTGGTGCCGGTCAGGTAAAACTACTGAGCAACGCTTTTGCTGGCCTATTTGAAGAGGTTGAGTTTGTAAGTTCCCTCGAAGAGAGTGCTGGAGAAAACTCACTAGTGATTATTCCCTCAGTTAGAGAGGTGCAGGTTTCCACCCCCTCAGAAAATTATCTCAATGTATTTGAAGTATGGATCAAGTACAGCCTTGAAATACAGACAGCCGACGGAGAAACCATTGATAGCTGGTTTATGCCCGCCTACGGCAAAACGCCAGATGCCTTTATGGCCTCCAAATCCAGAGCCATAGAAGAGGCCTCCATTATTGCCCTGCGCGATGCCGGTGCAAAGTTGATGCTCGACTTCTACAGAATCCCTGCGATTTATGGCTGGATGATGGAACAGAAAATATTGGAGGAATCAGAATGAAGCCGACAATTAATCACAAACAATTTAAGACACCGATCGAGAGTCTAGTTAAGAGACTAATTGAGAGAAAAAGCAACAGTAATAATAGCCATACCAAACTCTACTCAAGCTTAATAATGGTAGCGCTATTAGCTGGTTGTAGCGCCACAACTACCATTGATGAGTACCGCCCTTCGGACGAGCCGATAGAACTCAACGCCGGTGAAAATGTGGTCGTCCTAGGTCGCCGTGATGCCGGCCATTACGAAACAGATCGCGACTTTATTAACTGTGTGTCTAACCGTATGAGAGGCGCTGATATTGGCGTATTGCCAGAACAGCAGTTTATTGATTCAATTTACCCATGGTTTGAACCACGCACAGCGCCCAAAGGCTTACCTAGACTAAAGCGCCTCATGCAAGACCCCCTAGTTAAGGGCCAGGTCGAAAAACAGTCTGTTCGCTACCTAGTCTGGCTGGACGGCTCAACCCAAACCTTAGATCAGGGTGGCTCGATAAGTTGCGCTATTGGCCCTGGCGGCGGTGGCTGTTTTGGCTTTGCCCAATGGGACAAGTTATCTGTCTACGAAGCGATTGTGTGGGATATGACCAACTTGCAAGAAATGGGTCGGCTGCGGGTCGACTCAGAGGGCACCTCTTATCTGATCGGTGCCGTTGCACCCATTCCATTGCTAACACCAGTTAAGAGCGACGCCTGCAGCAGTTTGGGCAACCAGTTAAAATCATTCTTTACGGAACAATAAAGACTATCCCATGCAGCCATTAACCAGACTCATACCAGCCGTTGTTTTAGCAGCCTTTATTGGACTGCTGCCAGCGAGCAGCCTCGCGGCCGTGAGCGGTGCAGAAATATATGCAGAGGTCACCGAGAGCACGGCCATTTATGAAGATGAAAAGCTACAGGCCTATATCGTCAAACTCGGTGAGGAGGTGGTAGCTCAGTCCGAAATGGCGGGAGAGGAATTTACCTTCACCCTCTTAGATTCCCCAGCCCTAAATGCCTTCGCCACCAGGGATAACTATGTCTACGTCAATCGCGGTTTATTAAATTACGTCAGCAATGAAGCCCAGTTGGTATCGGTGATCGCCCATGAAGTGGGCCACATCACTCGCAATCATGTTCGAGGCCAAGAAGGCCAAGCCGCAGGCGCGCAGATTTTATCAACTATCGCGGCAGTGTTATCCGGCAGCAATGAAGTATATGAGGCAGGCATGGCTTACGCTAACTCATTAATCCGCGGTCATGGTCGCCGCAATGAACTAGAGGCCGATGAAGCCGGCGCCGAATATATGGCGAAACTGGGCTATGCCCCCAGTGAAATGATTAGCATGCTGTCGATCATGAAAGACTATGAGTCACTACAAAAAAACCGCGCAAAATCCAAAGGTGCTTCCAAGCAAACCTATCACGGAATTTTCTCTAGTCACCCCCGTAACGATAGTCGCTTGCGTACCGTGGTCAGTAAAGCCAGTGCTTTTAAAGCAGAGGTTAGCCGAGACAACGGTGCAGACGTTTATCGCACTCTGACCAACGGCCTAATCTGGGGCGAAAACTTTCTTGCTAAAGAAAACAAGCCCGAGCGTTTTTCTGACATGAAGCGTCGAGTGCGCCTGGACTTCCCCAAAGACTGGGTGCAAGACGCCAGTATTAAGGGCGTCCTGATTAGCGCTTCGCCAGAAGACAAAAGTGCCATATTAAGAGTACAGCCCATTGCTCGCACGGCCCAAAGCCCTGAAGAATATCTCTACAACTATCTCAAGGTGTCACAGTTAAAAAACAGTAAAGTCATATCTCCAGCGCGCCTAAAAGGTTTCACCGGTGTATTGCCCGGCAAAGATCCGGCTGCTGACAGCAGAATTGCAGTGGTCTACTACAAGCTCAATGCCTATCTGTTTAGTGGCGATGTTAAGGAAGCAGATAGCTTTGCTGAGACCGATAAATTATTTCTCGAAGCTATCAACACCTTTCGCCCCATATCGAATCGTGAAATACAGGGCCAAAAACCTCAGACCATCCACTATGTGAAAGCCACCGGAGCCACCACATTTGCCGGGTTGGCCAAGGCCTTAAAGTTGAACAACACCGACATAGAGGACCTGCGTATAATCAACGGATACTATCCCAGCGGAGAACCAGTCTCTGGGCAGTGGATTAAAATATTTAAGCGGTAACCAAATAAACACCGAGCCCTCAGCGCCCTCTAGATAAAGAGAGCCCTCAGCGGCTCCTAAATAAAGAGAACCTTCAGCGGCCCCTAGATAAAAAGCACCACCTAGATAAAGAACGAGCCCTCAGCGGCCTCTAGATAAAGAGAGCCCTCAGCGGCCCCTAGATAAAAAGCGAGCACCTCAAATAATGACATCGCCCCAACACCAGCTTAAACGTCGTCTCACCATTGTCAGTGCCCTGCTGATTCCCCTTATCTTGGCCATTCTTTGGTACCAGTCAAATCAGGCGCCCATCAACGACAAAGACTGGGATCTAAATCGCCAAAATCTGCCGGACATTGCCGTTCTTGAACAACGTATTGAGCTCGATTTATTTGGTGCTGAAAGCCCTTCCACAAAAGGCATGGCACCAGACACTGACCAGCCCATGGACATTCAAGCAATGGAAGCCAAGCTCGCTGGCCTCACCAAGAATGTCACCACTTTGCGTCAGCCCACAGAGCAAGAGCTCCAGCAGTTTTACCAACAGAACCAGTCTGACTATCGTGAAGCCTCAAAATTCAGTTTTCGCCATATTCTGTTTAGCCGGGCCAAACATGGTGGCCAGGTCTACTTAAAAGCACAGCAAGCCCTTGCGGAATTGGAACTCGGTAATAATCCGGCTGGAGATACTAGCGACCTAAGCCAGGATTACAGCAATGTTGGGTCCGATAAAGTCGATGTAATCTTTGGTCGCGGCTTTGCCACCAAGTTATTGACCCAATTACTAGCTAGCCCACAGAAGCTCCCTTGCTGGACTGATCCCATCTCATCTAATTATGGCGTGCACTTGGTTTGTTTCGACAATGTTAGGTTGGGGGCATTTCCCAATTTAGATGAAGTGCGATCTCAGGTTATCAATGATTGGCGTTACAGTGTTTCGGCTGCGGAGTGAGAGTCGGTCGCGGCTTCTGATCCTTGCCTTTTCTTTTGTATCTTCTCGCATCAAAACCGCTTCGCGGGGAATGCTAAACCTAATGAGAAATCTTTTGGTTTGGGGCACTGGGCAGGCGAAGCTCAGCACCGGAGTGGGATTCTGAGGTTATTTTTTTGTCTTTCTCTGGGATGTACTACGAAAATTCAAATAGCCCTAGGTGCTATTCTGCCCCCCCTGCCACACCAATGAGATCCTGCGTCGCTGTGCTCTGTCAGGATCACAGGAAGCCAATGATCTAATATCAGCCCTAAGCCATCAACTCAGCAAAGAACTTACGCAGACCCTCTGCCCCAGACTCTTCCCAAGTCTTCAGTGCCGCCGTTCCAACAATCGCCAGATCCGCAGAACCACGCAAGAAATCCATATCCGCCTTACTACTAATACCAAACCCCACACCCATAGGCACAGAACTATGTTGACGACAGCGCTCAATCAAGCCGATCACATCATCACCCATGTTGGTTTTAGAACCAGTAACCCCTTTGCGAGCGACAACATAAACCATACCGCGGCTAATCGCACCCAACTGGGCAAGGCGTTTATCGCTGGTGGTTGGCGTCATTAAAATAATCGGTTCAATACCAGCAGCAGCAGACATAGCGTGCAGATTGGCAGATTCTTCAAGGGGTAGGTCAGGCAGAATATAACCCACGCCACCAGCCTCTTTTAAGCGTCGAACAAAAACCTCTTCGCCCATTTTGAACACAGTATTGTAATAACCCATCATCAATACTTTAAAAGAAAAACGCTCAGCCACCAGTTTCATAAAATCAAAACATTGGTCAACCGTCGTGCCCGACTTTAATGACTGCTCATTGGCACGAACAAAAAGTGGGCCGTCGGCACTAGGCTCTGAAAAAGGAAACTGCAGTTCTACCAGGTCCACGCCCGCCTCATGCATGATTTCTAATTCTTGCATATTAGCTTCAAAGGACGGGTAACCACAGACCACGTGGGCCATTACCAATAAATCTTTGTGCTGTTTGCGTTCGGCAATATAAGATTCAAGACCCATTAGTTATTCTCCGCGCGATACTGGTCGGCCTTGCCGCCGATAAACGACTTCCATTTGGCGTCATCTAGTGCGTCGGCAATGGTAAAGATATCTTTATCGCCGCGGCCAGACTGGTTAATCAAAATGATCTGGTCCTTGCCCATGGTTGGCGCTTCTTTAATCGCCGTAACAAAAGCGTGGGTGCTCTCTAATGCGGGGATCAAACCCTCGCTGCGCATGGTTAGCTTAAGAGCCTCTTTAACTTCAATATCAGTCGCCGCTTCAAAGCGCACTTTGCCCTGATCATGAAGGTAAGAGAAAATTGGGTTTACACCTATATAGTCTAGGCCAGCTGCAACCGAATGAGTCTCAGCCATATTGCCCTCGTCATCTTGCAAGAAGTAGGTTTTATAACCCTGAGCAACACCCACTGTCGCATCGTCATAGGCTAGACGTGCGGAGTGCATGTAAGAACCCACACCATGGCCGCCAGCTTCACAGCCCACCAGTTCGACGTTCTCATCATCAAAGAAGCCCTGGAATATGCCCATGGCATTAGAACCACCACCAACACAAGCATAGACACGGTCTGGCAGACGACCGGCCTGCTTTAAAATTTGCTCTCTAGCTTCCATACCTATGATCGACTGAAACCAGCTAACCATTTCAGGGAAAGGATGGGGCCCACAGGCTGTGCCAAGAATGTAGTGTGTATCGGCCATATTAGTGACCCAGTCACGCATACATTCGTTAACTGCGTCTTTCAGGGTGCGCTGGCCATCTTCAACGGCAATAACTTCAGCGCCGAGATTTTCCATCCAAAACACGTTGGGACGCTGGCGAGCAACATCCACTGCACCCATATAAATTTTGCAGTCAAAGCCAAATTTAGCAGCCATGGTGGCTGTAGCAAACCCATGCTGGCCTGCGCCAGTTTCTGCGATCACTCGCCTCTTACCCAGTCGCTGGCAGAGTAAGCCCTGCCCCATGACGTTGTTTATTTTGTGAGAGCCGGTGTGGTTTAGGTCATCCCGTTTAACATAAATCTGCGCACCACCAAGTTGGCGAGAGAGATTCTCTAAATGAGTGACTGGCGTAGGACGGCCTGAATAATCTTGCAGCAACTGGACATAGTCCTGCCAGAACTTGGGGTCAGCTTTGCATTCGCGGAAGCACGCAAGGAGCTCCTCAATAGTTGCGTGTAGAATTTCGGGCAGGAAAACACCGCCATATTCCCCGTAATAGCCTTCGCGACCATCGGAGAAGTCAAAAATATCCATTTAATGCCTCAGCAGAGAGCAGAGTCCTCCAGAAATGGAGTCATCATGCAGGTGATTAGTGAAAGGCGACCATTTTATATAAGTCGCTGTGCAGGTACAACAGAGAGTCCTTAAACGATCTATCTACTATTTTTCTCGAGGAACAAAAGACCGAGAAAACTAATAGCAATATATGTAGCAGTTAGTATCCATACGTAGTGAATCTATGACCGGTTTATACACAGCGGTCAGTTTTTTCCTAGACCTCAACAACTGTGCACAATAGAGCGTTTTATCCACAAGTTTTGCAACGTATTGACAACCGAGTTTAGGGCGAAAATTCATAAAAAACACAATATATAGTAGATTAGGGCTTGCATGACACAGGATGTAGGATAAACTCTAATTCGTTTTTCGCACAAAGTATTAGTTAAAAAAAGCCTTGGGGAGTCTGTTAAACGGGCCTTTTTTTATAGGAACAACCGTAACAGCGACAAGCGATTGGGTGAGTTACCGCGGATAGTATGCGGTCGAACAAAATTTAAAATATAAGCTAAAAGGTCATGTAATGAGCGCAACCAGACTTAAAACAGTGAAGCCAACGAAAGCCGGCCAAGAAATCAAAATGCAAGACGCGTCCCTAGACATCTGGGACAAAAAATACCGCTTAAAAGACAAACAGTCACAGCCTGTTGATGCCGACATCAACGCCACCTACTTGCGTGTGGCCAAGGCACTGTCTAATGTTGAAAGCAAAGAAAAACGCAAAGAATGGCAAGAACGTTTTGTGTGGGCACTGCAGCACGGAGCGATCCCAGCGGGTCGTATTATCTCCAACGCCGGTGCTCAAGCGTACAAGCCAGCAACATCGACTATTAACTGTACCGTTTCCGGCATTGTGCCTGATTCAATGCAGGGCATTCTAGAACGCAACCTCGAAGCGGGCCTTACGCTCAAGGCTGGCTGCGGCATAGGTTACGAATTTTCTACATTGCGCCCTAAAGGTGCCTACGTCTCTGGAGCTGGTGCCTATACATCTGGCCCACTGTCATTCATGGATATCTACGACAAGATGTGTTTTACCGTCTCGTCTGCCGGCGGTCGCCGCGGTGCCCAGATGGCAACCTTTGATGTCAGCCACCCAGATGTCTTCGACTTTGTTCGCGCTAAGCGTGAAGACGGTCGTCTGCGTCAGTTCAACCTGTCACTTCTGATCACCGAAGAGTTTATCGAGGCAGTTCGCACCGATGGCACCTGGAACCTGACCTTTCCTATTAGTGCCAAAGAAATCGAAGGCGGCTTGGACCTTAAAGGTGACGACGTAGTTTGGAAGCCATTCCCAACCACAGAGAACTACATCAGCAATGATGAAGGCTTGGTCGCTTGCAGAATTTACGAAACCATTCGTGCTCAGAAGCTGTGGAACGCCATCATGTCGTCCACCTACGACTTTGCAGAGCCTGGCTTTATCTTGATCGATCAGGTCAACAAAAATAACAACAACTGGTTTTGCGAAGATATCCGCGCTACCAATCCCTGCGGCGAGCAGCCACTGCCCCCTTACGGCAGCTGTCTGTTAGGTTCGGTGAATCTGACCAAGTTTGTGCGCAACCCATTTACCCCAGAAGCTTACTTTGACTGGGAAGAGTACGCAGAAGTGGTCGATGTATTTACCCGCATGCTAGACAACGTAGTTGAGATTAATGGTCTGCCTCTCGAAGGCCAGCGCAAAGAAATTGAATACAAACGCCGTCACGGCATGGGCTTCTTAGGTCTGGGCTCTACCATCACTATGCTTTGCATGAAGTATGGTGACCAAGACTCTCTGGAATTTACCGACCGTATCGCTCGCGACATGGCTGTAGCTGGTCTCAAGAGTGGCCTGCACCTAGCCCGCGAGAAAGGCCCTGCACCAATTATGGATGACGAGTTTGAAGTCACCGCTGCCATGCTCTTTAAGCAGCCAGACATGGCAAAAGACGGCATCAAAGTTGGCGACACCCTGAAAGGCAAAGTTCTACTGGCCAAATACAGCCGCTATATGCAGAGCATCGCAACGGTTGCACCAGAATTAGTAGACTCACTCATTGAAGAGGGCTGTCGCTTTAGCCACCACTCTTCTATTGCTCCGACAGGCACAATCTCATTGTCACTGGCCAACAATGTCAGCAATGGTATCGAGCCCAGCTTTGCCCACCACTACTCACGTAACGTGATCCGCGAAGGCAAAAAGTCGAAAGAGAAAGTCGATGTATTCTCTTATGAGCTACTGGCCTACCGCACATTGGTTAACGAAAAAGCCATGCCCTACGGCACCTCAGAAGAAGAGGCACTGCCAGACTACTTCATGAGCTCTGAGAATATTATGCCTCGAGCACACGTGGACATTCAGGCTGCCGCACAGAAGTGGGTTGATTCTTCAATCTCTAAAACAATCAATGTCCCAACCGACTGCGATTACGAAGAGTTTAAAGATATCTACCTATACGCCGCTGAAAAGGGCCTCAAGGGTTGCACCACTTTCCGCTTTAACCCAGAAGCCTTCCAGGGCGTTCTGGTAACCGAGAAAGATTTGGAGAACACCACCTACAGCTTCACCTTGGAAGACGGTTCAACAGTCGAGTTCAAAGGTAACGAAGAAGTCGAGTACGACGGTGAGACTCATACAGCAGCCAATCTTTTCGATGCATTGAAAGAAGGTTACTACGGTAAATTCTGATCACATTAAATTTATTCTGTAGCAACTGCAAAGAATAGTAACAGGACTATGATGGACAAGAATATGAACAAGAAAATTTCACAAAAGATTGTTGGCTATAAAGTAGCCACCGAAGATCAGGTAAAGGATGCTGTCGCCAAGGAAGCTGAAAGCAATATTATTCAGATGCACGAGAAAGTCTCGCGCCCTGAAGAGCTTGCTGGTAGCACCTATAAAATCAAGACGCCAATGTCTGACCATGCGCTGTACCTGACTATCAACGATATCGTTTTGAATCAGGGTACGGACCATGAACTACGCCGTCCATTCGAAGTCTTTATCAACTCCAAGAACATGGACCACTTCCAGTGGATTGTCGCACTAACAAGAGTACTGTCAGCAGTATTCCGTAAGGGTGGTGACTGCACTTTCTTGGTTGAAGAGATGAAGGCTGTATTTGACCCACAAGGCGGTTACTTCAAGCCTGGCGGTAAATTTATGCCCTCTTTAGTGGCAGAAATTGGATGGGCTATTGAAGATCACCTGCAGAAGATCGGCATGTTGAAGAAGCCTGAGATTCCAGAGCACCAGCAGAAGATCATGGATGAGAAGAGAGCAGAGTTTGAAGGTAAGGCTGCTCCTGTCGCTGAAGCTAGCGATTTTCCTCCCACTGCTGAGCTATGCAAGAAGTGTAGCGTCAAGGCGACCATCCTGATGGACGGTTGTATGACGTGCCTTAACTGCGGTGAGTCTAAGTGTGGTTAAGCTGTTAACTGTATTGTAAAAAAGCGGCCATTGAGCCGCTTTTTTATTGTCTGTTGATAAGTTAAGCCTTTTATATCGACCCTCTAAATTCTGACCTTACCGCCATCTCGCGCCCAAAAGACTTCGCCGGACACGCTAAACGAAGAGTGTGATCTTATGGTTAGGAGCATTGACCCGGCTTACCTACCCTGCCCCCTTTCAAAACACGACGTGAATACGGTCGCTACCGGCATCCTGCCTAATGCGACACTCATACATCAATGTACATCGTATATGAAGTCTCGTAGCCAGCATCCATGCTGGCTACGGTTTTGAAAGGGGGAAAGGGGAAAGAGTCAGGCAAGCCTAGATATCAGAGCTAAGTTCTAGAGGTGTATTTTTTCACTTTTTTACTTAGATGTACCGCGAGAGTCCAGATAGACCCTGGGGGAGCCCTGGCGATCAGTCAGGGCCCGTTTATGGGTGTGACCATTTATGGGTGTGATCATTTATGGTTGTGACCATTTTCAGATTAAGAGAGCTCACTGTCTGAGCGCAGGGAGTTGAGCGAACGCTGAAAAGGGTTGCACCCATGGGACCGATCGCAAGGGTTTCACCAGGGTCTATTACCCCACTCACTAATCCACAAGAGATCCTTCGTCACTGCACTCTGTCAGGATTGTCCCATAGACAAAGACTCTAAATTTTAGAGAAACAACCTAGCAATATTGAACAGGCCCAAACCTGTCACCGTAATCACCACTGCAACACCCAAAATATTGCTCACAAAACTATTACGGTACTCACCTAATAAATCTTTGCGGTTCATGATAATCAGCAAGAACACTGCCGTTACAGGCAACAGTAGTCCATTGGCCGCCTGGGCAAAAAGAATCGCCGCAATAGGCTTAGTACCCACCGCAGAAAAAACAGTGCCAATAACTAGAACCGACATACAAATAGCACGAAAGCGCTTATCGCTAAAATCCGTCGACCAGCCCAAAGCACCACTCACAGCAAAGCCCGCCGCCAATGGCGCAGTAATAGCACTAGTCAAACCAGCAGCCAACAAGCCAAAAGCAAAAAAAGCATTAGCAGAACTCCCAAGAACGGGCTCCAGCTGAGTCGCTAGGGATGTCGCAGAAAACTGCTCACCCGTTTGGAAAAAGGCCACCGCAGAAGTACTCACCACAGCCAGAGTAATCAAACCACCTAAGCCGATAGAAACAATAGTGTCAGTGCGAGACTCAGCAATAGCTTGACGCGTAGGGACACCACGCCATTTTTTCTGCACTAGGTTGGCATGCAAAAATAGATTGTAGGGCACCACCGTGGTACCAATCAGAGCAATAACAGTCATAGCAGACCCAGTTGGCATAGAGGGCGTAAACACTCCAGATAGCAGCGCACTTACATCTACATCGATCATCAGCATAGTAAATACGAACACCCCGCTCATTATCACTACCAGCAGAATTAGGAGAGCTTCCATAAACCGATAGGCCCCAGTACCCAGCAGAGCAGCACCAACAGAGCCAATAAAAATGGCACAGATCCAGAGAGGAATGTCGGTCAATGATTGCAGGCCCATAGCGGCACCAGAGATATTGCCGGCCTCGTAAGCGGCATTGCCTAGTCCAATAGCAGCAACCACCAAAATAACGGCACAGCGACTGATTATCGGGTTTTGAAAAGTAGTGCGCAGGGCCTGGCTCAACCCCTCTCCAGACACAAGGCCTAATCTAGCAGCCATCTCTTGAAGCACAGTGGTGGCTACTAGAGAGAAGACTAACGCCCAGAGTAAAACAAAACCGAAATTGGCGCCGGCGGCGCTTGCCGTAGCAATGCTGCCCGGCCCAATAAAGGCTGCCGTAACTAAGAGGCCTGGTCCGAATCTTTTCATTATTGTTATCAAACCTTTGTGGCATAGGAAGGTATCGCTACCGTTTACTACTTTTCACTACCCTTTAATACTTTTCGCTACCTTTTGCTGCTTTTCGCTACCCTTTAATGCTTTTCGCTACCGCACAACTGGTGTTAACTTGCCTGTTTTAACGTCAAAAATAAAGCCATAGACTTTAATATGGCTGGGTACCAGAGGGTGATTTTTGATGGTTTCCATGTCCGTGAGAACACTTTGGTTTAAATCGGTGAAGGTGTGCCATGCCATGGACTTTCCGGCGTCAGAACCAGACTTGCGATTATCGCTGGCATCCCGGGCTGGGTTAATCCAGGTCTCGCCATCAAAAACGGCGGTTTCCAAGTCTTCTTCAAGCAGGTCGCCTATCTTTTCGTCTGTAACCAAGGTCATGCCGCAGTTGGTATGGTGGATAACAAACCATTCCAGCGTACCGAGGAATTTATGAGAGATAATCAGAGAGCGTATAGCATCTTCAGTGGCACGCCCGCCCGCATTGCGCAGAATATGGGCTTCGCCGTCCATTAGGCCAGCAAATTTATAGGGATCCATGCGCGCATCCATACAGGTAAGGATGGCAAAATGTTTGGTGGGAGCTGGTTGTAACTCGGACTGATCAAAGGTTTTACTGTAATGCTTGTTGGCTTCGATTAGCGCTGCCAAATTGTCCGTTGGGCCACTCTCATCAGACATATTAAACTCACTTATAGATAAACGTTGTTGGCGAGATTATAGACTTACTCAGAAGCTTTGTAATGCTTAATCAACGTCTGAGCAGCGACAATTGCAGGTAGTTCACCAGCCAATACAGCCCGCTCTAGCTCTGGCACCAGAGCCTTAACAGTGGCGTGGTTTTTAAGGTCCGCAATCAGTGCCTCAGCGGTTTCACTCCACATCCAGGCGCGGGCTTGTTGAGCTCGCAGGGTTAAGAGCTCACCAGAATCTGTTAGCGCGCTGCGAAACTCCTGAGCGGTCTGCCACACCTCTGCCACACCCTGATTATGTAGGGCAGAACAGCTTTGTATCCTTGGAGTCCAACTTGGCGTGCGCGCCTGCATAAAATGTAGTGCTGCACCATAGTCTGACACGGTTTGGTTGGCTAAGTGAGTCTGGTCGCCATCAGCTTTATTGACCAGCACCAGATCGGCCAACTCCATGATGCCTCGCTTAATACCTTGTAAATCATCACCGCCGCCAGGGGATAGCAGCAGCAAAAACATATCGGTCATATCCGAGACCGCAGTCTCGGACTGCCCAACACCGACCGTTTCAATGATAATCACGTCGAAGCCAGCGGCCTCGCAAAGTAGCAGTGATTCCCGAGTACGGCGAGTCACGCCACCCAGTGTCTTACCTGCTGGGGAGGGGCGTACAAAGGCATTGGGGTTGACCGAGAGAGTTTCCATGCGGGTCTTGTCGCCAAGAATAGAGCCGCCGCTTACAGCAGATGTAGGGTCTACTGCTAGTACTGCAACCCTGTGGCCCTGCTCCGTTAAATAATTACCCAGCACTTCAATAAAGGTCGACTTACCTACCCCCGGCGCACCGGAAATACCAAGTCGAATTGAGTTGCCGGTGTGGGGCATTAATGTTTCTAGCAGCGCAGTTGCCTGATCACCGTGATCAGCGCGGGTCGACTCTACGAGAGTAATCGCCTTGGCTAAGGCACGACGATCACCGGCTTTAATCTGCTCTGCTAACATTTAAACGCCCTCTTACTCAAATTCCATAATAATTTCATCTACCATCAGGCTGTCGCCCTGTTCAGCAGAGATTTTCGCCACAATACCATCTTGGGTCGCCCTAAGACTATTTTCCATCTTCATGGCTTCTACTACCGCTAACTCTTCGCCAGCTTTAACCTGATCACCCAGGGCTACTGCAAGCTTGACCAACAAACCAGGCATGGGAGAGAGTAAAAATTTGGATAAATCTGCCGGTACTTTTTCAAGCATTATCTTATTCAGCTCAGCTGCTTTCGGCGAGAGCACCAGTGCACTAATTTCTGCACCCCGATAAAATAGCTGAAAACGACTCTCTTTACGCTCAACCTGAACGCAGACAGCCTGACCATTAATGGTCGCTTGAAAGAGCGGCTCGCCCAACCTCCAATCCGTCACTACCTCATAGTCATCAATGCCGATAGAAACAATAAACCCTGACTCCGTTAAGGTCGTGGTCACTGCAGTCTCAGTATCTCCCGCAATCACCACCCAGTCACTGGCTACGCCATACTGGTGCCCTTCCATCTGACCGGAGATCAGTGCCGAACGCTCGCGGTACTCTTGATGAATAGACGCAGCCACGACCGTAGCAATCGCAGGATTGGTCTGAGGCACCAAATCTGCATTAAAACCATCGGGAAATTCTTCGGCAATAAAGTTAGTAGTCAACTCACCCGCTACAAAGCGAGGGTGAACCATCAAGGCATTGAGAAAACTAATATTGTGATTTACACCACGAATATAATAGGCATCCAACGCATCAACCATGCGATCAATAGCCTGGCCGCGATCATCGCCATAAGTAATCAGTTTGGAAATCATAGGGTCGTAGTGCATCGACACTTCGCCACCTTCAAAGACACCGCTATCGACGCGCACACCTTCTCCATGGGGTTCTCTATAGCCCGAGAGGCGACCGATAGAAGGCATAAAATTACGGAACGGGTCTTCCGCATACACCCGAGACTCCATCGCCCAGCCAGTCAAAGTGACCTGTTCTTGGGTGAGAGAAAGTTTCTCGCCGGCTGCCACTCGAATCATCATCTCTACTAAATCTTGGCCCGTAACCAGTTCGGTTACTGGGTGCTCAACCTGCAATCTAGTGTTCATCTCCAGAAAATAGAAGTTCATCTCAGCGTCAGCAATAAATTCCACAGTACCGGCAGACTGATAATCTACAGCTCTCGCCAAGGCACAGCTTTGCTCGCCCATTTTTTGCCGAGTCGCCTCATCTAAAAATGGCGACGGCGCCTCTTCAATTACCTTTTGGTGGCGACGCTGAATAGAACATTCCCGCTCACCCAGATAAATAATATTGCCATGGGCATCGGCCATTACTTGAATTTCGATATGGCGGGGCTGCTGAATATATTTCTCGATAAAGATTCTGGTGTCACCAAAGCTAGAGCGCGCTTCATTGGTGGCGCGCTCAAAACCATCGCGACAATCCGCCTCATCCCAGGCCACACGCATGCCTTTACCACCGCCACCAGCCGAAGCCTTAAGCATAACGGGATAACCCACTTCAGCACTAACCTCAACCGCATGGTCGGCATCGCGCACTACATCGGTGAAACCCGGAATACAGTTAACACCGGCTTTTTCAGCTATGAGCTTAGACGTAATTTTATCGCCCATAGACTCAATGGCTTTTTTGCCCGGGCCAATAAATACAATGCCCGCAGCATCCAATGCATCATGGAACTTGCTGTTCTCCGAGAGAAATCCATAACCCGGATGCACCGCATCTGCACCACTGTCGAGACAGGCCTGCACAATTTTATCGATCACCAGATAGCTCTCTGATGAGGACGCAGGGCCAATATTAATGGCTTCATCTGCCATCTGCACATGCAGTGCATCTGCGTCAGCATCGGAATAAACCGCTACGGTAGCGATACCCATCTTCTTGGCCGTCGCGAAAACACGGCAGGCAATTTCGCCTCTGTTAGCTACTAAAATCTTTTTTAACATAATATTTATCTTTCCTTACAGAGGAATATTGCCGTGCTTGCGCCAGGGATTTTCAATGCTTTTGTTTTTTAGCATCGCGAGGGAACGAGCAACACGCTTGCGCGTACTGTGAGGCATGATCACATCATCGATATAACCGCGCTTACCCGCAATAAAGGGGTTAGCAAACTTCTTGCGATACTCTTCGGTGCGTGCAGCAATTTTTTCTTCGTCGCCAATATCCTTGCGGAAAATAATTT
>CAJJAO010000051.1 GCA_905182265.1 gamma proteobacterium HTCC2207 | reverse complement strand
CAGACGATGGTGCGGACACTAATTTTGTCAGCCAGTACGACGCCACCTATTACGCCGAACTTTACCGCCAACATAATCTGACCGGCGGCCATGTTATTGCCCTAGGCCCCAACAATCAGCAGCAGGTTCTTAAGGCGCTTGCCGCCTATCCCGATGGGCTGCAGTTCGGTGGTGGCGTTAATCTTGAAAATGCCGCGAGCTATTTAGCCGCTGGCGCCTCTCACATTATTGTGACTTCCTATTTATTTGATCAGGGTGAGTTTTCTTGGTCGCGGCTTGAAGCAATTAAGGCTGAAGTAGGTGCAGAGTATCTGGTACTCGATCTAAGTTGCCGAAAAACAGTTCAAGGCTGGATGATCGCAACCGATCGCTGGCAGACAATCACCAATACTCCGGTTAATACTGAGACGATTAAAGAACTAGAGAATCACTGTGCAGAATTTCTTGTGCACGCAGCGGATGTTGAGGGGCTGCAAGGGGGCATAGATAAGGACCTGGTTAAACTACTTGGGGAATCCTGCGCTCTGCCCTGCACCTATGCTGGCGGCGCGAGATCACTGCAAGATTTGGCTCTAGTCGAGTCACTGTCCAATGGCGCTGTAGACCTGACCATTGGCAGTGCACTAGATATCTTTGGTGGTACTGGGGTTACTCTTGAGGAATGTGTCAGCTGGAATAAGCGCGGCTGAGTCGGGGCCACTTAACCTAAGTCTAGCGATGTAATTTTTTGCGAATTCTCACCATAACCATCATCGCACCAAAGAATACCACTGGCGTTAGTATCGCCAACGCCACACCTTGGGAAATAGGCACAAAGGTTTCTAAGGGCACAGGCTTAAGCAGCAGTTCAATCAACTTCATGCTGTAGTAGGTCATCGCCACAACCGACAACCCCTCAACAGTTTGCTGCAAACGCAGCTGCAGTTCACTGCGATTATCCATAGATGACAGCAGTTTTTGATTTTGTGCTTCCAGAGAGAGCTGCAGGCGCAGATGCAATAATTCACTGGTGCGACTAATACGCTTGCTCAAATTTTCTTTGCGTTTGACCACAGACATACAAGTATTAAACGCTGGGATAAACCGCCGCGCATGAAACTGTTTTAATGTGCGTATCGCTGGCATCTTTTGTTCGCGCAGCATCTCTAAGCGACTCTCAGTTAGATTAAAGTACGCCTCAGTCGCTGAGAAACGAAAGTTGTGGTCGGCCACTAGTTTTTCTAACTGTGTGGCTTCGCTAATCAGCTCATCCATTAGATTCTGCTCATCTTCCAGGGTGACTATGTCGTTGAGCTTATTATTAGTTTCGACCAAACGCTGCTCAAGCTGGCGTACTTCAGGCATAAGCTGGCGAGCAATAGGAAGCGCGAGTAAGGTCATGGACCTATAAGCAGCAATCTCAAGTAGGTTGCGAATCACTCTACCCGCCTGGGCAGAATCCATACCTTCATCTATTACTAGCGTGCGAATAAACCCATCATCCTGTGCCTGCACCGAAGTCCAGATAGTGGCATAGCCATCATAGATTTTGCCACCCACCAGCCGCTGGCCATCAAATTGATCGCTAACTAGCTCAGGTGTTGCTGGGGACATTGAAGCCGAACGAAGATCGATATGATTAGCGGCAATTAGCTGACCACCTAAATCCTCAACCCAATCTGTATCAACCAACGAGAAAATATTTTCCCCGAGAGATTGAGGTGTATCGCAATGGCGAATAACCGTATAAGTAGAGAATTCATTATGAAATTCCCAGCGCAGATCAAACAGCGGAAAACTCTGGTAATAGCAATCAGCGTTTTCCTCTGGGGCTGGAATGTTATGGCGATTGGCCAAATCTTTGAGTTTATCTATCTCCAGCTTCCGTTCACCGGTATGGAGAAAAACCAAACTAGAAACCTGCGCGGGCAGTGCCACAACAGGAAAGGGTCGATTGTGTAATTCGTCAATTAAAGAGTCTTTAAGTGGATGATGGTTCATACAATACAACCTCTAAGCCAACGGCATTAACATTCGAGCCGAGTCTTTTCCATACACTTTGACCTTCCCTCTCCGACTATGCAAGCTTGACGTCTATGTTTAAACTTCCCTCTTATTTTTCATTTACGTAGTTTGAAATTTAAGGTGGGGTATCTCGGGATCTAGCTGCGCCCAAGATGGTGCTTCACTGGTCCAAATTAAGCCTTCTACTTTTATCGATTCAGAATCGGTTAATGTTCCAGCTCGTACAACAATCAGCGTCGGTTTTTCTTCGGCTTCGCTAAAGAGATGTGTTCCACACTTAGGACAAAATTTCCGGTGCATTTTATTTCCACTCTCGGCACCAGTCTGAAAGTCACTAAGCTCTCCAGTAATCGTGACCTCAGCCCTAGGAAATACCAAATTTATTGTGGCATTTCCAGCGGCTAAGGTTTGGCAAAGTCTACACCAACAGGCACGGGTCGCTATGGGCTTACAGGTTGCGACATATTTCACAGCGCCACATAAACAATTTCCAGTTAAGTTTTCCATATTTCTAAGCGTCCTTTGGGAACCTACGTTTAAAAATTATTTTGCTAGTCCACAAAACCCAAAAGCTACCAAGCTACCAAGCTAACTCAACACCCACCTGCATGCTTCTAGGAGTTCCTGGGAAATATCGCTCCTGACTAAACCTTGTGTAGTCGGCACGCTCCGCATAATGTTCGTCAGTGAGATTGCTGATATTGGCATAGACACGCATTGACTCAGAGACGCTCCAACCCGCGCGAAGATGCACAATGTCATGCCCCTCGTACTGATGTAGATTTTCTGGATTGAGCTGGTAACTGCCCATAGACTGCCATTCAAGCTCTACAGTTTTTGTGCTGTCCGGAGTCCATGCCAATCTAGCACTGCCAAAATTTCTAGGCGCTGTGTCTATATCATTGCCACGAATATCCACGCCACTGAGTTCGATGCTATTAAGATAAGTATGGCGAGCCTGTGTTGCGCTAACCGCCAAAGACCAATCTGAATTAATCTTATAATCCAACTCTAGCTCAATACCCTGATGCTCTGTCTCGCCATTGCT
>CAJJAO010000050.1 GCA_905182265.1 gamma proteobacterium HTCC2207 | reverse complement strand
ACACGAAGGCAATCTTCAACCCACCGCACAGCAAGTGGCAGACCATGCCAAAGTAGGCATTCGCTCAGTATTCAGGCACTTCGAAGACATGGAAAGCATCTTCGAAACCGCCAACGAAATAAGCCGCGACCAGTACCGCGGTCTGTTCTTAGGCGGCAACCGCGAAGGCACCTCAAACGAACGCGTACTCCACGCCACCGAATACCATGCCGAAGCCTACGAAACCATCGGCAACATGCTGCTATCAACCCGCGGACGTCTGTGGAACTCAGCGGTTATTCGTAAAAATTACGCCATAAACCAAAATAAGCTGCGTAAAGATCTCGACCTTTGGCTGCCAGAGCTAAAAGACCTGCCAGCCAACAAACGTGAAGCCGTTGATGCCATCGCCTCCTTCGAAACCTGGAATCGCCTCCGCGATACGCAAAAGCTCAGCAAAGCAGACAGCATTGTGATTATTGCCGACATGCTTGAACTGCTAGTGCCCCATAATTAGTTAACATCATAGATACACACCTATGTAGCACCCTATGCAGGTACTCATTAGTCATTATTTGCGGTTTACATAAACCCCATCTAGCAAGATACTCAGGGTCCAAAAAAGAGTGCGCACTATGACTAAAACAGTAGACTTCTATTTTGATTTCGGTAGCCCCACCGCCTATCTCGCCCACAAGCGTCTGCAGCAGCTCCAAAGCGAATACAGCTGTACCCTAGACTACAAACCCATACTGCTCGGCGGCCTATTTAAAGCCACCGGCAACATGTCTCCAGTCATGGTCGCCGCCAAAGGCAAATACATGATGGGCCAAGACCTACCGCGCTTTGCCGCCCTGTATCAGGTGCCGCTCAACATCAACCCGCACTTCCCTATTAACACCCTAAATCTGATGCGCGCTGCAGTGGCTACCTTAGACCAAGACTGTTTTGCCGACTATGTGCACACCGTTTACGATGCAGTGTGGGTCAATGGCGAAAACATGGGAGAGCCAGAGGTTGTTGCCAGAGTTTTAACTAGCGCAGGCCTAGACGCCGAAACCATTATCGCCAACAGCCAAGACCCAGAGGTCAAGGCAGCATTGATTAGCCATACCGAAGCCGCTGTCGAACGAGGCTGCTTTGGTGCACCAACCCTATTTATTGGCGACGAAATGTTTTTCGGCCAAGATCGTATGCAGTTTATCGAAATGGCCTTACAATCAAAGTAGAACGTACATACTAAGAACGATAGTAAGATCGATACTAAGATCAGGGCTAAAAACAATAATAAATACCAGTAAAAAACTCTAATAATTAAAAGCATTAATTAAAAAAATAGCACCACACAAAATCCAAACGGGGAACACCTATGTCATCGCGACTTATCATTAGCGCACTACTACTGTTAGGCATGAGCGGCGCAGCAATAGCCGAGCCAACCGTAGTCAACGAACAGTCTATAACCGACCCAGGCGCAGAGTGGCTAAATTATGGCCGCGGCTACAAAGAGCAACGCTTCAGCCCCCTAGACAAAGTAAATCGCGACAACGTCGACGAACTAGATCTAGCCTGGTCATTTAAATTTGATACCGCCCGCGGTATGGAAGCCACGCCCCTAGTACACAACGGCGTAATTTACGTCAGCACCGGCTGGAGCCATGTGCATGCACTAGACGCCAGAACCGGCGAACAGCTCTGGCACTACGATGCCGAAGTCCCCAAAGACCACCTAATCAAGACCTGCTGTGGCGCAGTAAACCGCGGCGTAGCCCTATGGCAAGGTGACGCAGAAACAGGCCTACAAGTATTCTTTGGTACCTTAGACGGTCGCCTAGTCGCCCTGAACGCCGAAACCGGCGAAGCCAACTGGGTAATAGAAACCACTCCAAACAACAGTAACTACAGTGTTACCGGCGCACCCCGTGTAGTCGACGGCAAAGTAATTATTGGTAACGGCGGCGCAGAACTTGGCGTACGCGGCTATATCACCGCCTACGACACCGCCACCGGCGACCAGCTATGGCGCTTTTACACAGTACCCGGCGACCCAAGCAAACCCCAAGAGCACCCTGCCCTAGACGCAGCAGTTAAAACCTGGAGTGGCGATGATTGGCACAAACTCGGTGGCGGCGGCGGTACCGTATGGGACTCCCTAGTCTACGACCCAGAACTCGACCTACTCTACATAGGCACAGGTAATGGTTCCCCTTGGAACCGTGACCTACGCAGCCCTGGTGGCGGCGACAACTTATACCTGAGCTCCATCGTCGCCCTGCGACCTGATACTGGCGAATATGTATGGCACTACCAAGTCACTCCCAAAGATAACTGGGACTACACCGCCACACAGCAGCTCACCCTCGCCGAACTAGAAATCAATGGCGAACAGCGCAAAGTCATCATGCAGGCGCCAAAGAACGGCTTCTTTTATGTACTAGATCGAGTAACCGGCGAACTACTTTCAGCTGAGAAATTCGGTAAAGTCACCTGGGCCAGCCATATCGATATGGAAACCGGAAGACCAGTCGAAACTGAATACGCCGACTACCAGAAAAACGGCGGCAGCTACATCTGGCCATCGCCCTACGGCGCCCACAACTGGCAGCCAATGTCCTTCAGCCCCAAGACTGGTTTGATGTACATACCCGCGCAGAACATTCCCCATTACTTTAGCGCTCAAAAAACTGTTAAGTATCAGCTCAACCGCTGGAACACCGGCGTCGATCTAAACCAATCAAGAGACCCCAAAAGCTGGGTAGCTGGCAAAGCAAGTGCCGACGCATTGATCTGGGGTGAACTCCTCGCATGGGACCCCGTTAAACAAGAAGCCGCTTGGAAAGTACATCACGACAAGCCAGCCAACGGTGGCGTACTAAGCACCGCCGGCGACCTAGTCTTCCAAGGTATGGGTACAGGCACCTTCGCCGCCTATGACGCCGACAACGGCGATCGTCTGTGGCAGTTCCAGTCCGACAGTGCCGTATTAGCCGGCCCCATGACCTACGAGCTAGACGGCGAACAATACATCGCCGTAGCCCAAGGTAGTGGCGGTACCGTCATGCTTACCATCGGTGACGAGCTCAAGCGCAACAAAGTAAACCAAAACAAACTGCTGGTATTTAAGCTCGGCAAATTTGGTCAGACACGTACCCTAGCCGACAACAGCCTAGCCACCATATTGGCCCTGGGTCACGAAGCCAACACCGACCCCGACGTCATCACCAAAGGTGAAGAACTATACAGCCACAACTGCGGCTCCTGTCACGGCCTTAGCGCCAAGAGCAACTACGTAGTGCCCGACTTACGTTACATGAGCGAACAGACCCATATCGACTTTACCGGTATTGTGCTGGGCGGCTCTAGGTCACACAAAGGCATGGTCGGCTTCTACGAAACCAACACCTTAGAAGATGCAGAAGCCATTCACGCCTACCTGGACAGACAGCAACAGCGTCTACCAGAAATGGTTGAGATGACCTTTGCGCAAAAGATTGAATACTGGGTAACCTATGGCATGGCCAAGGTTGGGCAATACTTCCCTGGACTACTAAATGCAACTCGGGATTTGTCTTACTAGGTAAATGCACACTGTATGTATCAAGTGTACATACAGCGTAAAAGAAAAAGGGGTGACTTGTGTTACCCCTTTTTTGTGCCTGGGATTAAAGGTACTTAATTAGAAACCCGAATAGTTTGATAACTGCTTACCTGCTTTTGAAACAAAATCTCATCAGAAGACCTATCAAGAACTTTTACTCCAAGATTAAAGTACTTACCACCGTCTCCCATCACAGCTTTTATCTCAAAGCTTTCCCGCAGGTCAACAATAAGCCCTTCTCGCCTCTCCTTAGAATTAGGAATTAATCCACGTATGATCTCCACCATCTTATAGAGCCCATAGTCGCTACCATTTCTAATTTCCATAGACCCATAATCTTTGAAGCACATCTGGATGTTGATATGCCCCTGCCCAGCACCACAGGTTATAACAGCATAGTATGGGAATTGCCGTACCAGCTTCGCCTTTTTTTCTGCAGCTGTAACCTGGTATTCGCCGCGTACAAAGTTTCCTGAACGCTCAGTACCATCCGTATAAAACGTAGTACCTTGCCCCTCAAAAAAACCATTCATGAATTCCCCAACATATTTCTTTCCAGAGCCGAAGGTAAAAGTGCCAGTTCCCGCATAAACACCATCTACGAATGGACCTTCATATATTCCACCGTTGGCTTGGGTCATAGTGCCCAACAAGTAAGCATCATCTTTCCAGGTGCCAACGTACTTCGTGCCATCACTAACAGTCATCGTGCCCTGCCCAGCTCTATCACCATTTTTCCAAGCACCTATGTATTCTCTACCAGAAGGCCAAACGTAGGTACCCTGACCATTTTTTTTATTATTTTTCCACTCACCGTCGTATGTGTTGCCGTTGGTATAAGTGACCTGACCAGTACAGTCATTTTTTTCGGCAGTCATATCAGCGCATTCGGGAAGGCTATCGCAACCAAACAGAACTACCGACACTAGAATGATCAAAAAAAACTTAAAACCCCTCAAGATATTCATTGTATTACCCCTCAAAAAATTAACTAACATCACCACGGGCAAAAATATCAAACGCCCTCTTATTATTCTTCCCGGAAACATAAAAGCTCGTCACCGGTTTTTATAACTTCACTTGAACATACAACACCGACCTACACAACTCATTAAAAAAGCTATTGGACACAGTAAGCACCCAGGTCAGCAAAGTTAAAGTTTTACTGTGCTATGTTTGAGCATATTTAGTTTTTTTATTTAGAAAAACTAAAGGTGTAACGCCAAAAATTATCTAAAGCTTGGCACGTCAGTGTTTTGGGTATACCTTTGAACAGCTAATGAATGTTATTAGACAAATTAAAAACTGAAGACTGAAATACATAAATATGCATAAATATATTTATTAGGAGTGGGACTATGAAAACCATAAGATATCTAACTGCAGTTTCCTTTGCGGCGCTTTTAACAGGGTGTGGCTCACCAGTGCCCGTGTGCAGTGACGAACAGAGCACAGACTTAGTCAAAGAGATAGCAGCCAGAGAAATGTCTAACCAATTAGGAGCCGCAGCAGCAGCGTCTTTTACTTATGCAGTCAATGCTATTAGAACCACATCGACTAATGAGGGCACTGGAGCACACGAATGTGCTGCCGAGCTAGCAGTCATAGGGCCTGGTGGCACAAGCCCACTACCCATCACTTACACTATTGAACAAACTGATGATGGCGAGCAATTTTATATCAACGTATTTGGCTTATAAAAACTAACGATCAGTAAGTACCTCAAGCCGCCAAAATCCAATCGCCCTGCCATTATTTATAAACCAATAATGGCAAGGGCCATTGGGCGTCACCACTAAACCCAATATAAAAGCTGTAACCAAGCTATTGTCGGCTAAAGAGCTATTGTCGCCTGAAGAACTATTCTCGCCTAAAAAACCATTGTCGCCTGAAACAACGCTTAGAGATTCGTCTAAGTCGCTAGTTAAGTTCCTGGCTAAGTCACTATCCAAGTCAGCATCTCCGCCCCTAGATATCAGATATAACAAAAACAAAGAGTCACGTTAGCTTTTGAGACTCATTAAATATAATAGCTATGCAAAGTTGTTATAACGAACGTGCTATAAAAGTTTGGGTAACATGAAATCTTGCATACAAGATTTATAATTATAATAAAGTTAATTAGCGGCTATGTTGTGCAGATCATGATGTAGGCATTTATCTCTGGAGAGGGGAAAATATGAAATATATAGAAGTAGTCAATCATCCTAGCCTTAAAGAGTATTTTGGCGAGCGCGGCGACAAATGGATTCAGTCACTAACAGCCTTAATCAATAAAAAATCAGTTGGCGACATGGAAGTTGGGGACAAAGGTGCCGAGAAATTACTACTGTCCACCTGGAAGTGGTCTTGGTTAGGTTTCTTTTTTACCTTTTATTGGCTGGCGTACCATAATGTTAAGTATTGGATGCCTTTCTGTATAGGTTATCTGGTTCTTAACCTAATCGATATTTTCTTTTTAGATTTTGCTTTGGCGACACCTTTAAGTATCGCGCCCGCCATGGTATATGGCATGTTTGGCAGATGCCAAATGCTAGCCTCAAAGGCTGAAGAATTAAGTAAAACCGGCAGCCTTGCACCACCATCATGGAAAAATGTTGGCATAGCACTCTTAATCATCATGCTTCCAATGCTTTCTCTTGTAGCTTTGGCCTAATAAGGTTTAGCGCCGCAAGCTGAGATAGAAACAGGCTTCAAGTACAACACTTCCCTAGGCTGCTGATGCGACTAGGGATATGTCTTAGAGGTAAGTGCATCGCAAAAGAAAAAGGGGTAACTGCTGTTACCCCTTTTTTTGTGTTTGGGGTTTAGACGCTGTCTGACATCATCACCGTAAAAATCAACCGTCATCACGACAGAGCTAAATGAACATACCAGGTCGTCGTTCACATACCTATTTAAAAAGACTGGTCAACGGGCGAGGTTGATCCAGTCACTATTAAGCAGGAGATCAGCCGTATTCTTTTAACCTATCGCCATCTCTCCAACAAACTAATCACCGTATTTTTTTTAATGACGGGATTAGATTGATGGAGTATTAGCAGCTAGGTGAGAAAATAAGATTTGTGGGCGACAAGACAGGGTGGAGGTCTGGTGATTGGCAGTATATGGAACGACCTCTTGCAGCTTGGGTGCCGCAAGAGGCCGTTTGTCACAAGAAGCCGTTTGTCACAAGAGGCCTTTTGCCATAAAAGGCCGTTTAGTTTAGCTACCTGTAAACTTCGCAGGTCGGCGCTCTGCAAAGGCATGTATGCCTTCTTGCAGATCATTGGATTCCAAGCTGGTCATCATGGTATACATGCCATTGACCATTAGGCTCTGCTGGTCGGTGAGGTTTTCTGACTGGCGCAAAATAAACTTGGTACCTCTTACTGCCATGGGTGAGTTGCTGGCGATGTCGTTGGCCAATTGTAGACCTGCTGCCATGGTGGCTTCGGCGGACTCGTATACGTCGTTTACCAAACCAATTTTCTCGGCGCGGTCGGCTTTAATGTCTTTACCGCTGTAGGCTAATTCTGCGACATGGCCGGCGTTTAGTATCTTGGGCAGGCGCTGCAATGTGCCTACGTCGGCCACTAGGCCTAGGCGGGTTTCGCGGACGCTGAAGACTGAGCAAGCGCTGGCGATACGAATGTCGCAGGCGGTGATTAGGTCTACACCGGCGCCCAAACAAAAACCCTGCACTACGGCGATGACTGGCAGTGCACAGTCGGCCAGTGAGGTAATGGCGGCCTGAAACTTTTGCGTGTTGCCTAGCTGGCGAATATTGGCTTCGGCTTTGGAGCGGGCTTTGGCGTTTTTGTGTGCGCTTAGGCCGTCTTCGACTAGGTCAATACCGGCACAAAAGTGCTTGCCGCGACCGGCTAGAATAATTGCGCCGATCTCGGTGTCTTCGCACAGTGCATCTAGGGCATGGGGTATGGCTGACCACAGTTCGGTGGACAGTGCGTTGTATTTAGGTTCGCGGTCTAGCCATACGATGCCGACCTGCCCCTGCTTTTCGATGCTGAGTACTTTGGATGAAAAACTCATGATGACTCCTTTGTCTTTTAACTTATGTTGCTTGTCGGTTTAACGAACGCATGGTCATTTTGGCTAGCTGCGACATGTGCACTTCGTCTGGGCCGTCGGCGATACGGCAGAATCTGCTGGTCGTCCAGATATGGGCCAGTGGTGTGTCTTGGCAAACGCCCATGCCGCCAAAGATTTGCATGGCGCGGCTTGAGACGTCTTCACACATTTTGGGTGCGACAATTTTGAGCATGGAGATATCTTCTCTTGCGCCGTCGATACCGTACTTGTCCATTTTTTCTGCGGCGGCTAGCACTAGCAAGCGACACTGTTCGATATCACAGCGGCTGCGGGCAATCTCGTGCTGTACGCTGGTCTTTTTGCTCAGCTGCTCACCAAAGGCGACTCGCGCTTGGGCGCGTTCACACATGAGCTCTAGGCAGCGCTGCGCCATGCCAACAAACATCATGGCGTACTGGAAACGACCGGGCCCTAAACGACCCTGTGCTATTTCAAAACCACGGCCTTCACCTAAGATCAGGTTGCCCACTGGCACCCGTACGTTGGTAAATAGCATGTCGCCTTCACCGCCGGGGGAGTGGTATTCACCAAACACTTTTAGTGGGCGGGACATAACAACCCCTGGGGTATCTGTGGGTACTAAAATAGTTGAGTGCTGCTGATGACGCGGTGCGTCTGGGTTGGACTTGCCCATAACCAGCATAATTTTACAGGCAGAACCAATGACATTGGTGGTCCACCATTTGCGGCCGTTCAATACATACTCGTCGCCGTCGCGCTCGATTTTGAGTTCCATGTTGGTGGCGTCTGATGAGGCAACGTCTGGTTCGGTCATGGCGTAGGCCGAGCGAATCTCGCCTGCTAACAGAGGCTCTAACCATTGTTTTTGCTGCTCTGGGGTACCGTACTTAGCCAGTACTTCCATGTTGCCGCGATCTGGGGCGTTGCAGTTAAAGATTTGCTGTGACCAGGCCGCTCTGGACATGGTTTCGAACATGGGGGCAATTTCTAGGTTGGTTAGGCCTGGGCTCCAGGGTTTGTATTCTGCTGGCAAAAACAGGTTCCATAGGCCCTGCTTTTTGGCTTCGTCTTTTAGACCTTGGTACCAATCTGGGTACTGCCACAGGTTGTTGTGGTCGCCGGTAAATTGTTCGTATTCTTTTTCGCGCGGATAAATATGCTCATCCATAAACGCTTTTAAACGATTGTTAATGTCTTCTGCTCTTGGGCTTAATTCAAAAGCCATGATGCTCTCCCCTGTAAAACTAGCAACATAAGTCGCTAGATAGATTATTTATTTACTGATGATGCCAGTAATTCTTTGCATTAGTTTGTTCATGCCGCCAATCCAACGATCGTAGTTGGTGGCTTTGTTACGTATATATTCGAGCACAACTGGGTGGGGCAGTATTAAAAAGCTTTCGTTGCGCAGCTCTTCAACTACGCTTTCAGCTAATTCTTCTGGCTCGATCATACCGTCGTTGGCAGCTGCCGCTACGGCGTCGTTTTCGACGGCGGTCATGGCGGTGCGCACGGCTTGTGGGCACAGCATAGAAACCTTAATACCTTCGTGTTTATGGTGAATGGCTAACCATTCCCCAAAGCCAACGGCGGCATGTTTGGTCACACCATAGGCGGCACCACCAATTTGATTTAACAGGCCTGCGGCTGATGAGGTGTTGAGAAAATAACCGCCTCCTCTTGCGACCATACGCGGCACTAAATGCCGTGCGGCATAAACGTGGGACATAACATTAATATCCCAGATAGATTGCCACTCTGCATTGGGTGAGTCTATGCGTTCGCCATAACCAACACCGGCGTTGGAGCAAAACAAATCGATGGGACCAATATTGGCTTCGGTGTCTTCGATAACTCGAACAATGTCTTCTTCTTTGGCGACATCGCTGCTCATGGCAACACCGTTGACCATGGCAGCGGTCTCTTCGGCGTTAGCGAGATTGATATCGGTGCAGACGATTTTCTTGGCGCCTTCGGCGTGAAATCGAATGGCGAGTGCTCGGCCAATACCGCTGCCGGCACCGGTGATTACTACGATCTTGTCTTTAAGTTCCAAAGGGTCTCTCCCGTTCTTTGTTTTTATATTTTATTGAGTCACTTTAGGCCGGTTAAATTAATTCGGCTTATATAAGCTCAGCTAAATGTTCTTTACGGAATGGTTTTAGTTCTTCGTGGCGCTCACCTTGCACCATATCAACCCAAGCTGGGTTGGATATTAAGGCGCGGCCCACGGCCACTAGGTCAAATTGTTTGGCGTCCATGCGGCGCAACAGTTCATCTAGGCTTGCGGGTTCTGCTTCTCTAAAGGTTGCTTCGCCGGGTTTAGGAGTAAATTCGGCGTCTAGGCCTACGCTGCCTACGGTGATGGCGGGCTTGCCGGTAATTTTTTGCGTCCAGCCCGCTAGGTTTAAATCGCTACCTTCAAATTCGGGTTCCCAGAAGCGTCTTTGTGAGCAATGGAATATGTCCACGCCGGCGTCAGACAAAGGCTTCAAGAAGCGCTCTAGCTCTTCAGGTGTGGTCGCTAAACGTACGGTGTAGTCTTGCTGCTTCCACTGAGACCAGCGCAAGATAACCGGGAAGTCGGGGCTGACGGCGGCACGTACGGCCTTAATGATTTCTACCGCAAAGCGTCCACGATTTTCTAGTGATCCACCGTACTTATCTTCACGCTGGTTGGTGCCCTCCCAGAAAAACTGGTCAACTAAATACCCATGGGCGCCATGTAATTCGATGGCATCGCAGCCTATGGCTTCGGCGTCTGCTGCAGCTTGGGCAAAGGCGGCAACTACATCGTCTATGTCTTGTTGGGTCATCACATGGCGATTAACCTTGCCCGGTACGTTCATACCTGAGGGGCCGTAGCCTGGCACATCACCTTCGGGCATGGTGCCCGCTTTACGCACTGCGCCTACATGCCATAGCTGGGGCGCAAATTTACCACCGGCAGCATGCACGGCGTCGACAACTTTTTTCCAACCTGCCAGGCGTGCTTCGCCATGAAAATACGGTACGCCGGGATAGCCACTGGCGCCAGGATGCCCGATACAGGTGCCTTCGCTGACAACTAAACCGACACCGCCTTCTGCACGACGACGGTAGTACTCGACTACGTTGTCACCGGGAATATTATCGTTGGGCGAGAAATTGCGAGTCATGGGCGCCATTACAATACGGTTTTTGAGCTGTAGGTTGCCCAGTTGGAAGGGCTTAAATAGGGCGTTATCTGTAGTCATGATTTTTTGTCTCAATATTTTTATAGTTATTAGAGTACTAGGTTAGCAAGCGCTAAATTGGATAGTGCTAAATTGGAGAGCGCTAAATTAGAGAGCGAGGCAATAAGCCCAAGACCCATAGCCACTAACACCCGGGGCGAGCCCATTAATAATGTGGTGGTGGCAGGAAACGCGAAGGTCTTTTCTAGGGCCGCAAGTTTGTCGGCGTGGTGTGCACTGCCAAAGGTGTCCAATAATGTCTCGGCAAAGTCGCGGCGACTGCGGTAGCGAACAATTCCGGTAGAGGTCCAGTTGTCTGCATGGTCACAGTTGAGATTTTCGACGTTTTTAGCGGCGGCAACGGCTATAAAATAGGGGTGCCCTGCGCGCTTAAACATACCGGCCATAAAAGTGTTGCTGTAGCTAAGCAACAGTTTTGCCGACTCATATTTGGGCGACTTGAGCTCTAGCACATTCACCATAAACCATTCACGGCCATCGTCTTTTTCTAAAAAACGGCGTAGGTTTTCTTGGGCTGCTACCGGCAGACCGGCCTCGGTAAATCGCTGGCCATAATGTTCAATTTCAGCTTGGGAGAGCTTGCCGCGAAGGCCGACATACCAGGCCCAAAATAGAACATAAATCAGGGCGGCGATGCCCCAGATGGTGGTTGCTGATATCACTGTATGCCCTCTTTTTATTATTTTGGGCTACCGCCTATAGCTGGCGGCAGCTGAATGATTATAGGCGAAGAGCTCTAGCCTCTTGGTGGCAGGCCATGAACCATGGTCAAAAATTCCATCTGGGTGCCTGCGCGGCGAAATTCGCTAAGCTGCTGGTAGTCTGCATCTGCCCACCATTGGTTGGCGGCGTCTTCTGAGGGAAAGGTGAAAATTATTATGCGCCCTTCTCGAGGTATCGTGCCTTCAAGGGTGATGGGGTTGTCGTCAAAGGTTAAGAACGAACCGCCATGTTTTTTCAGGATTGGGAAAAAGCCTTTCTCGTATTTGCGGTATTCGTCGGCATTGGTGACGTGTAGATTAACGACCATGTATACGGGGACATCTGACATTTGCTGCGCTCCTATTTACTTTTCTTGTTTTTGATGTTGTTTTCAAGCTCTAAGCTGATTGGCTATATAGTCTCGAGCCAATCGGCAACAGCCTGACCAATTTCTTTGGGTGAATCTTCCTGAATAAAGTGGCTGCCTGCAACCGTCACCTCGGTTTGATTGGGCCAGCTGCGGCAAAACTCTCGTGCTTTGCCGGTCAGTATTGAGCCCGGCTCGGCATTAACAAATAGCTTGGGTAGCTCTGTATTGCCTGCCAGCCATTGGCCGTAGCTACTTACTAGGTCAACCATATGGGCCGGTGTGCCGTCTAAAGGGATCTGTCGGGGCCAGTTCAATGTGACTTGGCGGTCATCGGTTTCTTCAAAGCCAGCCCGATAATGGGCCATTTCTTGGTCGGTTAGGGTTCTCATAACCGAGCTTGGCAGTACTTTTTCGATAAACATGTTGCGCTGTAAGATCATGTCTTCGCCCTTTTCTGAGCGAAAGCCCTGGAAAATACCCCTGGCAGCCTCGGGCCAGTCGTCCCAGCTTAGGGGACATACGATACCTTCCATATAGGCAATGCCACGCACGGCTGTTGGGTGCTGCTGGGCCCAGTAAAACCCCAGTGCACTGCCCCAGTCGTGAATGACTAGTGTGACGTTTGAACTGGCTCCAATCTCGGCTAACAGACCATCTAGATAGCTGTAGGCTACTTCAAAGGAATAGCGCTCGGGGCCAGCGCTGGCGGGGAGTTTCTCGGAATCACCCTGGCCAATAAGGTCGGGAGCTATAACGCGGCCCTTGCCAACGAGCTCGGGGATAACATTGCGCCACAGGTAAGAAGACGTCGGGTTTCCATGGAGCAGTACTATGGGGTCGCCACTACCTTCATCTATATAGGCAATCTGTTTGCCTTTAATAGTCCGGAGCTTCTTTTGGTAATGCATTTCACCTGACATACGATTAACTCCGATATACTCTTGTGACTAAGTCGAGGTTTTATATTGTCATATTCAGTGCCATAATAAAACCATCGTCAAATATAATAATAAGACTCAATCTAGGGGCCACCAATGAAAAATGTTATCGAGTATTTCCGCGTGCTGTGGAATTTTATACAGGCAGCCCCGACGCTGATATTCTTTAAGCCCCCTAGTGATGATGCCAAGTCTTCTCTCGGTCTTATGTTCCAGACCACTGCTGCCAAGTACCCCAATAAGTCTGCCATTGTCTGTGAAGGCGCTGAGCTGACTTGGTCTGAGTTTAATGCGCTAACGAATCAATATGCCCACAGCCTTAAGCAGCAAGGTGTAACTCGAGGTGACTGTGTTGCGGTGCTGATTGAAAATCGTACCGAACTGCTGTGCAGTATTTTTGCTCTGGCTAAAATAGGTGCCACTGCTGGCCTTATTAACACTGGCTTGACCGACCGCCCTCTGGCCCATTGCATTAGCACTGTTGAGTCTAAAAAATGCCTGATTGGCCAGGAGCTACTGCCGGCCGTTATGGGCGTCAAAGATAGCCTAACGCTGGCCGATACTGACTATTTATGGGTGGCTGATAAGACTATTAATGAAACGGCGCCTGACTGGGCTACCGACTTTAGCGCCACTGTGTCTTCTATGCCCGTGGATAACCTTCCAGAAACCGACGATATTGTCGCTGGCGAGATCGCCCTGTATATCTTTACGTCTGGTACCACTGGCCTGCCCAAGCCAGCTGTTGTCTACCATCGCAAAATTATGTCGGCGGCCAAGCCTTATTCTAAGGTTGGCTTTCATGCTAAACCTTCGGACCGCATGTATATCTGCCTGCCTCTCTACCATGCCACGGGCTTTTTGCTGGGTATTGGCAGTTGCTTGCACTCTGGTGCTTCGATGTTTTTACGCCGCCGCTTTTCGGCATCGCAGTTTTGGCCTGAGGTGCAGCAGTACCAGACTACATTGTTTGTTTATGTGGGCGAGCTGTGCCGCTATCTGGCTATGGCCCCGGCCTGCCCTGAAGAGCAGAACAACCCATTGCAAACTATGCTGGGTAACGGCTTGCGCCCAGATGTTTGGGACACGTTCCGTAATCGCTTTAAGGTAAACCGCATCACTGAGATCTATGGTTCTAGTGAGGGCAATGTGTCGTTTCTGAACATTCTCAACAAAGACTCCACCATTGGCACGGGTTCGGTTGTTGTGATGCTGGTGAAATACGATATTGAAAACGACGAAATTGTACGCGACGACAGCGGCAATGTGATTGAGGTACCTCTGGGTGACGCTGGTTTGATGCTGGGCCAGATTGATGACCGCTATAAGTTTGATGGCTATAAAGATGCCCAGGCCTCGGATGACAAAATATTAACTGACCTGCGTGAACCTGGTGATCGCTGGTTTAATACTGGCGATTTGATTCGCCAAATTGATGTAGGCTTTGCCATGGGCTTGCCTCATTACCAGTTTGTTGACCGTGTGGGTGATACCTTCCGCTGGCGCGCAGAGAATGTCTCGACCAATGAAGTGGGTGAGATTCTTAATGCCTGCGAGCAGATTGAAATAAGCAATGTCTATGGTGTTGAGATGCCGGGCATTGAGGGTAAGGCCGGTATGGCTGCCATCACATTAAAGCCCGGACATCAGTTTGATGCTGCGGCCTTTACCGAATACGCTGACCGCGAACTGCCTGCCTTTGCCCGCCCTGTGTTTGTGCGCATTGAAAAAGAGCAGGACACGACCGGCACCTTTAAGCTGTTTAAAGGGACTCTGCGCAAGCAGGCCTATCATTTGGACCAGGTGGAGCAGGAGATTTACGTGCGACAGCCAAAGGCTAAGCATTACCAGCTGTTGGACCAGGATTTTTATCAGCAGATTGTTAACGGCAGCGCTGGCTACTAACGCTCACCTAGGCATTAACTATCATGACAACTATGACTTTAGCCCTTAACGAGGGTGTGCATGTTTTAACTCTGAGCAATGCTGAGGCCGGTGACAACAGCTTTACTACTGACGTGGCCCATGAATATTTGGCTGCTCTAGATCAGGTAGAACGGTATTCGGGAAATACTGCCCTGCTGATTACCTGCGACCATGAAAAGACTTTTAGCACGGGTATTAATCTCGACTGGATGGGCCGCCAAAATGAGACCGCTAAGGCAGAGTTTTTACAGGCTTTTGAAACGTTGTTATGCCGGGTTGCTACGCTTAATGCCCCGACGGTTGCCTGCATTAATGGCAATGCCTATGCGGGTGGTGCTATTTTGGCGTCGGCCTGCGATTTTCGAGTTATGCGTTCTGACCGAGGACGCTTTTGCTTCCCGGAAGTGAATATTAAGATTCCGTTTACTGAGGTTAGTAACGCTATTGTGCAGCTGCTGCCAAATAAGCATGCGCTCAAAAATATGCTGCTGACTGGCGTTGCCTATACTGGCCAAGAATGCGCGGACCTTGAGATTGTCGATGGAATTTACCCTGCTGATGAGTTGCAGCAGGCGGCTCTTGAGCTTGCTAAAACCCTAACCAGTAAGGACCGTAGCACTTACAGTACGATTCGTAATTTGATGAGAACTGAGATTGCGGCTCTCCTTAGGGATATTAATAATTAAAATTTCTTTACAATTAAAAGCTCTTAACCACTAACATTTTTAACTTATAAACCAATAATAATTTCTGGAGAAAACCCATGGGCACTAACCTTTTTGATCTAACGGGCAAGATTGCTTTAGTCACTGGCGCAAGCCGCGGTATCGGCGAGTCCATTGCAAAACTTCTAGCCGAGCAAGGTGCTCATGTGATTGTCTCTAGTCGCAAGATTGATGGCTGTCAGGTTGTGGCTGATGCGATTACTGCTGCTGGTGGTAGTGCTGAGGCGCTGGCTTGCCATGTGGGTAATATGGCTGATATCGAGGCCTGCTTTACTCATATTAAGCAGGTACATGGCAAGCTGGATATTCTGATTAATAATGCGGCGACTAACCCTTATTTTGGCGATATTTTGGATACTGATCTGGGTGCTTATACGAAGACGGTTGATGTGAATATTCGCGGCTATTTCTTTATGTGTGTTGAGGGCGGCAAGATGATGCGCGATAACGGTGGTGGCGCTATCGTGAACACTGCGTCGATCAATGCGTTACAGCCGGGCCCTTTGCAGGGTATTTATTCGATTAGTAAGGCGGCGGTGGTGAATATGACTAAGGCGTTTGCTAAGGAATGTGGTCGCCATAATATTCGCGTGAATGCGCTGTTACCTGGCATGACTAAGACGCAGTTTGCTGGTGCGCTGTTTAGTGATGAGAAGATTTATAACCAAGCGATTGCTGCTATTCCTATGCATCGCCATGCGGAGCCTGATGAGATGGCTGGCACGGTGTTGTATCTGGTGTCTAATGCTAGCAGCTATACCAATGGTGAGTGCATTGTTGTGGACGGTGGTTTAACGCTATAGGGTTAATGGCTCGGTAGTCGTACCGAGCCTGTTATCTTTATCCCGCTTTCACGTCTATCTTAGAGAATGGTATTTTGGTTGGGGTCACTGGCCCGGCTTACCTGCCCCTGTCCCCTTTCAAAACACGACGTGAATACGGTCTTGAAAGGGGGCAGGGGTAGGTAAGCCTCAATATCGAAGTGAAATTCTAGTTTTGAGTGTTTTTTCTTTCGCTTTTTCTGGGATGTACCGCGGGAATTAAAAGAGCACCTAGGGCTACCCTTGCGATCAGTCAGGGCCCGTTTATGGGTGTGATCATTTTCAGATTGAGAGAGCTCACTGTCTGAGCGCAGCGAGTTGAGCGAACGCTGAAAAGGGTTGCACCCATGGGACCGATCGCAAGGGTAGCCCTAGGTGCTATTAACCTCCGCACACACACCTAATTCGGCCAATAAATAAACTCATCACCCTCTTCAAAAGGCTCATTACTCGTCTTATCAATCAACTGCGGCGCATTGATTACCGAAGGCCAACGAGGCGCTGCCTGCTCGGCATTATGAGCCGCTAACAAAGCCTCCAACTGAGCCACTTTGCTACCATTGTCAGCAACCAGATTATTCTGCTCTGTAGGGTCAACTGCTAAATTAAATAGCCACTTGGCCTGGGCTGCGGGTTGCGGTAGGTGAGACTGGTCGGCACGGATTAGCTTCCAACCTTCGTGCAGCACGGTCTGCTGATGCCCTACCCTCCAGAACAATGTTTTGTGGGGCGCATCGGTCATTTCGCCGCGGATATAGGGCAGCAAATCTATGCCGTCGATGGTGCGATCCTGAGGAACCTGAACTCCAGAGGCGGCGGCTATGGTGCTGAATATATCGTTGTGATGTATAGGGGCTGCCATGCTGCTGTTGGGTGAAATCTGTGCGGGCCACTTGGCCATAAACGGCACGTGGGTGCCGCCTTCAAAATGATTGAGCTTCCAGCCACGGTAGGGTTTATTGATATTGGGCAGGCCGATGTAGCCGGCACCGCCGTTGTCGCTGGTGAGAATAATCAAGGTGTTGTCGCTAAGGCCGTTATCTTCTAGGGCCTGACTGACTTTTCTGACGCTGCGGTCTACTGCCCGAATCATGGCCGAGTACACTCGCTGTCGATGATCTTTTATATGCGCAAGAGCGTCGTAATCTTCGCGACTGGCCTGCAGTGGGTTATGAATACCCCAGTGGGCTAGATACAAAAAGAAGGGGCGGTTGCGGTTGTTTTCGATGACTTTGACGGCTTGGTCGGTGTAGTAATCTGTGACGTAGCCCTTGGGGGCAAATTGTTCACCCTCTGCACCAGTGGCATTAAAACTAGCGGCATAGCGGCCTGTCGCCCAGACCATGCGATCAATACGGTCATTGCTAACGATGGCATTCACTGCGTCAGGGTGACCTTCGGGGAAGTACAGTGAGCCTTTTAGCTCAAGACTATCATTGAAACCCTGATTAATCGCGACCATGTCTCCTACGGAACCAAGGTGCCACTTGCCAATATGGGCGGTGTAATAACCCTGCTGCTGAAGTAATTCGGCGATGGTGATTTCGGAGCTTGGCAGGCCCAGTTCCCCCATCGGTTTCATGGTCTTTGCATTTTCGGTGTCGATAAACAGGGGGATTTTTGCGGGGTCTGTTTGGTTCATCCAGTCGAAAATGGTGACGCCGGTTTTGAAGAATGGTGTGTACTCAAAACCAAATCGGGTGGAATAGCGGCCGGTCATTATAGAGGCGCGGGAAGGCGCGCAGACTGCGTTGGCTGCGTAGCCGTTGGTGAAGGTTACTCCTTGCTGTGCCAAGGCATCGATACTGGGGGTCTGCAGGGTGCCGTCACCTGCCCCGCCGTTGTAAAGTGAGATGTCGTTGAAGCCCATATCGTCGGTGACTATGAGTACAATATTGGGTGGGCGCTCGGCGCTGGCGACTGTGGCGCTGGCTGGTCCCTTAGGCCATGTGATGGGCCTATTGGCTGCGACTGGCTGGGTGATTTTTAATAACTTTGGCGCCGCCCATACCAACAGTTCAACGCGGTTTTGCCAGCTAGTAAAGCCGGCAATCGTAATAAGTACGACCACACTAAGCAGTTTTTTCATAGAGAGACCATTAAGCCTGTGCTCGGTGGAATCTGGTTGTCTAATAGTTGAGTCCAAGACTGAGCTAGTGCTTCGACGCCTTGTACCCACTGCACATTGATATCATCGGCAACCATTGCAGAAACCTTGGTACTGGCCTCTGTTGCCTTGGCCATGGCAACACCTGGGCCCCATTCTTTATTACGCTTTTCAATTTGCCCTGGAGCGAAGAAGAACCTTGGGCGGGCGCCGGGTAAGTCACCGGCCTTGCCACCTTCCTGCCAGTGACTGCCCCCTACCATGCAGCTCTCGACCATATTGTCGCCCAGGTGATTATGCAGGCTTTGCGTCAGGCGCACGTCGCCGGACATATCTACGTAGGCCGTGGGTATAGTGGCGTCAATTTGGCTTTCGTTTTTATACAGAACAATCTGGTCGCAGCAGCCTAGGCTTTCGACAAAGCCGACGTTGCCCGGGGAGGTTACACCAATCACCGACTGGCTTAGATTGCTGTCGTTGTGCAGCATCTGGGCTAAACCAAAGCCGGTTTTAGAGGACACGGAGCCTATCACCACTTGTTGGGCGCCAAAGAAGTCGTTATCGATCAGGTAGTCATAGATTAGGTATGAGGTCATGAACAATGGAAACAATAGGCAGCGCTCGTTTTCCATGTTCTGTAGAAATTCAGGCTCGGCTTGGGTACGACGAAACTGGTTATAGACCATGGGTAAATCGCGACGATGCTCTACTACGTCGACAAAGTAATCGGCATGCACATTGCCCGGTTGCAGCACGGCATGGCTGGCCATGGGAAAGTAGCCCCAGAGGCGATCACCCACTGGCACTTCGGCGCAGTTGGACTCAATGACGCTGGCACAGCCCCACACTGGCACTATGCCCCAGTTATCTTCTGCGGGGTAAAACTGCCAGTAGCCAATACTATCGCCGGTTACTGCGTAGCTGACGTTATTGGCGGTGAGAGCAAACCTGTCTATGGCAACCAGAACCTTACCTTGGGCCAGAGGCTCTATCGGCCTAGTGACCTGCTTGGTTATTCGGATGTCGGTGCGGTCTGTCCATAGCTCTGTAGAGTTCGTCATTGCCTGTCTCTTATTGTTATAGGGTGGCTGAGATTGTAATGGCATCATATATGACAGAATAAACTCAGGCAATCTATCCGCTAGTGACAAAAACTCCCCAAATGAGATTTTCGTCCCAGATCAAATTCTTAACCTATACTTTCTGTGATGGTATTTTTTAGTTTGAGGGGACTAACCATGAAAACATCATTAAATTCTAATATTTTCGCTTTTGTATCAGCACTTATTTTGGCCCTGCTATGGCTACCAACCCAAGCAGAGGCAAGGCCTTGGTCTGACAAAAAGCTCGATAAAACCATTCTCAAAATAGACCATGATCTTACCCGCAAAAAATGGGCATCAGTGATCAGCCGCAGTTCAAAGGCCATACCTCAGTGCATCGCCAAATACTCTGATCAACACAAAATGTGCATTGTGATGCTGAGAAACATTAATCACAGCTACGAAGAAACCAGACGCTTTAACCCTAATCACGAGCAGATCAAAAGTGCCTATGTGCTCTCGTCGCACGTTTTTGGAAAAACCCATTCCACGACTATCAAGACCAGAGATTACTATTACAAATATCTCATTTTTACTGAAGACTATCGGGCCGCTGTGCCCCTAGTGCAGGAAATCATTGATATTGAAGAAGCCGGGCCTAATGACGATTACCGGTTGATGCAGAGGTATAACCAATTATATGCCCTGCAGGGTCTAGTAGAGAACTGGCCTGCGGAAGAAGCTGCCCTGACGGTGGTGCTAAAGCTGGCAAAAGAAGTGATGGGCGATGACAGCGAGGATGTGCGGGCTGCCGCCGAGGCTCTGGCGCATAATTACTGTATTCAAAACAAGTTTCATGAGTTTTTTAAGCTGATTAATGCGCAGAATATAGAAGTGCCCTGCTTCGCAAAGCCTAAGAGCTAGGCGATTTTTTAATCTAAGTGTTTTTAATCTAAGGGCTCTTTAGTCTAAGGGCCTTTAGTCCAAGGGCCTTTAATCTAAGGGCTTTTAATCTAGGGGCTTTTAATCTAGATACTTTGCCAAATGCTGATGGAAATTCACTATCGCCTTTTCGAAATAGCCAAAGGTAAAGTGGTCGTTAGCGCCACTACCAACCGATTCCTGTATAGCGCAAGCCGCTTCACGGTCTTCGTCTTGCCCAGATTCATTGACAAAAAGGGCATCGCGCCTCGCGTCTTCATGGCTGATCTGATGGTCGTCGCCCTGCCGATTTATCATGCGATACACTACCCACTGGGAGCGAGTTGGGCTCAGGGGCTCGAGCATCACTAGGCTGGTATGTTTGGACAGCACTGCGACACTTGCATTGGGAAACAGCAGATAAACCTGGGTGACCAGCCCGTCGATACGCCGTTTTTCTGGCGCTACATCACGCAATTTTTCGATACGCTTAAACGGGAATGTCACCCTTGAATTAGCGCCGAAAGTTTCTACCAATGTCAGGTTATCAAGGCCGTAGGGGTAAAAGGTCTCTTTGTGCAGAGACTTAATATGGTACCCCTCCATGAGGGTTTCAGTAAGCAGCTTCCAGTTAGCCTCATCGGTCAAGTTGGTGTGCTCGAACATCTCCTGTTCTGGGGTAAAAAAATCTAAAGTATCGTTGAGCATCTCCGGGCTGATCTCGCCCTCTTGCATCACATAGACAATGCCGCCTTTTTCAACAGCGCTGACTTGCACCAAGCCATGCTCTTCGGGGTCGATACCGGGAAAGCCCTCTGGGCCTGGAATGTTTTTAAGGTTGCCCTCAAGATTGTAAGTCCATGCATGATAGGGACAAACAAAAGACCGAGAACAGCCGCTGCCCTTAGCTACCTGCATACCGCGATGACGGCAGGCATTAATAAACGCCCTAACCACCCCATCGAGACCGCGCACAACAACCAACGGAGTTCCTGCTGCTTTACGGGCAATATAACTGCCTTTATCTGGTAGTGCGGCAGATGGGCAATAGGGTACGGGAAGTCGCTTTAAGAGTGCTATTTCAGCGTCAAAACGCTCTTGGGACTGATAGTGATCAACTGGCTCTGTCCAGACTGTATCGCCTAGGTCTGTTGTACTGTTATCTATGTGGCTAAAAATACGCTCGATAACCGCTTGGTCATCAAGAAGCTGCGGGCCAGCTGTCGCTATTTTTGCGTTGGTGTCTGTCTGGTTCATGATGCAGCCATTATTTTTATTATTTGCATAAACTATAAGAACAGCCGCTAGATTACAACTCTGAATTGGAGGCTCGCTGTCTTAGCGTGGCTATCTCATGCTAACTGCGCGGTCATGCCATAGGTTCTGAGCAACCATAAAGCCCTTGCAATGTACTTGAGCGATCAAGTATATTGCAACAATGAAAACTTCAGCGACTACACAGCAACATCCGTCACCGATCACAAGCATACTCAGCTTTCTGGAGACAGCCTCTGCCCTTGAACGCAGACTGGATCGTATTCTGTCCAGCATGAAAGGGATTAGTTTTAGTGAGTACCGGCTGTTAAGTGCCCTTGCACAGGCTAATGCTACTGGCTTCCCCAAAGTAGAGCTAGCCAATGCTGTGGGCCTGACCCCTTCTGCCATAACCAGAGCACTTAAACCCTTGGAGAAGATTGGTTATATTGCCACCCAACGCAATGAACGGGATGCTAGGCAGAGCCTTGCGCTAATTACAACGCAGGGTCGAGAGCTGTTGCAGGATGCACAGAATATTCTTGATGATACGCTGAGGGAATTGCCGATCAATTCTTTAAGCCCGCAAAAAGTACTGGCGTTTCAGCAGCGGCTGGATGAATTTAAAGGCGTTGGAAAAACCCCTCTATAGAACGAGCCTCGTTCGTGTAAAAAAGAGCGCCACCCTGGAAGTAGTTCTGCGCCGCTTTGCGGCTTGTCAGTGTGGCCCTCGACTGCAAGAACTGCTTTAGCCAGAACCTGAGCTTTAAACTCGCTACCGCTAATCTTCGGCAAATAAAAAACCCCCGCACTATCGTGCGAGGGTTTTGTTGATGTTTGGGCGCGGGGTTCTTCGCGGGATTATTCGGCCTTTGGCCTCACCCCTTTGGGGCCGCCCTGAAGGGCGTTCTACGCCGCTTTGCGGCTTGTCCGTGTGGCCCGCGACTGCAAGGAGTGCTTTGGCCAGAACCTGAGCTTTAAACTCAAGCCCACTAATCTCCGGCAAATAAAAAACCCCCGCACTGTCGTGCGAGGGTTTGATTAGATATGGGCACGGGGTTCTTCGCGGGATTATTCGGCCTGTGGCCTCACCCCTTCGGGGCCGCCCTAAAGGGCGTTCTGCGCCGCGCAGCGGCTTGTGAACCTGAGCTTTAAACTCAAGCCCACTAACCTCCGGCAAATAAAAAACCCCCGCACTGTCGTGCGAGGGGTTTTTTATTTGGTGGAGCCTAGCGGGATCGAACCGCTGACCTCAACACTGCCAGTGTTGCGCTCTCCCAGCTGAGCTAAGGCCCCAAAAAGGAAGCCGCATAATAGGGATCAGTTTGTACCAAG
>CAJJAO010000049.1 GCA_905182265.1 gamma proteobacterium HTCC2207 | reverse complement strand
AATAAGCTATATGGAACATTGAAAAGCGACAACTTATTTAACTTTTAAACACTTGTACCTATAAGACTCCGAAACTTCAAAAAACCCTACCTTGAACGTTAAAATAATTTTATATTTCACAGGCTTGTCGGATCTGAGGGCTGATCAAAGAAATATTTGCTCGGTTAACTATGACACTAGTTATTTCAAACCTGATTTAACAAATACCCTACCAACAGCACCTGTGGCAATATTAGCAATGGCAAAAACAGAGCTATCTTCCAAGATTTGGTGGTATCTCTAATCACCATTACCTCTGTGTAATCAGTCGCGACACCAGCCATCAAAAAGGTAAACCCATTGCCCGGTGCGGCGGCGCGGGTGAGTATGTCGGCCGCGATGGGCGTGGAGCCCTCGGAGCAGACTTCAATAATAGTGGCTACCACTAGGGTTAAAAACAGGCCTGCGACGGTGGGGCCAAAAAGGGTCTGGTAAGTATCTGTTGGCACAAAGGCGCGTATAGAAGTGGCTAAAAGCAGCCCAAAGAGTAACCAGCGGAAAACCATTCTTGAATCTTTAAGGCCATCCCAAAGCAGATTGCCGATGGCTTTTGGTGAGTAGTCTGCCTGCTTTAGTAGCGCTACTATTTGTGGCGCGATGGCGGTATTAGTGGTCGGAGCATTTTGTTCAACGGCGGCATTGGGGTTGGCTGGCAGTACTTTAGCGCTAACCAGACGATCAAAAATAATCCCCGTGATAATACCGATGACCATTGATAGCGCGACAAAGGCTAGGGTCCAGCCCCAGCCGATCAGGGTGATCAAAATAATAGTTAGGGACAGCGAGTTCCAGGGGCTGGCGATTAAAAATGCCATCAACTGGCCCAGACTGGCTCCCCGCTCATAGAGTTTGGTGCCTACCATCAAGATGCCATGGCTGCACAGGTCGAGCATTACGCCTGCAAAGGTAGCCCGCACAATGCCTTTTACTGTGCCACCCTGGCCCAGTGCCGACATCACTAGGTCTCTGGGTATGCGGTCCAACAGCCCGACAAATACCACGGCCATCGCAAGCCCCCACCACATGGTGTTAATCAACTCATAGATACCAGAGGTAATCACCACAAACCATTCTGGCAGGCTGGGCTGACCGTTTAAAAACACATGGCCAAGGTAACTCAGCAGCACAAGGGTGGCTGATATCCAGAGTAGAAAATCTGGTCGCTGTTGGGTCTTTTGTTCGGGCTCACAGCATGAAGAAGTAGGTTTTTCTGGTTCGGGCGAACAGTTGTTACTCATTGTTTAATGACTCCCCAATTAAGAATGCCTAGTAATAGAATTTTCAGGGCTATAATATGTAGCTAGATTTACCTCATACTTATAAAGATAGCAGTGTTTAAAAGACCCCAATGGATATAATGAAAAAATTTATTGCTCTTGCCGCTTTGTTGTATAGCAGTCTCGCTACGGCCGATATTTTCTGGTTTTTACGTAATACCGATGGTTCGACTAACTGGCAATACGTCGCTAACTACTCCAGCGGCATATTGATAATTGCCGTTTCTATCACTGCAATACGACTGTTTTTTAGCCGCCGCCAGGCCCACCGCTACAACACCGAACTCGAAGAAATTCGCACTCAGCTAGAGCTGCGAGTTAAAGAACGTACGGCCAACCTAGAAGCCGAAATCGTTGAACATAGGTCAACCACTTCTCTTTTACGCAGCTCTGAATCCTATATCACCAGCATTTTGCGTTCTATGCCGCTGATGCTGATAGGCCTCAATAAAGAAAACCAGATTACTCAGTGGAACCAACGTGCGGAAGAAATTAGCGGCATGCCGTCTGCTGCAGTGCGCGGGCAAGACCTTTGGGACGCCTACCCTACTATTAGCATTACGCCGCAACAGATTCAGCAGGCCCTGGACGACAACGAAACACTAACCATCAAATACAGCCAGCGCGGCCAGTACCATTTCGATATCACTATTTACCCTCTGCAAGACCAAACCGAAACTGGCGTGGTTATTCTTGTGGATGATGTTACCCAGCGGGTACAGAACGAAATCATGCTTATTCAGCGCGACAAGATGTCGTCGATGGGCGAGATGGCCTCGATTATGGCCCACGATATTAGTATTCCTTTGCGGGCGATTATTAAAGACGTCAAAAATGTACGCCAAGACCTCACCGACGAACCTATTGATGCCGAAGGCTTGAGTGAAGTACTTGAGGACGCGGTGATTCGTGGCCAGCAGGCAACGTCTATTATCGATAACCTAGTGAAGTTTTCGGGGAGCGGCGGCGGCGACAAAGTTGAAGCCAATATGATTGATGTTATTGATCACAGTGTGGAGCTGGCTAACGACGTGCTGTCGGTCATGCCTGGGCTGCGCTTTAAAGATGTGAAGGTCAATATCGACTGCCCTGAAGATGTGCCAGAGATTCCCTGCTTTATCACCGAGATGCAGCAAGTATTCTTAAGCCTGTTCCGCCATTCTTGCTATGCCTTGGGCAAAGTCGATGACGACGAACACTCGCCCATTATCAATATTGAAGTCACAGTGTTTTACGACAATCTGTGGGTGCGTATTCAGCACAACGGCCGTGGCATTAGCCTTGAAGAGCAGAAGACTATCTTTGAACCCTTTGCCGCTGATGGCGATGCCAATGGCTCTTATGACGCAGGCAAGCGCCTGTCGTTCTCGCACTTTATTATTGTCGAGCAGCACCAGGGCCAGATTGCCGTCACTTCAGATCCAGACGTGGGCACTACGTTCCATATCCAGCTGCCGCTTCGATAGCGCTTTTTAGCAAGTGCTTTTTAGCAAGCGCCTCCTAGTAAAGTCATCTTAGCAAGCTCATCTTAGCAAGCTCGCCTTAGACAGATTGAATAGCAACCCTATAAGCTTTTAAGCACTTCTAAAGGGGGCTGCACTACCGCTTTACGGCTGTAGCCTACGCCTAAGGCACCCACCAATACGCCACCAGCAATGGGCCCTACCAGCCAGATCCATGGATGCATGGCAAAGGGCAGGTCAAACATAAAGCGTTGAATCATGGCCACTGCCGCCTCGGCACCAATCGCTGCCAGCAGGCCTGCCATCACACCCAGCACGCTAAACTCCACCAGCTGAATACCTAGAATCAACCGCCTTGAACTGCCTAGGGTGCGCAAAATAGCACTCTCTTGCAGGCGCTCAGACATGGACAGGCTCACCGCTGCAAACATCACCAGCACGCCGCAACTCAGAATCAGCAAAGTCATCACTTCGAGACCACTGGTAATCTGAGCCACAATGGTGCGAATACGGTCGATAATTTTATCCAGCTCTATCACCTGCACCGTGGGGTATTTGCGCAGTAAATCATTGACCAACAATTTCTGCTGGGGCGGAATATACAGGCTGGTCATGTTGGTGCGCGGGTAGTTTTCTAATAGCCCTTCTGGGAATAAGAAGTAGAAGTTGGGGGTCATATTGTCCCAATTTAAACTGCGGGTACTGGTGACTCTGGCTTTAAAGATCAAGCCGCCCACGCTAAAAGTAATCTGGTCGCCTATAGACAAACCCAGCTCGCCGGCAAGCTCATCTTCCAAAGAGACAGGTGCAATATCGCCGGACAGGTCTAACTCATCCCACCACTTACCGGAGGTGAGTTCATTGCCCTCTGGCAGGTCTGTGGTCCAACTAAGGTTTAACTCGCGCCGAAAAGATTCATGACGGTCGCGCTGGTCATCAGTAATACTCTGATCGTTAATTTCGGTCATGCGGCCGCGAACCATGCTGTACCAACCAGCCGTCTCTAGGTTTTGCTCGCGGACCATATTGCGCACCCCATCAAGTTCATAGGGGGCTACATTAATTAAAAAGTGATTGGGTGCATCGTCGGCCAGCTGCCAGCGCCACTCATCAATAAGCGAGGTGCGCACTACTGCCATAATCATGAGCAGCGCAATGGCACCAGAAAAACCGACCATCTGGATAATGCTCTGAGACTTGCGACGCCACAGATTGCTAGAGGCCAACCGCCAGATACTACCTAGCTTTTGGCCATAATTTTTACCCACACGCAACATGACTAGACCGATCACAACGGTCGCCAAGGCAGTTACGCCAAAGCCACCCAAAATAGCCAGCGACAGAATAAGGTTGTTGCTATACCAAAACAGCAGACTCGCCACTGCAGCCACACCCAACAGTACCCGCACCACAGAGCTAACCGGCTTTACCGGCACATCTTGGCGTAACACTGCTAAAGGAGACTGGGCCGGCAGATGCCAGAGCGCAGGTAGCGTAAAGCCTGCCAGACACAGCAAGCCAGTAGCCATACCGGTAATATAGGGGCGAATGCCTGCCATGGGCAGGGATATGGGCAGCCATTCTCGGACTACCGAAATAAGTATTTCAGAAAAGGCAAAGCCCACCAGCAGCCCTACCAGAGAGCCACCCACACCAAGCCATAGACTCTGTTGCAAATACAGACTGCGCACACGGCTGGCGGCAATGCCCCAGCTTTTTAATAGAGCCACTTGCTGGGTCTGCCCAGCGGCAAAATGGTGGCTGGCCAAGGCCAGTGCAATACCAGCTAACACTACACCTATGCTACCGGCCAATAATAAGAAGCGACGACCTTCATCCATGGCATCAGCAACGCTGGCTTGGGCTTCGTCTGGGGTAATTAGGCGGTCATGGACATCAAGTTTGCTCTTTACCCATTCGCTGTATTCGGCAAAGCTTTTTGCAACACTCGACCCTTCAGCCGCTGCAAAACCTTCGGCAATCAAATATCTGTAGGTCACACGGCTACCGGGAACAATAATGCCAGCGGCTTCAATGTCGCTGTAATTCATGAGCACCCGCGCACCAAAGGACCCGAACGATCCGCCGCTATCGGGCTCTTCGACCACAATCTGAGTGGCTTTTAAACGAATCTCACCCAGCTCAATCTCATCGCCCAAAGCGATGTTAAGTAGTTGTAAAAGCCGAGCATCGACCCAGACCTCTCCTGGTGCCGGGCCATAATCAACCTCTTCAATCAGGGTTTCGTCGCTGGTAAATGGAGTGGTGGTACGTCGCAGTAAACCTTGTAAGGGGTAATCAATTTCGACGGCCTTGATGGACGCAAGGTGCATATCATCTTGGTGGTAAACCATAGAGGCAAACGTCAGTACCTGGGCAGTTCGCACCTGCTTTTGCTTGGCTTCTACGATCCATTCTGGGTCTATGGCCCTGCTGCTTTTAACTACCAAATCAGCTGCCAAAAAACTGGCGGACTCTGCTGTTAGGGCCCGCTCTATACGCTCGGCTAACAATGACACCGAGGTCACCACGGCAACGGCGAGTACCAGTGACCAGATAATGAGGTTTAGCTGACCGCCGCGCCAAGTGCGCAGCAACATTCTTAATGCTTGCATCAGCTTTTGCTACCTTGGGTTTTGGCCTTTGGTTTTGCTCTTGGTTTTAGTTTCGCTGCCGCCTTTGGTTTTGCCTTTGGTTTTACTTTCGCTTCCGCCTTTGGCTTAGTGACTGCCTTCTTTTTAGCAGGGGCTTTTTTGGATGGAGTTTTTTTCTTAACAGAACCCTTTAAAGGGCTCTTTAAAGGGCCCTCTAAAAGGCTCTCATCGACCTGCAGCCCCGCTGCTAACACCAAACGCTTGCCACAGCGGGCAGCAAGGTTATGTTCATGGGTCACCAGCACTAAGGTAGTGCCCTCTTCTTTATTAAGGTCAAACAGCAAGTCATTAATCTTCTCGCCGGTGCCAGTGTCCAGATTACCCGTTGGCTCATCGGCAAAAAGAATAGTCGGGCGGCAGGCAAAAGCCCGAGCCACGGCAACGCGCTGTTGCTCGCCACCAGACAGCTGGCGAGGGTAATGGGTAGTGCGATGGTCTAGGCCGACACGCTGCAGATAATAGGCAGCGGTTTTTAGGGCTTCTTTATCGCCCTGCAACTCTAGGGGTAAAGCGACGTTTTCTAAGGCAGTTAAGCCGGGCAACAAGTGAAACGACTGAAACACAAAGCCCACGGTTCTGGCTCGCACAGCGGCACGGCCCTCTTCGTCCATGGCAGTAATATTCTGGCCATTAAGGCTAACAGAGCCTTCACTAGGCAGGTCAAGGCCCGCCAAAATACCCAACAAGGTAGATTTGCCTGACCCAGAAGGCCCAACAATGGCGAGGCTTTCGCCACTGGCTAGAGACAGATTAATCCCCTGCAAAATGCTGAGCGACCCTTCTGTGGTGGTGACCTGCTTGCTGATATTACTGACTTCAATCATTTCAAATGTCCATTGAGACTAAAAATGCATACACTGCGTAAAATGACTATTAATTACCGAAACATTAATAGTGACGAGATTACTTACCGAGATGTTTTATGCGAGCTTATATAAGGGCCCTATGTTGCCTGTTTATTTTACTGGGTGCCAATACATATGGATCAACATTGCTGGTCTTAGGCGACAGCCTGAGTGCCGGCTATGGCGTTAATCAAGGTAGCGGCTGGGTAGCGCTGCTACGCAACGATTTAGGCGATGACCATCAGGTCATCAATGGCAGCATTAGCGGCGACACTACAGGTGGTGGTTTAGACCGCCTACCTCGTCTACTGAAAGAGTACAGCCCCGACTATGTGCTGCTAGAGCTCGGTGGCAACGATGGTTTGCGCGGGCAACCCCTGAGCCTAATGAAAGGCAACTTGCAGGCCATGATTGATCTGGTTCGCGAAGCGGGCGCAGAGCCAATTTTGTTTGGTATGCGCTTGCCGCCCAATTATGGCCGCCGCTATTCCGATGCTTTTGCGGCAGTGTATCCCCAGCTAGCAGAGGCACAAAAGGTACTGTTGATTCCCTTTCAGCTAGAAGAGCTGGCAGTTACCGAAGGTATGATTCAAGAAGATGGGCTGCACCCGACTGCCCTGGCACAGCCGAGTATTAAAGAGGTTGTTAGAGAGTATATTCAGCCGCTGATGAAGTAAGCGCTGCGAGATTGCTAGCCATCTAAACCCAACTCTTGCATCGCCTGAGGTGACAGTAAATCGCCAAACGGGGTTTTGGCCCATCCGTCTTCATAGGGGCAGCAAAAATGCACTCTGGCGGTCACATGGGCAAAAAACCACTGATCATCAACATTTATATAGTTCTCTCGATAATAGCCAACCGCCCAAAAAGCCTTGTCGCCCCCATCATGCTTGGTGCTGCATAGCTGCATGAGCCGCCAGTCACCAGTGGCATGCTGCCCGTCTACATCAATAATAGGATTAAACACTAGGTGTTGATTCAACGAGAAATAGGGCCAGATTTTTTTGTACATTTGCCTAATTTCATCGCGACCCGTAAATACACCATCGTCGCCCTCATCAAGAACGGCGTCAGGCATAAACAGCCCGGCAAACTCATCGGCATGTTCTCCAGAATCTGCATACTGGCAATACTGCGCCTTAAGCTTTTTGATCTGCTCAATATCCCAGAGTGTTTTTATATAATGTTCCATTACCATTCCTTACAGACTGCCAACATTTAAAGGGGCCAAACAATTAAACCAGCTTGGCGTGCCCTGTTCCATCTGCCCGGCAATATGAATCAGGTCCTGCTCCTGGTTCCAGGGAGCATAAAACTGAACACCCATGGGGCAACCATTACTGTCCAGACCAGCTGGCAGCGAAATAGCGGGCAACCCTGTTTCATTGGCCGGCATTGCATAGCGACACAGGTCCATAGCATGATCAAAAAATTGTTCAAATTTTAACGGACTGCCAAGCGCGTACTTTTCGCTGTTCACGGGCGGGCAGAGGTCGGCCATTGTGGGTGTGAGTAACAGATCAAAGCCCTGCTCCCAAAACTGCCCCCACTGGCGGGTGACCATCACATTGGTATCCATTGCCGCGGCAACATCTGCGTAACTAATAGTCTTGCTCAGTTCGATAAGCTGCAATGTCTGATGACTGGTATTTTCTGGGGTTAGAACTACCCCTAAAGCCTCGGCCATCTGCGGGATCACATTACCTAGCGGCGCAATCCAATTGCCTACTTTGTAGGCTTCAAATAGTGCGGCAAAATTACATATTGCGCTGTCATCTACTAGCTCTACGCTATGGCCGTTGGCCTCTAACCAGCCAGCAACTTGCTGGGTTCAGAGCCGGCGCTCCAATCATTGGTACTAATACCGCGGATGCCCCAAGCGTTGGTAGCAATACCTGCGCTGGAACCATTGAGTCCGGGAATCATTGGAATCAAATCATTAATCGTATCCACGCCTGTGTTGGCGA
>CAJJAO010000048.1 GCA_905182265.1 gamma proteobacterium HTCC2207 | reverse complement strand
ACAACCTTAGCCTGCTGATTAGTGCTTGTTTCGGACTCTTTTAGAATCTGGACAACGCCTGTGCTCTAAGGATTATGAACTTAATTACGCCACATCAAAAAATAGTAATGATTTAATAGTCTTTCTCCACTGTTGCCTTTGCTCGCGTCTCCCCACTCAGCCAACGTTTGATATTGCTCCTAGTCACATCGTCGAGCAGCGGTGTATGGAGGGAAAATCGTTCTATACTTGCTACTGCTGCATTAGCAGTTTTATTATTGGAGTAGACTTGGTCAGCCCAAACTATGATTTTGAAGTTAAACGGAAGAGACTTCCTTCCAGTTAGAACGTCATAAAATCTCTGTTGATCGTGTTCAGGTAATGATTCAGCATAATGATCTGCATAGGCGTCGGATGCTGTCATACCTAATTCTTCACTGGCGTATTTGCCTCTGCTCTTTTCTTCCGCTATGCGCTGCTTCAGTTCCGAAGCCAGAATATCGATAGCCGCACCATTACCACTTGCTGCTGCTATCTCCAGCCTCCAGTTCGCTACTATCTCAATCACTTGTTTTGCTGCCACTGGTTTTGACGATGTCTTAAGAGATTGGGTAAACTCCCGTTTATTAAAGACATGCCTTAGTCTAGCTGGGATTGCTAAGCGGGCGTGCCAAGTGTTGCCTCTGAGGATAATATTGGCCATATTTGAGTGCTTTTGTAGCAAAAGTTTGTAGCAAATATAGCCTAATAGGCCTATAAGTCAATAGAATAGATGGGTAGAGGAGAATCCCTCTTTCTCCGCCAAAAACAATCCCTCGCATCGCAGATGCGGGGGATTTTTTTTGCGTAGCAAGCAGGGCGAGATCCCTAGCCGGTTCGACAAAATACGCAGTATTTTGGACGCCGCAGGCGGTCCGCAGGACTAAATAGCTGGCTTCAGCCTGCTATTTATCCATCCCTCTTTCTCCTCCAAAAATAATCAGCACAACCCAAGTGATAGCTAATCTAGCAATAAAGACTCCAAGAGCCTCTTAAATTCTGAAGTCTATTTAACAGATCTATGCGATTATACTTTGTGCCCACTAGATGAAACTCCGATGAACTCCGTTATCTTGATTCATATGACTAAAGCTATAGCCGCTCTTCTTCTGTTGATAAGCTGCCATTTCGTTACGGCTAATGACGCCACAGGCCTCAGTAATAATATTCTTATTAAAAGTACGCACCTTGGATATGATGTCCAATATCGCATTTTCATTCCTAAAAATTACTCAGACTTTGCTGACCTACCGACTATATATGTCACCGATGGCCAAGGTTATATAAAGGGTGGAGCGATGCCACGACTAATGAAAAAATTGATCGCGCAAAATAGAATCAGACCAACCATAGGGGTGTTTATTGATTCTCGAGATCCCGACGATTTATCCCACAATCGTCGAAACTCTCAGTTTTCCTGTAATTATCAGTACTTTGAATTTGTGACTAAAGAATTAGTTAAGACAATTGATTCGAACTATAGAACGTCACAAATTGCAGAAGATAGAGTGATCTTGGGGTCTTCTTACGGAGGAATGAATTCTGCATGCTTTGGTCTCTTGGCGAGTGAGACATTTAGTGGAATAGCGATCCAATCTCCGCAAATTTTGCCGGTACCTGAGCTGATCAAATACTACGAACAATCTGAAAGGCTACCGTTAAAGTTTTATATCAGTACAGGAGCGCGCAACGATGGCAGGAGGCAGGCAAAAACTCTGTACAAAACGTTAAAAGAGAAGGGTTATCCCGTTAAATATCGAAAAGTACCAGGCTCTCACAATTGGTATAACTGGCGGCCCCTTTTGGATGAAATATTGGTTTATTATTTCCCATTGAAAAAGCCTGTTTCTAAAGTATCTCTGACCGAGGGTAGGGCAGGCACAGTTCCATCTGATATCGATAGATGAGGTAGATAAGTGCACTGAGCAGTAAATAAAAGCAGTAAATAAAAGCATTCAATATTGGCAGGGCGAAGACCGCTAACTGAGCATACTGCTACTCATACAGCACAATCCAACTGTAAGTGTATGCCCAAAGTGTCAGTATATAAGCAATTATCCATGTACCAATTTTGAAGTCTATTTCAAACCACTCTTTTAATGAGTTATTGAAGGCTCCAGTTTTTGAAGAGCGATCGGCAGCAGTCGTTTCACAAACTTCTCATAGGCTAACCCAGAGGGGTGTAACTGGTCTGATGCTACAAGTGCAGGATTGACTATTCCCTGTCGTGTTATATCTGTTATGTACAGGTATGAGACTCCATTATCTTCGCAGTATTGCCGTGCAAAATCGTTGTACAAGTCAATCTCAGTGCTAATCAGGGAAGGGTTCCTTGATTGCCCAAAGGGGCTATAGCCGTAGTCCGGAATGGATAGGACTATTAGCTTACTGGAGTCCCCGCCAGCATAGACTATGGCGCTATCAATAAGCTCGACTAGCTCTGACTCATAAATGCTAAACGGCTTGTTTTGAAACTGATTGTTGACGCCGATAAGCAGTGTGGCTAAGTCAAAATCCGTTGCGGGGCTTTCCATCGCAACGGCTTCTTGTAAATTAGTGGTCGTCCACCCGGTCTGAGCGATCATTTGCAAGTTAACTGTATCTCTAGCCGAGTACTCAAATATTAAGCTTTCTTTTAATTGCTCAGGAAAGCTGCAGGTGTCACAGACCCCTTTGCCAACGGTATAGCTGTCACCAAGCGCGAGTAGTTTGACATTAAGGGCTTTGTCTCGATCGGTGGATCTAAAGAATGACCAAATAAGCTGATATAAATTGAAGCTTTGATCAAAGGAAGTACTGTGCCCAACACCGTCGGCAATATAGTAGCGAACTTTTTTGTTGTCTAGGCACTGATCAAAAGTGACCTCCTGAACTGAGCTATCACCCCATGTCCTAGTTCTATTAGTTGGCGTCATATCGCAGTTAAAGTTTGCGGCCCAATTTTCTGCACTGGCTTGCGCCGACATGAATACATCGCCGTTAACTCCAGCTCCGCCATTCAATGGAACCAGAGTATCTTGGGCACCATTGAACTGGAATACCGACACCGCTCTTGGTGGCACACTTTGGCCTATGGCAGCCGTTTGTTGGCTTATTAAGGGCGCAATCCCTTTAAAAATAGATGTCTCTTTGCCTATTCTGTTTACTAGACCTGCACCATTGGAGGTACCTACGCCATAGATTTTATCGAGATTAAATAGCCCCGAAGAATCGAGATTGTTGATAATCATAGAGATAAACTCCACATCATCAGCACTAGTCTCTCCGCTTACGTTCCAGCGCTGATTGTAGCCGTCAGGGAATATACCAATAAATTCACCGGCATTTATTAAGTCCAAAACATCCGGGTTAGCATTTAACCAGGCCTGCCCACTGCTACCGGCTCCATGGACAAAAAATATAACAGGATAGTTATCCTTAATGGGGCTGTCTGGGTAGCGTATAAGAAAAGTCCGCTCCACTAACTGGCCATCAATCGTCTGGCTAATTGCCTTCTGCCCAGGTGTTGATATGAGGGCCGTCGGAGATGATGCTGGAGTGCTACCGTTAGCGGTAGTGCCTGCAGAATCAGGAGAAAATGACTGAGGGTTTTCTGACGACGAGGAACCACCACCGCAGGCTGTTAACATGAACATGAACAGCCAGATAACTGACTTCATTGTCGCTCCTTTTTAAATACTATGCTTAAGGGTTACTTTCAGCTCAATAATGCAACAAAAAGGGCATAAATCCCGATTGTTCAATTAGTTAAGAATACAGGGTTGCCAAGATATGCTGGTATTTAAGTCTATCTTTTTTGTGTTGAGCTCAATAATAACTAACCCGCGGTTAATAGCCAGACCTGCACCCTAAATACAGAAGGTTCCATAGTTACAGCTTTTGCATTGTAAATAGATTCCTTAGCGCCTTACCTGGGGTTCTTTTATGCCTATGTTGTAGCTACAATCCATCACTAAATAATACTCTAAGAAAAAATCAGGAGGGTAACGTGAAAAAATTACTATTGATCAGCAGCGTACTGGCAGTTCTAACTGCCTGTGGTGCCAATGTTGAAAACAATGTGGCAGACAATGGCGCCGATGCGGCAGCCTATCTTGGCGACTGCCAGGGAGCTACAGGGGTTACACCAGCTCTCAATGCCCTAGATCGTGATGAATGGGGCACAGCTGGTTTAGACCTTGAGGCCATGGATAAGCGCTTTGCCGCGGGAGATGATTTCTTCTGCCATGTAAACGGTCTGTGGTACTCGAATTTTGATATGCCCGAAGACAAGACAAGGTTCGGCGCATTTACTCTGTTGAGGGACAAGTCTGAAGCAAGAGTAAAAGTCATCATTGATGAGCTGGCCGCTGCGCAGCCAGATATCGCCACAATCGAAGGTAAGGTTGCTGCCTATTACAATGCTTATCTCAATACAGACGCGATTGAAACTGCAGGTATGATGCCTGTTCAGCCTTATTTAGATCAGATCAACGCCATGACGACTGTTGAAGATCTCGCTATGGTCTTTGCGGGAAATGGCTTTTCTAGTCCGGTTGGTGGTTGGGTCGATGTGGACTCCTTGGACACCGAGAACTATATCTTCTATTTGACACAGGGTGGCCTCGGTCTTCCTGATCGCGATATGTACCTCAATGATGAAGGTAAAAATATTGAGACTCGCGAAGGCTACCTTAGTTACCTAACATTGTTATTGGGTGAAGCGGGTTACGCCGATTCGGCTGAGGCTGCCGCGCGGGTAATGGCTCTTGAAACTGAAATTGCCAAGGTCCATTGGGACCGTACAGTGGGGCGTAATCGCAACCTGACCTATAACAAGATGAGCAAGGCTGACTTGATTGTCCTAGGTGGTGAGTTCCCTGTTGAAATTATGCTTAAGGAATTGAAACTGAGCGGCCAGGATGAATTCGTGGTTCGCCAGGTCACACCAGATGCCGAAGAAATTGCCGAGCTTGGCCTAACGGAAGAGCAGGTCGCTAAGATTTCTGGTGGTGGTATCGCGGGTCTAATGAGCCTGATGGCCTCAGCTGATCTGAATGATTGGAAAGCGTATCTAACGGCACATTTTTTGTCTGACTTCTCCTCTGTGTTGCCCGAAAAAATCGATCAGGCTTCTTTTGCCTTTTACTCTAAGCAGCTAAGTGGTCAAGAGCAGCAACGTCCTCGCTGGAAGCGTGCAGTTGGCGCGGTTGAAGGTGCGCTTGGTGAGGCAGTTGGCAAGGTGTATGCCGAGCGTTATTTCCCGACTGAAAACAAAGTGGCTATGGATGAGTTGGTGAGCAACTTGCGCAGAGCCATGGCCGATAACCTTAATGACTTGGATTGGATGGGTGCTGAGACTAAGGTTGAGGCTCGGGACAAGCTGGCTAAGTTCACTCCAAAGATTGGCTACACAGAAAAATTTGAGACCTATGATAGTCTAACTGTTGGCAACAGCGCTTTCGGCAATGTTATGGCTTCAGGTGAATGGGGTTACGACGATATGATTGCCCAGCTGGGTCAGCCTATCGATAAGACCGAATGGTTTATGTTACCGCAAACCGTAAACGCCTATTACAGCCCTAACCGTAATGAGATTGTTTTCCCAGCCGCTATTTTGCAGCCACCGTTTTTCAATATTAACGCAGATCCAGCGGTAAATTACGGTGCTATTGGCGGCGTGATCGGTCATGAAATTGGCCATGGTTTTGATGACCAGGGTTCTAAATCTGATGGTGATGGCGTATTGCGCAATTGGTGGACGGACAAAGATAACGAAGCCTTTGTGGCTAAGACCGATGCTTTAGTGGGCCAGTACGATAGCTTTTGTCCCCTAGACGAGGGTACGGCCTGTGTGAATGGCCGACTTGGATTGGGCGAGAATACGGGTGATCTAGGTGGTTTGTCCATGGCTTTTAAGGCCTACAAACTGAGCCTTGATAGCAATGGCGACGGACAGTTAAGTGCTGATGAGCAAGCGCCTATTATTGACGGCTACACTGGTGAACAGCGGTTCTTTATGGCTTGGGCGCAGGTATGGCGCGCCAAGTATCGTGAAGAGGCTCTGCGTCAGCAGCTGATACGTGGACCCCATAGCCCGCCGTACTACCGAGTGAATGGAGTGGTGAGAAACTTTGATGAATGGTACGAGGCATTTGATATTGGTCCGGACCATGCGTTGTACTTACCACCAGAGCAGCGTATTCGGATCTGGTAGTTTTTACAGTAGTAAAACGAAAAAGACGGCCCTTGGGGGCCGTCTTTTTTTTGCGTATTTAATATCTACGCGATACATTTTTTAAAGAGAATTAGTTCGTGGTTGTGCTATTTATAGATGCTTCATCAGAGTACGCGTCATTAAGGATTGCGACATTGAAGGTCTCGCTATTAAGGGCAGCGCCGCTTAAACCAGCCACAGCCCCCAGGGTTGTCTGCGCAGCATTTAGGCCAAGACGAAAATCGTCGTCAGAAAATGTCGTCCAAACATCCAATGGCGTGTGCCATGTTGGGTTCCACCCAGCACCGGTCTGCGCGCCGCGCTCATTTTCGCGCAGGCTAATAGAAGGCACCAGATTCATAAAGGGCGTGGAGTCTGTGTTAGTCATATGGGGGCCAACCGTGGCAGGGTAGTCAGTGTTGTAGGTGTCGGCGGCCGCCTTAAAAATAAACGCCAGCTGCATTGATTGCTGGGCTAGGTCAGAGGCTGATTGAAACTCAATATTAACGTCTGCTTCGGGGCGCTGGTGCGGGCTAACTGTGCCGTCTGCTCTGGGTGCACCATGGTCCCATAGCATCATGTCATGCTGAATTAGGCCCAGCCAGCGAGGTTCTGGGTAGAGGCCAGAGCCCACTGGGTTTTCGATACCCTGCAAATGCTGGCGTTGCTGCACATAAGCACTGGAACCGTTTAGACCAGTCTCTTCGTTATTCCACAGGGCAAAGCGAATAGACCGCTCTGTCTGAACATCTGTGCCATTGAATATTCTCGCTAGCTCCATCACTAGAGCAGTGCCCGAACCGTCGTCATTAACCGCTTCGTTAACACCGTGGCCATCCATATGGGCGCTGACAATATACATTTCGTTTGGATAGATGGTACCAATTTTTGTGCAGTAGACTTCCTGACGTTGGCCATTAGTAGGCTCTTCTCTGTTGAGCTCGCGAATCGCCCTGTCGGGCTGAGCTTCCAAGTCTCTATTGACTCCTGTAGCAGCGCGATAGCCATAGATCGATGATCCTCCGGGGCCATTGCCATTGCGGCCCACAGACTTTCCTGTAGAGGTTATTAAATCTGCTGGGTCTGTTGATAGAGGTTTGCGATTGCGAGGTGCTCGGGGGGCGGGGTCAAAATTATAGGTGATGCGCTGTATGTCCTGGCAGCCATAGTCGCTTAGCTGCTGTTCAATCCAATCAATGGAATTGGAATTGCGGCTGGTACCCTGGCGGCGATCACCAAATTGCGTTAGGCCCTTGAGCGTGGCCTTGTAGGCGTCAAGGTTCAGGCGACTCACTAAGGAACCTACAGGATCATCCTTAACGACTGGCGCTGCATAAACGGTTTTGCCGGCTTTAATCGTTTCTACTATCTTAATGTCGCCGATATTAGCTGGAGCTTGGGTCAATGGGTTTTTATCTAGGATCACGAAGTCTGCAAGTTTACCCACCTCAAGAGACCCTTTACTGTCTTCCTCGAAATGCTGATAGGCAGGCCAGATGGTCATGGCCTTAATGGCGTCCATTGCCTTGAGTCGATGTTGCTTTCCGAGTACAGCGCCTGTTCTAGTGAGCCGGTTCATGGCGCTGTGCATGATACGCATGGAATTGGGGAAGGTAACTGGAGCATCTGAATGGATAGAAAACTTGATGCCTCGATCAACCAGCCAACCAGTGGGCGAGATATTTTCTGCTCGCTCTGGCCCAGCGACAGAGTCTCTGTGCCAGTCGCCCCAGTAAAAAGTATGCAGGGGATACAGTGCAGGAAAAATATTTAGCTCATCCACAAGGTCTACTTGGTCTTCACGTAAAAATTGCCCGTGGATTAAAACAGTGCGGCGATCCCCAGCGCCGAGGTCAGCCTGACCCTGTGCGGCGGTCTTTATAAACTGATCTATCGCCGCATCGCCGTTGGCATGGGCCATGAGCTGCCAGTTGTTCTCGTAGGCTAGATTAAGCCATTGCTGTGCTTCTTGATCAGTAAAGGCACCGTAACCTGCATAGTCGTCAGTTTGGTTGGCAGGCGCTTGATGGTAGGGGTGACTGAACCAAGCCGTTTTACCCTGCGGGGAGCCGTCGAAAGTGAGCTTCACACCGCCAATACGGAAATTATTGCTGTAGTTGCGAGAAAGGAGTGGGCCATGAACTGGCGACGTCTCGTCTACTTTAACTAGGTCTGCATAGGACACTACATCCAGATCAAACCCATTTAATTTAGAAATGGCAGCTAACGTATTGAGGCTCTTTGGGTCTGTTTTACCGTCCTGAATGGTGGTGAATCCATTGGCTGCATAAATAGCTTCGCCTGCTTTGAGCGCGGCGAGATATTGCTGTGGAGAAAAGTCTGGGATAAGGCCAAACACAACGGCGAAATGGGCATTTTCTTGCAGTACACCATTGGGGGTTTTGCCGTCGGCTTCTCGTTCGATAACGCCACCAGGCGGATTGATCGATGCCGAGGTAATGCCAATGATTTCTAAAGCCTTGCTGTTATAGACGCCAAGGTGCCCAGACTGATGCAACGCAAACACCGGAATCTCTGTCGAGACCGCATCTAAATCATGCCGGGTTGGGTGGCGCTGTTCTGCAAGCTGGGAGTCATCATAGTTGAAGCCGATAACCACCCCATGCTCTTTGACGATGGCAGAGGTGGCCATATAGTCGCGCAATGTCTGTTGTAGCTGGGCAATACTATTAACCGGGCCATCGGGGGCGGGTAGCAGATTTGCAGAAATGGCTTGGATCGCCACAGCAGAGAGATGGCTGTGGGCATCCACAAACCCAGGCATCAAGGTTTTACCCTGCAGATTAATCATTTTGGTGCTTTCGCTGCGGTACTGCTCCATGGCTTTATTGGAGCCTAAGGCAATAATGCGGCCCTCTTTAACGGCAATTGCTTCAACGGTGCCTACATTATCATCAACGCTGATTACTTGGCCGTTGCTATAAATGCTGGTGGCTTGGTCTGTTTTAGCGTGATCGTTGCATCCGGCAAGTAGTGAAATGATAGCGAATGCGGCTAATGTCCTTGCTACAAAAGTTTTGAATAAGATTGCTGACATGGCGTTAGTACCCCTTATTATTTTTATAGGCTAAACCCTACAAGACTCTGGCTTGAGTCGCCAGCCTTTATCTAGAAGATCGCTCTGTATAAAAATTTCGTACAATATCCCATGAGTATCTGTAATGGAAAACATACCGATCTAACCCAGATTAACCAGGTGATCGCCCAAGCGGTCATGGCTTGGCCCATGCCCGAGCGCATAAAGCGCCTGTCGGTGCCTGTGCTTAGTTATGACAGTGAAGACTTTAAGCACTATCAATTTTTATTGCTCAAAAAGGTAGATCTAATTGTGGGAGTTGCAGTCTGGAACGCCAAGACCTCTGTGATGACGTCAAGAGGTACTGGTCGACTACTCCATGGTCTTTATATTGCGCCAGCATTTCAAGGCAGGGGTTATGGGCAACAGCTAATGGGCCAAATATTTGCCGAGGCTGGGGCTTTAGGAGTGGATGGGGTGTTGGTTAAGGCCGAGAGACCCGCTATAGGCTTCTTCAAGCACTGTGGCCTGCAGTCATTGCCGGCCTCTAACGACACTGACTACCCCTATCAGTTCTGGCACCAGCTAAAGAGCTAGTGGGCTCTTTTTTCGTGAACCTCGAGTCTACTATTCATGGTTTTATAGGCTGGCAACAGTGCTAAGCTCGCACTCGATAAAAATAATCAATAAAAGAGAATCTTTATGAAAAATAATCGAGAGCTGGGTATTGTTGTCTATGGTGCTACTGGCTTTACCGGCCGTTTAGTGGCGGAGTATCTGAATAAGCAATATGGCGTTAATGGTGAGGTGGTCTGGGCCATGGCAGGGCGCAGCTTGGCTAAGCTAGAGCAGGTTCGCGATGAGATGGGTATCAGTGCGGATGTGCCGTTGGTCGTTGCCGACTCCTCCGATTTAGATTCGATTAACACCATGGTTGGGCGCGCAGCAGTGATATGCACCACCGTGGGACCCTACCAGCTGTACGGTAATGAATTAGTTGAAGCCTGTGCCGCTGCCGGTACTGACTATGTCGATCTATGTGGCGAGCCAGGTTGGATGCATAAAATGATAGGCGCTCATTCTGAAGCCGCCGAAGCCAGTGGCGCGCGTATTGTATTTTCCTGTGGTTTTGACTCTATTCCGTTTGACTTAGGCGTGATGTTTTTACAGCAGACGGCTGAGCAAAAGCTCGGTTCTACCGTGCCTCGTGTTCGAGGCCGTGTACGTGCCATGAAAGGCACCTTTTCTGGCGGTACTCTGGCCAGTTTCCGCACTACCATGGCGGCAGCAGCTCAGGACCGTGAGCTGGTCAATGTGCTGCGTAATCCATTTTCTCTGACGCCGGGCTTTACCGGTGCTGATCAGCCGTCGGGCAATAAGCCTGAGTTTGATGAAGTATTGCAGAGCTGGGTAGCCCCATTTGTCATGGCAAGTATTAACACCAAAAACATTCATCGCTCGAACATGCTGATGGATCACCATTATGGTACCGATTTTGTCTACGATGAGATGATGATTACTGGCCCAGGAGACAAGGGTGAAGCTATTGCTAATCATATTGCCAATGATAATTCTATGGCCGAAGACCCACGTCAGCCAGGTGAGGGCCCAGATAAAGATGAGCGCGAAAATGGTATGTACGACGTGCTGTTTGTGGGCCAGGCCAACGATGGCCAGCTAGTTAAGGTCAGCGTGCAGGGTGACAAGGATCCGGGTTATGGCTCGACCTCAAAGATGATTGCCGAAA
>CAJJAO010000047.1 GCA_905182265.1 gamma proteobacterium HTCC2207 | reverse complement strand
CGAGACTACAGGGATGTATTCACGTCGTGTTTTGAAAGAGGACAAGGGTAGGTCAGCCGAGTCAGTGCTCGGAACCCAGACATCGCTCACTACGTTCTAGATGAAAGAGGAGCTCCGCACCAAAGGTTTAAGTACTACTTAAGCTGCCCCATCAAAAATTTCCGAACCTGGGCCTGCTGCTCAGAACTAAGGGTAGTGACTAGGTCATGCAAATCCGCCGGTAACTGATCCCCCGATTCGCCCTCAGTTTTAAATACATAGTAATCAAAGAAATGCCGCCAAGCCTCGCGCTTATCAGCACTCAAATTAGCAATGCTCATCATGCTGTGCATCAGACTATCGTTAGGAGAGACGCCAGTATCAGACATGCCGCCCCACCAATAATTAATCAGCACATTAACCGCTTGAAGCGACTCCACCCCATGCCACCAGAGAGCAGGAATATAAATACCGTCCCCGGGTTCAAGAAGCGCCTGCTGACCCAATGCCTCAGCCTCAGCAAACCTCGGGTACAAGACCAAGTCAGGGTTATTAACATCCACCATACTGACTGGGACACCTCCTGGCGTTAACAGCATAGGGCCCGGGTAAAGGTTGTTGACCTGGTCTGGGGGAAACAGAGTAAATTTTCGTTGCCCCGCCACCACGCAAGCCAAATTATCGTGAATATCGTAATGGGGAGCCACAGTCGCACGGTTGCCCAGCCACATGGTTGGGCCAATAGACTCATCTAGCAGAGGCTGTTGGTTGAGTTGCTGAAAGTCTGGCATCACCAGATCTACAGGGATGGCCTGCAGGGCAATAGCATGAGGGTTTGGGTCATTCTGAATTGCCAATAATCTATCCAGGCCAATGCCCAAAGTGACTTGAGCCTTTTGAAAGTTTAGAGCCTCTAAGCTGGGCTCATAAAAGAAACGTCCATTAATACTGGGATCACCGACTAATGCCGAAACGACTTTTTCACTGTCATGGGTTTTTAGGTAATCGACAATAGCTTGAGTAGATTGGATGCCTGCTTTAACTGCCGGCCAGTGGCCAACGATCGACTTGATATGGGCGGGTTGGTTTAGAGGAATAATTTCCTCGTGGAACTGAGTGTAATCGACCCTTTCCCAGACTCTAATTGCCTGCACCAGTCACTCCCCTATCATTATTATTGTATGGACAAATTATCGCAGAAATAGGGCGGTAAGAACATCGACCGCGCCGGTTATGGCTAGAGCTTAAAGTGAACCTCCGTGGCCACTAGTACATCGAAGCATTGATTACAGCGTACCTGCGCTTTAAGAGGATTCCCGCAGGGGTTGTGAGTAAGTGCCATTGGGTCGCCAGCTCCGGTGCTGCAGTGTTTGTTGCCCCAGCTTAGTAGGGTGACAAAATAAGGGAAGAGATCGCGGCCCTTATCGGTTAAATGGTATTCATAGCGCAGGGGGCTATGCTGGTAGGGCTGCTGGGAAAATATTCCTTCGTTGATTAATAGCTTGAGCCGATCGGCGAGAATATTGGTGGCCACGGGTAGTTCCTGATGAAATTCGTCGAAGCGTTTTAAACCGTGAAAAGCAAGAGCCACCAAATTGGCGGTCCAGCGATCGCCGAGTAAGTTGATGAGATTGTTGTAGAGGGTCTTGCTGTGATTTTGATTATCTGATGTCGTAGATGATCGCCGCCGAGTTTTGGTCACGCGCTGGTCGACACCGGCACCCAGCCCTGGGCTAAATTGAATATCTTTGCTGCGAACAGCATCATCGCAACTGCTGCACTGCATCACCGGCCAAAATGCCTTGCCGCAGCCGTTGTGTACCAGCTCTACCTTGTCTAATTCTGGGCTGCTGAAATAGGTGCGTTCCCAGACCATAGCCATCAAACCATTTTGGTAGAGCTCTATGGATTTCTTGGTGAGGTGATAGACAGGGTGGCGGGCTGAGCAGTCTTTACGCAGACAATCTATGTTTTGCAGCCAAAGTAAGCGGTCACTTAGTACCCCTTTAGAGGCACCGGTGCCCTGCAACATAGGAGTAAAGGTATTCACTCCCCAGAACACCTCTTGGAGAATTAACAGGCACCATTTGTCACCGATCTGATCCAGAGCACGGTTGATAGAACTGGCTCTGGTAGTAAATCCATTAGCCGAGCCAGAATTGGCACCAACAACAACGTTAGAGCTGTTGCTCAGAGGTTTGCTAGCTACTTCCAAAGATCCTCACCGCGACTCCACCAGGCGTGAAAACCAACAGGTACACGCTGGGGCATTTTGATGCGGGCAATGGGGCCCTGACAAATATCTTGGGCATTAAAAATTTGCAGCTCCGAGGTCCAGTTATTGCTGTCGGTGACCAGAGACATCACGTAGCCTTCGTCTTCAGGGGTTTCGCGACTGGCGCCTTTGACCGGTGCAAAAGGCGTTTCACTGCCATAGACACCATCGCCATAACTCCACTCATCGTATTGGCCGGTGTCATTGTTGTATTTTACTAGGCCATTGAAGCGCAATGTGTGGCCGCCTTCTTCCAACAGTGGAATACGCTGATGGTAGGCGTACTTAGACTTAACCCCCTGATAGATTTGGTTGACCTTATTAAATTCTGTATTTAGGTCGCAGATATCCCCTTCGCGCACTTCACCGGTGACCAGGTTAAAGCGCCAGCGGTAGTTGTTGGCCTCTAATCGCATATAAGCAAGCATGTGCGATAGGGCGCCGTCTTCATTGGTGGCATTGGGCATTGGGTTAACCGAGCGACAGCCATCCATTACGACCCATTCGCCTTCTTCCCAGCAGTTAGACACATGCAAAATAAAGCAGGGCTCACAGTCAAACCAGCGAATATCATTGGACTGGCCGTAGCGGGGAATGATGCCAAAACGTGCAGGTATATCACGGTGGAATTTCAGCACGCGCATATTGTGATTGCGCAGCACATTAATATCGTGAAAAAACGGCAGGTCGTGAAGAATTGTGTAGTTGGTGGTAAAGCCCAGATCATGGGGTAGGCGAGGGCCCGGAATATCAATTTCTATCTCTTGGCGTAATGTACCGTCGGGGTTGGCCACACCGTAAGTCATAAACGGTGCTTCGTCTCCGTAGTCCATAAACAGTAGTTCACCGGTATTCCAGTCCACATGGCTGTGGGCAGACATATTACGTCTGGTGCGACCCTTAAGGTCAAACACGCCTTTATTTTCGAGAGTCAGGGGGTTCATGCTGTAGGGCACACCGGCGTTATACCAGGTCGGCAATAGCTGGCCATTAAACAGAATCACATCGGTATTGCCGGTGTCTTTAATGGGAAAGTCTGGTAGGGAATAATCAAAGGGGCCCATGACGCCGGGCCATACCGCTTTATGTTCCGCTAGCTCGTGTTGCAGTGCGGCGGTATGGATGTAGCTGTTGCGATAGGACGCCTTGCCATCGCGAATATACACCGCGTGAACCATGCCGTCCCCGTCGAAAGGGTGGTAGAGATTTTTGGGCTTAAACACCGGGTTGGGGCCGTTGCGATAGAAGGCACCAAATAAATCTTCAGGCAGTTCGCCAATCACTTCTAGTTCAGTGACGTCTAGCTCGTCAGTAGTGGGGGCATAGGCACCGTGCAGATAGGGGTTATCTAGCTCATAAATCCAGTCTTGGGTATTGTCGAACAGCGGTGCTGAACCAATACATTTTTCGGTGACTTCAAAGGCGCTACTGCTCATGGACTCTATCCCCTAGGGTGACTGCCTACTCGGCTTATTATTGTTAGTCTAGTTATGCAAGTATATTGTAACCATAGCCTGTAGGGCAATAGAAGGGCGGCTAGGAGTTCAATAGGCTAGTTGCTACTATGGTTTAATCTCGCTAATATCAAATAATAAAATTATTGATAACAATAACAACGCTGCAAAAGCGGGTTCTCTGACATGCCCTTAAACAATCTGCGTCTGCCGGTGATTCAGGCGCCACTCTTTCTTTTATCTGGTCCAGAGATGGTGATAGCTAGCTGTCGTGCTGGAATTGTGGGGTCATTCCCCAGTCCTAATGCTCGCACACCAGAGATATTGGAAGACTGGTTAATTGAAATTACTCGCGCCCTTGAGTCCGATGCCAAGGCAGCTCCTTGGGCGATGAACCTGGTCATGCACAGATCTAATCCCCGTCGCCATGCCGATCTAGCGCTGGCAGTGAAATACAAAGCTCCTGTCGTGATTACTGCGCTTGGCAGCCCCGAAGAAGCCGTGGAAGCTGTGCACAGCTATGGTGGTCTGGTGTACGCCGATGTTAATACGGTCGACTTTGCCCGCCGCGCTGCGGCTACAGGTGTCGATGGGCTAGCTCTTATTTGTGCTGGTGCTGGGGGTCATACTGGGCAGATATCACCCTTTGCTTTTGTGGATGAAGTGCGCAGTTTCTTTGATGGAGAGATTATTCTTTCCGGTGCTATTGGCAACGGTCGAGCCATCCATGCGTCACGAGTCCTGGGTGCGGACTATGTATATATGGGCACCAGATTTATCTCTAGCCATGAATGTCTAGCGGCAGAGGATTATAAGCAGATGGTCATAGACGCCAAGGGTAGAGACATTGTTACCTCAGATTCGGTGACTGGGGTGAAGGCCAACTGGCTTAAAGATAGTTTGCTGAGGGCCGGTTATGACACCGCCAATATGCCTCCCGCTGGCGATATTAATTTTCTTGAAGCAGCAGGCGATGTTAAGCGGTGGCGAGATATATGGGCCGCAGGGCAAGCCGTGGCCACCGTCACCGAAAGGCAGTCAATTGCCCAGATTGTTGAGCAATTGGAGCATGAATACGGCATAGCACGAGCCGCCAATATAGCCGAAAACGTAACTGCAACTCAAAATGAAAATGAAAATGAAAATGAAAATTGAAGTTGAAGTTGAAGTTGAAGTTGAAGTTACAAAAAGAGGCGATCAATGATTACATCATCTCCCCAGCGCATTGCAGACTATAGAGCGCGAGGCTGGTGGGGCGATATTACCCTACACAGCATGTTGCGCCAGCACGCTGCCGAGCATCCGGAATTACTGGCCGTAGCTGACCAGCCCAACCGTGATGTACTGACTGGCGACGCGCCTTTAAGGCTCTCCTTTGCAGAGTTAAATCGGGCCACAGATAATCTTGCCCACCAGCTTTTACAGGCCGGTGTTAAAAGCAATGATGCGATTCTGGTGCAGCTACCCAATATTGCAGAGCTGGTGATGGCCTATTTGGCAGCCAGTAAAATTGGTGCCATTATATCTCCCGCTGCCGTGCAGTACGGAGCCCATGAGTTACAGCATATCTGTACCACTATTAATCCAGTGGCCATGGTCACCATTGATCATTTTAATGATATTGCTCTGGCTAAAAATGCACGGCAACATCTCCCAGACGCCATTCCTGTATTGGTGTTTGGTACTGATCTTAGGGTTGATACTGCACTAGATAGCAGCGCCCATGAGGCGGTTCAACAACATGAAGCCCAGCACCCTATTAATGCAGACGATGTTCTCACCATCTGCTGGACCTCAGGCACCACAGGTACACCCAAGGGCGTGCCTCGCTCGCACAATATGTGGTTTGCCACGTCGCGCTGCTGTGTTGAAGCTGCCGACTATCAGCTTGGGGATCGCTTTTTAAATATTTTCCCCATGGTCAACATGGGTTCTGTAGGGGCATTTTTGTACCCGGCCATGTTGGTGGGCTGCAGTATTATTTTGCATCACCCTTTGGACCCTGCGCTATTTCTCACCCAGCTGCAGGACGAGAAAATTACCTTTACCGTGGCACCTCCAGCGGTACTTAATCAGCTCGCTAAAAACGAAGCCATGTGGAATCAGTTCGACTTCTCAGAGCTACGTTCTATAGGGTCTGGCTCTGCACCTCTAGCCCCCTGGATGATAGAAACCTTTGCCCAAAAATATGGCGTTGAAGTACTCAATTTTTATGGGTCCAACGAGGGTATTAGCCTGTTTTGCACGCCCCGGCATGGGTCTGATGCAACCGCTAGGGCCACTTTATTTCCCCGCGTAGGTGCAGGCATAAATGACTGGGATTCCTACGTGAACTCGGTTGTTGTGAGCAAGGTGATGGACCTAGAGAGCGGTGAAGAAATCACCGAGGCTGGCAAAGTGGGTGAGCTATTATTTGATGGTGCCACCGTGTTTGATGGCTATCTAGGCACTGACAATAGCGAAGTGTTTACCGCAGATGGCTTCTTCCGCACTGGTGATTTGGTGGAGTTATGTGGTGAGCCGCCGAACTTCTACCGTATTGCTGGGCGCTGCAAAGATATTATTAACCGCGGTGGTATGAAAATCTCGCCATCGGAGATCGACATACTGCTTGAGGGCCTGCCCAACTCCGTAGAGGCTGCAGTTTGCGCCTATGCTGACGAGAATCTGGGTGAAAAAATCTGCGCCTGTGTGGTGATTGCCCCCGGCACACCAGAGACCCCAATGACCCCAGACACACTAGCACTGACGTTAGACCAGATTATTAGTTACCTAAGCGAACAGGGCATCGCCAAATTTAAGCTGCCCCAGCATCTAGAAATTTTTGACGCACTGCCCCGCAACCCGCTGGGCAAGGTACAGCGTTTTATATTGCAGGATATTGTCAGTCGCAGACTTCAGGAGAGACAGTCATGAGTGCACCTATTTATGTATTGGGCGGGGCGCAAACAGACTTTGCCCGCAACTGGGCTCGAGAGGGGCTGACTATTTACGATATGTTCCGCGAGACTCTCGATTCGGCCCTCGCGTCTACGGGCATTAGCCCCGACCAAATCGAAGTGGGGCATGTAGGCAACTTTGTTGGTGATCTGTTTACCGGGCAAGGTCTAATAGGCGGCTTTTTTGCCGAGGCCTACCCTGAGCTAGCGTCTATACCCACCAGCCGTCATGAAGCTGCCTGTGCGTCCGGATCTATCGCGGTGCTCAGCGCCATGCGCGATATCGAGGCGGGTCATTACGATGTGGCCGCGGTGCTGGGCTTGGAATATATGCGTAATGTAGATGGCCAGACCGGTGCTGAGTATCTGGGTGCCGCGACATGGAAAGGTGTCGAAGCCACCAACTGTGATTACCCCTGGCCCTATATGTTTAACCAAATTATTGATGAGTACGATGCTCGCCATGGTATTAACTGCGACCATTTAAAAAGTATCTCTAAGATTAATTTTGATAATGGCCGCCGCAACCCCAATGCCCAGACTCGCGCCTGGCAATTTAAGCCAGAAAATTATACCGACAGCGACCAGTACAACCCTGTGATTGAGGGGCGAGTGCGCAAAATGGATTGCGGCCAGATTACCGACGGTGCTGCCTGTGTGTTTTTGGCCAGCGAAAAAGCGGCCCGAGCCTATGCGGCCGACAATGGTCTTAGGTTGCAGGACATCCCGCGAATTAAAGGTTGGGGCCACCGATCGGCGCCCATTAGCTTGGATAGCAAACTTAAGCTCAGTGCCGGCAACCCCTTGATTTTTCCCCATGTTAGCCAAATTATGACCGACGCCCTAGGTCGGGCTGGCTTTGATAATGTCACCGCCCTAGATGGTCTAGAGACTCATGATTGCTTCAGTATTACCGAATACATGGCCATTGATCACATAGGCCTCACCGCTCCAGGGGAAAGTTGGAAGGCGATCCAAGAAGGCCGTATTAGCATGGATGGTGACTTCCCAATTAATGCCAGTGGCGGTTTGATTGGTCTCGGCCATCCCGTGGGTGCCACCGGCATTCGTATGTTGCTGGACTGTGCCAATCAAGTGACCGGCCGCGCAGGGGCCTGCCAAATTAAAGACGCCGAAAATATGGCCACTTTTAATCTGGGTGGCAGCACCACCACCTGTGTGAGTTTAATTGTGGGCGTTAATTAATAATGACCTTATTAAACGCTGAGGCCATTATTTACGACGCCATACGCACCCCTAGAGGGCGCGCTCGAGCTGATGGCGGCTTGGCAGATGTCAGTGCTTTTGAATTATTAAAAAGCCTTTATGACGCCCTAGAGCAGCGCACAGGACTAGACAAAAATCTGGTCGAAGATGTGATTTTGGGCTGTGTCACCCAGATGGCAGAACAGGGGGGCAATATAGCCAAAACGTCCCTTCTTTACGCAGGCTGGCCGGACTCGGTGCCCGGCATTACCCTCAACCGCTTCTGTTCCTCGGGTTTAGACGCCATTAATTTTGCAGCCATGAAAGTGCAATGTGGTCAGGCTCGGTGCATTTTGGCTGGGGGTGTCGAGATGATGTCGCGGGTGCCAATGCTGTCGGACAAAGCGGCGATGTTTGCCGACCCTAAACTCGCATTAGAAAACCGCATGCTGATGATGGGTAGCGGTGCCGACCTGATTGCCTCTCTGCAGGGGTTGAGTCGAGAGCAGGTGGATCTGGTGGCTTACCAGAGTCAGCAGAGAGCGGCAGCTGCTCGCACTGAGGGTTATTTTAAATCTATTATTCCCGTTTATAACCCAGTGAAAGACTGCTGGGTGCAAGAAGACGAATGTATTCGCGCAGAGATTAGCCTGCAGGACTTGGCGCAACTAAAGCCGTATTTTGCAGAGCTTGGCGCCAATGGCGTAGATGAGTTACAGCTTAGTGAACACTCACATCTTGACTCTATTGCCCACCTGCATACAGCGGGAAATTCCCCAGCTATGGCTGATGCGGCGGCGCTGGTATTGATCGGTGACTTGTCTCTTAAGGACCAGGGTCTGGTACCCCGAGCAAAAATTATAGCGGCTACCACGGTGTGTAATGACCCATTACAGGTAGTGTCTGGATGCGCGGCGGCCACGGCAAAACTACTTGCTGACGCAGGTCTTACTAGCGCCGATATCGATCTATTTGAGCTTCACGAAGCCTTTGCCGCCACCAGTATTAAATGTCAGAGAGAGCTTAATATTAGCGACGATAAACTCAATGTAAATGGCGGCGTGATTGCCCTGGGCCACCCCATGGGGGCCACAGGTGGGATTATGATGGGCACGTTAATTGACGAGTTGGAGCGGCGGGATTTGCACACTGGCGTTGTCGCCACTAGCGGTGCCGCTGGTATAGGCACCGCTGTTTTAATCGAGAGACTTTAAAAACTAGCCGCGGACCAAAGGCCGCGTTAAGCAGGTCGGTCCGCCTTCGCCTTTGCGGCTTACTTCTAAACCTTTATAGGTTGCCACTGTGCAACCGGCGCTTTCTAATCCGCTTTTAACTCCAGGCAGATTCTCCAGCATGATTGCTTTACGGGGCGCTATTGCCAGCACATTGCAGCCCATGGTGGCGTATTCATCTTCTGGTACATCTACGAACTTTATGCCCAGCTGTTCTAGCCAAGCTAGGGTTTCGGCGGGCATAAAACGTCTGTATATCAGTGCTAGATCTCGATCTATGGGTGAGATAATCGACATCAGGTGCAGCACATCATCTGGGTGATCTGGTTCGGGCAGGTCCACCACATGGAGCTCAACCTCAGGGCCGAGAATGTCAGCTAGCTGGCGAATACCCTCTGCATTGGTGCGGGGGCCCAGACCAACGGCGGCATGGTGATCGTCTAACCAAATAAAATCGCCACCCTCTAAGGTGCCCGGAGCGGTTATCTGGCCGGCAACTGCAAAACCAAGATCGCTGTAGGCTGCGGAGTTTATGGTTGCCTCTGGGGTGCGACTGGCGCGGCCCATATTGCATAAAATCAAACCCTTTGGGCAGATCAAAATACTATCTCTGGTGTAGATGCTGTCTATGGTCAAATTGTCGGCACCGTCGAGATCTATTATCTCAGCCCCGGCACTGCCTAACAGCTCGCGAAAGCGGGCATATTCTACGACTGCTTCATCGAACTCTGGTTTAGAGTGAAAGCGCAGGGCTTGCCACTCTGCTATTAGCTTGGCATCGCTGACAAACGCTTGGTTAGCTCCGCGAATTGCGACTTGGCGGATCGTTGAATACTCATCAAAATTGGGCATGTCTTGGCTCTTAATATTATGGTTTAGCTCTTAATATGTGTTTGTCAGATTATTTTCTGACCAGTGCGTAAATAGGCATGCCCATCAGAATAAGCATAAAGCAGTAAAAAACGATCTCCCAACCGGCACCGTAAATAGCAAAAAACGCGTATAAAAAAGCCGCTAAGGAAAGTCCAATAGCGCGATTTCGTTCCGGGCTGGGTTGGTCAGACTTAAGAAAGTAAAACTCAGAAACAGCGCAAAAGGCATAGGCCATGAGTGTTGATAATGTCGACAGCATGGCCATAAAGGTAAATGCTGCGATCAGCCCCTTGGTGTAATTTAGCGTCAGTAGACCACTGACAAATAGTCCCGAAACCACAAATGAGAATTGCGGAGTACCGCTGGCACTCAGACGCTTAAACGGCGCAGGCAATAAATTATCTTTGGCGGCAGCCAGTGCGACATTGCCTGCGGTTAAAGTATTGGCATTTAGAGAGCCCAGTGTCGACACCAGAGCACCCAGAGTAATTAGTGCTGCGCCAGTTGGCCCCATGACCTTACTGGCGGCCAGAGCAAAGGGTGCCGAGGAGTTCATGAGTTCTTCAGCGGGTACTAACAAGGCAATAGCAAAACTCACCAATAAATAGATAACCAAAATAGTTAGAACAGCAGCGATAAGCACCTTGGGAATAGTTTTTTCGGGTTCACGCATATTGTCTGCAGGCACGGTGGCTGTCTCTATACCCACAAAGGACCACATAACCAAAGTAGTCACCGTGGCCAGCAAGGCTAAAGGGTGCAAGTCAGTTGGGTTTAGGGGCGGCAAATTAGCCGGTTCCATATGGGTAAAGCCCAATACAATCATAAACAGCAGAGGCAGTATTTTGATGAGAGTGGACACTACCTGAAAGCGGCTACTGCCCTCTAGGCTGCGAATATTGAGCGCAACAATAGTCCATACCAGCGCCAGGGCGCAGAGCAGCGAAAGCACCCGAGACTCGGGAATCTGAGGAATAAACACCCCAAGATAACCCACAAAGGCAATGGCGATACCAGAAATAGCGGCGATACAGGCGATCCAATAGGTCCAGGCAATCACAAAGCCGGCCAATGTACCTAAGCCAGCTTGCACATAGGCATAGGGCCCACCGATTTTTGGGATGCGCCGCACCAGTCTCGACAGAGATAGCGCAACCAACAAGGTGCCGCCGCCGGCGATAAGCCAGCCGCTTAGGCCTAGTAGGCCATAGGGCGCGAGAAGAGTTGGCATCATAAAGACACCGGAGCCAATGGCACAGCCTACGGCGATAGACCAGCCGCGCCAGAAACCAATTTCATTATTATTAGAGCTACTAGAGCTATTGGAGCTGGTGGAGTTATTAAAGTCACTAGCATCTACTTTGGGACTTATATTATTGTTATTCATTATTTCCCCTTTATGCGAAGTACGTTAACAGGGATTTCTGGCGTTGCAAAGTAGAAGTTGGGCTGTCGTAGGCTTGTATCGGCTTTACTATGGGGGTAACTTAGGTGCCACAAAATAAAAATAAATATCGACCGAAAATCAGGCTTTATTTTGCTCTGGTTTCTCTTTAAATCTTAGTTAAATTTCTACTTTTGGGCGGCTAACAATGAGAACGTATTTAACGCTGGGATTGCTGTCATTATTGGCAGCCTGTGGTGGAGGGTCTGGCGGCAGTCAACCCACTCAAGTGGCGGTAGGGGCGTCGTCAGGTGGCGCAACAACCTCAACGCCTTCTTCTGGCTGGGTTCAAGGCCAGTACGACAGTATTCGCAACCTAGAGTCTATGTGCGCGAGCCCTAGATCAGACACGTCCTATGGTGATGTGCAGGGTAGCGTCACCGATGAAAACTTCTGGATTAGGTCCTTTAGTGATGACACCTATCTTTGGTATTCAGAACTCGACGATATTGACCCAGGCACCATAGATAGTGCCGCTGAGTATTTTGAGTTAATGAAAACCGATGCTCTAACAGCAACGGGCAATGCCAAAGACCAGTTTCACTTTACCTACGACACAGAGGTGTGGGAGCTATTATCCCAGTCCGGTATTTCGGCGGGTTATGGTTGGGAATTATCGTTTATTAGCACCTCGCCACCCCGTAGCCTTCGCGTAGCCTTTAATGAGCCCAACACCCCAGCGTCTGACAACAATGTTAGCCGCGGTGCGGTGATTGTGTCGGTTGATGGTGCGCTCATCGAAGATGGTGATCCCGCTGTACTAAATGCGGGCCTATTTCCCGAGTCGTTGGGTGAGTCCCACAGCTTTGTTGTGCGAGATTTAGGCGCGACGGAAACAAGAACAGTGGTAATGGCGAGCACAGAGGTTACCAGCCGGCCAGTAAACAATGTAAAAACGGTAGATCACAACGGCACCAAGGTTGGCTATCTCACTTTCAATGCTCATATTGCCACTGCCGAGCAGCAGCTAATCACCTCTGTGGCTTTATTAAAGCAAACCAATATTGATGAGCTTGTTGTGGACCTGCGCTATAACGGTGGCGGTTACCTAGATATTGCCGCAGAGTTTGCCTACATGGTGGCTGGCGATGTTGCTAACGGTCGCATATTTGAAGAGACCACCTTTAATGATAAGTACCCTTCGATTAACCCCATTACCGGGCGTAATCTAGCGCCGACTTATTTTCCCACTACTGCAGCGGGTTTCTCTGCGTCCCAGGGCACCGACCTACCCAAGCTGAATATGTCGCGGGTGTTTGTGCTTTCAGGGCCAGGCACGGCCTCTGCCAGTGAAGCTTTTATTAATAGTTTGCGCGGCATCGACGTAGAGGTGATTTTGATTGGTGACACAACACGCGGTAAACCCTATGGTTTTTATGGCATAGATAATTGCAGCACCACTTATTTTACCATCCAGTTTAAAGGCTCAAATGCCAAAGGTTTTGGCGAGTATTCCGATGGGTTTATTCCCTCGGACAGCGATGATATGTACGGGGCCAATGTGCGCGGCTGCTTTGTTGCCGATGATCTCGGCAATGTGTTGGGAGACGTATTAGAAGCACAGTTTGCCGCAGCCCTAACCTTTATAGACACTGGCAGCTGTCCTGTAGCCCCTGTCACTTTTGGTGCTGTGCAGGCAAAATCTGAGAAAGTTCAGGCTCAGGGTGCGGGAGATCGGCAGAGTGATTTAGGCGGAGATCTAAAAATCCCGACTATACCGGGTCGAATACTCAGGTAGTTGGTCTGGGGCTATGGGTCGCTTTAGCTCCATCTCTGATTCTGAACCTTAGAATAATAAGTAGATAAAAATAAATAGATAATAATAAATAGATAACGAGTAATTTTTAATGCACAAACTTTCGGCAACCAATGGTTTAACAAAACGCGCTTCAAAAAAAAGCCCTTTAACACAAACCGGTTTCATCCAGTCTTGGTGGCTGCGCGGGCTCTTGGTAGTCTGCGCACTGGGCGCCTTTATTGCTCTTCAGGTTGACCGCAATCCGTTACCGGATTTTGCTGAGTATCAAAATGTGGGGCAAAAGAAAGTCGCCTTTTTTGATTATATGCTGCCCATGGTGATTGAACGCAATCAGTACATGCTGGACCAGCGAGCTGAATTGGAGCTATTGGTGAGTGCCGAGCCGCACAACGCAGCAGAGCTAAGCCAGATCAGCCAATTTGCCAGCGACTACGGCCTGCAAGCAGAGGCCGACAGTCAAAAGCTACTGCAGCAATTACTAATGCGCGTTGATGAGATCCCCCCTTCTTTAGCACTGGCTCAGGCTGCCATAGAATCGGCCTGGGGTACCTCGCGCTTTGCAGTGCAGGGTAATAATCTGTTTGGTCAGTGGTGCTATAAAAAAGGCTGCGGCCTTGTGCCCTTGCGCCGAGACAGCGGCAGTCGTCACGAGGTGGCCAAGTTTTCATCGGTGACTCAGTCGGTTAACGCCTACATGCGAAATCTTAATACTCACCGAGCCTATTCAGATTTGCGGGCCAATCGGGCCCAACTAAAAGCCACAGAGCAAAACGTCACGGGACATTTGCTGGCGGCCAATTTGCTGGACTATTCAGAACTTCGGGAGGTCTATGTGGAAGAGATACGCGCGGTGATTCGAATTAATAAACTTGCCCAGTATGATTAGCTGGGTTGTTGTTTAGGCACTTGCATAAGTGCCTAGACATGATGGTCGACGGCTGCTGTTATCAATCGGACAGTTTTTATCAATCGGACAACTTTTATTAATCGAGTAGCTTTTTAAATTCGTCATTTTCGATCAATGTACGCATATCGCTAGAGCCACCAATTAACACTCCCTTCACAAAGATCATTGGGAACGACGGCCAGCCAGTCCACATCTTAAGTGCATTGCGTCGGTACCATAATTTAAAGTAGCTGCCATATTCTAGGTAGGCATATTCCAAGCCCAAAGCATCTAACTGCTTGCGCGCTCTTTTAGGTGCGGGATTTTGCCCCATACCAACAACAACGATTTGATTCTTGGCGATAGCCGCTTGGACTTCGGCCACGATATCGTTGTGGTTGTCGCTAATCACAGACTGGATAGCGGGGTGAATATTTTTTTGAGCTAGAACTTTGCGAGCCATTAGAAATGCCTTTTGTTGTTATATTTTTTTTTAATATTAGCTTTATAAGCAGTTAGCGGGGACATTAGGGGATATTGTGCCAATTGGCAATTAGTATTCTATTAATCAAAAGGTCACTATCAACACCTAGCTTGTAAAAACACCATGGAGCTACCATTGCAGTGTTTCTGCAACTTTATACCAATCATTATAGCCCGTCCTTAATAATACCCTGTAGCCGCATAAAGCAATTCTATGCGATGATGAACAAATACTCATCGACAGTTTGCAGGATTATTTGAATGACTATCACTTTAAATATTAATGGATCTAAGCGAGAGATTGATGCCGCCCCTGACACCCCATTACTCTGGGTCATTCGCGACAACATTGAACTAACTGGCACCAAATATGGCTGTGGTGTGGCGCAATGTGGTGCCTGTACTGTGCATTTAAATGGCCAGCCTGTGCGCTCCTGCTCTATGCCGATCAGTGCCATTGGCGATCAACAAGTCACTACTATCGAAGGACTGGCCTCCAGGGAGGCGAAAGCCGTGCAAACTGCCTGGGAAGATCTAGCGGTCGCTCAGTGTGGTTACTGCCAGTCGGGTCAGATTATGTCGGCGGTTGCGCTGCTCAAAACCAACGGTAATCCTAATGACGATGATATAAACCAGGCCATGACAGGCAATATCTGCCGTTGTGCCACCTATAAGCGTATTCGTGATGGCATAAAGCTAGCCTCGCAACGAATCAGCGCAGTGCAGGTATAAGCGATGACTTTCCCTAAATCCTTTTCTAAATCATCGGCTTTGCCCGCAACAGCAGAACCAACAGATATCTCTCGACGTGGTTTTTTAAAAACCAGCCTGTCTATTGGTGCGGGTTTTACCCTTGCCATGACGCTACCCTCTGCGGCCTCTAAGCTTGCTGCGGGCACTTCAGAATCAGTAGCAACTGATACTGTGGCCAATGCCTTCGTACGCATTAGTTCGGACAATACTGTCACCATCATTATTAAGCATATTGAATTTGGGCAGGGTACTTTTACGGGCCTTGCCACGATTGTTGCTGAAGAAATGGATGCGGACTGGGAGCAAATTGTCTGTGAAGCGGCACCGGCAAATAAAGCACTCTACTCAAACCTACTTTATGGTGCTCAGGGTACGGGCGGCAGCACTGCTATCGCCAACTCCTATACCCAGATGCGTGAAGCTGGAGCCAGTGCCAGACATATGCTTGTGGCGGCTGCGGCACAGCAATGGGCAGTTCCAATAAGTGAAATAAGCGTTAGCAGAGGTGTGGTCTCTCATGGCAATGGCCATTCAGCAAGCTTTGGCGAGCTGGCTTCAGCTGCTGCTGAGCAGGCAGTGCCTGCAACCGTTGTGCTTAAAGACCCTAAAGATTTTAGTTTAATTGGTGCTGACACCTCGTCCCGAAAAGACTTGGGTAAAACAGATGGCACTGCTATTTATACTCAGGACGTAAAGTTGCCGGGTATGCTCACTGCGTTGGTCGCCCATGCACCACGCTTTGGCGCCACTGTAAAATCCTATGATGACAAAAAGGCCAAGGCTGTAAAAGGTGTGGTTAATGTGGTGCAAATTCCATCTGGTGTCGCAGTGCTTGCAGACACATTTTGGAATGCTAAAAAAGGCCGCGATGCGCTGCAAATAGACTGGGATACCAGTGCTGCTATGAGTGAGAGTTCAGAGGATTTGATGCAGCGTTATCGCGCGGAGGTGGAAAACCCAGGTTTACCCGCTGTGGCTGAAGGTGACTTGGCCGCTGGGTTTGAAAAAGCTGTAAAGGTGATCGAAGCCGAATATGAATTTCCTTATTTGGCCCATGCCACCATGGAGCCCATGAACTCAGTTGTTCAGCTTACCAGTGCCGGTGCGGAAATTTGGAATGGTTCTCAGAGCACTACCAGTGACCAGTTCACGGTTGCTGGTGCTCTGGGGCTTGCACCAGAAAAAGTAAAAATTAACACCTTATTTGCCGGTGGTAGCTTTGGGCGACGTGCCAATAAAAAGAGCGACTACGTGTTAGAGGCGGTGCTTATCGCCCAGGCCAATAAGTCGGAGCTGCCGATTAAGTTAGTCTGGACTCGTGAAGACGATACAAATGCTGGTTACTTTAGGCCCATGTATTTTCACAAGCTAAAGGCCGGCTTAGATAGCAGTGGTAAAATCGTCGCTTGGCATCATAAGATTGTTGGCCAATCTATTATGAGTGGTTCGGTCTTTGCCTCCTTTATTCAAAACGGCATCGACGGCACCTCTGTAGAGGGCGCCACTGAACTGCCTTACCATATTGCCAATTTCTCAGTAGACCTGAATACTGTGGAGTCTCAGGTGCCCGTACTCTGGTGGCGCAGCGTGGGTTCTACTCATACTGCTCACGCCGTTGAGAATTTTATGGACCAGCTTGCGGCTGCTGCAGGTACAGACCCTCTGGCCTTTCGTCTCGCTCATTTAGGTGAAGACAAGCGCTATCGCGGAGTGATTGATCTGGTGGCAGAAAAGTCTAATTGGAATGACAAAAATGAGCCCGGCCGGTTAAAAGGTTTGGCGGTGCATAAGTCTTTTGGCACCTACGTGGCCCAGGTGGCGGATCTTAAGGTCGACAAAAATGGCGACTATAAAGTTGAGCGAGTGGTGTGTGTGGTGGACTGTGGCGTTGCCATTAATCCGGACGTGATTCGAGCGCAAATGGAAGGCGGTATAGGTTACGGCCTGTCACCAACCTTAATGAGTCAAATAACCATTAACAATGGTGCAGTGGTTGAGAGTAATTTTGACCAGCAGCAGGTATTGCGAATAGAGGATATGCCAGAGATTGAGGTGCATATTATTCCGTCGGCAGAAGCACCCACTGGTGTGGGTGAGCCGGGGACCCCAGTGATTGGGCCCGCCGTTGCCAATGCTCTATTTGCCATGACCGGCCAGGCGCAATCGAAATTGCCTCTGCGGTCTAGTTAGTTAAAATTGAACTAGTTATCTAATAAGACTTAGGGCTTTATAAAGGCCCTAGCCGCTTCCTTCATTTCGTCTGTTATGGGAATAGCGACCCTAGCGTCTAAGTCAAAATAAACGCTGGTGCTCTCCAAGGTCGCGGCAATGGTGCCGCGGCTAATGTTGTGCATCTGGTAAGCCACGGTCATCGACTTGTTTCCAATCTTGACTAGCTCGGCGCTAATTTCAAGTAAGTCCCCAACACCAACCTCCGCCTGATAATCGATTACATGCCTGACATCTGCCCAACCATTTTTATCAACGGTAGCGTTTACGCCACCCCAGCCAAACAATGCATTAAGAAAATGGTAAGAGCCATCGTCAAACATTGCAATGTAGTGGCGAGTCGTCATATGACCCATGATATCTGCAAGGGCGGGGTGGCTTACGCCTTTAAAAACAATCATTATTTTATTTCTCTAGCGCTAGCATGTAAGTGGCTACGGCCATCTGAGTTTCGGCATCCAGGTAATTTTGTGCAGGCATAGGCGGGAAGTTATCGCGCTTTTTAATCGGCGCATTAATATATTCCACTAGCCCTTCGGGGTTGCCCGCATACATGGCCTGAATGACCTCTACTGATGGGCCTATTAATCGGCCTGTGTAGCTGTGACAACCGGAGCAAACACCTAGGTAGGCAATCTCACCTCGCTCTGAGGGGTGAATTACGCGAGGCTCTGCACCGCCTGCCAGTAGGTACGAATCAATGCTGTCGGTGTTGGTAAAGTCGCACTCCCCATAGCTACCAATGCCCACAGTTCGGTAGCGATGGCGATTAATAATACAGCTGCCATTACTAGGGCCCACATGGACAATATCTACTAGGCCTGTGTGCAGTTCGGTCAGCGCCACGGCCATAACTTCGGGAATAGTGTCATAGCCATTATTAAGCATGACATTGTCCAGAATCATGGTGCGATCAGAGTTGGGGTCCGACTCAATATCCATGGTGATAGTGGTGGCAAAGCTGTGATCGTTAATAATGATGCCGGCAGTTTTATGATTAGAAATAATATTACCTTCGATAATTACATCGTCTGCGGCCATCACCAAAATACCCGTGCCGGCGGGAATACCAGAGACAATGGAACCAGGCGCGCCAAAGTTTGGCGTATTGTTATCCGACACAAAGTTATTGCGGATAATCACATCTTCGGTGGTTTTGATCGGTAGGCCGGGGGTGACAAAGGCCAGAATGCCGCCGGTGTTATGGTGGGCATTATTGTATTCAACAATGGCGTGGCGGCTGTTTTCGATTTCGATGCCGGCAACACTGTCGAACACCTCGTTGTAGGCCACATGAATATTGTCACTCATGCCAATATAGATGGCCGCATCTTCAATACCAGACACCACGTTGTGCTCGATTAAACCATTGGTACCAAGCTGGGGAAAAATGCCATAAATACCGGTGTCGACAATCACATTATTGCGGATCTCAAAGTTGTTGCCCGCCTGACCCATAATGCCGTTTCCCTTGTACTTGGTGATACGGAAATTTTCGATAATGATATTGTTGCCGGAATATAAGATGGCATCGTTAAGCTTGCCTAGGCCATCCATGGTGGCTCGTGCGCCATTCTGAATAACACCCACTAGGTGGATATCATCTTTGTCGATATAGACAGTCTCAGAATAAATGCCAGGCATCACCTGAATGGTGTCTCCCGGTTGCGCAGCTTCAACGGCCGCCTGTATGGAGTCGCCGGGCTTAACAATATGTACGTTGCCCTGAGTCTCTCTAAGGGGTACAGCGCCCACCGTTAGCTTGGCGTCGGTGTCAGTGGCTTGGTAGCCGCCGCTATAACTAGCACCGCCAACAGAGCTGGTGATAGTTGGGGCAACATTGTTGTTACTCCCTAGAATCCACCCACCTGCAAAGATGACGATAATTAGTACAATTCGGAATTTATTATTCATTATTATTCTCCTGATGTAGTCGTTAGACCAATACTGGGTTTGTAATTAAGTAAGCCCGACGGAACCTGATTGGGGATCTTGGGCATAAAGCTTTCATCGGTCAATGCCCCCATAAAATCTACCAGCCGGTCCAGCTCGGTGTCGGTTAAATTAGGGTCCGAGATATGCCAGTGCAGCAGTAACTCTTCGCCCTCGGGTACGGCATGGCCACGACCCTTGGTATAAAATTCGGCGGCTTCTCGCAATGTGGCAAATCTGCCGCTGTGCATATAGGGCGCGGTGCGGGCTACATTTCGCAGGGTAGGCACCTTAAAGCCCCCTTTCATTTTTGCCGCTGCAAAGGTTTTCTCTGCCCCTATGTCTCTAGGCAAGCCCTGAGGTTCTGGGGTGCCGATAACAGCAACCTGCTGGTTGGTAAACAGCGGTGGTGTATGGCATTGAGAGCAGCGCGCCACAAAAGAGCGAAATACGTTTAGGCCCTCTAGCTGGTTGGTGCTTAGGGCTTTGGCATCGCCATGGGCGTAGCGGTCATAGGGACTATTTAGGGAAATAAGTGAGCTTTGAAACGCAGTGAGCGCGGTGACTATATTGTCCATCACTAGGGCGTTTTTATCTTCGCTCTCACTCTCACTCTGACTCTCACTCTCACTAGATTGAGAGCTGTCAGGGAAAGCATCATTAAAGAGTTCAGGGTAGGCATCCACCTCATTGAGGCTGGCCAAAATTTGTTGGGGCGTATTGGCCATCTCTTGAGCCGACAATAATGGCCCCATAGCCTGCTCTTCAAGACTGTGAGCACGGGCATCCCAGAAAAACACCTTGAGAAAGGCGCTGTTCCACAATGTGGGTGCCGAGCGCTGACTTACCTGACCGCCAGCGCCAACACTGCGTGCCATACCGTCGCTAAACCCCAGTGCAGGGTTGTGGCAGTTAGCGCAGGAAAGGTTTTTAGCAGCAGACAAAACGGGATCAAAGAACAGTAGGCGACCTAGGTCAATTTGTTGGGGGCTAAAGCCATCCCGATGCTCCGGCAATGAGGTTTTTAAACCACCCAGTCCACGGTCTTGTAGGGAGTCATAGAGTTGGTAAAGATTGCGCAAGCGGCATTTGTTATCGCTGTCGAGGGCAAAGCTGGGAGGGCACTTATCTGCTAGGGTAAAATCTACTGCACTAGCAAAACCAGTCATGCCGCTAAAGCCAATAAAACAACAAGCCATAAGAACCCAAAGCATGGGAAC
>CAJJAO010000046.1 GCA_905182265.1 gamma proteobacterium HTCC2207 | reverse complement strand
GCGGACATTTTGGTTATAATTTCTTTGGTTGACATCACCAGCTCCTAAAACGACTAAAAAGTTAGAGTCTTCAGTTGGGGGCCGGTTCCGTGGCAAGAACATCGAATTACATTTTTTTTGTTTTTATTAGTCATTGCTGGAGTCTTTGACTGCAAAATCATAGGTTTAGCTCGTCAATCGGCATTATTTATTTGTTTACTAGACACAGTTTACACTTTTGGCTGGTAGAATCCCGTTCGCATCTATTCATAAATCACTAATATTAAAACGGCCATTATGAACAAACTACTATTATGAAAAAACCATTAGAAGGCCTTAGGGTTATTGAGCTGGGCCAGTTATTAGCAGGCCCATTTGCTGGCTGCATGCTGGGTTACTTTGGTGCAGAGGTGATTAAAATTGAGCCGCCCGGTGGCGATCCGATTCGCAACTGGCGTGAAGTTAAAGACGGTACTTCCCTTTGGTGGCGCAGTCTAGGCCGTAACAAAAAATGTATCTCCCTAGACCTTAAGACCGAAGAGGGTCGCGATCTGGTGCGACAGTTGATGAAAACTGCAGATATTGTGGTGGAAAATTTCCGGCCTGGAGTTCTAGAAAAATGGGACCTAGACCCTAAAAGTCTAAAAGCCGACAACCCCAATCTAATCTATGCTCGAATTTCTGGCTATGGCCAGACAGGGCCCTATTCTCAAAAGCCTGGTTTTGCCTCTGCCTGCGAGGCTATTAGTGGTTTTCGCTATGTAAACGGCTATCCCGGAGAAGCGCCGGTGCGTCCCAATCTCAGTATTGGTGACACCGTGTCAGGACTACATGCGGTTATGGGTATATTGATGGCCCTGCGCTCTAGAGATCAGGCAATTGCGAATGGTGATAGTGAAGGCGGTGGCCAGGTGATCGATGTGGCTCTTTATGAGTCAATGTTCAACCTGCTGGAAGCGGTGATTCCCGAATATGACGGCGCTGGTGTCATTCGGCAACCCTCGGGAACCACGGTAACTGGCATTGTGCCCACCAATACTTACAAGTGTGCCGACGATAAATTTTTGGTAATTGGCGGCAATGGTGACTCCATTTTTGCTCGACTAATGATTGCGGTAGGGCGGGAAGACATGTCCACCGATAGAAAATATGCCAGCAATGCGGAGCGGGTGATCCATGAGGCTGATATTGATCTGGTGCTAGCTAACTGGTGTGCAGCTAATAGTTTGGCAGATGCGATGAGAGTGCTTGATGAACATAGGGTTCCCTGTGGGCCGGTCTATAATGTGGCCGACATGATGGAAGATGAACATTTCAAATACCGAGAATTATTTGAAACGGTTGAAATTAATGGTGAATCCCTCAAAATTCCCGCCATGATGCCAAAGATGCAGGGTACTCCTGGGGGCACAGAATGGCCGGGGCCTGAAGTGGGCTCGCACACCGATGAGGTGCTGCAGAGTCTGGGGCTGGACAGTGCTCGAATTGCACACCTTAAAAGCACCGGTATTGTGGCTGACGCTCAGAGCTAAACTGTTAGAGCTAAACCGTCAGAGCTAAACCGTTAGAGCCAAACAATAAGAGAGAACACTATGACCATTACTTCATTCCACCCGCCGCGCCGCACCCTGATGGGCCCGGGCCCCTCTGATGTCAGTGACCGTGTTTTGCAGGCGATGGCCAGGCCAACTGTCGGTCATTTAGACCCTGCCTTTATTGGCATGATGGATGAAGTGAAAACCCTTCTACAATATGCATTCCAAACTAAAAATGAGCTTACTTTTGCGGTGTCTGCGCCGGGCTCTGCGGGCATGGAATGCTGTTTTGCCAATTTAGTGGAATGTGGTGACAAGGTTATTGTCTGCCAAAACGGTGTGTTTGGTGGGCGTATGAAAGAGAATGTCGAACGCTGTGGTGGTACCGCCGTCATGGTTGAAGATGAATGGGGAACCACAGTTGACCCCCACAAACTTGAAGACGCTTTAAAGGCCCATCCCGATGCTGTACTGGTGGCCTTTGTTCATGCTGAAACCTCTACAGGGGCCCAGTCTGACGCCAAGACATTAGTGGCATTGGCCCATCAATATGATTGTCTGACTATTGTCGACGCAGTCACCAGCTTGACGGGCACGCCCCTTATGGTTGATGAGTGGAATATAGATGCCATTTATTCGGGGTCCCAGAAATGTCTGTCGGCTCCTCCAGGCTTGTCGCCAGTGAGTTTTAATCAGCGTGCCGCTGAAAAGATTCGCAACCGTCAAAGTAAGGTGCAGAGCTGGTTTCTCGACCTTAATTTGGTCATGGGTTATTGGGGTGGCGAAGGTAAACGCGCCTATCACCACACAGCCCCAGTGAACTGTCTCTATGGCTTGCACGAGTCCTTAGTGATTGTTCAGGAAGAGGGTTTGGAAAATTCCTGGGCTCGCCATCAGCGTAATCATTTGGCTTTGCGAGCGGGTTTGGAACAGATGGGTATTAGCTTTTTGGTGGCTGAGCAAGACCGCTTGCCCCAGTTAAATACCATATATATTCCCGAGGGTGCCGACGACGCGGAGGTGCGAACTCGCCTGTTAAACGAGTTCGACCTAGAGATTGGTGCTGGTTTGGGAGCCCTTGGGGGCAAGGTGTGGCGCATTGGCCTAATGGGTCATGCCAGTAACCAAAAGAATATTGATTACTGTCTCAACTCACTTAAGGCGGTGCTGTAGAGCCTAGGCTCTGATTATTAGGCCCTTACTAATTAGCTTGCGTTAGTATTTTGTGGTTAGCATTTTTTGTGGTTAGTAGCAGCTTAGTTCGCTGGCATTAGCTCCATCAGGGCCAAAACAGTCGCCCGAACACCAGAGGTAACAGCAGGCTCTGGATCAATTTTAAACAGCGGGCTATGGTGCGAGGCAATGGCTGGTCCAGTGCCGTCATTGGCCGCTGCAAGCTCTTCTAAGTTGGTACCGCCCACCGAAAAATAGACGCTGGGTATTGCCGGTTCAGTAGTAAAGAAAGGAAAATCCTCCGCTCCCATACCCTGAGATTCTGTGTTGGCAACGTTGTCAGCTCCCATTTTGCTTCTCCACACCGCCGCTAAGCGTCTTACCAAAGCATCATTGTTAACAGTCGGTGGGGTAGATTCTTCCAAGATAATCACCTCTGGCAATTTATCTTCTGGCAAACCAGCGACGCGCCCCAGATTAACGGCGATGCGCTGAATACCTTTAAGCAGGGTATCGCGGGTCTGTAGGTTGGTATTGCGCACGGTAAGCTGTAGTTCGGCACGGTCAGAAATAATATTGTGCTTGGTGCCACTGTGAAATGCACCAACGGTTACTACACCGGCTTGCCTTGGTGGCAATTCTCGTGACACCAGCTGCTGTAGTGCGACGACAATTTGGCTGCCCAGTAGCACCGGGTCTTTTCCAGCGTGGGGCGAGGCGCCATGGGCACCTACGCCATGAACAATAATATCCACAGTGTCAGCGCCAGCAAAGGGGGCGCCTTCTTGTACATTGATTAGGCCTGCGGGTAAGCCTGCTGATACATGGAATGCCAGTGCATAGTCTGGTGTGCCAAAGCGCTGCCAAAGATTATCTTGCATCATCTTTTTGGCTCCTAGAACTCGCTCTTCCGCCGGTTGGCCGATGAGCATCAATGTGCCGGACCAGCTATCTCGCCGCTCGGCCATCTGTTTGGCAGTGCCAATCAGGCTGGTGATATGCACATCATGACCACAGGCATGCATTGTCGGGAAGGTATTGCCTGTAACTGGGTCTAGCTGAGTTGCAGTTGACGCATAGGCTAGGCCAGATTTTTCTTTTAGGGGCAGGCCGTCCATATCGGCGCGCATCATGACTAGGGGCCCCGGGCCATTTTTCATAAGAGCCACTATGCCGGTACCACCGACACCTTCCGTGACCTTAAAACCTGTATCGCGCAACACAGCGGCCATTTTTTTAGCGGTGCGAAACTCGCCAGTGCTCAGTTCTGGGTTGGCATGAAAGTCAATAAACATAGCGCCCAAACGGTCTTTGTAATCGGCCTGAATAGAGGGCAGTAAATCGGTTGCACTGGCACTGCTGGCAATTAGGCTGGCTAGGGCCGCGGCACTAAACAAAGTGCGGAATAAAGTGTGAAATCCAGCAGGGAATAGTAATTTGAAGGCAATCTTGGGAAAGTTAAAAGATCTGTTTTTTATCATTTTAGTATTCCTAATAGTGTCGTTATTGTTAGTCTAGTCTGCTCCATAAGTCCCTATAAAGTCACTCAAAACATTGCCCACCTGTTGCAGGCTAGCTGCGCTGCACTTATCAATGGTGTCTCCACTACTGTGCCAGTAAGACGGAAAAGGGAAGTGAATAAGATCGACCACAGGGATGCCCGCCTCTAAAAAAGGTAGGTGGTCATCGGTAATATAGGTGCCGGGCTGGTCTTTAAAGGCGGTGGCTTTTTGCCTCTTAGCAATTTCCCACAGTTGATTCATTAGAGGTGCCGCCAGAGTTTGAGAATACTGTTCTCGGGGAATCGATAGGGCTTTGTCACAAACCATGTCGACAATAATTCCGGCATTGGGGCGATAGAAGGGATTGGCCGCTATAAATTGGCTTGCGCCTATGGAATAGGGGCGGCCGCCTATGTCACCCATATCTTCCAAGTCAAAAAAAACTAGATCTACTGTTACAGAGTTGCGGTTTACTGCAAGAGCGGCAGCCAATTCGAGGAGTACTGCTACCCCTGATGCTCCGTCATTAGCGCCCATGATGGGAGTGCGTCGTTTGCGCCTATCTGGGTCCTGCTCTGCTCTGGGGCGAGTATCCCAGTGGGCGCCCAGCATAATGTGTTCGGTGGTTTTGCTGTCACCCTCAAAGCTCGCCCAAAGATTAGAGCCCTGCAGGCCATGAGCCTGAAAAGATTGAACGGTTAGCCGGTCGGCGAGGGGTTCTAACGTTTGCCGAATATAATCAATGGTGTTTTTTTTGGCGGTGAGATTGCCCGGCTCACGAGGGCCAAAGTCTAGTTGCTTGGCGATATGGCCCATGGCGCGCTGGCCATCAAATTCAGCTAGTTCGGCGTTTAAGGGCCCGGTACAGCATGCCCATAAAAAGGTGCCTAAAAACAGTCTTTCTATGGGGCGCATCATTTACCTTCGTTGGTTGCCGGTTCCTCAAATTTAATCAAACTAATCTGCGAATAACCATAAATAACGGCAATAATCGGGCACAGAATATTAAAGAAGGCATAGGGCGCATACATAAAGGTACTGACCCCGAGCGTGGCAGACATATAGGCACCACAGGTATTCCAGGGTACTAACGCTGAGGTCAATGTGCCGGAGTCCTCTAATGTGCGTGACAGGTTAATGGTACTGAGGTCACGATCTTCATAGGATTTAACAAACATCTGCCCGGGAATTACGATAGACAGATACTGATCGGCAGCGAGAATATTGGTGCCAATACAGGTGCCCACGGTAGCTAAAATAAGATCTCCCGCAGATTTTACCCGGCTTAGCGCGGCTTCAACCAGACGTTGCAGCAGCCCTGTGCGTGTCATGGCACCACCAAAGGCCATGGCATTAACGACCAGCCCGATGGTGGTGAGCATATTACTCATGCCGCCTTTTGATAGCAGTGAATCCAGCGCTTCGTTGCCAGTTACCGAGCTGTAGCCCAAAAACATGGCGCTAAACAGCCCTTTAAAAACGGCTGCCGGAGCGGCTAGGCTCTCATCAGCAGCTAGAGCCACGACCACATCCCATTGAAAGATTATGGCAAATAAGCAGCCAGCCAGAGTGCCGCAAATAAGCGTTGATAGGGCGGGGAGTTTCCTAACCGCCATGCCCAGTAGCAATATCAGGGGGGCTAACATTAGCGGGTTAATTGTGAACGTCTCTTGCATGGCCGCCTGCAATATTTCGATATCGTTGATCACCACATTAGAGCCACTGCCAATGCCGAGAATAAAAAATATAACCAGAGCGATGACAAAACCAGGGATGGTGGTCCACAGCATATGCTGAATATGATCAAACAGATTATTGCTGGTTACCGCCGCCGCTAGGTTGGTCGTCTCAGAAAGGGGAGATAGTTTGTCACCAAAATAAGCACCAGAAATAATGGCGCCAGCGCTAATTGGCAGTGATAAATCCAATGCCGCGGCTATGCCCATGAGGCCAATACCCAGAGTGCCAGCCACGGTCCAGGAACTACCGATACTGAACCCTAGCAGCGCACAGACTAAACAGGCGGTGAGATAGAAGTAGTCTGGCGACATGAGTTCAACGCCGTAATAAATCATGCTGGGCACGGTGCCCGAAAGAATCCAACTGCCGATCAGAGAGCCGACCATTAGCAGTATCAAAACAGACTGCAGGGAGACACTAATAGTGTCGATCATGCCCCGCTCAATCTCGTTCCAGCTCAACCCATTTTTGATGCCGATCATGGCGGCAACCGCCGCGGCCATAATAAGAGCCACCTGGTTAGGGCCAAAGGAATCTAAGCCAAACACATAGACGGTGCCGGCAAGCATGCTAATTAAAACGACAACTGGCGTGATGGCATCCAGTAGGCTGGGTTGTTTTATGGTTCGGCTCATAATGGTATCAATTCTTAGTTGTTTTTTTTATGCCGCTAACTTACCAGTCCCACTCTCATCTATCTACCTTTCTCGACAGCACTATGTGGCTCAATGTTTTTTCTACCCCGTCGAGGGTGGCGAAGGTATCGATGCTTAAATCTAGCGCTTCTGTGGTTGCCTCAGTGACCTTTGCAATCAGATCGTATTGGCCACTTATCGTACAGAGCATATCTAGCTGCGGGTGATTCTTAATTTGGCGCACGATGTCTGCGGTCTTTTTGGGTACCACCGAAATCATAATGTAGGCGCTGACCTGCTGCTGTTCAAAATGCGGGTTAATCTTGATGGTATAGCCCTGAATTACACCCGTGCGTTCAAGTCTCTCCATACTTTGCTGCACCGTTGCGCGACTAAGCCCCATCTCATTGGCTAGGTCGGATACGGTGCGGCGGCTGTTTTCTTTGAGTAGTCGCAGAAGCTGTTGTTCGTTTTTCATAGCAATATGTCAATTTAGTTTACAAAATGATGGTTAATAATAAACAATTTGATAGGAATGACAATACAAAGTGACAGCATGTAACTCTAGAATGACCCTATAAATCGATACTAATATTTGTAAATAATAGGTGTGACATGAGTCTAGCTACCGTAGTTAAGCTAACTAACGACGATAAAACCCAAAGACGATTAATGGTGGAAGAAGATAGCCGCCAGCAGATCGCTTTTTCGGCTCCCCACACGGAAGACTACAGTCAGCCTGTTCTGGTTATGTCGAGGCAGCGTCTACGCGATAATGCCCGCCGGTTTATGGCTGCCATGCCTAGAGTGCGCGCTCACTTCGCGGTTAAAGCTAATGCCGATGCGGAAATCTTGCAGATATTTAAAGAAGAGGGCACCTGCTTTGAGGTTGCATCGATTGCTGAAATTGACGCAATGGTCGAACTTGGTGCGAACATGGAAACAGTGTTTTACTCCAACCCAATCAAATCGCCAGTCTCTATTGCCCATGCGGCCAAAAGTGGCTTGCTTTGGTACTGCGTAGATACCCCTGAAGAAGTAGCAAAAATTGCCGCCATTAAACCGGACGCAAAACTTTATCTACGAATTGAAGTTAGCAACGAAGGCTCAAGCTGGCCCCTAGCGGGCAAGTTTGGCGCTACTCCCAACGGTGTTGAAGCAATTATTGAAGCGGCAAAAGTCCTAGATATGAAAATCTGTGGTGTCACTTTTCATGTTGGCTCCCAGTGCTGCAACATTGATAACTGGGTTGCAGGTATCGGCGCAGCTAAAAAGCTGTTCGCTAAATTGTCTAGCCACGGTTTTGTGCCTGAGCTTCTTAATATGGGCGGCGGTTACCCTCTGCAATTCACCGGCGAAGAGCCCACGATTGAAGAGATCGCTGTGCGTATTAACCAAGAGCTTGAGTCGATCCCAGAAAATATTCAGGTGATGGCTGAACCCGGCCGCTATTTTGTTGGCTCCGCCGGCTGTTTAGTCTCTCAGGTAGTGGGTACAGCGACTCGCGACGATGTGCGCTGGGTCTATCTGGATACGGGTGTCTATGGTGGCCTTATGGAATTGACTCTAGATTTTCCGGTAATAATAGTGAGTGAACGCACCGGTGAGCCGGGGCTGTGGACTATGGCAGGCCCGACCTGTGACTCCATTGATGTGATGGGTCGGCACAAGCTGCCAGCAAATACTGAGGCTGAAGATTTTATTTATATGCCAAACCTAGGCGCTTACTGCACCACCTGCGCTTGCGATTTTAACGGGTTTCCCCCGCCTGTTATGCGCATGATCGACTAGGTTTGTTATTATTTTGAATCTAAAGTTTGGCGATGGAGCGTCTAAGTAGTATGAACGGGTAATACCCAAAATGGTGTCAGTAGGTGAGAATCATGCTTTACTGAATCCTCGTAGCCGCGCCGCTAATGGATAGTATTTATTAGCGGCGCGGCTTACTTTTTATTGGTACGGCTTGATTTCATAGTTATTAAAGTAAAAGTAAAAGTAAAAGTAAAAATAAAAACAGAAAGGTTCTCTCCATGACTCTCATCAAAAAAATAATCAAATTAGCTTTATCTTTACTGCTAGCTGTATCCCTAGGTCTCTATCTATGGTTTTGGGCGATGCCAGTTGGCGTCAATAACTATGTGAATAAGGTCAGCATGCAGCTGGCATTAAGCTCACCAGAATTACTGTCTTCTTTGGGTATGATTGACAATAGCCCTCTAGATTTTCACAGTGATAAATTGGATTCTTATACCAAAGAGGCCGAGGACGAAGCCTTGGTTCTATTGATAGATGCTCGAGATGGTCTGAACAGCTATGGGCCAGAAGGCCTTGAGGGCCAAGAGCTCTTGAGCTGGAAAATAGCAGCTTGGTTCTTCGATGATTTGATACGCTCGTCGAAGATTGAACATGCCGGCTACCAGGTTAATCAGATCTCTGGCGTTATGGTTAATATGCCCCAGTTTCTCACCGATCGTCACCGAATTATTGATGAGCAGAGCCTAGAGCGTTATATCTCGAGACTTAAGGAATTTGCCCGCGTGATTGCCGAGGTTCGTGTAAGGGTAATCGACGATCAAAATAATGGCACAGTCCCCCCAGACTTTATTATTAACAAAGCACTGATAGGCATGCGTGCCTTTATTGAAGGCGGCGCTGAGGCGAATCCATTGGTAACTACGGTGCAGCCTAAGCTCGATAAATTAGATAACCTGGATTCAGATCGCAAAGACGAACTGCATGGGCAGGTTGTGGTGCTGGTCAGCGAGCAAGTGATTCCTCAGTACCAGCAGATGATCAGACTGTTCGAAGAAATGCTGCTCACCAGTAACCATGATGCGGGTATCTGGCGCCTGGCTCAGGGTGAAGAAATATACAGTAATGCCCTAAAGTCTCGCACCACCACTGATATGAGTGCCGAAGAAATTCATCAGGTGGGCCTGTCGGAAGTGGCTCGGATTGAGCTCGAGATGGCCGATATTCTGGTTAGTCTAGGCATGACAGAAGGTAGTATTGTTTCCCGCATACAGCACCTCATGCGCTTACCAGAGCATAATTTTGCCAATACAGATGAAGGTAGAGTAGAGCAAATTGCCTATTTGAATCAGGTTAATGACCAGCTCATGACTGTGGTTAAAGAGCACTTTATTACCATTCCGCCCCAGCCTTTAGAAATACTCAGAGTGCCAGAATATGCTCAGGACTCTGCTCCCGGCGGCTACTACCAGTCTCCAGCTTTGGACGGTTCGACCCCAGGTCGTTTCTATATCAACCAAAAAGACACCACAGACAACCCTCGTTGGACTCTGCCCACGCTGATGTTCCATGAGGGATCACCAGGTCATCACTTCCAGCTTTCTGCCTCGCAAATGATTGAGGACGTACCCATGTTGCGCAAGCTCAGCCCCTTTGGCGCTTACACTGAGGGTTGGGCCCTGTATTCAGAGCGCATTGCGTTTACTGATATGGGTGTTTATGACAATGATCAGCTAGGCAATTTGGGTCGACTGCAGGCAGAGATGTTCCGCGCCGTTCGTTTAGTGGTCGATACTGGCATGCACGCCAAGCGCTGGAGTCGCGAGCGCGCCATAGACTATATGTTAGCTAAAACCGGCATGACCGAAGCTGAAGTGACTCGAGAAATTGAGCGCTACGTTGTCTGGCCCGGCCAGGCTACCTCTTATAAGGTAGGTCAGTTAGCACTATTAGCGCTAAGACAAAAAGCTGAAACCGAGCTAGGTGATAAGTTTGATAACAGAGAATTCCATGAAACTGTTTTGTTTAACGGTGCCATGCCTCTGGCGATTTTGGAAGAGTCTGTGACGGCTTGGATTGAAGAGCAAAAAGGATCAGAGCTGCAGAAATAGTAGAAAAAATAGTAGAAAAAATAATAGGACAGCAGCAGCAGAAAAAAACAGTAATGATTAGATAACAGACTTTTTGCGCAGCGCCTCAAGCTCTGCGTGGGAGTACTCAAGATAGTCTGCTAATACTGAGGCCGTGTCATTTCCAATCTGTGGGGGTGGCGCGGCATAGTCGATTGCAGATCTGCTGAAGTTGATTGGGTTTGCTACCATCTGAATCTCCCCTGCACGTTCGTCCTCTAAGGTCACCAGCATATTGCGCGCCAGTATCTGCTGGTCTTCAAACACCTGGTCAATAGTATTGATTGGCCCGCAGGGCACTTCATGCTGCTCCAATACCTGTAACCAGTGCTGGCTGCTGTGTTGAGCCAGAGACTTACTAATAGTGCTGCAGAGCGCATCACGGTTTTTGACCCGCGATGCATTACTGGTATACCTGGCGTCTTTAAGCCATTTTGGTTTTTTCAATACCTGGCACAGGCGCTTAAACTGCCCCTCATTACCCACGGCCAAAATAATATGACCATCGGTTGTGGCGAAGGCTTGGTAGGGCACTATGTTGGGGTGGGCATTGCCCAGACGCTGGGGCACAGTGCCGCCAATTAAATAGTTGCTCGCCTGGTTGGCCAGCACAGCGGCCTGAACATCTAGCAGGGCCAGATCAATATACTGGCCCAGACCAGACTGGTGACGTTCCAGCAGTGCCGCCTGAATGGCATTGGACGCATACAGACCGGTAAACAGATCTGTCACTGCCACGCCGACTTTGACTGGGCCGCCGCCTTCGGTATCTGGCGCACCAGTGACGCTCATGAGCCCGCCCATACCCTGAATCAAAAAGTCATAACCGGGTCGCTGAGCATAGGGGCCGGTTTGGCCAAAGCCGGTAATCGAGCAGTACACTAGTTTAGGGTTTATCTTGGAGAGAGATTGATAGCAGAGACCATATTTTGCTAGCCCGCCCACCTTGTAGTTTTCAATTAGCACATCACATTGGCTGGCCAGTTGACGAATAATTTCCTGACCCTCGGGCTGGGTAATATCCACAGTGACCGATTGCTTGCCGCGATTGGTGCAAAAGAAATAGGCGGCATCTGTTGTCAAATTGCCGTCTCTATCTTTGAGATAGGGAGGGCCCCAGTGGCGGGTGTCATCACCCTGATTGGGGCGTTCAATTTTAATTACCTCGGCACCAAGGTCGGCGAGCATCTGGCCAGCCCATGGGCCCGCTAGAACCCGGCTCATATCCAGTACTTTATAACCAGCGAGAGGCCCGGGCATCAGCTTTACCCGAAGGCCGGAATGCCCGTTTGGGCGCGGCCCAGAATCAGCGCATGCACATCAGATGTGCCTTCATAGGTGTTAACCACCTCAAGATTAAGCATATGGCGCATCACCGGATACTCATCGGAGATACCATTGCCACCATGCATATCTCGAGACTGGCGGGCAATATCCAGTGCCTTGGTGCAGTTGTTGCGCTTCATCATAGAGATAAGCTCTGGGGCAAGTTGGCCCTGGTCCTTTAAGCGGCCAGCGCGCAAAGACCCCTGCAGGCCCAGGCTAATATCGGTTTGCATATTGGCCAGCTTCATTTGAATAAGCTGAGTGGCGGCCAGGGGGCGATTAAACTGAATGCGGTCTAGGCAGTATTGGCGAGCGGCATGCCAGCAATCTTCTGCGGCACCCATAACGCCCCAGCTAATGCCATATCTGGCGGAGTTAAGGCAGCCAAAGGGACCTTTAAGGCCCTGTACATTGGGCATCAGCTGGTCTTCTGGAACAAATACTTCGTCCATCACAATCTCGCCGGTAATCGAGGCGCGCAGAGCTAATTTCCCTTCGATCTTGGGCGCCGACAAACCCTTCATGCCTTTGTCGAGAATAAAACCACGAATAACGCCATCATCGGTTTTTGCCCAGACAATAAAGACGTCGGCAATGGGCGAGTTACTAATCCACATCTTGCTGCCCGATAGCAGGTAGCCACCGTCGACAGTTTTTGCGCGGGTCTTCATGCCGCCGGGGTCAGAGCCCGCATCGGGTTCGGTAAGACCAAAGCAACCCACCCACTCGCCTGTAGCTAGTTTGGGCAGGTATTTTTCACGCTGCTGATCTGTGCCATAGGTGTAAATGGGGTACATCACTAGGCTAGATTGCACGCTCATCATGGAGCGGTAGCCAGAGTCTACGCGTTCAACTTCACGAGCCACCAAGCCATAGCTCACATAGCTGACGCCGGGGCAGCCATAGCCATCAATGGTTGAGCCCAGTAAACCCAGCTCACCCATTTCATTAAAAATCTCGCGGTCTGTGTGCTCTTGACGAAAAGCGTTGCGTACACGGGGCGCCAGTCGCTCTTGTGCGAAGCTCGCCGCGGTGTCGCGAATTAAGCGCTCTTCGTCACTCAGTTGATCGTCCATGTTAAATGGATCTTGCCAGTTAAACTTTCCCCAATCGCCAGCCATTGTTAAATATCCTTAATCTGTGTTGTCGTAATAATTAAACTTTGTAATGTGCTGCCGTTGCATCCAGAGCCGTTGTTGCCCGCTCGATCAACAGATCAATTTCTTCATGGCTGCTGACAAAGGGCGGCGAGATGATCATAGAGTCGCCAACCGCGCGCATAATCAGGCCGTTTGAGACGCAGAACTCTCGGCATATGCCACCAGATTTTTGCTCTGGCTCCAAGCGTTCACGAGTCTCTTTGTTACGCACCAGTTCAATGGAGCCGAGCATGCCGACACCGCGCACATGACCCACAATAGGGTGGTCCGCCAATGCTGTCCACTTGCTCTGCAGGTAGGGGCCAATATCGTTGGCCACAAGATCGACAATATTATCGTTTTCAATAATATCCATAGTCGCTAACGCAGCGGCACAGGCAATTGGGTGACCAGAATAAGTAAAGCCGTGGCCAAATTCGCCACCAGAACCCATCAGTACAGTGGCCACTTTGTCGCTGACCATTACGCCACCCAGGGGCTGAAAGCCATTGGTCACTGCTTTGGCAAAGGTCATTAGATCCGGTTCGGTGCCGTAGGTCTGGCAGCCAAACATATTACCTGTCCGGCCAAAACCACAGATAACTTCGTCACTGATAAATAAAATGTCTCGTTCTTTTAGGATGCGGCTGACTTCGGGCCAGTAGCTCTCTGGCGGAACAATCACACCGCCGGCACCCTGCACAGGTTCAGCGATAAATGCCGCAACATTTTCAGCACCTATTAGATCAATGCGCGCCTCGAGTTCACGAGCCGCTTGTAAGCCAAATTCTTCGGGGCTTAACTCGCCGCCACTGCAGTACCAGTTGGGGTCGGCAATATGCTGCACGTAGGGCAGTGTTTCGAACTGCTTATGCACAAAATCAAACCCGCCCAGGCTAGCCGACGCAATGGTGCTGCCGTGGTAGGCATTGGTGCGAGACAAAATAATACGTTTGTTGGGCTGGCCTTTAGCATCCCAGTAGCGTCGCACAATACGAATATTGGTGTCGTTAGCTTCTGAACCAGACCCGGTAAAGAACACGTGGGTGAACTGATCTGGAGTCATCTGCACTAAACGATTAGCCAGCTCCACTGCAGGTGCATTGCTGCACTGAAAGAAATTATTGTAGTAGGGCAGCTCGGCAAACTGGCGGCTGACCGCTTCAGCGATTGAGGGCTGGCTGTAACCTAGGCTGCAGCACCATAGGCCCGACATGGCGTCGAGCATTACATTGCCGTCGGTATCATGGATATAAATATGCTCGGCGCGGTTAATAATTCTACCGGGCTTTTGTGCATAGTCGCCCAGATCAGTAAACGGGTGCATGTGGGTTTGCGCGTCTAATTGCTGCCACTGTTTGGTTGTTCGGATATTGGTCATAATATTCTCTAGGAAATATCTACTTGGTGTATGTGCTGCACTAACCTTAGCTTAACTCAACTGTATTGGAGTTAAGTGCAGTGCCACCCTAGGAGGGTATTTTTATGGTGCTCTTTATAGCCGATTATCTCACCATAGAAAGGGCTGTTCGTCATGTACCCAAATGGGTTGGCCGTTTTTTTTAACAGCTATTGGGGCCCATTTTCTAGGCTTTTATTAGAATCTTCTAGAGCGCTTTATTAGACTCTAGAGAGCCAGTGCAGTAGATAAGAAAAACGCGAGTAAAAAAAGACTAGGCATTTTTGTTAATAGCGATAGAATCTGAGTATTGGCTGCTGTAGTTTAAAAGAATTAGACGTCAACACTCTGGCAATGACGCCAAACAACTTAGCTAGATTGGGGGAATTATGAAATCACAACTGTTACGAAAAACGCTCATCTCCGCAGCTGTAGCGGCTGCTACCCTAAGCGCAGGGCACTTAGCCGCAGCGCAGATAGAAGAAATTATTGTTACAACGCAAAAACGCGCGCAATCACTGCAAGATGTGCCTTTAACGGTATCGGCCTTTACCGGCAGTTTTATCGAAAAAGCACAGATTTCTGATGCCAAAGCATTAGCCTTGTTAACACCTGGCGTGTCTGGGGATACAGATGATTCGTTTTTGGACTCCATGAATGTCCGTGGCATTAGCACCAATGATTTTGGTGTGGGTGCTGAGCCCTCAATCGGTGTTTACCAAGATGGCATCTACCTAGGCCGAACTGGTGGTGCACTCGCCAGTTTCTTTGATATAGAGATGGTTGAGGTTGTTAAGGGGCCACAGGGCACTCTGTTTGGTCGCAACGCCTCTGCCGGTGCGATATCAATCACCACTAAAAAGCCTAGCCAAGAGCAGGACGGGTCCATAAACCTTAGCCTTGGCCAAGACGGCTACATGCAGGTTTCTGGCGCTTTTAATATACCTATCAATGATAACTTCACGAGCCGCACGGCAATCTACCATCAGCAACAAGACGGTTGGATGACCAACATCAATGATGGCAAAACCGCTGGTGCAATTGAGAATACCGCCATTAGGCAGACTTTTGCTTTCGAAAATGACCTGGTATCCAGCACTTTAATGCTCGAGTACGAAGACCGTTCGGGTCCACCGACGATCTATCAGGTGTTTGATGCCGACGACACTGGCTTTTCATTTTTTAGTTCCGATGCCGGGAAAAAGCAGTTCAGCTCAGATGTAGATACCGACGACCTAATTGATGAGGGTGAAACCTGGGGCGCAACGCTAAATGTTGAAGTTGACCTAGGCAATGATTACAGCCTCACGTCCATTACTGGTTTGCGGGGCCACAACTACTATTACAAAGAAGATTTTGACGGTGAAGACCAATTTATCTTTAACTACGAGCAGGTTCAAGAGCAGGAATACTTCAGCCAAGAATTCCGCATCAACAAAGAAACTGATGCCGTTAGCTGGTTTGTGGGTGCCTCTTGGTACCAAGAAGAGATCCAGACGCGCTTTAACCAGACCTACGATGAAGACGCTATGTGCGCGAGTTATGGCGCTAGCTATGGTGCGGCCTACGCAGCGGAATATGGCGAAGACTTTGACGCCGCTTATTTTGAATCAGAGGTCACCGACTGCGCTTCTTACTACGAGTATTCTGGCTACACAAGCTATGGTGCCGGTGTTGGTACTCGTAACGACGCAGTTGATATCGATGCAGAATACGACGGCTGGGGTATTTATGGTGATGCCACTTGGCGTGTCTCTGAAAAGGTCGATTTAAGTTTAGGTGCTAGATACACCGAAGATAATCGTGATTTTGGCCAAAAGTTTGGTGGTGATGACCGCAACTACTTCTGGTATTCATTTCCGTTTTTCTCTTCAGACTTTGTTCGTGGCAGTGACCAGTGGACCAATACATCGGTTCGTGCAGCTTTGAGCTATCAGGTGACTGAAGATATTTCTACCTATGCTAACTACTCAACTGGTTACAAGGCCGGAGGTTTTAATACCTTTTTCCTAGTCTTCCCAGACTCGGTTGCTGACGACGATTTGGATGGCGCAGATGCCCTAGCCCTTGGTGGCGTGCCAGAGAGCTTTGAGAAAGAAGAGGTCACCAATATTGAGCTAGGCTTAAAAGGCCAGTTCTGGGACGGTCAGATGCAGGTTAACGCCAGCATCTATAGCTATGAGTTTGAAGGTATGCAATCAGGCTACTATGTTGGTTCCCGTTACAGTGTCGCCAACGTGGGTGATGCAGAGGGCAGTGGTGTTGAATTAGATATGCGCCTCTTGCCAACCGACAACCTAGATATTTATCTGGGTCTAGCATGGGCCGATACCGACCTTACAAATCCTGATGCTGGCTTCTGCGATCCTGCAGACTGCCGAGGAGCGCAGATTCCTGGTACTGTTGAATTTAGTGGTGCCATTGTCGCCACTTACACAGTCCCTATGGAAAATGGCGCACTAGCAGTTACTTGGGAAACCTTCCATCAGGAAGAGGGCGTAGGCTTTGGGTCTTTCAGCAGCAATCCGCTGATGGCTGACGGCTTTACCACCAGTAACCTGCGTGTGGGCTATGACAGTTCAGAGGACTGGAACCTCACTTTATGGGTGAACAATATTACCGACGAATTCCACTACAAAGGCGTAGCTGGTTCAGAGGCAAATATTGGTGCTCATTACTTTGGTTTCTCAGAGCCTCGTCGCATTGGTCTGGACGTAGGCTGGAAGTTCTAAGTACTTATTATTAGGGACTTACTACCAAGTGCTTCCTATCAAATACTTAGTGAAGAGCCTGATTTTAAACAGCAACACCTTAAAAAGAGCCGACAATGTCGGCTCTTTTTTTGTAGACTAAGAAAAAATAATTGGCCAAGACTATGGATCCACAGCAGCAATTTTTTCAGGCACTGTCGGCACTGCGCGAAGGGAATTTACAGCGCTGTGAAGATATCTGTGAGCTGCTACTGGGTTTAAATCCTCGCGAGGTCAACACATTGCGCCTAAGGGCCCAAGTCTGGGAGCGCCGCGGTGAACATGAGCGAGCCGCAGCGGGTTTTGAAGCCGTTCTTGCCATCACTCCCGACTTTGCCCATGCCTGGGCAGACCTTGGTAAAGCCCAGTTTGCCCTTGACCAGCTGGGCAACTCAGAGAAGTCCCTGCGCCGCGCACTTCAACTTGACGGAAAATTAAAGGGCCCCAGCAAGCTATTAGAAAAAGTACTCCAGGCCCAGGGTAAAACAGAGCAGTCCGGCGACCTAGAGAAAGTGAATCGCCAAGCCGATGAGCTAAAGAGCAAAGTGGTTGAAGCTGGTGCCCTGTTCCGATCGGGAGATCGTGCCGCCAGTGAAGCCCTGTGTCAGGAGGTATTGGTTCAGGACACTGACAATGCCGGTGCCAAAGAACTCATGATTGAGCACGCCCTGGACAGTGGTAGAGCCAGGTATGCAGAACAGCTGGCGCGATCTTTAATTCGCAAAATGCCCGAGCGTTTAAAATGGTGGCTGCGGTTAGCCGCTGCACTGTCTCGCCAAGATCAGCTTGTAGAAGCCCAGGAAGCGGTAGAGCATGTGCTGCACATTGATGCCGACAAGTCAGAAGCACGGATGTTACTGGGTGATATTTACTCCAAGGATAATCGTTTTCAAGAAGCTCTAGAACAGTATGATTTGGTGTTAGAAAAGACGCCGGACAATGTGCCCGCCCTATCGCAAAAAGCTACGGCCCTAAAGACATTGGGGCGCCAGGAACAGGCTATTGCAATCTATCAGCGCTGCATGCAGTTAGACAAAAACTACGGCGAAGCTGCCTGGTCATTATCTAATCTAAAAACCTACAGATTCAGCGACGACGAAGTGGCCAATATGACGGCGGCGCTAGAAAATGATGCCAGTAATAAGGGGAGCACTGGTGAGGTTATCGGAAAAACAAGTAATGAAATAGGTAATGGAATAAGTAGTAAGAGCCTAGTGCATTTTAATTATGCTCTGGGCAAAGCCTACGAACATCGCAAGGATTGGGACAGTGCGTTTGCCTGTTATCAGGCGGGTAATCTAGTACAGAAGAAACTAGTCAACTGGAGCGCCGACGATTTTACGTCCCTAGTTGATAGAACCATCAAGACGTTCACAGCAGAATTTATTCAAGCCAATAGGAAGGTTGGCATTGAAGACCCGTCCCCTATATTTATTCTCGGGTTGCCTCGTTCTGGCTCTACCCTACAAGAGCAAATTTTAGCCTCCCATTCTCAGGTGGAGGGTACTAGAGAGTTACCTTATATCCCCTGGCTGGCGGGTCGGTTACATCGTCAGCCTAGTGGAGTCGCTAGCCAACCATATCCTGAAGGCGTTACCGAGTTATCACAGGAAAATTGGCGCGGCCTCGGCGAGCAATTTATAGATCAGGCTCAGCGTCACCGGCAGACCGACGCGCCATTTTTTATCGATAAGTTACCCAATAATTTTCTCTACGTGGGCCTGATACTGCTGGCCATGCCCCAGGCTAAAATTATTAACACCCAGCGCAACCCTATGGATAATTGCTTTGGTTGCTTTAAACAGCTGTGGGCAGAGGGTCAGCACTTTACCTATGATCTGCAAGATTTGGGGCGCTACTACCTTGACTACCAGCGTCTCATGGCCCATTGGCAGGCGGTTTTCCCTGGCCGTGTTCATTCCGTAGACTACGAAAATGTAGTGGATAACCTAGAGCAAAATGTAGAGCAGCTATTAGCTTATTGCGACCTGCCTATGGAAGAGGCCTGTGTCCGTTTTTACGAGACCGAGCGGGCCGTTAATACCGCCAGTTCTGAGCAAGTCCGCCAGCCTATTTACAAGTCAGCAGTGGCCTATTGGAAGAATTTTGAGGCTCATTTGGGCCCTTTAAAAGTGGCACTTGGGGATCTGGCTAAGGATTAGGCCAATGAATTTTATTAAGTCGTAAAAATGTCGGGTAACCTCCGCTAAAAGGACTTTCTACCCTCTAGGGGTAGCCAGTGGATTTAGCGGATTTTAATGTGGCTCAAAGTGCCATAATATCGACCTTAAAATTGAAGTTAAAAGTTAAAAAAACAAACAGCGGATTCCCTATGGACCAGCGACAGCAGCTAGAGCAATTTTTGCAGGCACACCCAGATGTCGAAATATTTGAAGTGCTTTTGCATGATCTTAATGGCATTCAGCGAGGCAAGTGGTTGCCCCGTGAGCAAATATCCAAGCTGTTTGATGGTGGCTATAAAATGCCTCAGAGCTCCTGCTCCCTCGATAGCTGGGGGCGAGATTTAGAAGAGTTGGTCAAAGCGACTGGCGATACTGACGGCATTTGTATTCCCCACATAGAGACCTTGGCGCTGGTACCCTGGGCAGATCGGCCTACGGCACAGATCATCGTGTCCATGGGCAGCTTTACTGGTGATCAGCCCTACATGGGTGACTGCCGAGTGGTGTTAGAGAATATCCTTAAGCGTTTCGATAAGTTGGGTCTGACACCTATGGTGGCCAGTGAGCTAGAGTTTCATCTGTTTGAGTTAGACCGCGATCAGTTTGGTGCCCCCCAGCATAGCCAGCGTGCACTGGACGGCAGCCCATCTCTGGGCGGACACACCTATGGTTTAGATGCCATGCGCGAGGTGGCACCGTTGATGGACGCTATTACCAGCGCAGCCAATATTCAGCAGTTGCCGGTGGACACGTTAATTACAGAATTTGGCCCATCCCAGTTTGAAATCAACCTATACCACCAAGACTCTGCTCTGCGCGCCTGTGATCAGGGCAGTATGCTCAAGCGTGCGATTCGACAGGTGGCTCGCAGCCATGACCGAGTGGCCTCTTTTATGGCCAAGCCCTTTGCTGATCAGGTGGGCAATGGCATGCACATTCACTTTAGCCTTATTGATGAGAACGGCAACAACGTCTTTGATAATGGCACTGATGCAGGGTCTGAAATATTGAATCAAGCGGTCGCTGGCTGTCTGGCAACCATGGCCGACAGCATGGCCATCTTTGCCCCCAATATAAATTCCTTTCGCCGTATGGTGCCCGGTTGTTATGCGCCACTTGCCCCTAACTGGGGCTACGAAAATCGCACCACTGCGGTTCGAATTCCCGGTGGCGATCACCGAGCAATGCGTATCGAGCACAGGGTCGCTGGCGCAGATGCCAATGTTTATTTGACGGTGGCAACCATGTTGGCTGGGGTTTTGTTTGGTATTGAAAATAAGCTCTCAGCGCCACCAGCGGTGCAGGGTGATGCGGGGGATGTTGAACCTGTGTTGCCACATTTTTGGAATGACGCGCTTAAGACTTTCGAGCAATCGGACTTTATTCGGGACTATCTGGGAGCTGAATTACAGCACCTGTATACCCAGAGTAAGCGTCAAGAAAAGCAGGAGTTTGATAGTCGGGTTACCATGATGGAATACGACGCCTACCTCTAGAGTTTGCGTTTAACCATCAGGCTGTCGATATCATTTTGCGACAGTTTGGCCCTTGCGGCAGCGGTTTTTGAGGTGTTGGCAAATGGGCCAACTAGTACTCGGTGCCATACATCACCAGTGCCAGCGCCAAAGGTTTCGACGGTGGCAGTCAAGTTAAGCAGTAACAGCTGAACCCGCAAGCCCTCAGCGTCGGGCTTGTTTCTAAACGAGCCCACCTGCAAAAGGTAAGAGAAGTTTTTCTTTACCACAACGTTACCTTTCTGCTGCTTAGAATCAGGGATAACAATCTCTGAATCTTTAAGCATGTCATGAAAGCTAAATGTTGGGTTGGGCAGGTCAGCATCATTGGCGGCTTTGATCATCGCCTTGGCGTCAGGTATTTTGCCGTCGAAAATCATGGGCAAAAAATTCATACACAGAGCACCAATCACTACACCAGCAAAAAATACCGGTACAGACGACGCACCTTTGGCCTTGCTCTTGTTAGAGCGGGTAGCAGATTTTCGTTGGTAGTCGCGGGCCATGGGTTACCTTTTGGGTAGTAGAGCTTGTCTATAATGCCAAAATCACACTGCAAAGATTATAGAGCCAAGATTGTAAATTTGCCTCCGCATTGTAAGCAAAATCATCTCTGCTTGGCGGGTTATTTTTCATTTAAACGAGCTTTTTATTTAGAGCGATTTTTACGCTAAAGCTCCTGGGGGTCCACATCAATTGACCAGCGTACTCGCCGAGCATCTTTATGGTTTTCGATCTGTGGGGCAAGCTGAGTTAAAAGCGCCTGCAGGGCCGGGCGTTGATCGGCATCGATTTGCAGCAAATAACGGAAGCGTCCAGCACGTTTTTCTAGCATCGCCGGTAATGGCCCCAAGTAGCCTAGTCTGGGGCTGGGTGGGGAAATGCTCTCTGCCAGCTGGCGAACCAGACGCAAAAAGCTTTCGGCCTCGTTGGCGCGCTCAGACTCTGCCCTTATCACTGCCATATGTCGAAAGGGCGGCATTTGGCTTAGCTGTCGTTGGGCCAATAACTGAGTGGCAAAATGGCCATACCCCTGCGCCATTAACAGTTCCAGCAGAGGGTGGTCTGGTTGGTGGGTCTGGATAAACACCCGTCCGCGAATGGTACCTCGACCACTGCGACCAGCGACCTGAGTCAGCAGTTGCCCCGTGCGCTCGTGGCCGCGAAAATCTGGGCTAAACAGGCCACTGTCAGCATCTAAAACGGCCACTAAAGTAACATTGGCAAAGTGATGGCCTTTGGCCAGCATTTGGGTGCCGATGAGTATGCAGGGCTCTCCGCTATTGGCGGCATCAAAGACCTCCTGCATGGCGCCTTTGCGTCTGGTGCTATCCCGATCAACGCGCAGTATTTTAGTGTCGGGAAAACATTGTTGCAGGTAGGCTTCACTGCGCTCGGTGCCTTCGCCGGCGGCGATTAACTGCTGGCCCTTACAACTAGGGCATTGTTGGGGGATACGCCGCTGATGATCGCAATGGTGGCAGATCAGCCGGCTACGAGCACGATGTACAGTAAGCCTTGAGTCGCATTGGTTACATTCGGCTGTCCAGCCACATTGGTGACAGAGCATCGCTGGGGCATAGCCTCGACGATTGAGAAACACCAGCACCTGCTGTTTATTGCGAATGGTTTCGCCAATGGCGGCCAGGGTCGATGCGGCGATGCCAGACTCTGCCCGCTCAGCTTTTAAATCAATCATCTGCCAGTCTGGTTGCACGGCATCTCCAGCACGGGTGCTGAGGATCAAATGCTGATAGCGACCAGTGGCGCAGTTATTTAACGATTCTAATGAGGGGGTGGCGGACCCGAGCACGACGGGAATACTCTCCTGCTGTGCACGAATAACAGCGAGATCTCGCGCCGAGTAACGAAAGCCCTCCTGCTGTTTGTAAGATTGGTCATGTTCTTCATCAAGAATAATCAGGCCCGGTGACTTAAGGGGAGTGAAAACCGCAGATCTGGTGCCCAAAATAATGCTGGCAGCACCTGTCTTAGCATCCATCCATGCTTTAAGTCGCTGCTTGTCTGACAACCCAGAATGTAAGGTCACCATGGGTACATTAAATCGATCGCGAAACCGTTGTTCGGTCTGTGGGGTGAGGCTAATCTCAGGAATAAGCACCAGTGCCTGACGGCCGTAGCGCAGTACCTTTTCAATGGATTGTAGGTAGACTTCGGTTTTGCCGCTGCCGGTGACGCCATCTAATAAGTAGCTATTGAAACCATGGCTCTCGATGGCATCCACGGCTGTTTGTTGTGAGCTGTAGAGTTTGAGATTGTCTTCTTTTAGTAAGTTTTCGTCGAGGCTCTGGTCTAGCACTTCACTTGCATTGGCATCAATCAGCACTGGCTCAATAAGCCCTTTCTGCCCAAGCTGTTTAATGATTGGGCGCGAGAACGCTTCGAGAATAATTGACTCGGCTAGCTCGGGCCCACTATCACTGATTAGATCCACAAGAGCCCGCTGTTTGCGAGCCTGCTTTAATGAGTCGGGTCCCAGCCCCAGGCCTAGTGTACTCAGGCGCCAACCGGGCTGGCCAGGTAACGGAGGTAGCTCTCCTTTGCGCAGTAGCACCGGTAAGGTGGTAAACAATGCATCGCCAATAGGCTGTTGGTAATAGTTAGCTGCCCATATAAATAGCTTAAATAATGAGGGTGGTAGCAGGGGTTCTTGGTCGATAAGTTGGCCGATTGGTTTCAGTTTGCTCATCTCGAATTCGCTGTGCCTAGATGTCTCAATAATCAGGCCGGTGACTTCCCTGCGACCAAAGGGCACAGTTACCCGACAGCCAGGCTGCAGGGCTTTCTCTGCCTGATCCGGGCTAATATCAGCTGGACTTAGATAGTCGAAAAGTCGGCGCAGAGGTGAGGGCACCGCAACACGAATAATTAGGGGCTCGAACTGCGCCATAAAAAATTGAGAATTCCTTTTGTAACCGGGTTTATTTCTGCTAGAATCCGCGCTCTTTAGAAATGGCCTACCGTGCCTTGCGGGAACTGCACTACTTTTAGTATATGTTTGACGAGTAGTTTAACAGTTTCACGACGGGGTGGCGGCTCGCGAATTGGAGTATATGATGAAAACAGAGATTCACCCAGCCTATAACGAACTAGTTGCTACTTGCAGCTGTGGCAATATTATTACAGTCGGTTCAACACGCGGCCAAGCTATCTATTTAGATGTTTGCTCTGCATGTCACCCGTTCTACACTGGCAAGCAGAAAGTTGCAGATACTGGTGGTCGAATTGATCGCTTTAACAAGCGTTTTGGTGCTGCGAAGAAAGACTAAGCAGTCAGCTAGACAAAATATTAAAAAGCGCCGTGGATTCAGTCTTCGGCGCTTTTTTTTGTATTATCTATTTATGCCTTTTGTCGGTTATGCCCTCAGCGGTTACAATGACCCTTCGAAATGCCCAATAGCATGATGGAGGCCAATGTGCGCGCCCTGTGGTTATTTGTTCAATTTATCTTAGTTGTTGCTATCGCCCTAATGGGTGCTCTTTTCGCCATGGAAAATAGCCAGCTGGTGACCGTCAACTTTGTCGTTTTTAGCAGCCCGGCAATTAGCTTAGGCCTGTGGTTATTATTGTTTCTGGCGACGGGAACAATTCTGGGTATTATCACTAGCTCCCTAATTATTGGCAGCTACAGACGCAAACTCCGCCGCGCCCTGAAAAAGGATTAGCCGTTTTATGACCTCTTCCCAGTCCCCCGTTATTGTAGCTCTCGACTTTGACAACCAGCAGGCGGCTCTAGCGCTGGCTGCGCAGCTTGACCCAAAGCAGTGCAGGCTTAAAGTGGGTAAGGAATTGTTTACTCGGGCTGGCCCGGGGTTAGTCAAGACTCTGGTGGACCAGGGCTTCGATGTTTTTCTCGATCTAAAATTTCATGATATTCCCAACACCACAGCCAAAGCCATTAGCGCCGCCGCTGATTTAGGTGTGTGGATGGCCAACGTTCATGCCTCTGGCGGCAGTCGCATGATGACAGCCGCTAAACAGGCGCTGGAACAGCAGGGCAGTGACATGCTGTTGATTGCGGTGACCATGCTGACTAGCATGGATCAAAGCGATCTAGCAGAGCTGGGCATTAATCGCAGCCCCAGCGAACAGGTACTGCATTTAGCTCAGCTGAGTCAAAAAAGTGGTATGGACGGCGTGGTTTGTTCGGCTCAGGAAGCCAGTGCTTTGAAAGAGGCCCTGGGGCCAGACTTCAAATTGATCACCCCGGGAATACGCTTGCCGGGTAATGCCGCTGATGATCAGCGACGTATTGTTAGCCCCCAAGAGGCTATGGCCATGGGTAGTGATTATCTAGTGATCGGTCGGCCCATTACCCAGTCTGCAGACCCACTGCAGACTCTTATTCAGATAAACCAATCACTAATTTAGTAAGCATTCTCGCTATTAACTAGAGCTAATAAGTAGTTCGATTAAGCAGTGCTATTAAGCAGCGCTGTTAAGTGTCGCTGTTAAGTGTCTTAATCTAGCTGAAACACCCGAATATAATCCACCTGCATCTGCTGGGGGAACTGGGTGTCGGCATTGGGCGACCCAGGCCATTCACCACCCACAGCTACGTTGAAGAGAAAGAAAAAGTTCTCATGGAATTCTGTACGGTCTGACGAGGTAATTTGCTGGCTATGAAATGCGACGCCATCGAGTGACCAGGTGATCGAAGTGGTATTCCAGTCAATACTAAACACGTGAAACGAATCCGCTAACAAACCATTTTCCACTGTCGTAGACCCGCCAGTATATTCTCGGCCACCGGCGGCATTGGAATAGTGAATGGTGCCATGGGTGGTTTTCTCTCGATTGATGGTGCCGCCAATCATTTCCATAATGTCGAGTTCACCACTGGCAGGCCAGCTAACGGTGGTAATGCTTTCACCAAGCATCCACAGCGCAGGCCAGATACCCTGACCCTTGGGCAATTTAGCGCGAATATCGACACGACCATAGGTAAAGAATTGCTTACCCTGAGTCTTTAGGCGAGAAGAGGTGTAATCTCGGCCACCAAAATTTTCCTGTTTAGCTGTGATGGTTAACAGCCCATCGGCAACTGTACTATTTTCACTGCGATAATATTCCAGTTCGTTATTACCCCAGCCGCAGAGATTGTTATTGCAACCATCACCAATTTCATGGGTCCAGTTGCTGCTGTTTAATGTTGAGCCATTAAACTCATCATTCCACACAAGACTGTAGCCATCGTAGGACAGGGGAGACGTTGCATTGGTAACAGTTCCAGTTCCAGTTCCTGTTTGAGTTCCATCACCCATTTCCCAACGAATATTATCCAGTTGAAAAATAGTATTGGTTTGCTGAGTTGCCCAGATCACTAGCCCGGTACTTATCTTGCTCAGGTCGAGACCTCCAGCGACAAGATCATTGACCGCAACGGTAACCGTCTCCCAACCTGTGGCACCATGACTGCCCAGAGATTTTGCTCCAGATGTACAGGGGTACACGCAGTCTACTTTGATGGAAAAATTGCTGTCACCGCTAATGACCTGTAAATCGAAAACGATATTGCCTCCAGCATAGGCGCTGGCGTCAATGGGGGTTGATGCTTGAAAGAAGAGGCCAGTATCTGCGCCCGCAGAGCTATGGCTAACTTGCAAAACGTTGCCGCGGTCTGAGTCTGCTGAAAGTGCCCAGCTAATGTTTGGACAGCTAGCTCCACCATCACCAACACAGGTACCGTAACTGATGCCTGCGTCATAGGCTCCAATGCCATCATCCCACGCGCTGTCAGTGGCGCCGGTTTTAAAGACGACCAACGCTGGCGTTGAACTCTCAACCGTCACGGTACGTTCTGCGGATGCGGTGTTGCCCGCGCTGTCGGCAACGGTGTAGGTCAAGGTATATTCCCCGGCTACATCAGAGTCGACTTCACCTTCAACTAAAACGCTGAGACTACTGTCGACATTGTCTGTTACGGTCCAGCCCGGATCCGTAAATACGGTTCCCAGCTCATGGGTAATAGAGGCTTCCCCAGACAAGGTAAGTACTGGTGCAGTTGTGTCGTTAACCGATGGCGTTGAGGGCGTGCTTCCGCCTTCAGATCCGCCGCCGCAAGCCGCTATGACCAAACAGATAAGGCCGATAAATACAGGTGCTCGGACAACGCTAAATAAATAGTTGGAAACCATGTAACCCTCAGAAATTATTAGTTATTTTTATTATTCTCTTATGTAGTCTATTTTCTGCTCTGTCATACCGAAGCTCTAGGTAAATAAGGTCAACTGAAGCTAGGGTGCGACAAAGGGTGCTACCAAAGGATCATTTGTTGTAAATCTCGTTTTAGAGTCTAAACTTTAGTTTTACACTGAGGGAAAAACGATGAAATTAAATCAACAAAAATTGAAGCTAGCCGAGGCTGGGTTTTTGCACCGCTACCCCGACGGTTTTGCAGACCCCGAAATGCAAGCCATAGGTAAAAAGCATTCGATGGCTAAAATGATGGCTCAGGCAGAGGAATACTTTAGTCCCAGTGCTTTAGAAGATATTAATACAGCGGCAGACAATATGGTTAAGGTGGTCTCACGCTCGTCCATGGTATCCATGTTTGAGAAGCCTAAATTTCGCGATTTTGTTGGCTCCTTAAGTGGCGGGGATCGGGAGTTTTTGGTGAAGTCACTGGGGCAGATTCTCCACGGGCAACAGCAAGCCGGTTTTGAAGCAATGGTCGATTTACTGCAGACCGGCAAGCTGGCGAAGTGGAGCATAATGACTATTATTCCAGCTTATTACGCCCCCACTGCAGAAGTGTTTGTAAAGCCGACTACGGCAAAGAATGTCATTGTGCATTTTGATGTTGAAGAACTTATTTATAAGCCACTACCTAGCTGGGCTTTTTATACTGGCTATAGAGATTTAATTAATAATGCTAAAACCCAAGTAGATGCTGGGTTATCACCCTCAAATGCGGCTTTTTCAGGCTTTCTAATGATGTCTATGGGTGAGTAAATAGTAGGGCAATTAGTAACTTTCTCCATGAGTTTAACCCTTCATATGCAGTATTTTTCCCTCAAAAATTCAAATCTAATTTTGAAATTAGAATCAGCTAATGACCTATAGCCATATAGTCCAACTTAAATCGAATATTGAAGTTGGATCTTTTTATTGTCCGATATTATTTTCGGGTCTAAAATGCCGGTCGATTTTTAATGTTTATGATTCTTTTTTGAGTAAGTTCTATGCACGCCACTATTGCCGAAGCCTTTGCGCCACTACCCCATATTACTGAGCCCAAGTGGTGGACAGGCACCGCTGCTATATCTCCAGAGTTATTTGTTATCGACGGCAGTGACTTTAGAGTGAATGGCGAGCCACTGCAGCCAAGCGTTGAGCTGGCTGAGCTTATGCAGAAAACCTACGATGCTATTGGCTTAGTCCATGTTATTAATACGGGTTTAGATGGACTGCAGGCGATGCGGCTGATTGCGACTCAGGTATTAAAGAATGAGCGTCAATACGAAGGTGGCGCTAACCCACGCAGAATTATTGAAAAGAACGTCTATGAAGTGGGCGCTCCTTTAGAGGCTTGGTTGCACTACCATCACGAGATGGCTTATGTAGGCTCAAGCACCAAGATGGTCAGCTTTATGGCCCATAAAATGCCTAGCGAAGGTGGGTATACGTTTGTGTCAGATAATTTGCAGGCAACAGATGCTATTTTGGCTACCCCCTTTGGCCAAAAGCTAAAAGACTTGGGTCTCTGTTATCACCGTGATCTGACTGACCGCGAGTCCTTTGTTGATCGGCTGGATATTGGTGTCTACAACCATTGGCAGCAATCCATGCTCACCGAAGATCCAGATGAAGCGGCAGCCGAAGCGCAGCGTCGAGGCCTTGAAGTTGAATGGGCACCCAATCGATTATTAAAAACACGCTTCTATATATCGGCGTTTGAATTTTTCCCTCAGCTCGATCGCAACCTGCTGTACAGCAGCATGGCCGATGATGGTACCTGGTTTGATACCTGGCCATTGGTTCAGCACCTGCCTGATGAGGAACGCCCGCTAAAGCTGACCTTTGGTGACGGTAGTGAAATGACGCCGGAAGAAAAGCAGCTGTTTATCAAAATTTATGATGACTACGGTATTCCCATTGCTTGGAAGGTTGGCGACGTCGCCTTGATCTGTAACTATCGCTTTGCCCATGGTCGGCCGGCCGTTCACCTTAAAGAGGGTGAGGAGAGAGAACTGGGTGTGTTGATTGGTGAGTCATTTGAAAGACTGCAGAGCTTCGACGATAAGTGGTAGCGGTAGATCGTTGTCGGTTATCATGTGCATTAATGAATACACTGATAGCGCAGACTAAATGGCCGACTTAGAAGACAAATCTAGCTTTAACGAAGGCTCTAGCTCAATAGAAGGCTCTAGTTCAGCAGAAGGCTCTAGCTTGGCAGAAGGCTCTAGTTCAGCAGAAGGCTCTAGCTTAATTAAAAGCCTAAGTGAGCTTTTAGACGCCTCAGCCCTTTTCCTGGGCGACGATATCAGTGACAAATACCATGCGGACTGGAGCGGGGCCGACCCCTGTGTACCTGCCGCACTGCTAAAACCCAAAACTACCGACGAATTATCTAAAATTATGGCACTGTGCCACGAGCACAGCCAGCCAGTTGTCGTGCAGGGTGGTTTAACCGGTCTGGCTGGTGGGGCAACACCGTTGACAGGTGAGTTTGCGATCTCCCTTGAGCGCATGAACGGTATCGAAGAGTTAGATGCCACGGCCATGACCGCCACTGTTTTGGCCGGTACGCCACTGCAGGTTTTACAAGAGGCCGCAGACGAGCAGGATTTATTTATGCCACTGGACCTAGGGGCTCGTGGCAGCTGCAGTATTGGCGGTAATGTTGCGACCAACGCCGGTGGCACCGAGGTGATTCGCTATGGCATGACCAGATCATTGGTACTTGGCCTAGAGGCTGTTTTGGCCGATGGCACGGTAATCAGCGCTATGAATAAAATGGTCAAAAACAATTCTGGTTACGATCTAAAGCATTTGTTTATTGGTTCCGAGGGTACTCTTGGCATCGTCACCAAAGTTGTTGTGCAGTTACAACCCAAGCTTCTGGCCTCCCATACAGCGCTTTGTGCCTTAGAAGATTACGACTCTGTTATCAAGTTATTGGCAGAGCTAAAGCGCAGTTTGGGTTCAGGGCTTACCGGCTTTGAACTGATGTGGGACAACTACTTCAATAAGGTACTCGCCGTCGAGTCTGACCTGCAGGATCCATTTACTGAATCTCACCCATTCTATTTGCTGGTCGAGTACAAAGACAACGAAACAGCTCTGGGCGCCGAGCGCTTTGAGAGTGAATTGTTTGGCCATTTGGAATCAGGTTTGTTGACCGATGCAGTGGTGGCTCAGTCCCATCAAGATGCAGCGGAGTTCTGGCGCATAAGAGACGGTATTGGCGAGCTATTTAAAGTGCTGGGGCCAGTATCCAATCAGGATGTGAGTTTGCCCATTAGAGATATAGGTATTTTTGCCACCCATTTAGAGACCCGTCTGAAAGCAAAATATTCTGATATAGCAGTATTATTGTTTGGCCATATTGGCGATAACAACCTACATGTCTGTGCCTACACCGGCCGCGAAGAAGACAAAATCACGATCAACGAAGACATTATGCTGATGATTGGCGAGTACTCTGGCGCCATCACTGCAGAGCATGGCGTTGGTGTGCTCAAACGAGACTTTCTTGACCAATCCCGCACAGCAGAAGAAATTGCCCTGATGAAAACTATCAAGTTGGCCATGGACCCCAAGGGAATACTCAATCCCGGCCGTGTGATTAATCCCGATTGATTGTTTTGCCACCCGAATGAGATGGAACCACCGCTATTGTGCGGTGAAGAGCCTGTTTTACCCTATACATCAAATATCCCCGTCGGTATGGTTATATTCATAGCTATCGATTCAATGTTTAATATTCTATTCCAAAGGGAAACTGCAATGAAATTAAAATCCTTATTCTTAGCGTCTGTTATGGCAGCCTTACTGGGTTGTTCCGCCGATCAGCCACCGATTGATGCTGTTACTGCAAACGATGGGCTACCAGATGGCGCCTATTTGATTGCCGGTGTCACAGTTACCGAAAATGGTGAAGTGAGCCAGTACAGCCGTGACCAGATCAAAATTTATACCAATGGGCGTTTTATGTACGCGTTCAATAATGCTCAAACCCAAGGGATTGATGTTGGGGGTGGCGATGCAACCTGGTTAAACGGCGTGATGGTCGAAGTGCCAAGAGTTAATCACAACGGCCCAGTGTCTGGTTATAGCTTTGATGTTGCTATTCAACAGACTGACAGCGGTTTTGAGCAGACCATTCTAGGAATGGAATACCCAGGTGGCCGCCTTTTAGACATGGTTGAGGTTTGGGATACTGCCTCTACTTCAACCTCGGTGTTTGATGGTTTGTGGCAGATGGACGTTCGTGAGTCTAATGATCCCGACACCAGCGCCTTTTCCGAAACTAAGATGATTGGCGGTGGCCACTTTATCTGGCTGCAAAATGCGATTTATAAGGGCGAGGCTGTGAAGCACTTCGGTTACGGTACCTTTGCCGTTGACGTCGATGGCAATGCTGTGGAGACTGCCATGATAAGCTCAATGGAAGATTACGAAGGTACGGTCAATTCAGTCAGCATGAAAATGATCGACGAGGATCACTTTACTCAGTCATTTACGTTCAATGGCGAGCTGGTAACACAGAGCTACAGCAGAATGTAATTGCTCGCTATGTAATTGCCCTCTATGCAATTGTTCCCTAGTTCAGCATAAAGAAACCTGCCTTTTGGTGGGTTTTTTTATGCCCGGCTTTTCTCTCCTTGCTCTCCTTTCTCACTCTCACCAGTCCCTCCTAACTGCCTACTATTTAGCTTCCTATTCTCTGCAAAATCTCTCCTGCTTGGCCTGTCTTTTTAACTATTTACACAGCAAAAAATAGGCAATTGTTTGCCGCTTTGACCTTTGTTCGGTCATTGCTTGCCACCTGTTGCCACTTACCTAAAGAAGCCAATTTAACTGCCGATCTCGCTAGCGAGATCGCGGAAATAACTCCGTATCTTTTAAACGTCTTTTTTGACAGTTTGGAATATAACGAATTGAAGATTGGCACTAACATAACAGCAAGTATTGCGGCCACTAGCCTCGCTAAGAACGAGCGAGCTATGGCCCAGTCGATGCAGCAACTATCAACAGGGCAGAAAATTAATTCTGCCGGTGATGATGTTGCTGGGCTTGCTATGGCCGATCGAATGACAGCCCAGTCCAGAGGCTTGAGCCAGGCAGTGCAAAACGCCAACAATGCCATAGGCATGATCCAAACCGCCGATGGTGCAATGGGTACAGTGACCAATATGCTGCAAAGAATGCGTGAACTCTCGGTGCAGGCTGCTAACGGCACCTACAGCAACACAGATCGCGACGCGCTGGATCTTGAGTACCAAGCCTTAAAGTCAGAGCTGACTCATGTGTTTAGTAATACCCAGTGGAACGGTGAGAATCTGTTGGATGGTTCTGTATTTAGCGGCACTACGTCATTCCAGGTGGGCGCCAATCAAGGCCAGACCATCGACATGTCCCTAGGCAGCTTTTCAACAGCCACTCTGGGTAGAACCAACAATTATGCGACTCACCTTTCTGGGGCACCGGTCAGCAATGTGGTTTCGGCACCCAGCTCTGAATATGTTACTACCAATAATGTGACTGGTTCTTGGACTCAGCGCGGAACAGATATTAATGGCGAAGCAGGTGGCGACGAAAGCGGTTGGTCAACGGTCATGAGCAATGATGGCAACACCATTACTATTAGCGCCCCGCGCAATGACGGAGCCGGAACAGACTCTGGCCACATTCGTATATTTGATTGGAATGGCACATCCTGGGTTAAGCGCGGGGCAGATATTGATGGTGAATCAAAGACCTTTACCAATGGTGACTTCTCAACCAATACCACTTCGGTGGCGGGTAATGTCGTGTCGATTGACGGTTGGGATATTCACCTAGAGCAAGTAAAACTAGGCAGTTCAGGGGCCACTGGGGCGTCCACTGTGGCAGGCTATTCAACGCCTTCTGACAGCACCGCGACGCCGACCAATAATCGCAACCAAACTAGTCGTGGCGATCAGTTTGCGCCTAGCTCTGCCAGCTATAACTACACGGCCAATGGCAGCACATTGCGTCTGTATTCAAATATGACAACTGCGGGTGGTGGCGATGTGGTGCATGGGCCCTACGTGGTCTCCAAGGAGCCAGTCTATGTCCCCCAAGGTTCAAATCTGAGTTTTGATTGGCGAGCCCAGGGTGGCAATGATGCCTTTGATGTATATGCCTATGCTATTAACACCGACACGGGTGCCACTATTAACCTGTTGAATCAGACAGGTGTTGGCACGGGTGATAGTGGCTGGAATACAGTCACTGCACAGGTACCTACCAGCGGCAATTACAAGTTTGTATTTGTGTCTGGTACCTTTGATGAAACTTTCGGTCGAGCGGCAGGCGCGTCTTTGTACCTAGACAATGTCAGTATTGGCGCCGGCAATTATAGCCAGCTACTCGCTAATTTAACCGAGTCTGGCGCCCTAGCCAGTATCGCCATGAGCGATGATGGCAATACAGTATCTTTTGCTGACTTCGGTGCCAAAGGCACTGCAGGGCAGGTGCGCGTCTATAGCTGGAATGGTACGGCTTGGATTCAGAAAGGCGCAGATTTAATTGGCGAGGCCTCGGGAGATGCGGCCAGCAGCACGAGCATGAGCGCTGACGGCAACACTATTATAGTGGGTGCCTCTTTCAACGATGGCATTGGTGCCGATGCAGGTCATGCCAGAGTCTACGACTGGGCTAATGGAAGCTGGACTCAGCGCAGTAATGACATTGACGGGCAGGTTGGCGGCGATCTCAGTGGCCAGTCCGTTAGCATTAGCTCCGATGGTGACACCATGGTTATCTCGTCTCCGGGCAATGATGGTAATGGCAGTAATTCTGGCTCCGTGCGAACTTTCAATTGGAGCGGCACTGCTTGGGTCGCCAAGGGCAACCCCATTATTGGCGAGTTTGCTGGCGACAAATCAAACTCTGTTTCAATGAGTGATGATGGCAACACCTTAGCCATTGGCTCGTCGGGCAATGATGGCAATGGTTCTGACTCGGGTCATGTACGTATCTACACCTGGAATGGCACTGCTTGGGTTCAGCGTGGCGCCGACATTAATGGTGAAGCAGCGGGCGACCTCAGCGGTTACAGCGTAGCTCTTAGCGATGCCGGTGATACGGTCGCTATAGGCGCGCCAGAAAATGACGGCAATGGCTCTAATGCTGGCCAAGTTCGCCTCTACGACTGGAATGGTACAGCCTGGGCTCAGCGTGGCGCAGACCTTAACGGTGAAGCTAGCGGCGATCGCAGCGGCTCCTCGGTGAGTATTAACTCGATTGGCTCTACTGTCGTTGTGGGCGCGCCAAAGAACGACGGCAATGGCAGCGACTCCGGCCACGCCAAAGTTTATGACTGGCCTACTACAACCACTTTGGTTTACACCGCCGGCGTAGATTCAATCGACTTCAATAACCGCAACCTAGTCGAGGGCGATCGTATTACGCTGACTATTGCCGGAGGCACTGAGATTCGAGGTGTACTGGGAGCCGATGGACTAGACGCGTTATTAGTAAACCTGGCCAATCAGATAGCAGCGCAAACTGGCCTATTTACCGCAGCAACTGGGGCAAATGGTGTATTGACCATTTCTGGTTTATTAGACGGTAGCTCGCCGGCTGCAGTGACTGTGACTCTTGAGCAGTTTCAAGCGGTCGCCACAACAGGTATTCGGACCTTTACCGAGGCCACTATTTCAATGCAGGTGATTGATAATGCGATCACTGAGATTAATCAGCAGCGCTCCACTTACGGTGCTGTCATGAACCGCCTTGAATACGCCATTGATAATCTGAGCAATGTAATCTCAAACACACTAGCTTCACGAAGCAGAATTACAGATGCAGACTACGCCAAACAGACCACAGAGCTGGCTAGAACACAGATTATTCAGCAGGCGTCCACGGCAATGTTAGCTCAGGCAAATCAACAGGGGAGAGTGGTAATGGACATCCTAAACTGGGATAAATAGACAGCCTGAGCTGAGATAAACAGATGGCCTGAGCTGAGATAAACAGATGGCCTGAGCTGGAGTAAATAGATAGCCTGAGCTGGGGCAAATAGACAGCCTGAGCTAGGGAGAATAAATAGCCTAAGCTAGGGAGAATAGACAGCCTGAGCTAGGGAGAATAAATAGCCTAAACTAGCAAATTAACAGCCCAATTAGATCGCCTTGGTCATGCTGTTAGTAGTCTCTCTAGACTGCTCGGACCTCAAGCAAATCCAAACTAATCCAGCACTAAGCACCAAATAGCTACTGCCATAATAGAGCCAACTAAGCCCGACTAAACCACCAACGAAGCTGCCGTACAGCATTCCAGCCAGTATAAGCAGCCGAGAATACTCTAGCGGCCGTGCGTAGAGCTTGCCATCTAATACCGCGCCAATCACCAGCAAAATATAAGCCTGAGCGACCACGATCATCCACAGCAACGGCAAAGACAGTTGACCTGCTTGCCCGGCACTCCACAGATGAAAAACCGCGAGCAAAATATACTGGGCAACAATGGACCCATGGGCAAGTGAGCCCAGCGCGGGGTTATATTTTTCGAAACTCGCTAAATCTGACTTAGGTGCAGGGTAACGGGCAGCAACATCGGCGGGCCGCCAGCCAGTTCTCGACCAGAGTATACGAAATTTATCCTGCCAGACCCTTGTGCGCCATGCATCCCGAGCCATACCCACAAACACATGCACATTGGCCCAGATAGGGTTCCAGCTAGACAGCGGAGAACGTATGCCATAAATAGGCTCTATCTGCTCGTCCTCTTCCTTAAAGGTGCCAAATAGTCGGTCCCAGATAATCAGCAAGCCACCATAGTTTTTGTCAATATATTCAGGGTTTTGAGCATGATGAACCCGATGATTAGAAGGAGTAACCATAAACCACTCAAGAAACCAAAGTTTGGGGATATGCTGGGTGTGCACCCAGAACTGGTAGATCAGGTGGGCCGTGGCAATACTCACATACATATAAATCGGCATGCCCAGGAAAAAACAGGGAACGTAAAACACCCAAGTGGTTAAAAAACTGGTGCTAGTTTGGCGCAACGCCGTACTGAGGTTGTAGTCTTCGCTCTGGTGATGAACCACATGAGACGCCCAAAAAAACTGTCGTTCATGGCTGATGCGGTGATACCAATAGTAGAGGCAGTCATAGAGCAAAATACCCAGCAGCCAATGGCCCAAAGACGCCATATCAAACGACCAGACTGCATGGTTATGTTCAATAGAAGAAAATACCAGCAAACCAATATTTAAGAAGACAAACTTAGTGACCGTACTTAGCAGCCCCATGCTGAGGCTATTAATGCTGTCGTTAACCCGGTAAGTATTATTACCCTTTAGCCAGCCCCAGCAGAGCTCAATAAGAATTAACAGCAGAAAAAAGGGCACTGCGAGTGGTACGAAATTCATATTATCCCCAATGGAGTCTGACATGGACTCCTATATAGCACGCGGAGTCTCTTGTTTAGGTTTTAATATTACACTAATTTATAGGAATATTTGTTGGTTGAGCTTCTGGACAGAGTGCTGGGTAGAGAGGGGAGCTAGAGTTCTGGGTAGAGAGGGGAGCTAGAGTGCTGGGTAGAGAGGAGAGTAAGAGTTTTGGGTAGAGTTTAGAGTGCAGAGTGAGCCTATATTGCTAGCAGCCCATCAGCACCAGCTGGCTATCGACATCGCCTTAGATCTATCTAAGGGTTGAGCACCCAAAAAAAGGGCGACGCCGATCCAGAGTTGGCAAATAGCTTTTAAGCTATTTAGGCTTCAGTATCTGCCTTCCAGCGAACCATGTTTTTCATTTTAAGCCTGTTGGTAAACAGCTTGTACTTACTTTGCTCAGCTTTCCACTCTTCCAACCACTGGTCACCAGTGCGCTCGGCATCAATAAACACAGCATTGGTAATCATAATAGGTATTAAGATAGTCAGGTGAACAACGACACTTGTCGCGGTGCTGTAACCCAACCAACCAATGTAATAGGTAGCGATAAAACCAAAGGTTATGCTCCATATTGTAAACAATACAAGCATGAAGTAAGACTGTAGCGTGTTGTCTGGAATATACTTTAATGGATTAAATTTCACGTTCATCACGCGTCTCCACAGGTGCACAACTAGCATTACTGATCTTCTAAAAATGTTTGGCTTATCCATCTAACTTCTCCGGTGTAATAGCGTTTTTTGGACGTTAGGCTCTATAACCACAGCTTATCACTAAATATCTCGTAAGGCTGCTTACTCTTTGATAGACGGCCAATAACTTATCGATATCTAAGCGGCAGCCGTCACAGAGACTCGTTGGGGGAGTGGCCCCGCCTAATAGTTCCTGAGATAAGCCCAATTCATATAATGGGTTTCTTTGGCTTTGCTTGTGATTGGCAGGGTTCTCGAATCATTCACCTTTAGATAGCCGGCAGTTGCTTATTAAGAGGTATCTGGGTCGGTGAATAACAACCATAGGGGGTGGAAGGCCCCCTGAGCCCAAAAAATAGTCCTTCTATCCAAACACCCGAGCTAACCGCCCAAAGCTCGCCTTAGAAGAAGACTCCATGTCTTCACAGGAAACTCTCAGTTCGTCTATCTGTTTCATGGTCTCATGAAACTCTGCGTTATCTACATATAGCGCAAGTTCTTTGATATAGGATTCATCATTGGCAAGGTCGTCATGCTCTTGGTTAATCTGCAGGGCTTTTTCATTTTGCAGCTTTCTTTTAGACATAAATACGAACGCACTAAAAGCGCAGCCCGCGAAAACCGCTACCCTTAAATCAATCTTGGAAGTTTCAGGTAAAATTAAGAGTATGCTCCCTGACATTATTAGCATCATCATGCCAAGGGTAAGCGCCCATGAGAGGCTGGCCGCCATTTTTTTGTTAGGCGCCAGCTCATTTTGTCGATCAGCCAATAGTGACGCCTGAACCTCTTTTATGGTCTGGTCAGATGTCTCTGATTTAAATTGAGGCCTATTTTTTTCAAGAGCTTTAACCGACTCTTTTGCCGCTAATAGATCTGTACAAATTTTATCGAATCTGGCCGCTTCTTTGACGGCTACCTTTTTACTTCCTAACAGCTGATTGATTCTAAGGCCTTTATAGCGATCTCTATATTCAGGGTCATCTGATTTGCCCTGAAGGCCGACGGAACTTAGCAGATGGTCAAATACGATCCCTTCCTCGACCTCTAGCTCTACAGCTTCTTGAAAGGCAAGATTGACATCATCTTCATTTTTGGCGGCAGTATATTGAGCGACGAAGGTCTCAATAACGAGCTGGGAAGATTTTTTCATGGAGTATGCAATTCCTAATCGATGGCAATATAGCGTATGCATGGCAGTGCTGGATCAGTTTAAAGGGGGTGAGTCTGTTAATAAAGGTGTAAGTAAGGGGAAAACAAAAAAGCCCTGCTTTTCAGCGAGGCTTCAGAGTATGCGTGGTACCAGTGGCCGGATTGGTATTAATAGCCTGTGGGCTATTAATACTTGCTGCGCAAGCGCCTTTATTTCTTGTAACTCTTGCAACTAACACAGATAGACTCTAGTAGTTGTTATTCCTAGTTAAAAAAGAGTGTTAGTAATTCCTCACCGCATTAGTGGTAACGCTAAAGTCTATTGATCTGTTATATAAATAATCAACATCCCGCTTGGGGGCTTAATAAATAACGTGCTTCAATAGACTCTTGCATACACTCAGTAACGCTTGCAGTGTTTGTGATCAATAGTGCTACTTGTTGGTAGTAATGATTAACAGCTAGTGGCTAATAGAGCTACTGTAGAGAACCTAGGCGACCAGATAAGCCCTATGCATACCATTCTTAATAAAAGCCTATCACACCTGAAAGACAGAGCATTAATGCTAGGTCAGCCTGATGACGAGTACAAGAGCCATTACTTTCTATCTCCATTGCAGCTACACAGAAAATCCCAGATGCACTACAAGCTATCTCTTCTTATTGAGACCTATGTGCAGGCCACCAAAGGCAAGCGTGGGCCAAAGCAGACAGAAGTCTTTAGGCAGCATTGGCAGTGGATATTGCTAGGACTGTCTCGCGTGATATTTATGAATAGCTGGTTAGTTGTTTCTTTGGATAAGAGTGTTTACTCAAAGGATATTTGGTTAAAGCGTTATGAGATTAAGTATTCTAGCGTGAAGCCCATTATTGACTTCCTAAAGGATCAAGAGTTGATTGTGGCGCTATCTGGAAAGAAATATCAAGGTAACCCCTCTAGGACAAGAATCTATCCCTCTCCAGCACTAGTGAGTCAGATATGGGGCTATTTTCTAGACCAAGAGCAACCAATAGAAGGGCCATATCTAACCATTAATGAAACTGATGATATATGGGAAGAGACCATGTTTAACGTTAAGGCTGATGAGAGTCATCCTGACATGGACGATATGATCGCTATAAACGAGTTCTTAAAGCCTCACAATTGGGCTTGCAAGGCTCCCATAAGGCTTGTTTATAAATACACACCCTTTCAAGGTGGACGACTAATCACGCCCTTCCAGAATCTACCTGATAGGCGAGCAAGAATACGCATCAATACTCAGATAGATGGCCAACCAATCTGTGAAGTTGACTTTAATGCCAATCATTTGAGGCTCAATTTAGCCTTTAACGCGAGCGAGTATGCTGGTGAGACGCCTTACGAAGACATTTGTATAGAAGCAGGTGTCGCAAGCAGAGATATGGTAAAGAAGTTTATTACAGTTGCCATGGGAGCTTCTGATGAGAAGTCAGGTAAGTCTAGGTTACGGCTTGATGGGTTTAGCAGTGACGTAATTGAACGTATCCACAAAGGAGCATTAAAGAGATACCCCAAGCTAGAACTATTCAATGGCTGGGGAATCTTTGCTCAGAACTATGAAGGTCAGATTCTCAAGGATGTAATACTACAAGGGGTTAAGGAAGACATAGTCTGCTTACCTGTACATGATGCTGTGGCTGTTCAGCAGCAACATCAGAACTGGGCTAAGGAAGTCATGCTAGAGACTTGGCAGGAACATTTGGATGGTGTGAGGACTAAGGTGAAGGTGGATTTGCCATAACGGTAATCATTCATAGCTTATTTAAACTTATACAATGACAGCTGAGGCTTTAATCATGCGTACGGATAGAGAACTTGTAGAAGATTTTTATAAATCAATAATTGAAGGTGATATGGACTTATATAGCTCAGTTATACATGATGATTTTGAGCTTTCGATGCCCGTGCGGGATGGAGTTCTCAGTGGCACTTATGCTGGAAAACACAGACTGGTGGGTGAAGTCTTTCCCTATGTGATTGCGCAGATAGATAATGACAATTTCACGTTTTGTAAGACCTATAAAATAATGAGCCAGGATACCAATTGTACCGTAGCAATTTGTGAAGCTGAGGGGTTGGCTGCTAGTGGAGAGCGCTATGATCAGATTTATGCACACTTTTTCAGCTGCCGTGATGGCCAAATAATTCGATTAATTGAATTTAGTGATACTGGCCTGGCAGATCGTGCGCTTTGGGGAAATGTACCAAAATTGAAGGCTGATACTAAATTCACCTATTAATTCAAAATCTGCAATAAGCATTAGAAAAAACATTTAAGCTATTGAAAGCTTTGGCGAGCCTTAAAATATTTATTTATTATTCTTCTACTGAGTCCCTAGAGCAAGTTGACTATACAGAAATGCTAGAGTCCTGAAGCTGTATAGTTACCCTGCGGGGCTAGATGCTAAAAGGCTAGCAGTAGTTGTACGCTAAAGCCACTTCAGGTGTGAAGGCTGAGCTAGGAACTCTTACATTACCAGTAACTAATTAGCATACTCATCAGTACATGATGCAATAGCGGTTCAGCAGCAACATCAGAACTGGGCTAAGGAAGTCATGCT
>CAJJAO010000045.1 GCA_905182265.1 gamma proteobacterium HTCC2207 | reverse complement strand
CTCGGGGTAGCACTGCTTGGGTGAGTATGTTCATTTCATCCCAAAAGCTGACCATCTCTTCAAAGGCTATGCGGTGTTCGTCTGCTTCATTTACCCATACTTTAAATGCTTGTAGGTCTTCTTTTGAGGGCGTTTCTGCGTCTAGCTTTGCGAGCCATTCTGAAGCTTGGGTGTCGACGGTTTTGGTCTCTGGAAATTCCAATATCGCACTGCCATCTAGGTTGGCGTTGCCTTTTTGATTGTCCTGAGAATCGTTGTGATTACTCATGGGATTGTCCTCGTGCCTTGTAGTTGGGGTCGGGCAGTTCTGTCACAGCTGGGTGATCTGTACTGCTGTTAGCTCCCTCTCGGTTTTTGATGTAGCGTTTGCAGCGCTCGGTGCCTATGGCGATATGTTTTTCTATGGCACTGGCGCCTATGCCTAGGCTCTCTGCGATGGCTTTATGGGGCATGCCCTGTACTTTGCGCATTAGGAATACTCGTCGGCACTGGGGCGGTAGCTCGGCGATGGCGTCAAAGAAAAACTGTACTTTTTGTTGGGCTGCAACTTCGTCTTCGAGTAAGTCGGTGGTGCCTGCGTCTTGTTCTAGGGCGTCTTCTAGGTAGTCGGTTAGGCGCCGGGTTTTGCTGGACAGTTCGGTGTAGGCCAGTGACCGGGCCACTTGGAAGATGTAGGCTTTGGGTGAGTCGATTTCGCGGCCTTTAGTGGCTTTGTAGGCGCGTAGGAAGGTCTCTTGGGATATCTCGTCTATGTCTTCTTGCTTGTACAGAAAGCGCCTTAGGAAGCGCTTTAGGGCAGATTCGTTTTGTAGAAACGCGGCATAGATGCCGGAGTCTTTTTCGAGTTTAGGTGTTTTCGACGTTCCTGTCTTACCTAGTGTCATTGGTTGCGCGACCTGTCTTTTAGTATGCAGGTGGTAGAAGTTCACCTTGCCAACTATTGTTAACAGCAATTCGACGAGTTTCCGCAGTAGTCTGGTGTGTTTTTATTATGTGTGGGGAAGCCCTTCCTTTGTTTAAGGATAGACTATTGGGGGTCTCTCGGGCTCTAGAGGCTCTCGGTGTCTCGGGTTCTAGTGGCTCTCGGTATCAAGTGGCCTGTGCTGCCAGCTGCATGGAAGGGACGGCGCAATGGTTGTTAGGGGTAGAGGGCTTTGGCCTTGATTGCCATTGTTGTTTTACCAGCGATCTAATAAGGTATTGGTCGGGCGATTGCTGCTATGCGGGCACTTGCGCTATAAACACTAAAATAATTAAGGGTAAAACTATGAAATTTTTAGATAATTTGTTGGATGGCCGCCAAGACCAGACTTATGCATTACTTAGAATTGTTACTGGCTTTTTGTTTATCTGGCACGGTGCTCAGAAACTGTTTAACTTCCCTGCTGACTTTCCCTATCCGCTGAACCCACTTATGTACACTGCTGGCACTATCGAGCTGGTAAGCGGTCTGCTGGTGATGATTGGTTTGTTCACTCGCCCTGCTGCTTTTATCTGCAGCGGCACTATGGCAGCGGCCTATTGGATGGCCCATGGCATGAACAATGTATTCCCAATGTTAAATGGTGGTGAGCTTGCAGCCCTGTATTGTTTTGCCTTCTTGTTTATTGCTGCTCGTGGGCCAGGCATTTGGAGTCTGGACAAGTAATAGCCGCAATAATCGCCTGTTGCAGCACCGGTGTGCTTTATAGACGCGGTGCTGTGATGGGTTTATGTACTATCATTTTTGTCATGTCTCTCAATTATTTCAATCGTTTCAATTATTTCAATCGTTTCCGTCATTATGACTACCAATCTTAATAGCCTTGTTACCGATATTCGAGCCTGCACATTGTGCGAGGCGCAGCTGCCCCATGGGGTAAGGCCTGTTGTGCAGGTTAATACTAAAGCCAAAATTCTTATTGCTGGGCAGGCGCCCGGTCGGCGGGTACATGCGTCTGGCATTCCCTTTGATGACCCTAGTGGTGTGCGCCTTAGGGATTGGATGGGCGTAACGCCTGAGCAGTTTTATAACCCAGATTTGTTTGCCATTGTGCCTATGGGGTTTTGTTACCCGGGGACTGGTAAGTCTGGCGATCTGCCTCCACGGCCAGAGTGTGCTGCTACTTGGCGGGCACGGCTGCTACAGCAGCTACCTAATATCGAAACTACGTTGGTGATTGGCAAATATGCTCAGGATTACCATTTTGGTAAGGGGCACCCTACGCTGACTGGGCTGGTTAAGGACTGGCAGTCCCATTGGCCTAATCGGTTACCCCTGCCCCACCCTAGCCCTCGCAATAATCTGTGGCTCAAAAAAAACCCTTGGTTTGAGGCTGAGGTGGTACCTGTTATGCGCGCGCATGTTGGGTTGTTAATCAAAAGTTAACGCTATATAGATGTAGATCAAGGCCGGTTTTGGTTGCTGGGTTTACATTGCTTCTGTGGTTACATTTACAGGAGGTTACTAACCCATGGAAAAACCTAATCGTCATTTGATGTTCTTTGCTACGGGGTTGTTGTCTATTCCTTTGGTGCTTTGTTTGATCATTATTGTTGTGTTGTCGGTGGTGTAGTCGGGGAACGCACTTTATGGGGGGTACACTTTATGGGGAGTGGAATAGTGCCTAGGGCTACCCTGGCGATCGGTCCCATGGGTGTAACCCTTTTCAGCATTCGCTCAACTCGCTGCGCTCAGACAGTGAGCTCTCTTAATCTGAAAATGATCACACCCATAAGCGGGCCCTGACTGATCGCCAGGATAGCCCTAGGCACTATTTTAATTTCCGCGGTACATCTGAAAAAAAACAAAAAGAACAAACTAGTAAAGCCCGAAATCCACTCCGAACTTGAGGCTTGCCTGCCCCTGCCCCCCTTTCAAAACCGTAGCCAGCATGGATGCTGGCTCCGAGACTACAGGGATGTATTCACGTCGTGTTTTGAAAGGGGGGCAGGGGTAGGTAAGCCGGATCAGTGCTCCAAACCACAATATCTCCCTTTCCGCTCAAGATGACACATTGTTATTGAGAGATGACAGTGGCCTAATAAAGTGATCAAATGAAGCAAAATAACAATCAGAGATACCCATGCAAGTATCCCCTTTCGAAAACTGTGGTGCCGTTGTTAGTGACTTCCAGTTAGCCACCATGACCGACGCTGAACTCGTTGAGTTGCGTGCAGCGTTTACCCAGCATGGCCTGCTGTTTTTCCGTGATCAAGAACTGCCCCCAGAAGAACACCTGCGGTTTGCCAATCGCTTTGGCAGTATTGTGGTGAACAAGTTTTTTAAGACCACAGCCGAACACCCGCAGATTGCCGAAGTGCGCAAAGAAAAAACTCAGCAAACCAACATTGGAGGAGGCTGGCATACAGACCACTCCTACGATGATGAACCCGCATTGGGGTCTATTTTGGTGGCTCGTACACTGCCAGAAACTGGCGGCAACACCCACTTTGCTAACCTAGCGAATGCTTATGATGCCCTGCCGGCAGGCTTAAAAAAGCGCGTCGAGTCGTTGCGGGCAGTGCACAGTAATACCCACCTATATGGCGAAAATGGCCTCTATCGCATGACAGATTTGGCCGACCAACTCGGAGGTATGGACCGTGTGGGTGATGCCACACATCCTGTGGTGATTCGTCACCCAGAGAGTGGGCGCAAGGTGCTCTATGTTAATCCTGGGCATACCATTCAGTTTGAAGGCTGGGAATTTGCCGAGAGTCGTGAACTGTTAGACGAGCTTTATACCCATGTAAACCAACCAGAATTTACCTGCAATTTTGATTGGCAGCCTGGGTCTGTGACCTTTTGGGATAATCGCTGTACCTGGCATATGGCCGACAACGACTATCAGGGGCAGATGCGCCTGATGCATCGTATTACCCTTGCGGGCACTGCGCTGGCTGCTGCCTGATAACAATTTGCGATAATCCACCTATGCCTGCAATGCGTAAAAAATCTGACTTGCCCAGCAAGATCTGCCTCGTTTGTGAGCGTCCATTTACCTGGCGCAAAAAATGGGAAAAGGTCTGGGACGAAGTGCGCTACTGCTCTGTGCGCTGTAAATCTGACGCTAAAAAAAATAAGCCCTAAAACTATGCCTAATACTCACAATCCCGACGTCTTAATTATTGGTGCTGGCCTTGCTGGCCTTAGTGCCGCCAACGACCTGCAACAGGCTGGCCACAGCGTGCTGGTCGTCGATAAGGGCCGAGGGCTGGGCGGGCGTTTAGCCGGGCGTCGTATTGGTGAGGCTACTTTTGACCATGGCGCACAGTTTATGACAGCCAGAGAAACTCGCTTTAAGGCAGCGGTCGCCAGCTGGATTACCGCTGGTGTTGCTGCAGAATGGTATAGCAGCTACCCCGGGCAGCCCAACGGCCACCCGCGATACCGTGGCGTACCCACCATGACCGCTATCGCTAAACATCTGGCCATTGGGCTAGAGATATTGCGTGGCATAAGAGTGGATAATATTAGCCAGCAAGGCAGTGAATGGCTGGCTAATTTAGATAATGGTGAGACTGTGATTGCCAAAAAGCTGCTGATCACCTCGCCGGTACCCCAGACTCTCGACCTGCTTAATGAGGGCAATATCCAAATCCCTGACGACAAACAAGCACGCCTTGACCGTATTGACTACGAGAGCTGCATTGCTGTGATGGCAGTGCTCGACGGCCCTACGGCCATTGCAGCGCCCGGTGCTATGGCACTCGATGATGGCCCCATTGCCTGGATTAGCGATAACTTACAAAAAGGTGTATCGGCTATACCTGCGGTGACTATTCATGGAAGTGGTGTATTTAGTGCCCAGCACCTAGATGACGACCGCATGGAAATTGGCCAGCAACTTATTGATGCTGCCAAACCCTACCTTGGTGATGCCAAGGTCACCGAATTTCAGGTACATGGCTGGCGCTATAGCAAACCCACTGTCGTCGATGACGCAGCCTGCATGTTACTGAGCGAGTCCACCGACCTGCCGCCACTGGCGCTAGCTGGGGATGCCTTTGCCGGGCCAAGATTTGAGGGTGCTGTGCAATCTGGTTGGGCAGCTGCGAAAGCTCTTATAAGTGCCACCTAGCAAAAGACCGCTATAATGGCCGCTTTCCTATAATGATAAGTAGCCTATTCAATGACTGATCTTCATACCCGCAGCGGCTCAGCCTGTGAGCTCTGTACTAGCACCGACAACCTGTCTGCTTATGCCATTCCACCTAATAGCGACGGTAGCACTGAGCAGTCATTGTTAATCTGTGACATCTGCGAAGATCAGATCAATAATCATGACAGGGTCGATGCTAACCATTGGCGCTGCCTGAACGACAGCATGTGGTCCCAGGTACCCGCGGTGCAGGTGATGGCTTGGCGCATGTTAACCAGACTTAGCGCTGAAGGCTGGCCCCAAGACTTGTTGGATATGTTGTATCTAGATGAAGAAACCCTCGCTTGGGCTAAGGCAGATAGTGTGGAAGATGATGACGGCGTTATTCACAAAGACAGTAATGGCGCTGTGCTAGCCGCTGGCGACACAGTGACATTGATTAAAGATTTAGATGTAAAAGGCACCAGCTTTACCGCTAAACGCGGCACCGCAGTACGTAATATTTCATTGGTGTCGAGTAATGAGGAACACATAGAAGGCCGAGTAAACGGCACACAGATTGTAATACTCACTAAATTTGTTAAGAGGGCGAACTAATGGCACAGACAGAACAAGAACTACGAATACAGCTAGCAGCCTGCTACAGAATCTTCGACCATATGGGTTGGAGCGAAATGATCTACAACCATATTACCGTCAAGCTACCAGGGGACGAGCACCACTTTTTAATTAACCCCTACGGCCTGCACTATTCAGAAGTCACCGCGTCGAGCCTGGTTAAGGTCGATATCGATGGCAATATTGTTGAAGACAATGGTTATGCCGTGAACCCTGCGGGCATTGTTATTCACACTGCCATTCATGCCGCACGTGCTGACGTGGTTTGTATTGCCCACACTCACACCAATGCCGGTATGGCTGTTGCTTGTCAGCAGGACGGTTTACGTACCGACAACTTCTACTCTGCACTTTTGCACAACCGCATTGCCTACCATGACTTTGAAGGCATTACGGTCAATGACGATGAGAAGCCCCGTCTAATTGCCAATATGGGCGACAAAAGCCTGATGATTTTGCGCAACCATGGGCTGTTAGCCTGTGGTCGTTCTATTCCCGAGACGTTCCAAAACCTTTGGGCTATGGAGCGCGCCTGTGAAGTTCAGATGGCCACAGATTCAACGGGCAAACCCAATATTCCCGTGGGTCCAGAAATTCTCGCTAAGTCCGAACAGCTAATGGCCATGCAAACTATGGGCGGCCCTTCAGGCGAACTAGAATTTAATGCGTTCACTCGTATTATTGAAAAATTAGACCCCTCTTATAAAGACTAATGTTTTGGTCACGAAGTTGAGAGAAATAATATGAATATTAAAAACTATTTACCGATGTTAGTGCTCGGTTTTCTGGCGGCCTGTGATAATGCATCAGTGCCTGAACAAGCAGTTACCGCTGAGACGGGGTTTACCGATGTTGCGGGTATAACATTGGAGATAGGTAAGCCAGCGCCAGATTTTACCCTGCAATCTCTCAAGGGTGATTCGGTCACACTGTCCGAGCTGCGGGGCAGTAAGATCATCATGATTTTTTATCGCGGTCACTGGTGTCCGTTTTGTGTAGGCCATCTACAAGATATTCAAGTCATGCTGCCGGCACTAGAGAAAGAGGGTTATCAGGTACTAGCGATTAGCCCAGACGACGCAAGTGGTATGCAGAAGATGGCCGACCGCATGGACCGTCCCTATCAGTTTCTGTCTGACGTCAATCTAGAGGTCACCGACTTATATGGCATTCGCAAAGATGCAGACCTGCCCCACCCCGCCATGATATTGCTCGATGACCAAGGTTTGGTGCAGTGGTTCTATATTGGTGAAGACTACAAGACAAGGCCCAGTGCGGCGCAGCTGCAGCAGGTGTTGGATCGCTTGGATTCTTAAAGGGAATTCTTAATGTAGAGCCTAGATTAAACTGTAATAAAAAAGCACCGAGCAAAAAAAATGCCCCTTAATTGGGGCATTTTTGTTTTTCGCTTAAAGGCATCGACTTACTTCATTAAGTCCCGCGAGATAATCAACTTCATGATCTCGTTGGTTCCGCCATAAATACGCTGGATTCTTGAATCCGCAAAGGCGCGACACACTGGGTACTCCCACATATAACCCCAGCCGCCAAATAGCTGCAGACATTCGTCGGCTACTTTACATTGCAGGTCGGTGGTCAACAGCTTAGCTTTAGAGGCGGTTACCGTATCCAACTTGCCCTCTAATAGCAGCTCGGTGCAGCGGTCGGTATAGACCTCGGCCATGTCTATTTCTGCAGACATCTCTGCCAGCTTAAACTGAGTGTTCTGGAAGGACGCTATAGTGGTACCAAAGGCTTTACGCTCTTTGGTGTAGGCAACGGTTGATTCCAATACTGCCTGCGCATTTGCCACTGCACCAATTGCAATAGATAGACGCTCTTGGGGAAGGTCCTGCATCAGATAAATAAATCCACGGCCCTCTTCGCCAAGCAAGTTTTCTTTGGGGACTCTGACGTCTTGGAAAAATAGCTCTGAGGTATCCTGAGCTTTTAAACCTAGCTTCTTAAGGTTTTTACCTTTACTAAAGCCAGGCAAATCTGCGTCTACCAAAAATAGGCTAATGCCTTTTGAGCCAGCAGAGCTATCTGTTTTAGCCACTACAATTACCAGCCCGGCTTTTTGGCCATTGGTGATAAAGGTTTTGGAGCCATTGAGAATATAATGGTCACCATCCAGCACGGCGCTAGTATGGGTGCCCTGTAAATCTGAACCGGCGCCAGGTTCGGTCATGGCGATTGCGGTAATCAGTTCGCCGGTGATACACAGAGGCAAATACTTTTTCTTTTGCTCTTCACTACCATAACGCACGATATAGGGGACGGTAATATCATTGTGCAACGTCCAGCCAAGGCCTGTGCAACCTGAGCGGCCAATCTCTTCATTGACGATGCAGTTATAGCGAAAATCGGTTCCTAAGCCACCATACTCTTCCGGAATCATTGGGCACAAAAAGCCCTGCTCGCCGGCCTTCAACCAGATTTCGTCGCTAACCATGCCGTCTTTTTCCCACTGCTCGTGTTGAGGCATAGCCTCTACTTCTAGAAATTTGCGCAGGGTGTCGCGGAACATCTCATGGTCGGAATCATATAAAGTTCTTGGGATCATAGTCGTTTTCTCATTCCAATTTTTTCGTTAGCGTTTGATAGTATCAATGATGGCAAATTAGCGCAGTCACCTATTGCAAATAATATCGGCTTTAGTGACCCAAGAGTACTCACCTGAGTAGCCCTTTTAATAACCCGTGAGCACAAACAACAGCAGCCCCAGACTAATAGTCCAATAAACACTGCGGGTTTTATAGGCAGCCGCCACAGCAGCAAGCCCGCCCCAAAGATAGGGGTTGGTCATGGCGATATCTAGCTGCTGATCGTGAACAAAGAGTATAGGCACTGTAATGGCTGTGAGCACTGCAGGGCCGCTAAAGCTCAGTAGATACTTGAGGTTGGGCCCAAGGCGAATTGGCAGGCGCCCCTCCAAAAACAGATAGCGGGTAAAAAAGGTAATGCAGGCTAGCAGAAAGATAGTCAGTAATGTCATGCCGCGCCACCTTGCATTTTGCCCGTTAGGTAACCGGCGAACATGGCCAATAACGCGGCACACACCAGACCTAATTCAAACTGCCAGAGACTAAACAGCACTGCACTGCAGGCGGCTACCATTACCGACACCAAGGTAGGTAGCGACTTGATCTCTGGTACGACCAGCGCAATAAAGGTAGCGGCGATTGCAAAATCTAGGCCCAGCTCGGTGAGGTCGGGTAATGAGGCGCCGGCAACAATGCCGATAAATGTCCATAGGTTCCAGGCGAGGTAAAAGCTACCGCCTGCCCCCAGTGCGTAATAGAGTCGAAATTTACTTTGGTAGGCGCGGCGATGGCCCGATAGGGCAAATAGTTCGTCGGTAAGCAAGAAACCCATGCCCAGACGCCAGCGCAGTGGCTTTGGGCTCAGCCTCTCTCGTAGAGAAAGGCCGTACAGGAAATGCCGCGAGCTAATAACAAAGGCGCTGAATAAAACCGTAAGCAATGAGGCGTTGTCGGCAATAAGCTCTACGGTGACAATCTGCACTGCGCCACCAAAAATGATCCCAGAAAAAAGCTGCGCTTCAAGCCAGCTAAAACCGCGCTGCACCGCTAGGGACCCAAATAGAATCCCCCAGGGCAATACCGCCAGACTAAGAGGCAGCATATCAACAACCCCTTTTCCGGCCGCTTTGGCAAAGCCCCGAGATGATACTGACATAGAGATTTTATCCAGTGAATTCAGTGGTTAGCGAACCAACGTTAAATATAGACCAAAAGCCTTTAGCGACATAAATCAAAAGCCTTTAGCCACATAAATCAAAAGCCCTTATAGTTAAAGGCCTGAAGCGCCCGTAACTAAAACAACAGCCATTACATGAATTTACGAATCAGCCAGTTGGGCATGATATCCAGCAGCAAGGCCACCAAACGCCAGCGCTTGGTAATAAACACATGGTCTTTTTTGTTCTCGATAGCGTTCACCATCTGGGCAACGCTTTTTTCAACTGGAGCCAACCACATAGGTTTGCCTTCGACCATGGGCGTCTCTACAAACCCTGGCTCAATAGTAGTCACAGTGATCGGTAACTTAGATCTGGCAGCACGGGAGCGCAGGCCATTCAGATAATTGGACGCAAAGGCCTTGGTGGCATTGTAGGTGGGGGTAATACCCGCCGAAAAGTGCGCGGCACAGGAGGAAACGCCAGCTAAGTGGCCAGTACCTCGCTGTACGAAGTAGTTCATCGACGTAAGTGACATGGCGGCAAAACCGCGTACATTGACGTCAATCATCTCTCGTTCAACCACCCAGTCAAGAACACGCTCTTTGTTACCCACTCCAGAGTTGACCACAATCAGGTCTACATCACCCATTTGCTCAATTAAAGAGGTCAACTCCCCTTGGGATTGCTCTGCATGGCTCACGTCCGTGGTCTGCACAAAATGGTCACCAGGAAGGCTGGCGGCCAGCTTGTCTAGGCAATCTTTGCGACGAGCCATGAGGCCCAGCTGGTATCCCTTGGCGGCGAGCTGCACGGCAAGCTCCCAGCCAATTCCTGAACTGGCACCGATAATAATGGCTTTTTTCATATTGATTCCCCTAGGCTATGTTTTTATTGGCCGTAGTTTAGCGCCACTAGGGGGTACTGAGAAGGGGTTTTAGAAATACACTGACTTACCAGATTGATGGGGTTGCTCGTCTCAAGCCTCTGTTTTCGGACATAATATATTCAATACGCCCATCGGACATCAACCGGCTTTTATCAATCTCAAAATAATCAAGCAACTTGGTTAGGTCCCGCTGATTATGGGGATAGACAGTAGGTTGCGTACCTGACTTTGGTACTTGGGATAGGCTAGTGTTGGTATCAAGGCCGTAACGGCAGTGAGGCAATTGGTTGCGGGCATTGTGCAAACCCAGGCTATAGCCTCTGGTATACCGGTCAACATGAGGATCTAATGCTTCTATAAAGGCCTTCACGGAAGCACCATCAAGATAACTCAACAAATCCCAAAATAAACACACATCTACCATGACCCCGGGTTGCAGGTTTAGGCCTTGCTGAAAATATGCCACCAATTCTTCGTGGCTTGGGTCTTCCGGCTGTGCTGCCAAAAACTCGCTCCCCTGAAGATCAAGGAATGTAAGTCGGCATTTGAACTGGTTAAAAAAATTCACAGTGGACGAAGAGGGATGACCCATGTCTAGCACTATTAACCGCTCATCAGGCCTGGGGCGTTCAAACAACTGGGGAATAAGATTACTGCCCAGAGTCCGATTCTGTGACGGCTCACTGGCTAGTGCGCTGGATCTTTTCATCAACTACAGAACTCAACTTTTGTGCAAATCCCTTCACCACTGGCAGTAGTCCGAACCAGTGGCAAAGACATTAGATTGATTAAAGGTTTAGCCTTTAGGACGCTTGGGCGTCGGCTGCAGAACCAGGACGATGAGCTTTAACATTGGACGACCCAGATACAGGTAGTTCTGTCACCGATTTATCACTCGGATCCATCTCAATACTACCCTTAAACTTGGCGCCATCTTCGAGGCTAACTCGAGGTGACTGAATGTTGCCCTGTACGTTGCCTGTCTTGGTGATAATGACATTTTCACCACCAGTAATATCGCCGTTTATCGTGCCTTCTATGCGTACAATTTTGGCGACGATATTGGCTTTTAAAACACCGGACTTACCGACCAGCACTTCACTATTTTTTGCTGTAATGCTTCCCTTTACAGACCCTTCTATTACTAGATTTTCTTCACTAGTAATCTGACCGTCAATTTTTACACTTGCACCTATCATGCTCGAAACTCCTGACAATGAATTTGAGTTTTGGCCCATATGTTCAGCGTCAGCAGAAAACGATTTAGCGACAGCTGAGCTATATTTTTCCATAATTTTGTTTTTATCAAACATATTAATCACCAAGTACTAAAACCAATAAACTTGGGACCCTTCTGTTAGGAACGGGCCCACTTAGTACTGTTTAACACAATTAATTATGTCCTTTTGTATATTATGGGATTGCCCTTAGTTCATACTCTCTATCAATTCTTGGGTTTCTAGCCATTCTTCTTCTAAATTTGTCATAGCATTTTTCACATTGACCTGCTCGGCTAAGCAGTTTTTCAGTACGTCGGCCTGACTCTCTTCATAGATAGTCCCATCGGCGAGCTGCTCTTCTATTGCCTGCAATTGTTTTTGGCCTTTGGCTATTTTTGCGTCCAGTGCCTTCATCTGCTTATTGAGGGGTGCCAGTTTTTTACGATCTTCTGCGGACTGTTGCCGAGCTAATTTTTTGTCGGCTGGCGCTTGACTGGCTACTGGCACTTTATTTGCCGCGGGAGCTTTATTCGCTACAGGCGCTTTTTCCTCTGCAGGCGCTGCAACCACAGCTGGCTCAGAAGCGCCTGGGTCTCTGACGTAATTCTTTAACCAGTTTTGATAATCTTTTAGGTCACCGTCGAACTCTGTCACCGTACCTTCGGCAACCAGATAAAACTCATCGACTGTATTGCGCAGCAGGTGACGATCGTGAGAAATAACTACCAGCGCTCCCTCATAGCCCTGTAACGCCATAGTTAGGGCATGACGCATTTCTAGGTCAAGGTGGTTGGTTGGCTCATCTAGTAATAGTAAGTTGGGCTTTTGCCACACGATAATCGCCAGAGCTAAACGTGCTTTTTCACCCCCAGAGAAATCCTTAATAGGGTCTAGGGCTTTGTCATTATGAAAATCAAAGCCGCCTAAAAAGTTTCTTATTTCTTGATCAGTGGCTTTGGGGGTTATGCGCTGCAAATGCAAAACCGCACTTGCCTGCATGTCTAAAACTTCGAGCTGGTGCTGTGCAAAGTAGCCCACTTTAATATTTTCGCCATAGACTCTTTCACCAGACAATAAATCTAGATCGCCTGTAAGACTATTAATGAGGGTCGACTTACCTGCACCATTTGGCCCGAGCAAACCAATTCTGGTGCCAGGGTGTAAATCGAAATTGACGTGGGATAATATTTTTTTGTTTGCATAACCCAGATCGCCTCGACTGATATTAACTAGGGCACTGTGGGCTTTTTTAGGTTCAGGAAATTTAAAATAAAATGGTGAATCAACATGTGCTGGCGCGACATCTTCCATGCGCTGTAATTCTTTTACGCGACTCTGCGCCTGTTTGGCTTTTGAAGCCTTTGCGCGAAAACGTGCAATAAAGCCTTCAACTTCTTGTCTACGTTTTTGTTGTTTTTCAAAGCTCGCCTGTTGCAGTGCAAGACGTTCGCCACGCACGCGTTCAAACGTAGAATAATTACCTTTGTAGCTATTTATTTTTTGATTTTCAACATGCACGATGCGCTCAACAACATTGTCGATAAAATCGCGATCATGGGAAATAATTAATAATGTACCTGGGTACTGTTTGAGCCATTGCTCAAGCCATAATGTGGCATCTAAATCTAAGTGGTTGGTTGGCTCATCGAGCATCATCAGATCGGAGGGGCTCATGAGGGCCTGTGCGAGATTAAGGCGAATGCGCCAGCCTCCCGAAAAGCTACTTACCGGACGATCAATTTCAGACTGATGAAAACCCAAACCATGGAGTAATTGCTCTGCGCGATAATGAGCATCAAAACCACCCATGGTATCCATTTTTTCGTATTCGTTGGCTAGACGATTGTTATCTTCATCGAGTAGCGCCTTTTCAATGGCCGCCTCTGCACGACGCAACTCCACGTCGCCATCCAATACAAAGTCCACGGCACTGTTTTCAGAGGTCGCCAGTTCCTGAGCCATATGGGCGATACGCCAATCACGGGGAATAAACAGATTGCCTGCATCTGGTGCGACCTGGCCAAGTAGTAGTTTAAACAGACTCGACTTTCCGCAGCCATTGGCTCCAATGATTCCGATATGTTGCCCGGGGTGAATCACAAGCTCTGCTTCGGTGAGCAGCACTTTGGTGCCGCGACGCAGTTCGATATCGGTTAATGAAATCATAGATAGGAGGTCTTTGGTTCGTTATATTGAGCTTTATGGGCTACTAAACTTTGTGGGCTAAAAGCCTTTACGGACTAATGAAAACAACGTTTTCACCATGACAGCTAGCACGGGTCAAATTTTGTGGGCGCGATTGTAACAGAACCCCTGCCCCGAGACTTGAATCACTCGCAATGTCAGCAATAATTTAGTCGCTGGCATATCGAGTTTTGGCTTATTAGTAGCTAGGGGAATAATTTGGGTTTATCGCCCGCTTGCCAAGCCGGCTGTTTGTTCATGCTGAGCAAGAAAAGTGGCGATTCAAGAAAGTGAGCTAGCCATCGCTGTAAATGCTTATAGGGCGCTTGGTCGAACCAGGCCTTGTCGACAAATGCGAACTGGCGAATAAACGGAAAGATAGCAATATCAGCAAATGTAGGCTGATCGGCGAGCAAAAACTGATTGGCCTCTAGCAGGGACTCTAGCTTGCTCAAAAAAGCCTCGGCCTGCTGTCGATAATGGCTCTGAGACTCTGCGGGGTAACGGTCCCAGTATTTGTAATGGTCGAGGTGGGATTTAAAGCTGCCGTCATTCTCCTCGACCAGTGCATTAGTTTGGCATTTAAGATCTTCCCGCAGCCAAGATTCTGGGTCTGACTGCTGCAGTGCCCAGTGCATCACGTCGATACTTTCGTCGATGACCTGATCGGCCAAATTAAGCACTGGTACTGTGCCCTTGCTAGATAGATTTAGCATTTCCTGCGGTTTAGCGGCGAGAAAGACTTCACGGAGCTCAACGGTTATACTCGCGCACCTAAGAGTCATCCGAGCCCGCATGGCATAGGGGCAGCGGCGAAAAGAGTAAAGGACTGGCAGCATTTAGGGAAAACTCGCTCGGTTGGATGACAGCATAATAACAAACACTATAAATCAGCATTTCGGGGAAAAATACTACCAATGGCTACTAAGAAGTTTGATCTTGTTATTTTTGGCGCTACTAGTTTTGTCGGCCAAATTCTCACTGAATATCTATTCACTCATATTGGTCTGAGCCGCAAGGTTAAGTGGGCTATCGCTGGCCGTTCAGAAGCTAAACTCAATGAGCTTAGAGACTCTCTGGGTGAAGGCGCCGCGAAGCTACCTATTATAGTGGCAGACTCTATGGATGAAACCGCTCTGACTGATATGTGCAAGAAATCTCGCGTCATTTTAAGCACCGTAGGCCCCTACGCCCTATATGGCGAAACCCTAGTGAAAGTCTGTGCAGAGAACGGTAATGATTATTGCGATTTGACCGGTGAAGCCTATTGGATTAACCAGATGATCGTTAAGTATGAAAAGCTGGCTAAAAAGTCCGGTGCACGTATTGTTAACTGCTGTGGCTTTGACTCTATACCCTCTGATTTAGGCAACCACTTCTTGCAAAAGCAGGGTAAGCAGAAGTTTGGCAGCTTCTTTAATACCGTTAAATTGCGTGTTAGAGCCATGAAAGGCGGCGCCTCGGGTGGCACGATTGCCAGCATGGCCGAAATGATTGTTGCTGCAAAAGCGGACCCGCAGCTGCGTAAAGACATGGGTAACCCCTATATTTTATGCCCGAAGAAACACAGCTACAGCATTAAGCAGGTAAGCGTTAAAGGCCCTGTATATGACAGTGACTTTGCTTGCTGGTCTGCCCCGTTCATTATGGAAGCGATTAACGCTCGAGTGGTATTGCGCTCTAATTCCCTGACTAAAATGGCCTATGGCAAAGACTTTAGTTATGGCGAAGCTATGTTGACCGGAACAGGCACTAAGGGTCGCCTTAAGGCTATTGGGTTAACTGCTGGCCTAGGGGCCTTTGGCCTCGGCATGGTCTTGGACCCTGTTCGCAACCTATTGAATAAATTTGTATTGCCTAAACCAGGTGAGGGCCCAAGCTTGCAGGACCAGCTTAATGGCTTTTTTGATATTGACCTGATGGGCAAAAATGATAAAAACCAACAGCTAGTTGTAAAGGTGACGGGTGATCGTGACCCCGGCTATGGTTGCACCGCAAAGATGCTAGCCCAGGCCGGTTTATGTCTGGCGTTTGATTTACCTAAAGAAGATAAGGTTGGCGGTTTTTGGACACCAGCAACTGCTATGGGTGATCTGCTGATTGGACGCCTTAACGAACATGCAGGCATGTCGTTTAAGGTTATTGATTAGAGTTCTAAGTTCATTATATCGAGACTAAACTTTAGGCAGCACAGAGGGCCAAAACCCTCTGTGCTACTTAAAACCTAATCTCGATACCTTTCTTCAAATACTGCTTTAAAATGTACATCTCTAAAGTGTACTTCTCTAATAACTAGTGGCACCGACAGGAGTCGCTGGCTCTTTGACCATATAACCTGCAACAACACCTGCCAAAGCTAGTTTGACAAAATATATCGCAAACCAAGCACCTGCCAGATACAGCGGAATAGGCATATAAGCGTAGGACCCAACACCAGTAAGAACACCGATACCAAGCCCCAGTAATAGGCCGTACTTAAAGCCCGCCTGCAGTGACTTAGGTGCAATCAAAGCACTGTAAATAATCACCACACAGAAACCAAAAAATAATGTCACTGCTGACATTAGCAACGGGTACATCTGATTTTCAGGGCGCCATAGAGCGGCGGTGTCCTGATAGACTGATTGGAGCATTAGCCCATGAACTAAAAAATCTATGACGGACCACAAAATAAACACCACCACCGTCGCTACTAAATTTTGCTTAAACATCCTCTGTCTCCTAGGTTGGTTTGTTGTGGTTTAACCATAGAAGGGAAAATTGGGCTATTCAAGGTAGTTGCTCTTAACTCTACTTTCGCTGAGGGCTTTTGTTGGTTGGGTTAAGGGCTTTTATTGGTTGGGCTAAGGGCTTTTATTGTTTTCGCTGAGGGCTTTTGTTGGTTGCGCTGAGGGCTCTAAATAGCTGCGCTAAGGGCTCTAAACCCACCCCCCCCTCGGACCATCCGCTAACCACCTCGCGTAAAATAAGCAGGGCACAAAAAAGCCCGGGCGTTTAAACCCAGGCTTTTTCGATAATGGCTAACTAATAACTCACTATCTAAATATTTATTTAACTAGGAGCAAAGTAAGTTATTGCCATTCTTGTGGTAATTAGTCCATTACGCGATCTTTCATTGCGCTCAGAATAATACCAAGTGCAGCAGCGTTCATGATCGTACTCATGTTACCCATGATGTCGCTGATATAGCTGCCCACTAGAGGCAACGGTCCAGCTGCGCCTGCTACTGTCGCTAAAGTTACTGCAAAAACCATCATATAGGTTCTGTTGCTGTTGTCTGCCATGTCGCCCATGACACCCATTACTAGGCCTATAACTGCCATAATAAGTGCCGCTTCAGGAATTGCCGTAAATGCGCCAATTACTGCCACTGCCATTGCTACTAAACGTACAATTTTTAATGCATTCATGTTGTAACCCCATCTCGTTTGAGTTGATTTTCTTTTATTGTCTAATCTTCATGAATAAAGCAAGCCGACACTATCATGTTATTAAAAGGAATAAAACCTCTATAAACCATTGATTTATATACATATTTGCATAGTTTTTTAACCCAATAAACAGTGTTTTTGCAGCAGCTCATTCTCTATGCCCTCGCTTTCAGCTAGAATGCGCTAAAATTTGGCGCCGGCTGCAAAGCCTAAGCTTTAGGTTAAATTCACCTCTACATAGAAGACAATTAACCCAATGGCACAATACGTATACACAA
>CAJJAO010000044.1 GCA_905182265.1 gamma proteobacterium HTCC2207 | reverse complement strand
TGATGATTATTAACTTTATTGTTGTCACCAAAGGTGCCGGCCGAGTGTCAGAGGTTATTGCTCGCTTTACCCTCGACGCCATGCCCGGCAAGCAGATGGCCATTGACGCGGATCTTAATGCCGGTGTTATTGACCAGGAAACGGCTAAGTTTCGTCGAGAAGAGATTTCCCAAGAATCAGACTTCTTCGGTTCTATGGATGGTGCCTCCAAGTTTGTTAAAGGTGATGCCATCGCTGGCTTGCTAATTTTGATCATTAACATTGTAGGCGGCCTTATTGTCGGCCTGGGTCAGCACGACCTTAGCTTTGCCGACGCTGGCCGCATCTATGTACTGTTAACTATTGGTGATGGTCTGGTTGCTCAGATTCCGTCGCTACTATTATCTCTGGCTACGGCCATTATTGTTACCCGAGTTACCACGTCAGAATCAATGACCGAGCAGGCCTCGTCGCAGCTTGGCAACCCCATGGCGCTTATAGTAGCCGGCGGTATTCTAGTGCTACTGGGTTTAGTCCCGGGCATGCCTACATGGATATTTTTGACCCTTGGTCTAGGCTCTGGCGCACTGGGCATTTCGATGTTTAGGAAGGCTGAGCTAGAGAAAGTGGCAGAAGCCTCTGGCGCTGACCAAGCCACCGCTAAAGTAGACCCAATGACAGAGGAGCTAGGTTGGGACGATGTCGACCAAGTTGATCTTGTTGGGCTGGATATCGGTTATGGCTTAATACCTCTAGTTAGCCCAGAAACCGGCGGGCAATTGCTACCGCGGGTTAAGGGCGTACGTAAAAAATTATCTGCGGAGCTGGGCTTTCTTGTACAGCCTATCCGCATCCGCGATAACCTCGACCTGTCACCAGACGTTTATCATATTGTGATGAACGGCGTGGTTCGCGGAAAAGGCGAAATCAAAGTCGGCAAGGAAATGGCTATTAATCCCGGTCAGGTTCACGGCACATTAGAGGGCACCCCCACTAAAGAGCCCGCCTTTGGTCTGGATGCTATTTGGATTGACGCCTCACAGAGAGACTATGCCAGAACCCTTGGCTACACCGTAGTAGACCCAGCCACGGCGATTGCCACTCACCTGAACACATTATTGCGCGGCAGTGCATCGGAATTACTGAGCCACGACGAGACCCAGCAACTGCTAGACAAAGTTGCCGGCCGCTCTCCAAAGTTGGTGGAAGACTTGGTTCCGGGCAAGTTGCCTCTGGCCACGATTACCAAGGTGTTACAAAATATTCTCGATGAAGGTGTGTCGGTCCGTGATATGCGCACCATTATTGAAGTGCTGTCCACGGAAAGCGCCCGTACCCAAGATGCCGATGAGCTAACAGCCTCTGTGCGCCCAAGACTGGGCCGTATGATTGTGCAGAGCCTTGTAGACATTAATGACAGCTTGCCTGTTATTACCCTCAACCCATCCCTAGAGCAGATGTTGCACAATATTTTGCAGCAGAGCAGCAGCCCTCAGGGTTTGGTTATTGAACCCAAACTAGCCGAGGGCCTGTTTAAAGCCCTAGCCGAAAATACAGCCGAAGTTGAAAACCAAGGACACCCTGCCGTACTGGTTGTGTCTCCTGGCATTCGCCCTTGGCTAGCCAAAATCATCAGACATCGACTCAGCGATCTCACTGTTCTCTCTTATAGTGAAATCCCTGACGACCAAGCGGTCAAGGTCGTTGCTACCGTCGATGTCGACGTCACAAATCAATCTTAAGGTATCAGGATAATGGAACTACAAAGAATTCTCGCTAAAGATAGCCGCGCAGCAATGGATAAAGTCTTTGAGCTTTACGGCCAGGATGCGCTGGTTGTCTCGAATAAAAAAGCCAATGAGAAAACCGAAATCATTGTGGCGATTGAAGTGCCGATGAATACCCAGCAGGCTATTAATGATCTGCATATGGCACCGGTGGACCAGCCCAATTCTAACCTGCAGGGTCGCCGTGATTTGGACGGCTCTGAATTAACCGGCTGTGAATTAAAGGGCGTTGACCTAAAAGGCTTTAATGACGAGAGTATGGATGCGCAAGGTTTGGGCGCCGATAGCTTTGATGCAGACGCCTTTGAACTAGAGGGCAGTAACCTAAAAGGTTATGACTTCTCGGCCTCTCAGGACTTTGATCAGGTGATGGAGACTCACGTCTTTAAGACCACACCAACTTCTGCCGACGAGCAGTTTCGTCAGTCGCTGCCCGACTTTGAAATAACGGCGCAGAGCTCTCTAAATCCGAATGCCTTAACTCATAGACCTCTAACTCTGGACCCCCTGCTTCAGGATGCCGATGTCGAGCATCGTGAGCATCTGCAGGCCCGAGAGATCGTTGATCTGGTTAAACAAGAATTTGAAGTGATGCGCAAAGAATTTAAATTGTCGCAACAGCTAGATGCCTGGAGCGGCACCCAGTCTGTGCGCGATGAGATGCGCCCGCTAATAGAAGCCTTTAATGAAACAGGCATGCCCGCCGGTTTGCGCGCCTTGCTCAGCGATACGGTTAACAGCAGTAACAATATAAAGTCAGCCATTGCCGAAATTTCGTCTGTGTTAGGCGGCGGTATAGAGCATGTGAACCTGCTCGACAACATGCAGGGCATACACGTGATTGCCGGTAGCTCAGGCTCAGGGAAATCTTTGATGGCCGGACGGCTAGCGAAACAAAAAGCCCTGCGCTGTGACGGCCAAGATGTAGCGATCATTAGCTACAACGATTCGCGCTTTGGTGCTTGGAATCAAACCCAATTAATAGGCTCTCAGGCCGGTGTTGACTGTTTTCGTGCAAACACTCCAGAGATGCTAGAACAGCTTTTGCAGGAACTTGGTTCTCGCAGCCTAATTCTTATAGATACTGCCGGAGTCGATGTTAAAGCTCAGATAAAAGAGCTCAATCAATTGCTGCCAGAAGCACAGAAACACCTAGTGCTAGCGGCAGATGCTTCTGAGGCGTCGATTAACCGACAGTTAAAAACCGCTGAGGGCGAATGGGACTCAGTGATGCTTTCGCGGCTTGAGGACGGCATTCATCCTTGGCCTATTATTAATGCTTTATTGAATACAGATACTCCAGTGTCTGTAGCGGCCGCTGAGCCTTCAATTTCAACCGGACCAATGGCTCTAACAGGCATGTATTTAGCTGAACACAGCTTAACTAACCTGCCCGGCTGTTAAATTTGACTACCTATAACGGATGTACGAAAATGAATAGAATAGTTCGATGGCCGACAAGCCTGAGACAAGGCAGCATTTTGCTAGGGAAATACAATGACCAATAAAACTGCTACCCAAATTATAGGCATCGCCAGCGGTAAAGGCGGTGTTGGCAAGACCACTGTGTCGGCTAACCTCGCGATTGCCCTAGCTTCCCTTGGCAAAAAAGTCATGATCTTCGATGCCGACTTGGGACTGGCTAATGCTCAGCTAGCCCTAGGCTGTCGAGCCCCTTATAACTTCAGCCATGTAATGTCTGGCGAAAAGACTCTGCAAGAGATTATTGTCGAGGGCCCAATGGGTGTGAAGCTGGTGCCAGGCGCTAGTGGAATTCAACATATGGCCTCGTTAAATCAGGCCGAGACTGCCGGCATTATTCAGTCTTTTTCAGAGATTGACGAAGAGCTCGACTATTTTATTGTCGACCTTGCTGCAGGCCTTTCGGACACTGTGATGACCTTTTTGAGCGCCTGTCAGCACCGCTTTATCGTGCTTAAGAACGAGCCCTCCTCCATTGCCGATGCCTACGCCACGATCAAAGTCATGATTCAGGACTACGACCTGGACGGCATTAGCCTGATACCCAATGGCGTCAACTCTCAAGCAGAGGGCGAGCGACTATTTGGCAGTATTAATGCAGTGATTCAGAATTTTTTAGGCCGACAGGTAAACTACCTGCATTCGATTGGACAGGACGAGATGGTGCTTAGATCTATCAAAGCATCACAGCCTCTATTGACCTTTGCGCCGGCCAGCACCGCTACCCGCAATTTTATCTCTCTGGCCAAGCTAGTGATCGCCATTGAACCAGACATGTCCCTAACGGGTGGTATGCAGTTTTTCGTTGAGAGACTTGCTTCTCAACAGTTGAGCCAAGCTTAGGATTACCCATGGCTGACATAAGTGCCTATGAAGATATTCAAAGGGCCGATCAATCAAATGATCGGCTGCTGAAGCATATCGGCCTAGTCAAACGTGTCGCCTTGCATCTAAAAACCCGACTGCCAAATTTTATGGAGGTCGATGAATTAATTCAGGTGGGGACTATTGGGCTAATCGAAGCCGGCCAGTCTTTTGATGCCAGTAAAGGCGTCGACTTTGAAGTATTTGCCAAGAACCGTATTCGCGGCGCTATTCTCGACCAGGTGCGCAAGCTGTCTTACTTGCCTAGATCTGCAATTGTTAATATTCGCGATCACAATGAGGCCAGCGCCTTGCTAAGTAGTGAACTTGGTCGCGAGCCCAGCCAGGGAGAGTTGGCAGAGTATATGGGCAAGGATATTGCCAGCTTCCAAAAAGAGCGTACCCATGCCCACCAGTTCCAGACTATTTCCCTTGAGTCGCAACTACCAGAAGCGGTGGATATGCCTGCCCGGGAATCTAGCGAGCCTGAAGCTCGGTTAGCGGGAGAGCAACTAATGGAAGCTCTGGCAAACTCAATACAAACATTGCCAGAACGGGAAAAGACAATTGTGTCTCTCTACTATGTAGAAGAAATGAACCTCAAAGAAATCGGCGCCATTCTCGAGATTAGTGAATCCCGCGTCAGTCAGGTCTTGTCGGCAACGGTGAAGCAGTTGCGTAAGAACTTCGACAACAGCTACTAATTTCTCCTATGACTAATCCCCTGTGCAGCTACCTCCTCTTACTGCTACTTGCCGTTACGGATCGAGTAATACACTAGGTTGGGATCACGGGGCACAATAGTCGCCACCGCTTTCCCACCCTTTGACTGCAATGCCGCTTGGCGCTCCAGAACTGCTTTATAGTTCTCTTTTTCAAGAGTAATCAGGGCCTGGACGTTGGTACTTAGCGCCTGAACCTGAGCGATACGCCCCTTAAATGATTCTAACTTGGAGCCAAGGCTCACAATCTGTTTTGCCTGCTTGCGCAGATCGCCACCCAAGTCTTTGACCTGAGCCGCTACTTTGTCGGTTTCAACACTCAGTGTTTTCGCTGCTGCTTCTGGCACTTGCTTGCGCAAACTATCGGCCGACGCTTCCGCCTTGGCAACAGCTGCACTCAAGACCACCTGTTGGTCTGTAAATTCTGTTTGTTTTGTCGCTAGCTGATCAATGGATACTTTGAGTTGCTCAAATGTCAAGAGTGCCGAGTTCATATCGGTCACCTGCCCGGTAACTTCAACCAACATACCGTCAATCAAACTACTTTGGCTGAAAATCTGATAGAGCATACCGCCCATCATGCTAAGGCCTAAAACCAGCCCAGCGATCGAACCAATTAAAATACGTTTGGACAATTTTGCGGTATTGGCCGCGGAGCTAACAACTAGGTCGACGCGTTTTTGTAACAGGTCTAAGCCATTTTCCAGTGCTGATGAAGCGCGACGACTGACGTCCGCTGCACTGGTGGTAGCCTCGGCGGTCACTACCACATTGGGCAATAACTGCTCTAGCCGACCAGAGATATTTTTAGCATTGTTGAGCACCTGAGAGAAGCGCTCAAGATCACCGGGATCGGGCATTCGGTTGGCGTCATAATCTGCCTCGTCTTGGGGCGACAATATGTCGGTTAAGCCATCGAGTACATCGGTGACTGCCTGAATATCATCTTGAATAGACGGCTCTTCTGGGGTTTCGCCCTCTGAAGCCTCTAACCCTTCTGCGCCCTCGACACCATTGGTATCGGCTTCGGTAGCATCAGCTTCCGTAGCGTTAGCTTCGGTAGCATTGTCGAATTCCAGATTTTCGCCATTTTTTCCAGCG
>CAJJAO010000043.1 GCA_905182265.1 gamma proteobacterium HTCC2207 | reverse complement strand
AGACGATGATGCAGTTGTCTTTGCGGTCGCGAACCACTTCCATTTCAAACTCTTTCCAACCGATTAGAGACTCGTCAATCAGCAACTCATTGGTTGGTGAAAGATCGAGGCCACGACGGCAGATGGTTTCAAATTCTTCGCGGTTGTAAGCAATACCACCGCCGGAGCCACCCATGGTAAATGAGGGGCGAATAACGCAGGGGAAGCCAAAACGGTCTGACACCTGAACGGCTTCTTCTAGGCTGTGGGCTATGCCGGAATTGGGTGTGTCGAGATCGATGGCTTTCATGGCCTTGTCAAAGCGCTCGCGATCTTCGGCTTTGTCGATGGCGTCTGCGTTGGCGCCAATCATCTCTACGCCAAACTCTTCGAGTACGCCGTGCTTTGCTAGATCTAGGGCACAGTTCAGTGCGGTCTGGCCACCCATGGTGGGCAATAGCGCGTCTGGGCGCTCGTCTTCAATAATTTTGGCAACGGTGCGCCACTCGACAGGTTCGATATAGGTCGCGTCGGCCATGGCCGGGTCGGTCATGATGGTGGCCGGATTGGAGTTAACCAAAATGACCCTAAAGCCCTCTTCACGAAGTGCTTTACAGGCTTGGGCGCCGGAGTAATCGAATTCACAGGCCTGACCAATAATAATTGGGCCAGCGCCGAGGATAAGAATGCTTTTTATATCGGATCTTTTTGGCATAGGGGATTAACCGCGCTCTTTCATTAATTCTATAAAGTGGTCAAACAATGAGGCTGCATCATGGGGGCCGGGGCTGGCTTCGGGGTGACCCTGAAAGCTAAACGCTGGCTTGTCGGTACGATGAATGCCCTGCAAAGACCCATCAAATAATGACCGGTGAGTGGCGCGCAAACAGCTGGGCATGCCCTCTTCTTCTACCGCAAAACCGTGGTTTTGGCTGGTGATCATGACCACGTCATTGTCGATATCTTTAACCGGGTGGTTGGCACCGTGGTGACCAAACTTCATCTTCGCGGTCTTTGCCCCTGAGGCCAGCGCTAATAGCTGGTGACCTAGGCAGATGCCAAACACTGGAATGTCGGTTTGCAGGATTTCTGTGATGGCCTGTATGGCATAGTCACAGGGCTCTGGGTCGCCTGGGCCGTTGGACAAAAAGATACCGTCTGGCTTCATGGCGAGCACTTCGCTGGCCGGTGTCTGAGCTGGCACAACAGTGAGGTCGCAGTCGCGGTCGACGAGCATGCGCAGAATGTTGCGCTTGGCACCGTAGTCGTAGGCTACTACTTTAAATTTGCCGCCGGTGGATTGCTTGTGGCCTTCACCAAGCTCCCAGCTGTGTTCTGTCCAAGCATATTGGCTGGCTGTGGTTACTTCTTTGGCGAGGTCCATACCTTTTAGGCCGGCAAATCCGCGGGCTGCTGCCAGTGCGGTGGCGTCGTCGACGTCTCCCGCCATAATGCAGCCGCTCTGGGCGCCATGTTCACGCAGTATGCGGGTCAGCTTGCGAGTGTCTATGTCGGCAATGCCGAGAATGTTTTTCTCTTTTAGGTAGTCATCTAGGTTCTGTTCGCTACGGAAGTTAGATGTTAAGAGTGGTAAGTCGCGAATAACTAGCCCGGCTGCCCAGATCTGATCGGACTCTTCGTCTTCCTTGTTCACACCGGTATTGCCGATATGGGGATAGGTAAGGGTCACGATCTGACGGGCGTATGAGGGATCAGTAATAATCTCCTGATACCCTGTGAGAGCTGTGTTAAACACTACTTCACCAACAGAGGTTCCGTCTGCACCAATGGCAGTTCCTCTGAAAATTGTTCCGTCTGCGAGCGCAAGTACGGCTTCCCGGTGAGTATGGGAATTCACACAACCTCCTAATGGGTCACTTGGACCTGGAATAAGATAAATCCGAATTGCACATTGGACATTCGCAAAAAAACGAGATGAAACTAGGCGTCTCATCTCGTTTAATTAAATAATATTCTGTGCTCTAACCTCTCGGAACGAGACCGCTGTTTATGCCACTTTCAATGTCGCTTTAAATGTCATTTTTAATGCTGCGGTGTTAGCACGGCATTGTATGGAAAGAGCTCTATTTTGTCTATGACTGTCAGCGATATATTCATCGCAATTTAGCCTTTGGGGCGGGATTTTTACTTAAGGCCTAAAACGTCCTGCATATCAAACATGCCAGAGTCTTGGTTTGCCAGCCATTTGGCCGCGCGCACGGCACCACGGGCAAAGGCAATTCGGCTTGAAGCTTTGTGGGTAATCTCTAGGCGCTCACCCTCTGCGGCAAACAATACGGTGTGGTCGCCGACAATATCGCCAGCGCGCACGGTAGCAAAGCCAATGGTCTTGGAGTCGCGGGCACCGGTGTGGCCTTCACGACCATAGACAGCGACGTCTTTTAGGTTGCGGCCCAGAGCGCCTGCGACAGACTCGCCCAGCGACAGCGCCGTACCTGAGGGGGCATCGACTTTGTGGCGGTGGTGAGCTTCCGAAATTTCGATATCGACGTCGTCACCAAGTACTGAAGCTGCTAGCTCTGCCAGCTTAAAAGCTAGGTTGACGCCAGTGGCGTAATTGGAGGCCATGCAGATGGCATTGTGTTGGCTTGCGTCTGTGACCTGCTGTAACTGGGCCTCGTTAAGGCCTGTGGTGCCAATGACCATTTTTTTGCCTTGGGCGGCACAAAATACTGCATTGGCGGCGGTTACAGCGGGAATACTGAAGTCTATTAGCAGATCGAAGTCGCCGACGATCTCGTCGAGAGAGGCGACGACTTGAATGTTGTTGCGGCCTATGCCGGCCAGCTCGCCTGCATCGACGCCAATCAATGAGCTATCGGGACGCTCTAGAGCGCCACCAAGTTGCACGCCTTCGGTCGATGCGATGGTTTCAATCAGAGCCTTTCCCATGCGCCCACCGGCACCAATTACGGCTATATTACTCATGGTCATCATCGTCCTTTTTTGTGCGCTTTCTCGCTTATGTGCGCTTGCTCGCTGGCTTCTAACTTGCGCTTTCTCGCTGACATTACCTTTAACATTGGCGCTAGCTTTAACTGTAACTCTAACTCGTTAAATTATCGAAGAATTTCTTTACCCCATTAAACCAGCTATCGGTGCGGGGGGAGTGTTTGCTGTTGCCTGCCAAGCTCTTATCGAACGCCTCTAACAATGAGCGCTGCTCTGCGCTGAGGTTGACCGGAGTCTCTAGTACAACTCGGCACAACAAATCACCTGTGGCGCCACCACGAACCGGGGCAACACCTTTGCCGCGCAAACGGAACAGCTTGCTGCTCTGGGTTTCGGCGGGGATTTTGAGCTTTACCTTGCCGGACAATGTGGGGACTTCAATTTCACCTCCAAGTGCTGCCTGGGCAAAGCTAATAGGGACTTCACAATGAAGGTTGGCGTCTTCGCGCACAAAGATACTGTGGTCACGAACATGCATCTGCACATAGAGGTCGCCCGCTGGGCCACCCTGTGGGCCGGCTTCGCCTTTACCGGCAAGACGAATACGGTCGCCGGTATCAACACCAGCTGGAATTTTAACCGAGAGGGTTTTGTGTTCTTCAACAACACCCTGACCATGGCAGTCGCCACAGGGGTCGGAGATCATTTGGCCACGGCCGCGACACTGGGGACAGGCCTGTTGCACAGAGAAGAAGCCCTGGGACATACGCACCTGGCCGGCACCACCACAGGTGGTACAGGTTACAGGGGACGAACCTTTGCGCGCACCGGAGCCGTCGCAGGGATCGCAATGGCTCATAGTGGGTACATCTATCTGTACGGTTTTGCCTTTTACGGCGTCTTCTAAATCAAGCTTTAGGTCATAGCGTAGATCTGAACCACGGGCTGGGCCAGCTCGGCCTCGGCCTCCGCCACCACCAAAGATATCGCCAAACACGTCGCCGAAGACGTCGCTGAAACCAGCTCCGCCACCACCACCGCCACCAGAGTTACCATCGACGCCTGCATGACCAAAGCGGTCGTAGGCGGACTTTTTCTCTTCGTCACCAAGAACTTCGTAGGCCTCTTGGGCTTCTTTGAATTTCTCGTCTGAGTTTTTATCGTCAGAGTTGCGGTCTGGGTGAAATTTCATCGCGATGCGACGAAATGCCTTTTTTATCTCGGCTCCGGTGGCACCTTTTTCAACACCCAGTACTTCGTAATAATCGCGTTTGGCCATAACTTAGATCTTTGTTCCTAACTATCGCTAATATGATTAGGCGCGGAACAGAGCCCGCGCCTAATAGAAGGTGAGAAAACCAGAAGACTTACTTGCTGTCTTCTTTTTCTGGTTTCTCTTCTTCTGCTTTTTCTTCTGCTTTCTCTTCTTTTACTTCTTCAAACTCAGCGTCCATGGCGTCGTCGCCAGCAGCCTGTTCGCCGCCTTCTGCTTGACCGCCTTCGGCCTGCTCTGCATACATCTTCTGAGCAAGACCTGATGAAGCTTCAGAAAGTACCTTGACCGCTTCGTCAATGGCGTCTTTATCTTCACCCTGAACAGCATCTTCAACCTGCTTAACCGCTGCTTCGATCGCTGCTTTCTCGTCGTCGGTGGCTTTGTCGCCAGCTTCTTCGAGAGTTTTCTTGGCAGCATGGGCTAGGCCGTCGGCCGTGTTGCGCGCCTGTACCAGCTCTTCAAACTTCTGGTCTTCTGCGGCGTTGGCTTCTGCGTCTTTAACCATTGCATCGATTTCGTCATCAGACAAACCTGAAGAGGCTTTAATGATGATCGACTGTTCTTTACCAGTGGCCTTGTCTTTAGCACCAACATGCAAGATACCGTTGGCATCAATATCAAAGGTCACTTCAATCTGTGGCATACCGCGTGGTGATGGTGGAATATCTGCCAGGTCAAAACGACCCAGTGATTTGTTACCAGTCGCCTGTTTACGCTCGCCCTGCACCACGTGAATGGTTACAGCGGTTTGATTGTCGTCAGCGGTAGAGAAAATCTGCGATTTCTTAGTAGGAATCGTGGTGTTTTTCTCGATCACTGGAGTGGCTACACCACCCATAGTTTCGATACCCAAGCTCAGAGGTGTAACGTCTAACAACAGTACGTCTGTTACATCACCAGAGAGTACCGCGCCCTGTAGGGCAGCACCAACGGCAACAGCTTCGTCGGGGTTAACGTCTTTGCGCGGCTCTTTGCCGAAGAAAGCAGTTACTTTTTCTTGTACCAGTGGCATACGAGTCTGACCACCGACCAAAATAATCTCGTCGATTTCAGAGGTAGACTTGCCAGCATCTTTTAGGGCTACTTTTAATGGCTCTAATGAACGCTCAACTAGCTCGCCAACCAATGACTCAAGCTTAGCGCGGGTCAACTTAACAACCAGGTGCTTAGGACCAGTGGCGTCTGCCGTAATATAAGGCAGGTTCACTTCGGTCTGTGAGCTTGAAGACAGTTCGATCTTGGCTTTTTCTGCGGCTTCTTTAAGACGCTGCATGGCCAGTGGGTCACCGTGAATGTCGATGCCGCTGTCTGTTTTGAATTCTGCTGACAAATATTCGATGAGACGCATATCGAAGTCTTCACCACCAAGGAACGTATCACCGTTGGTCGCTAGTACTTCAAACTGCTTTTCACCGTCTACGTCGGCAATCTCAATGATCGAGATATCGAAAGTACCGCCACCCAGATCGTAAACAGCAACAACGCTGTCACCGGGAGTTTTATCGATACCGTAGGCCAATGCTGCTGCCGTTGGCTCATTGATAATACGCTTAACGTCTAGACCAGCAATACGGCCGGCATCTTTAGTTGCCTGGCGCTGTGAGTCGTTAAAGTAAGCTGGGACTGTAATCACGGCTTCTGTTACTGCTTCGCCAAGATAGTCTTCGGCGGTCTTTTTCATTTTCTTGAGTACTTCAGCAGAAATCTGCGGCGCAGCTTTGCTATCGCCTTTAATTTCTACCCAGGCATCACCGTTGTCTGCTTTAACGATTTTGTAAGGCACCATTTTGATGTCTTTTTGCACGACGTCATCTTCAAAGCGTCGACCGATCAAGCGCTTAACCGCATACACTGTGTTGTGTGGGTTAGTAACTGCCTGACGCTTAGCTGACTGCCCAACTAAAATTTCACCTTCTTCAGTAAAGGCGACAACAGATGGCGTAGTTCTTGCGCCTTCTGAGTTTTCAATGACTTTGGGCTTATCGCCTTCGAGTACGGCAACACAGGAGTTGGTCGTTCCCAAATCAATACCGATAATCTTTCCCATTTCTTTGTTCTCCATTGCTTGTCTGTAGATGTTTACTTGCTTATCTGATATCTGGGTGCGAATTGAAAAATTTCAAGGGTCGCATCCGCTAATTCAGTGTTTTTATCCCTGAGAGACCACGACCATCGCCGGTCTAACCAATCGGCCATTGAGGGTGTAACCCTTTTGGAATACGTCCATCACGGTGTTTGCCTCTAAGTCTGGGTTGGGCACCATGCTCACCGCCTGGTGCAGATCTGCATCAAAGGGCTGGCCTGCTGGGTCTATGGCTTCGATTTTGAAGCGCACCAATACATCCATAAATGTCTTTAGGGTTAGCTCGATGCCTTCGGCCACTGATTTTTGCCCTTCATCCTCACTATCGATCGCCGCCAGAGCGCGCTCTAGGTTGTCGACTACAGGCAACAGGTCGGCAGCAAATTTATCGAGGGCAAATTTATGGGCGCTTTCGACATCACGCTCAGCACGACGCCGCACATTTTGCATCTCGGCCTGCACACGCAAAACCTGGTCATTGGCTTTGGCGACCTGCTCGAGTAGCTGCTCGGATACTGGCTGTGCTGGCTTTTGCTCGGCGTCCATCTCGTCCATTAGCTCGGCTTCGATCTCGGCATTAACCTCATCTAGGGTGGCTTCTGCTGTTTCGGAGCCTGTCGTTGATTCGTCTGCTCTTGTTGGATCTACCGTTGACTGATCTGTAGTTTGCTCTACAACTGGCTCATCATTTGCTGCGTTTTGTTCGTCATTGTTGGTTTCTTGCGACACGCCAACTCCTTATTTTTAATCACGTGATTGATCCTAGGGATCGATATATTTACTCTATCCCTAGATATGGGGACAAACTATCGAGTTTCAAGCGATTGCGTAACAGCAATCTGTTCTGTATAACTTCTGTTACACATTTAGGTGACTAAAAAACCGTGCTGCTATCGATCAATATTAATAATTACACCCTGGTAAAAACCCTGGAAATCGAGTTTTCCAGGGGTACAACTGCCATTACAGGGGAAACTGGTGCCGGTAAATCTCTGGTACTCGACGCCTTGGGCATGGCCCTAGGTGATCGCGCCGATACAGGCACCATTCGCCATGGCAAAGATCGCGCTGAAATTACGGCCACCTTTGATATTAAAGGCCTAGAAGAAGCCAGCGAATGGCTTGAGAGCAATGACTTTAACGCTGATGACCAATGCATATTGCGCCGCCTCTACACCATAGAAGGCCGTTCCCGAGGCTATATTAATGGCCAAAGCTGCACCATGCAGCAGCTCCAGCAGCTGGGTGAAATGCTCACCGATATTCACAGCCAACACGAACACCAGTCCCTTTTACGCCGCGAGACCCACCGCAAATTACTAGACGACTATGCCAATACAACGGACCTGGCTACACAAGTAGCCACGAACTATCGCGAATGGCATAGCGCCCACAAAAAACTCAGCAGCCTAATGGAGCGGTCCGATGATCTTATTGCCCGCAAAGATTTATTAAGCTTTCAGGTTAATGAACTGCAACAGCTCGACCTAGCCCCCAGCGTTCTCAAAAATCTGGAACTAGAACAGCAAACATTAGCCAATGCCGATCAGATTCTGCAGGAGAGCCAAAGCGTTCTGGCCATCTGCGACCAAACTGAAGGCTTTAATGTGCGCCACGGCCTAAACCGTGCCCTTTCCATACTAGTAGGCTTAAAGCACAAGCCCGAGGCTCTTGGTAATGCTGAAGAGCTACTGCAAAGCGGCCTTATTCAGGTTGAAGAAGCCACCAGAGAAATTGAAAGCTATGTCGATCGCTTTGAAGCCGACCCCCAGCGCTTGCAGCAAGTAGAAGAACAGCTAGCGGTTATTTTTCAGCTAGCCCGCAAACACCGAGTCAATGCAGACCAGCTTGCCGAAACACTGACACTACTTGAGCAGGAACTACAAAGCCTACAAGACGGCGGCGAAAGTATTGATGCACTGCAGCAGCAACTCGCAGAGCTAGCAACGACCTATGAGTCTGCGGCCCAAAAGCTAAGCGCGAGTCGCCAACAGGCATCGCAAACCATGGCAGCGGAGATTAACGAGCAGTTACAGAAGCTTTCTATGGAAGGCGCTGAGTTGTTGGTGCAGCTAAGTCCTCTTGATGAGGGCGAGTATCGAGCCAGTGGTTTTGAAGAGGTGGAGTTTGTTATTGCCACCAACCCAGGCCAACCCCATAAGCCTTTGGCTAAAATCGCCTCTGGCGGCGAGCTCTCTCGCGTCAGCTTGGCTATTCAGGTAGTGGCCGCTGCACATTCTAAGATTCCTACGCTGGTGTTTGATGAAGTCGATGTTGGTATTGGCGGCAGCACCGCGGACATAGTTGGCCAGCTACTTAAAACTCTGGGCGATCGTGGTCAGGTTATTAGTGTTACTCACCAGCCTCAAGTGGCTGCCCATGCGCACCATCATTATCGGGCTAGTAAGGTTGTGGATACACAGAGCGCGGAGTCTCTTATGACCCCCCTTAGTCAGCAACAGCGTGTTGAGGAATTGGCTCGCATGTTGGGTGGCGCGACTGTGACTGAGCAGACTTTATCCCATGCTACTGAGTTACTTAATTTAGCTTCTGCTTAATTCTGAAATTCCTTGGTATGCGTCTTTATAGTTTGTTATCTCGAACGAATGTGTCTGCGCTAACGGAGTTCCAAGCTTTCGCTTAGATGACGGTGATTTCTTTTGTCATACTGACGTAGGCAATTATCTCGAGCCTTCAACTGTTTTTATTGGGAGATCCCTGCCCCAACTGGGATAATCCTCCTTCGATTTAGATTACTCAAACATTCCGTTTCACAACCAAATTGGGTCAAGCACCGCCGAATATATCTCTTCGAAAGAAATCCGAGAAAGCTAAGCCAAATGTGATAAGTGGCTCATTAATGTGTTCCCGTCTCTTCTTTAATTATCTAACCTTGGTCAAAGAAATTTGGAGCAAAAAAAATCCCCACCTGCAAAAGCAAGCGGGGATTTTTTATCAGATCTTGAAGATTAGGCTTCTGGAGCCGCTTCTTCAGTCTTATCGCTAGCAGCTTCAGGGGCAGCAGCAGGCGCTTCAGGCACTGTGCCCTCTTCGATCTGTGCTTCCTTGATAGACAGCTTAACGCGGCCACGGTTGTCGATCTCTGTTACCTTAACGCGAACGTCTTGGCCTTCAGTCAGGTAATCGCCTACTTTAGCAACGCGTTCCTGAGCGATCTGTGAGATGTGAACCAGACCATCAGTACCAGGCATAAAGTTAACGAAAGCACCGAAGTCTACGATACGGACAACTTTACCGTCGTAGAT
>CAJJAO010000042.1 GCA_905182265.1 gamma proteobacterium HTCC2207 | reverse complement strand
ACCGGTGTTTTACCAGTTGCTGCGTCGCGGTATTCAATGGGCGATTGAGCCTATGGATAAAGAAACATCTGATGCTATGGCTAAGGCCCGTGCTGCTGTTGAGTAACAGCTTGGACAGCTTAGCTGTTAATAAAGTGATATAAGAAAAGGGACATTAAATGTCCCTTTTCTTATTGCTGCTATTTATGGAACACCTTATAGAATATCGAAACTACCAGCGTAATTTTAACTCGTTGACCACCCCAACAATACCGCTGCTAAAACTGATAGGACTGCTCTTATCAACCTCAAAGTCGGGAATTCGTTTAAGCCATTCTTCCAGTGCAATACGCAACTCTACTCGCGCCAAATTTTTCCCCGGACAGGTATGGGCACCCCGACCAAACGTTAAGCTATTACCCTGCTTGCGATCAAACTCTACATCTACAGCATTGGGCGTAAAGCTATTATCCATGCCCGCCAATGGCGTTGGTGCTGCGATCATATCGCCGGCTTTCAGTTGCACCCCATGAAACGTCATATCCTCGGTTACTTCTCGGGCTACAGTCACTATAGGAAAGCGTCTCAAAATCTCTTCAACCGCATTGCTCACAGTCACTTTGCCCTGAGATATTTGTGAACGATGGGATGGATTGCGGGCCATAAACAAAAATACAAAACCCAGCAGATTAACCACAGTATCCACACCGGCAATAAATACCTGAATAGACAGCTTAATCGCTTCTTCGCGAGTAAGTCGACGACCATTGGTTTCAGTATTAATCATGCGGCTAAGCATATCCGTGCCATCTTTACCCATACGCTGATCCACGTAGGGAGCAATATAATCTTTTAGATTTTGCAGCGCATCGGCAAACGTAATGCTGCCATCGGGTCTAATTAACTGGTCAGTCCAATACTTGGTTTGCGGTATATCGTCTTCCGGTAAATCCATCATCGACAGAAACACACGGATCGGCAGAATGTCGGCAAAGTCACGAGTGAAGTTACATTCTCCCTTTTCTACAAACCCATCAATTAGGGAGGTGACAATGCCACGAATATCATCGCCCATGGCATTCACCGAGGCGGGTGCCATGGTGTGATTTAGGGTCTTGCGATAAAAATGATGTTCTGGAGGATCTATGGTCGTCGGCAGAAGACCATGGTCGGCACTATGACTCTTGGGGATAATAATACTGCGGCTCGAAAATCTAGTGTAATCGGTGAGGATTTCTTCAATGATCGACGAGCGAGTAGGCAGCCAATGGCCCTCGTTAGCCTGAGTCCAGACCAGAGGACAGGAATCGTCCTCTTGCAGTAGAGTCGCCCAGGCCTGATGGAAGTCTTCATCTAAGCCCGGCGGTGTATAGATATTAAAGTCTCTTACCAGATGCTCTGGAACGTGTTCTGGAACATCTTCGTTAAAAGGCTCAGTAACCACTGACTCTGTCATACATTACCCCAGGCGAATCGAATGTGCGGCGTCTGCTGTAACAACCGAACCGCTCATATAACTTGCCGCGTTACTCGCCAGCAGCAAAATAGCACCGTCTAGTTCTGACAGTTTCCCTGCTCGCCCAAGTGGTAGATTAGCGAGATCTGACTGACCTGCAGGCGTCTCATAATAGTCCATCACCATATCGGTATAGAGGAAACCAGGCGCCAGTGCATTAACACGAATATCATGTTCGGCTAGCTCATGACCCATCACACTCGTGAGCTGATTAACCGCCGCTTTCGAGGCGCTGTAGTGGGTGAGTCCCTTAAAGGAAGCCACAGCACAGATAGATGAAATATTAATAATATTGCCCGACTTGCCCGCTGCGACCATGCGCTGCGCACCTTCCTGGCCAAGGTTAAACACGCCTTTGACATTGACCGTCAACACGTTGTCCCACATCGACTCTTCCATTTCTAAAAATGGTTGGGCACCAGTAGCACCAGCATTGCAAACAACAATATCTGGCGTGCCAAACTCTTTTTCTGCCAGATCAAACCCTGCTTTCACCGAGGCTCGGTCGGTGACATCCATTGCCACGGCTAAGGCTTTTCCACCTTTAGCTACAATACGCTCAGCGAGACTCTGTAGAAGATCGATTCTCCGCGCAGCGCAGATTACGGCAACGCCATGGGAGGCCAACATTTCTGCTATGTGCTCACCCAAACCGCTTGAAGCGCCGCTCACTAATGCAACTCTGCCTTTTACAGAAAAAATATTATCTGTCACAACATTTACCTTTTTATAATTTTACTTTTTAATCATTTCGCTTTCTAATTACCAATCGCTTTGTAATTAGAAAGCTAAGCGTCATATCCGGTTCTATTAGAACTGGATTCGCTTTGTGAATCCGCCGTCAACAACCACATTGGTACCGGTGGTATAGCCCGAAAGCGGGCTCAACAAGATTGCGACTTGAACACAGACTTCTTCCGGTGAACCCATACGTCCCGCAGGAATATTGGCCACTGTTCCCTCGTAGATTTCTGGCATCGCCGCGCGAATATCTTCCCAGGCGCCGCCTTTAAAATAGATTGGGCCAGGGCTTACGCTATTAACACGAATACCTGCTGGTGCTAGATCCTGTGCTAGGTTGCCAAAATAGTTCAGCAGTGCGGCTTTCATTGCGCCGTAGGGCACAGCACCGGCAAAGGCTTCAAGAGATGCCGTAGAACCAATGCTCACAATGGCACCGCAATCAGAGGCTTCTAAATAGGGCTTAACTGCATTGACTGCTTTTACGCTGGCCATTACGTCAGCTTCAAAGTTACTTCTCCAGCCAGACTCTTCATTATCAGCACCACCGGCACTTACATTAGCCACAAAACCATCGATACCACCTAGGGCCTCGGCACAGGCCTTAATCCAGGCTTCAAGTGATGCAGAGTCAGTCACATCAACCACTTCACCATGGGCCTTAACACCCATGGCCTGAATAGCGGCAACCGCAGCCTTAACTTCATCGGCATTACGTGCGCATATGCCCACATCGCAGCCTTCGGCGGCCAGTGTTTTTGCCATTGCAAAACCAATGCCTTTCGATGAGCCGGTAATTAGTACTGTTTTGTTTTTTAGTTGAAGATCCATACTGATCATTCCTTATTATTGTATTTAATTGGATTATCTCGCGCTCTTAGGAAGAGACCTGAGCACTGAGTTGAGAATAGCGTGATAGATGAGAATCTCTCGATCCAAACATGACACCTATGGTTGCCAAGCGTTTAAAGTAATGTCCGACGCTGAATTCGTCGGTTGTTCCGATTCCACCGTGGAGCTGCACAGCATTGTGGGATACATAGCGACCCGCCTTGCCCACCTTGGCCTTAAGTGCAGCAACACATTGCTCTGCATCTGGTGCGTTGTTATCGAGTTTCCAGGCTGTGGCCATGAGCAACGATCGGGTTAATTCAATTTCCATAAACATATCAACCATGCGATGACGCAATACCTGAAAGCCTGAAATTGACTGGCCGAATTGCTTGCGCTGTTTGGTGTAGTCCACCGTGGCAGCCAACAGAGCATCCATGGCACCCACGGCTTCCGCACAGACGGCAACAATGGCGCGGGAAAAGATTGGCGCTGCTATAGCAAAGCCATTATCCAATTCGCCCACCAGCGCTAGATTGCTGACAGCAACATCTGTCATGTGCAACTCAGAGGCCGAACGCCCATCGTAGGTTTTATAATTTTTTAAACTTAGGCCTGGGTTATCTTTGGTAACAACAAAAAGACTGATACCTTGGCTTGAATCTTTGTGGTTTGCGCCAGTAATCACCGAGACAATAAAGAAATCTGCTTCAGGGCCATTGAGCACAACAGTTTTGCTACCATTAAGAATAAAGCCGTCCGCACTGGGTTCGGCGATTGTCTTTACATGGGTGGGGTCTGCAACACTGCCCTCTTCTAAGTAGGCAAATGCACCCTGTAACTCACCGGCAATCAAGCCCGTAAGATACTGCTCTTTAATAGCAGGCTGAGCGCCAGCTTCAATTAAACCACCGACCATCACCACTGATTCTAGATAGGGCTCTAGCACCAGAAACTTACCAAACTGTTCACAGAGAATCATGGTCTCAAGCGCGCCACCGCCGAAGCCACCAGAGTCTTCATCAAATGTCATCGCCAGCCAACCTAGGTCAGCAAATGCCTGCCATTGCACAGCATCAAATCCGCTCGCCTGTTTAACAGTAGCTTGGCGGCTATCGAAACTGTAGTTGTCACGAAGATAACGCTCTGCGCTGTCGCGCAACATGTTTTGTTCTTCGCTATATTCAATAAACATTCAATTTCCTATTTCTGCTTTTAATTCTTTTTTATTCTTTTTGGCTCTACTGTTACTCAATGTAGGCACCGGTTAGAGGTGCAGCACTCGCTTGGCGATTATGTCGCGCTGAATCTCTGCTGAGCCGCCATAAATAGTTGCCGAGCGATTATTAATATATTCCGCCATAGTGGTCAGGCCACAGTCTGGGCCAATAGTCTCCCCTTCAAAACTAGGGAGCAGTGCGTCGAGCTGTTTCACAAAGGCGTGTTCGGCCATCATCTCGAGGCTTAATTCATTAAAGCGCTGACCAATTTCTGTACCCATCACTTTGATCAATGAGGACAGCGCACCGGCATTGCCACCGGCTTCAAACGCACCTTTTACCCGTAACTCGGTAAACTCCAAAGCCAGCGCATCAACCGCGACATCGGAGAGTTTGGCAGCAAATATGGGGTTATCTTTCCACAATGTATTGTCTTCACTGTATTGAGAACTCGCCTGACGATCGATTTTGGCCATCTGCTTTTTATGGTCAATAGTAAAATTGTGCCCGCCTCGTTCAAACTCAAGCAAAGACTTGGCAACATCCCAACCCTGATTTTCTGCACCCACAAGGTTGGCTGCTGGAACACGCACATTGTCAAAATAGACCTGACATTGCTCAACGGTTCCATCGAGACCGACTATCGGTTCTACCTTCAGTCCTTCTGTATCCATGTCTACCAAGATAAAACTGATACCTGCCTGTGGCTTGCCCTCTTTTGAGGTTCTAACTAGGCAGAAAATTTTATTGGAATGTTGCGCATAGCTGGTCCAGATTTTTGAACCATTAATAATGTAATCATCACCATCGCGCACAGCCGCAGTAATCAGCGAAGCTAGGTCAGAGCCAGCACCGGGTTCTGAATAACCCTGACACCAGACATCCTCACCAGAGAGCATGCGCGGCAGATAATAATTATTTTGTTCTTCAGTGCCGTAACGAATAAGCATGGGACCCAGCATCTGCAAGCCCATGGCAAAGAGTGCCGGCGCATTGGCCAGTTTGCACTCTTCTTGGAAAATATAGCGCTCGCTCAACGTCCAACCGGTACCGCCATATTCCTGGGGCCAGTCTGGTGCCACCCAGCCTTTACGATGGAGTCTTTTGTGCCAGTCCATGGTTGCATCGAAATCGGCAAACACGCTGGTCATCAACTCACCCGCTCGCGCAATTTCTGGGGTTAGAGACTCAGCCAAAAATTCGCGGACTTCCTGACGAAAAGCACTTTCAGTCATAAATTCTCTCTATTTAGTCGCCGGTGATATCTGGCTTAAACATTAAACAAACAAACTTGTTTTTATTTTATGGCCATAGCCAACCTAATGCAATGGAAGAAACGGAATCAAGCTACAGGCACAGCTATAAACGGCATATTAATGTCGTGAATTAGGCTTCAGCTTCAATAAGTACTGCCACTTGCTTGCGTAACACATCTTTTTTCACTTTTCCGGAAGCGGTCTTTTGTAGCGCTTCAGTCATCTCAATTCGCTGGGGCCACTTTTGTTTGGCCAAACCGGTCGCCTGTAAAAATACCTGCAGTTCAGGCATTTCTAACGTCGCTGAATCACGCATCACCAGAAAGACGCAAACGCCCTCGCCAAGACGGGCGTGGGGCATGGCAACTACCGCTGCCTCGCTGATCATTTCATGGCCGTGCAATACATCTTCTATTTCCCGGGCGGAAATATTTTCGCCGCCACGAATAATGATGTCCTTCTTGCGGTCAGTAATAACGATGGCACCCTCGGGCGTGATATGACCTATATCACCGGTAGCAAAGTAACCCTGATCATTGATCGCCCTGCTAGTTTGTTGCTCTTCGCCATAGCCAAGCATTAATGCAGGCCCTTTAACCAGTATCTCGCCATCACTACCCTGAGCCAGAGACTGACCTTCGTCATCAATAATCAGTACATCCCAATTATTAATGCGGCCATCGGTGGTTGCCGCCAGAGACTCTTCCTCCGGCTTTAGAAAGCCCACTGTAATAAGCGGTGCCTCTGTGCAGCCATAGACTCTAAAAGCCCGGCAGTTAGCAAATACTCTGTGTGCATCGGTTATTAATGTAGGCGGCACCGAGGCGCCACCACAGGCAAAAAATCGTAATGTGGGTAAATCTAAAGAATCGCGCTGGGCTTTCTCGACCAGCTCCTGAAGAAATGGCGTCGCACTCACACAGCCTGTCGCTCCGACCCTCTCTATATAGGTAGCAGCTCGATTAACATCCCAGCGCTCCATAAAGGCGGTTTTGCAGTCGCTTATAAATGCTTGCTCAATACCATTAGCAAATCCGGTGATATGAGTAACGGGAGACGGCATTAACATGACGTCCTCTGCACCCAGCTCCCAGGCTTCTACACCGTTGTCTATGGCTCGAGCCAGAGACTGATGGGAGTGCCTGACCGCTTTGGCACGACCGGTAGTGCCCGAGGTATACATTATTAATTTGAGTGCAGCCATATCGGTAGGCTGCTTTTCAGGGGTGGGCCCGCCCTGTTCTTGAATCAGGTCTTCGTATCGCAACAACCCATTCCCTGCATCCTCATAACGCACAGAAATAACGTGCTGCAGATTTGGGAGCTGATCGGACAGACGCTCAATCATCTCGGGAAAGTCATGGCCGCGATAAACCCCAGGAATAAATAGGCAGCGGCAGCGGCTGTCAGCAAGGATAAACGCTAATTCACGGTCTCGATAAATAGGGATCACTGGATTGACCACCAACCCCAACCACACGGCGGCTATATCGATAGCCACAGCTTCACGCCAATTTGGCAGTTGAAAGCTGATCACATCGCCCGCCTTTAAGCCTAAACCTGATAATGAAGCTGCCAGAGACATGGCCTCAGTAAATATGCTGCTAAACTGGATGTGATTACCATCCTCAAGATAGATTGCCACGGCCTCCGGAGAAGTTAGTGCTTTATCTCGGGCATAGTCAGCCAGGTTTTTAGTACGTAATCGCATTGTCAGCCTTTATTAAGCAGGTCGAATAGTTTGGTTGTCGGCAATAGTGAAGGTATTGAGGGTAAATAGACTCAAGTCTGGCACGCAGCGTCTATTCAATTGCCACCCGATGAGCGCTAGTTACTAACCATTAACCTCAAGTTAACTTAAATTATAAAAACATACAACATTGTTTTTTAATGACCGAAATACAAGATACGACCCTCTTTATTAATCAGGACCTTTTTTACATTCCCCGCTCAGCTCATCACAGCAATCAAGTTATTTTTCCACGACTTAGTATCCTAACTATCAGGTATACATTGGGCCTACGAGCAATAGGCCTATATAGTTAGCACGGCTGGTAATTTCGCCTGGGGCACCAATGCGGTACGTCAGGGTTAGCAAAGCGCACTAATTGAGTGCCTTTAATCGCAAATAACCCATTTTCTTATGCTTAAAATAGGTTGTACTTTCTTAAGGCTAGCGTTATATTTGAACACCAAGCAGATAAAAAGCAATCTCGATTGTTTTTGTTAAGGGGTCGGAGATAGAGTTTCTAACTACTTTAATCACCACATAATTAAAAATATTCCAGGGGAAGACGTAATGAATTGTCAAAAAACTTTTAAAAAATCAGTGCTGCCGTCGCTGATTGCCGCGCTTATATTGCCGGTTTGCGCTCAGGGCGCCCTAGGTGCAACTGCGCTTGAAGAGGTCATTGTAACTGCTCGAAAGCGTCAAGAATCAATACAAGACGTACCTGTAGCAGTAACAGCAATCACGCCAGGTCAATTAGAGCGTGGTTCAATCACTAGCTCTCTTGAACTGGGCAAGCTAGTACCTAACGTAGAGCTTCATGAAACCGCAATCGGTTCAGAATCTTTAAGCGCTTCTATTAGAGGCCTCAGCTATGACGATATTGAGAAATCAATTGAGCCTACAGTGGGAATTGCTATTGATGGTGTTTTCCTAGCAAGTAACTCAGGCGGTGTTTTTGATTTTTTTGATGTTGAGTCTGTTGAAGTACTGCGTGGTCCCCAGGGAACACTCTTTGGCCGCAACACTATTGGTGGTGTGATCAATGTTCAGCGAACTGAGCCTACCGGTGAGTTTGGCGCAAAATTGGAAGCAGTTTTTGGTGATGAGAATCGTACGGACCTAAAAGCACTAATAAATATGCCTTTGGGCGAGAATGGCGGCATTAAAATAGCTGTCAAAGATGCCCAGTCCGATTCCCACGTATACAACACCACGCTTAATGGTCGTCGTGACTTTAAAGATTCATCAACTGTCACTGTAGCCGTTAAATATGATTTCACTGAGAACACATCGGCGGTGCTTACCTATGATGACTACGATCATGACACTACAGCACCTGATAATGTCTTCGTTGCCACTGGATTCTTAGAATCTATTGGATTCAACGCTGGGGCAGCAGCTTCAGAAGCAGACGATTGGAAAACATCGCCTCAGCTCAACCCTCTAACAGCTTCATTGATCGGTGAAAATACAACGTTAAAAGTGACTCATAACGCCGAAAACTATCAGATAAAGTACATCATGGGTATCATGGATTACGATGAAGAAGTACATGAATCATCTTGGGGCACCCCAGGGGTATTCTTCCCAGTTGATAGAAATCAAGAATTTAAGCAGACTTCTCATGAGTTGCAGTTCATATCTGACTTTGATGGCCCTATGAACTTTGTGGCTGGCTACTATACCCTGGAAGCTGACTCGTTTATTGAGTCTGGACCCGCCGTACTGTTTCGCTCAAACCACAGTCTAGAGACCACCGCTATATTTGGTGAGATGAGCTATGACTTGTCAGAAGATTGGTCACTTACCGTCGGCGCAAGATACACTGAAGAGGACAAAAGCTTGATCTCTAGATCATGGGCCACTGGTGAAAATGCTCTTTGGAATGCCTACAGCGAAGATGCATCTACTATGCAAAACTATGCCACACCGAAGTTCGAAGATGACAACGTTTCATACCGCGTGGTTCTGCAACGTGAGTTTGAACAGGGCATGGTGTATGCCTCATATGCTACAGGCTTCCGCAGTGGTGGATTCTTCAACCGAGGTACTACAGCGGCTGAAGTTGCTCCATTCCAGTCAGAGGAAGTCAACAGCATAGAGTTAGGATTACGTAGCAATCCAACCGACAATACGCAGGTCAATCTTACATACTTTAACGCTGAATATAGCGACAAGCAGACTACCGTTATCGTTGGTGCTATTGACCCAACTTGTAATAAAAGTGCGGAAGTCGCCGGAACTACCTGTTCATTTGTTCGTAACGCTGGTGAAGTCAGCATGGATGGAATCGAATTTGAAGGTATGTTTATGCCTACAGACGCTCTCACCGTGAGAGCAATGATTGGTACCTTCAATGGTGACTATGACAAGTATGACTATAATGGCACTGATATCGCCGATAAAGCTCGCTTGCTTTATGCTCCTGAGCTAACAGCATATCTTGGTGCAGAACACACCTCAGAAACAGCTGGTGGATCATTAACTATCAACGCTGGATTTAGCCATAAAGCCGACGTAGAGACGCAAGCTGACTGGTCAACATATGATCCAGCGACTGGCCCTGAAGTTACCCTTGAAAGCTTTGAGTCTTTGGACATCTCAGCGACCTTTATCAGGGACATGGGTAATGGAAATCTGAAAATCCGAGCGTACGGAACAGACCTTCTTGAAGAAGGCAACCGAGTAAGCCGCAGATATGATGCGGGCGCTTTTGCTTGGGCAGAACTGACACCACGTCGTCAGATCGGCCTGTCAGTAGGATACGAGTTCTAAGTATCTGAATTTTTAAAAAGTAGTAACTAAAAGGCGGTTGAACACAGTTCAGCCGCCTTTTTTTATCATTAAAATTTTTAACCGTAACACGTAGAGGGCAAGCAGCAATGCAAAACAACCAACAGGCTGTGCTTGAGGTCCAACATATTGACGGTATTCTTAGGCTAACCAAGAACAACCCTCACGATAATTTCGGGATGTCTCTATCTATGATCAACGCCATGGGCGAAGCTTTGGACAGTGTTAAAGATGGTGCTAACAGCCATGCTGTCATTATTGATGCCGGTGGCCATGGGTTTCATGCTGGTGCGGTAGCAGTGACCGAGCTGCAACCGCGATTAGAAGACCTGAACCGAGATGATTTTCAACGGCTCGTAGAGCTAGGTCATGCGTTAGGCAGCCAGATTTCGGCATTGCCTATCCCAGTCATTGGTATAGCTCGCGGCGGCGCCTTAGGGGGCGGTCTCGAACTTCTATTGCGCAGCGATATGCTCTACTGTCTTGACGAGGCCCGCTTTAGCTTCCCAGAGGTCACTCTGGGCTTTGTTGCTGCTTGGGGCGGCACTCAATTAGCCGCGAGGCTAATGCCCTTTAGGCGGGCTCAGGAGATGCTCTTATTGGGTGAATCGATTAGTGGTGTTCAGGCCGCCAATTTTGGCCTGGTAACTCGCTCATTCCCTACCTCAGAATTATTAGATGCACATCTCACTGGCGTACTTGATCGCTTACGTCTATGTTCACCGGCCTCTGTGCGCTGGACCAAAGAATGCCTGAGTGCTGCCTGGGAAGCCTCTCTCGATCAGGGACTTAGTAAAGAGTTAGAAGCAGAGACAGAAACTATGGACAGTGGCGACTTTTATAAAGGCCTAGCGGCTCTCGGTAACGGAAGTGTTTATGACTACGCAGCAGGAAAAGCGATACCAAAGAAAAGCCGCTGAAAACAGCGGCTCTCAATTATCACATCAACCTTTTTATTGTCGATACAGACGCCCATTAAAAACCCATCTCTGTCGCGGTAGGAATACGGCGCAGAGTTTGTCCACCAGAAATATCCAGCAGCCTACCAGTCATAAAGCATTCATCGGATAAAAGCCAAAGTGCGGCGTTTGCCATATCATCGGTGCTCGGTAACTTCCCTAGTGGAATCTCATTGAGAAACGCCTGCTCGATCGCTGGCATGGCCAGAAAACTTTCGGTCATAGCACTTGGCGTAAAACCGGGGGACAGGGAATTAACACGTATATTCTGTGCGCCATACTCCACGGCCGCTATACGTACAATATGGTCTGCCCCACTCTTGGTGCCGGCATAGGCTGCAAGGCCAGGAGGCGCCAATAGAGCCGTCTGTGAGGAGGTGGTCACCACCGAACCCCCGTCAGTCATCCGTGCTGTCATATGCTTGATAAATAGCGTAGTTCCAATCAGGTGTACATCGCAATTCTCTTGCAACACCTCGCGGCTAATATCGGCAATGGGCGATGAGGTTTCAATGCCGGCAAAATTAATTGCGCCATCAAGTTTGCCGTAATGAGATATGGCTGCATCAGCCAGAGCTGCAAGTTGCACTTCGTCGGTAATATCGCAAC
>CAJJAO010000041.1 GCA_905182265.1 gamma proteobacterium HTCC2207 | reverse complement strand
CTGAGATGGTAATGCCAGGTGACAACGTGCAGATGGAAGTTACTTTGATTCATCCGATTGCGATGGAAGAAGGTCTGCGTTTTGCTATCCGTGAAGGCGGCCGTACTGTTGGTGCTGGTGTTGTAGCTAAGATTATCGAGTAATAGCAACACATAGTCTGAAGCGCAAAGCCGAGGCATCTTGATGTCTCGGCTTAGCTGTCAGATAGGGAAAGCAATAAAGTTATCTGTAGGCCAGTAGTTCAATTGGTAGAGCACCGGTCTCCAAAACCGGCTGTTGGGGGTTCGAGTCCCTCCTGGCCTGCCACTTAATAGTTCAGCATAGTTTGGGAAATAACCATGAGTGTTGTTGCAGAAGAAAAGCAATTTCGTCTTGACTGGCTTAAGTGGCTAGTCGTACTGCTGTTAGTTGGTGGTGCTATTTACGCAAACTGGTATTTTTCAGCCGAGTCGGTGCTCTATCGAGTGCTGGGTCTTGTCGCTGCGATGGGCCTTGCCGGCCTGGTGGCTTCTCTGACGGCTAAAGGCAAAACAATTATTGAGTTGTCTGTCGGCGCGCGCACTGAGTGGCGTAAAGTCGTATGGCCAACCAAACAGGAGCGTAACCAAACAACATTGATTGTGGTTGCGGTTATTCTATTGATGGCGCTAATTTTGTGGGGTATCGATTCCCTGTTGAGTTGGGTTGCCTCACTGATAATGGGCTAGGAGAGCGGCATGTCGATGCGATGGTATGTGGTACATGCTTACTCGGGCTACGAGAAAAAAGTTGCAGTGGCGATACAAGACCGCGTGCAAATGAATGGATTGCAAGACCGGTTTGGTGAGATTCTAGTGCCTACCGAAGAAGTGGTCGAAATGAGAGGCGGTGCAAAACGCACCAGTGAGAGAATGTTCTTTCCTGGCTACGTTTTAGTACAGATGGATCTCGATGATGACACATGGCATCTTGTAAAAGAGACGCCTAGAGTAATGGGCTTTATTGGTGGCAAGGCAGATAAGCCAGCACCAATTACTGACAAAGAAGCCGATTTGATTCTGCAGCGCGTACATGACTCTGAAGAAGCGCCCCGGCCTAAGACGATGTTTGAGCCTGGTGAAATGGTCCGCGTTACCGATGGTCCGTTTAATGACTTCAACGGCACGGTAGAAGAAGTGAATTACGACAAGAGCAGGCTCCGCGTAGCAGTATCGATCTTTGGTCGATCAACGCCAGTTGAGCTTGAGTTCACGCAGGTTGAAAAAGCCTGATAGAAATTTGGCAAGTTGGCAATTCCGCCAGCTTACCGGGGAGCCAGTGAAGGGTAGGCGCTATTTATAGTGACCACCCTGAGGCGATAATACCCATTAGTGGAGAAGTTAGATGGCTAAGAAAGTAACAGCTTATATCAAGCTGCAAGTGCCTGCCGGTCAGGCCAACCCAAGTCCACCCGTAGGTCCAGCACTGGGCCAGCACGGCGTGAACATCATGGAATTCTGTAAAGGTTTTAACGCACAGACTCAAGGCACTGAGCAGGGCGCACCCGTACCAGTAGTTATTACTGTATATGGCGATCGCAGCTTTACCTTCGAGATGAAGACCCCACCAGCCTCTTACTTGCTAAAGAAAGCAGCAGGTTTGAAGAGCGGTTCTGGTCGTCCAAACACTGACAAAGTGGGTAAAGTTACTCGCGCTCAGTTAGAAGACATTGTTAAAACTAAAGAACCTGATCTGACAGCCGCCGATATGGATGCTGCAGTTCGAACTATTGCCGGGTCAGCTCGGTCAATGGGTATTGAAACGGAGGGTGTGTAAGTGGCCAAGTTAACGAAACGCCGTCGCGCGATCAATGAAAAAGTTGAAGAGGGAAAGCTCTATTCAGTTGGTGAAGCATTAAGCCTGTTGAAAGAGCTATCTACTGTTAAGTTTAATGAAACTATCGATGTGGCAGTTAACCTGGGCATTGACCCGCGTAAATCTGATCAGATCGTTCGTGGCGCGACTACGCTGCCCAATGGTTCTGGTAAAGACGTTCGTGTCTGTGTATTTGCCCAGGGCGACGCAGCAGAAGCAGCAAAGGCTGCTGGCGCTGAGTTGGTCGGTATGGACGAGCTAGCAGACGAAGTCAAAGGTGGCATGATGGACTTTGATGTTGTTATCGCTGCTCCAGACGCTATGCGCGTTGTTGGTTTGCTGGGTAAGGTTCTTGGCCCCCGCGGTCTTATGCCTAACCCTAAGTCTGGTACTGTGACTCCGGATGTTGCTACAGCAGTTAAAAATGCTAAAGCAGGTCAGGTGCGGTTCCGTGCAGACAAGAACGGTATTGTTCATGGCGGCATCGGTGTCGTTGCTTTCGAAGCAGCAGCACTGCAGCAAAATCTTGAAGCGTTGATGGGTGACTTGGCGAAAGCTAAGCCAGCATCAGCCAAAGGTATCTATGTGAAGAAGATCACTGTGTCTTCGACTATGGGTCCTGGATTAGTTATTGATCAGGCCTCTCTGAGCGCATGATCACCTGGCAGCTAAGGCTGCCAGTAAAAGGCTTTGGGGTCCGAGCTAACGTTTAGTTGTTAGCTTGGGTCGTTAAAGACCGTAGGTTCCCGAAAGGGATTAATAATTAGTAGCGCAGTATGGCTGGTAGTTTCCTACGCAGGCGGTGAACCCGGTACAGAATTTTGAACTGGTAATTATTCACCTAAGTGGTCGAAGAAGTTTTCGACTGTAACTCAGGTAAATCGAGGAGATTTATCGTGGCATTGAATCTCGATGACAAAAAAGCAATTGTTGCTGAAGTAAACGAGACAGCCGCCCAGGCTTTAAGCTTGGTGATCGCTGACGCTCGTGGCGTTGACGTAACCGATATGAATGCTCTACGTGCTAAGGCTCGAGCTGAAAACGTGCAAATCCGCGTTATCCGCAACACCTTGGCTAAGCGTGCATTCGCAGAAACTGAATACGCTTGCGTAGAAGAAGTTTTGGTCGGTCCGTCATTGTTTGCTTTCTCAATGGAAGATCCAGGCGCAGCAGCTCGTTTATTCAAAGACTTCGCTAAAGTAAATGAAGAATTTGAAGTAAAGGCGCTGTCAGTTAGCGGTCAACTGCTAGATAAAAGTCAATTGGACGTTCTTGCGACATTACCGACCCTACATCAGGCTCTTGGTATGTTGGCTAACGTTACATTGGCTCCGGTTACTAAGTTGGTACGTACTCTTAATGAGATCCCAACTAAGACAACCCGCGCAGTAGCTGCAGTTCGTGATGCAAAACAGGAAGCCGCATAAGCGACTTCATGGTAACCAGATAAAATTAGGAGGCCCAAAATGGCCCTATCAAACGAAGATATTTTGAATGCAATCGCTGAAATGAGCGTAATGGACGTTGTTGAATTAGTAAGTGCAATGGAAGAGAAGTTTGGCGTATCAGCAGCTGCTGCTGTTGCCGCTGCTCCTGTTGCTGCTGCTGGTGGTGGCGAAGCTGCTGCTGAGCAGACTGAATTTGACGTTGTTCTGTCTGCAGTTGGCGACAAGAAAGTAAATGTAATTAAAGCAGTTCGCGCAATCACTGGCCTTGGCTTGAAAGAAGCTAAAGACATGGTTGACGGAGCGCCTTCTACTATTAAAGAAGCTGCTTCTAAAGGCGATGCTGACGAAGCTAAGAAGCAATTGGAAGAAGCAGGCGCAACTGTCGAACTTAAGTAAGTTTGATGTGCAGGCTGCCTGATTTATCAGGCTGGGCTGAAGGGGTTTTCCCTTCGGCCCTTTCCTGCTTGTAGACATGGGAATTTACAAGCAGAACGATTTTGAGAATGGCCTCAAAGTTGTTAACTCCCAAACAAGATGATCCCGAGGAATACAGATGGCTTACTCCTTCACTGAGAAGAAACGTATCCGCAAGAATTTTGGCAAGTTGCCAGATGTTATGGATTTGCCCTACTTGTTGGCAATTCAGCTTGATTCCTATAAAAATTTCACGCAAGTGGGCATTAAGGTCGAAGACCGAATGAACACTGGCTTGCACGCAGCCCTTAACTCGATCTTTCCGATCGTTGGTTACTCGGGTCATGCGGCACTTGAGTACGTCGACTATGTCTTGGGCAAACCCGCCTTTGACGTTGAGGAGTGTAAGCTCCGCGGCGTTACTTTCTCGGTACCCCTAAGGGTTCGAGTCCGTCTGGTCATCTACGATAAAGAATCGACCAATAAGGCCATCAAGGACATTCGCGAGCAAGAAGTTTACCTCGGCGAAATCCCTTTGATGACTGATAACGGCACCTTCATTATTAATGGCACTGAGCGCGTTATCGTTTCTCAGCTGCACAGATCGCCTGGTGTGATCTTCGACCACGATAAAGGTAAAACTCACTCATCAGGTAAGTTGCTATATACCGCCCGAGTGATTCCCTACCGTGGTTCTTGGTTGGACTTTGAGTTCGACCCAAAAGATTTGCTGTATGTGCGAATTGACCGTCGTCGTAAGCTACCAGCGACTATTTTGCTGCGCGCGCTTGGCTATAACTCAGAAGAGATTTTGGGTAAGTTTTTCGACACCAGTATCTTCCACTACAAAAAAGAGAAGTTTAGTCTCGACCTTGATCCAGAGCGTCTGCGTGGTGAAATTGCCGTGTTCGACATTGTGGACAAAAAGGGTGCTGTCGTTGTTGAGAAAGGCCGTCGTATTACAGCTCGTCATATTCGCGAGCTAGAGAAAGGCAAGGTTACTACGCTGGAGGTTACTCCGGAGTACATGATTGGTCTTGCAGTGGCCAAAGACATCGCCGATCCAAAGACTGGCGAGTTGATTCTCGAATGTAACACCGAGATCACTGAAGAAAATCTAGCACTGATTATTGAAGCTGGTATTAAGAGCATTGAAACGCTGTACACCAATGACCTGGATTGCGGTCCGTTCATCTCGGATACATTGCGTGCAGATCCCTCGCGTACTCAGCTGGAAGCGCTGGTAGAAATCTACCGCATGATGCGCCCAGGCGAGCCACCGACTAAAGAGTCGGCCGAGAATCTGTTTTACAATCTGTTCTTCAATCTAGAGCGCTATGACCTTTCATCTGTAGGTCGTATGAAGTTTAACCGTCGTTTAGATCGCGAAGCTGAGCAGGGCGCTGGTATTCTTTATGACGAGCGTTACTTCTCAATGCAGAAGACTGACGAAGCGAAAGATTTACATGAAGAGTACGGCGACGCGTCTGACATCTCTGATGTTATGAAAACCCTGATCAATATCCGTAACGGTAAAGGTTCCGTTGATGATATCGATCACCTGGGTAACCGCCGTATTCGTTCTGTTGGCGAAATGGCAGAAAACCAATTCCGTGTTGGTTTGGTCCGTGTCGAGCGTGCTGTTAAAGAGCGCTTGGGTGTCGCTGAGTCTGAAGGCCTTATGCCTCAGGATCTGGTTAACGCCAAGCCTGTTGCTGCCGCTATGAAAGAGTTCTTTGGCTCAAGCCAGCTCTCTCAGTTTATGGATCAGAACAATCCTCTATCAGAAGTGACTCACAAGCGTCGTGTTTCTGCGTTAGGCCCCGGTGGTCTGACTCGTGAGCGCGCTGGCTTTGAAGTCCGTGACGTACACCCGACGCATTATGGTCGCGTATGTCCTATTGAGACTCCGGAAGGGCCAAACATTGGTTTGATCAATTCATTGGCAACCTATGCCCGCACTAACAGCTATGGCTTTATCGAAACGCCATACCGTAAAGTAATCGGCGGCAAGGTAACCTCAGAGATTGAATATCTGTCGGCAATTAATGAGTCGCAGTATGTGATTGCTCAGGCGTCAGCTGAAATTAACAAGAAAGACGAATTCGCGGAAGATATGGTTGCTGTTCGTCACCAGAACGAATTTACAGTGAAGCCGCCAGAAGAAATTGATTACATGGACGTGTCACCACGCCAGGTAGTTTCTGTGGCAGCTTCATTGATTCCGTTCCTGGAGCACGATGATGCTAACCGTGCATTGATGGGTTCGAACATGCAGCGTCAAGCAGTACCAACACTCCGAGCTGAAGCACCGCTCGTAGGTACCGGTATTGAGCGCGTTGTAGCCAGCGATTCCGGCGTATGTAAAGTTGCCAGACGCGGCGGTAAAATTGAAAGCGTCGATTCGGGCCGTATTGTGGTTCGTGTTAGTGACGAAGAAGTTGAAACTGGTGAGGCAGGTGTAGATATCTACAATCTGACTAAGTACACCAGATCCAACCAGAACACCTGTATTAATCAGCGCCCAATTGTTAAGCAGGGCGACATAGTGTCTCGTGGCGATGTTTTAGCTGACGGGCCGTCTGTTGACTTAGGTGAGCTGGCTCTTGGGCAAAATATGCGCATCGCATTTATGCCTTGGAATGGTTATAACTTCGAAGATTCGATTCTGATCTCAGAGCGTGTTGTTCAAGAAGATCGATTTACCACGATTCACATTCAGGAACTGACCTGTGTTGCTCGCGACACTAAGTTAGGTTCAGAGGAAATCACCGCAGATATTCCAAATGTAGGCGAAGTGGCACTGGCTAGACTCGATGAGTCAGGCATTGTTCACATCGGTGCAGAAGTATCAGCTGGTGATATTTTGGTTGGCAAGGTAACGCCTAAGGGTGAAACGCAGCTAACTCCTGAAGAAAAACTATTGCGTGCCATCTTCGGTGAAAAAGCGTCTGACGTTAAAGATACCTCGTTGCGTGTTCCTAGCAGCATTAAAGGTACCGTTATTAATGTTCAGGTGTTTACTCGCGATGGCTTGGATAAAGATCAGCGCTCTCTGGATATCGAGAAGACTGAACTTGATCAGTTCCGCAAAGATTTAAATGACGAGTTCCGCATTGTTGAGAACGCAACCCTAGGGCGTCTGTTTACTGCCCTTGTCGGTGGCAAAGTCGTCAAGGCTGCAGGCCTGACGAAGGGTGCAGAACTTACTGCTGATGCAGTGGCCGAATACAGCTCAGATGATTGGTTTGCTATCCGTATGGATAAAGCAGCGCTCAATGATCAGATTGCTGCAGCACAGGTACAGCTAGGTGAGCGACGTATTAATCTCGATGAGCGCTTTGAAGAGAAGCGTGGCAAGTTGCAGAGTGGTGATGATCTGGCTCCTGGCGTACTGAAAACCGTTAAGGTTTATCTGGCCGTTAAGCGTCGCATCCAGCCAGGTGACAAAATGGCTGGTCGTCACGGTAACAAAGGTGTTATCTCTGTTATTAAGCCTGTCGAAGATATGCCTTACGATGAGAATGGCGACACTGTCGATATCGTTCTTAACCCGTTAGGTGTTCCGTCGCGAATGAACGTTGGTCAGGTACTAGAAACTCACATGGGTATGGCTGCTAAAGGTCTGGGCGTGAAAATTGACGCCATGATCAAAGCTCAGTCTAAAGCTGCTGAGATCCGTAAGTTCCTTCAGGAAATCTACGATGTAGGTGATACGGTTTACGGTACTGATCTAAAAGAATTAACCGATGCAGAAGTGCTCGAACTGGCTTCTAACTTGCGTAAGGGTGTGCCGATTGCGACACCAGTATTTGACGGCGCCAACGAAGTAGAGCTTAAGCGAATGCTCACACTGGCTGGCTTGTCCGATACAGGCCAAACTGTATTGTACGACGGACGCAGTGGCGATAAGTTTGACCGCCCTGTTACTGTTGGCTACATGTACATGCTCAAGCTGAATCACTTGGTCGACGACAAGATGCACGCTCGTTCAACCGGTTCTTACAGCTTGGTTACTCAGCAGCCGCTGGGTGGTAAAGCGCAGTTTGGTGGGCAGCGATTTGGTGAGATGGAAGTATGGGCGTTGGAGGCATATGGTGCCGCCTACACGTTGCAAGAGATGCTTACCGTCAAGTCAGATGATGTTGCAGGTCGAACTAAGATGTATAAAAACATCGTGGACGGAGACCACAGAATGGAGCCTGGCATGCCAGAGTCATTCAATGTGTTGGTCAAAGAGATCCGTTCTCTCGGCATTAACATCGAGTTGGAAAACGAATAAGCGCAGTATTGCTTACTGACAGTTGGGGTGGGCAACCACCCCAGCAAACCCAGTTACTGGAGGAAAAGCCTTGAAGGATTTAGTCAACCTACTCAAGCAGCAAGAACAAAATACAGAGTTCGATAATATTCGAATTGGTCTCGCGTCGCCGGAAATGATCCGTTCATGGTCGTTTGGTGAAGTTAAAAAGCCCGAGACAATTAATTACCGTACTTTCAAGCCCGAGCGTGAAGGTCTTTTCTGTGCCAAGATTTTTGGCCCGGTAAAAGATTACGAATGTCTCTGTGGCAAGTACAAGCGCATGAAGCATCGCGGTATCGTTTGTGAGAAATGTGGCGTTGAAGTCACTCTCACCAAGGTACGTCGCGAGCGCATGGGTCACATTGAGCTGGCCTGTCCGGTTGCCCATATCTGGTTTCTGAAATCACTGCCTTCGCGTATTGGTTTGATGCTAGATATGACGCTTCGCGAAATTGAGCGTGTGCTGTACTTTGAATCCTATGTAGTGACAGACCCAGGTCTCACAACATTGGAAAAAGGTCAGTTACTGACCGACGAAGAATACTTTGAATCTCTCGAAGAGTTTGGTGACGAGTTCACTGCAACTATGGGTGCTGAAGCAATTCAGGCTCTGCTAAAAGAGATTACTCTCGAAGACGAGATTGCGGACATCCGTGAGGAAATCCCCAACACTAAGTCTGAGACTAAGATTAAGAAGTTCTCTAAGCGCCTTAAGTTACTTGAAGCGTTTCATGGTTCGGGTAATAAGCCAGAGTGGATGGTGCTGCAAGCACTGCCAGTTCTGCCGCCAGATCTACGGCCATTGGTACCTCTGGACGGCGGCCGTTTTGCGACCTCTGACCTGAATGATTTGTACCGTCGCGTAATCAACCGTAACAACCGTCTTAAGCGTCTGTTAGAGCTAAGCGCGCCAGATATTATCGTACGTAACGAAAAGCGTATGTTGCAGGAATCTGTCGATGCACTGCTAGACAACGGTCGTCGCGGTCGCGCCATCACCGGTTCCAACAAGCGTCCTTTGAAGTCTCTTGCCGATATGATCAAAGGTAAGCAGGGTCGTTTCCGTCAGAATCTACTGGGCAAACGAGTCGATTACTCAGGACGTTCGGTGATCGTGGTTGGCCCTACCCTTAGACTGCACCAATGTGGTCTGCCTAAGCGTATGGCACTAGAATTATTTAAGCCGTTTATCTTCAGCAAGCTCGAGTTGCGTGGTTTAGCAACAACGATCAAAGCTGCTAAGAAGATGGTTGAGCGTGAAGAAGCAGTAGTATGGGATATCCTCGACGAAGTGATTCGCGAGCATCCAGTGTTACTTAACCGTGCACCTACTCTTCACCGTCTTGGCATTCAGGCTTTTGAGCCAGTCTTGATTGAAGGTAAGGCAATTCAGCTGCATCCGCTGGTTTGTGCTGCGTACAACGCTGACTTCGATGGTGACCAGATGGCAGTACACGTGCCTCTGACTATTGAAGCGCAGATGGAATCCCGCGCACTCATGATGTCCACGAACAATATTTTGTCGCCCGCCTCTGGTGAGCCGATTATTGTTCCGTCGCAGGATGTGGTCTTGGGTCTGTATTACATGACTCGCCATAAGGTTAACGCTCGTGGCGAAGGCATGGTATTTGCCGATGGCCGTGAAGTATCTCGCGCCTATTACTCTGGCAACGCCGAGCTACAGGCTCGCATTAAGCTTCGTATCAATGAAGTGTTGGTCGACGAAGTCACTGGTGTGCGTACTGAAGATCGCAGAATTGTAGACACCACAATTGGTCGTGCACTGTTATGGGAAGTTGTTCCTGCAGGCCTACCATTTGATCTGGTTAACAAACCAATGGTCAAGAAGGCAATCTCTACCGTTATCAACGAGTGCTACCGTCGTGTAGGCCTCAAAGATACGGTTATTTTTGCTGATCAGTTGATGTACACCGGTTTTGACTTCTCAACCCGTTCTGGCGCATCCATTGGTGTTAACGACTTCGTTATTCCCGATGATAAAGACGATATTATCGCTGCTGCTGACGATCAGGTTCGTGAAATTGAAAGCCAATTTGCCTCAGGTCTTGTAACCCAGGGTGAAAAATACAACAAGGTTATCGATATTTGGTCTCAGGCCAATGACCGTGTAGCCAAGTCGATGATGGCAGGTATTAGTACCGAGAGTGTTATCAATAAAGATGGTGAGGAAGAGCAACAAGATTCCTTTAACTCAGTCTTTATCATGGCAGACTCCGGCGCTCGTGGTTCACCTGCCCAGATTCGTCAGCTAGCTGGTATGCGTGGTCTTATGGCGCGTCCAGATGGCTCGATTATTGAAACGCCAATTACGGCAAACTTCCGCGAAGGCCTGAGTGTATTGCAGTACTTCATCTCCACTCACGGAGCGCGAAAAGGTTTGGCGGATACGGCACTGAAAACAGCTAACTCCGGTTACCTAACTCGTCGTCTGGTAGATGTTTCCCAGGACGTAGTAGTAACAGAAGTTGACTGTGGTACTACAGAAGGCCTGTTGATGGCGCCTGTTATTGAGGGTGGTGACATTATCTCCTCGCTGGGTGATCGAATTCTTGGTCGTATCGTTGCTCAAGACGTGCTCAAGCCGGGTAGCGAAGAAATCGCTGTTCCAGCTGGCACTATGATCGACGAGCAGTGGGTTGTGCGTGTTGAGCAGATGAGCATCGATGAAGTGATCGTACGCTCACCAATTACCTGTGAAGTTTCTCATGGTATTTGTTCTGCCTGTTACGGACGTGACTTGGCTCGTGGACATCGTGTTAACCAGGGTGAGGCAGTAGGTGTTATCGCTGCTCAGTCTATTGGTGAGCCAGGTACACAGCTAACTATGCGTACGTTCCACATTGGTGGTGCTGCATCTCGCGCCTCTGCTGTAGACAGTGTAAAAATTAAGCAAGACGGTACTGTGCGTCTGATTAACCTCAAGACAGTACAGAACAAAGACAAGAACCTGGTTGCCGTATCTCGCTCTGGTGAGCTGGCGATTGCCGATGAGAACGGTCGTGAGCGCGAGCGCTATAAGCTCCCTTACGGTGCCGTCATCAAAGTCAAAGATGGCTCTAAGATTTCTGCTGGCGACGTTATCGCTAACTGGGATCCGCACACTCACCCAATCGTGACAGAAGTTGCCGGTAAGGTTGCCTTCTCAGGAATGGAAGAGGGTCTGTCTATCCGTCAGCAAACTGATGATATGACTGGTCTCACCAGTATCTCTATTATTGATCCGAATGAGCGTCCAGCGGCTGGTAAAGAACTGAAGCCAATGATCACTCTGACCGATAAGAAAGGTAAGGAATTAATCTTCCCCAACTCAACGGTTCCAGCTCACTACCCGCTACCTGCTAACGCAAGTATCAACGTAGTAGATGGCGATACCATTGATATTGGTCAGATTGTTGCGCGTATACCGCAAGAATCTGGTGGTACCAAAGATATTACTGGTGGTCTGCCACGTGTAGCCGATCTGTTTGAAGCTCGTAAGCCTAAGGATCCTGCGATCCTGGCCGAGATCACAGGTACTGTTACTCTGGGTAAAGAAACTAAAGGTAAGCTGCGACTGGTTATTACACCAGACGACGGCCAGCCACTGGCTAACGGTAAGCTGCACTATGAAGAGCTGATTCCGAAATGGCGTACTCTGGGTGTGTTTGAAGGTGAGCACGTTGAGAAAGGTGAGGTCATCTCTGATGGACCACCTACGCCACACGATATCCTGCGTCTTAAAGGTATCAGTGAGCTAGCTAAGTATATTGTTAACGAGATCCAGGACGTTTACCGTCTGCAGGGTGTAAAAATCAATGATAAACACATTGAGGTTATTACCCGTCAGATGCTGCGCAAGGTAGAGATCACCGATATGGGTGACTCTGTACTGATTCGTGGCGAGCAGGTCGAGTATCGACGTGTTCTGGCAGAGAACGAGCGCCTGCGTCAAGAAGGCCTGCAGCCCGCTAAGTTTGAGCGTCAGTTGCTGGGTATTACCAAAGCCTCTCTGGCCACCGAAAGCTTTATCTCGGCGGCATCTTTCCAGGAGACTACAAGAGTACTTACAGAAGCTGCAGTTACCGGCAAAGCCGATCCATTGCGCGGTCTGAAAGAAAATGTGGTTGTAGGTCGTCTGATTCCAGCGGGAACCGGCTTGGCTTACCATGCTCGACGTAAAGCAGAGCGTGCAACAGAAGAAGATATGAGTTTGACCGCAGCAGATGTTGAAGCGGCATTAAGTGAAGCGTTAAGCGCGGATCTGACTGAAGAATAAGGGCGAATTGCCGGTATATAGCCATCAACCCTAGTGGTAATGGCAATGCCGGCTTGACTCCCGGATGTGCGGTAATTAGAATGCCGCTCCCTTTTGGATCTAGAGGCTGGTATAGCTGACGGGTTCAAGGAATGTATGGCCTTCATTAGGAAGGCATTTTTTATTTTTGGAGAAATATTGCATGGCAACGATCAACCAGTTGGTTCGTAAGCCGAGAAAACGCAAAGTCACTAAAAGTGGCGTACCCGCACTACAGGCCTGTCCGCAGCGTCGTGGTGTATGT
>CAJJAO010000040.1 GCA_905182265.1 gamma proteobacterium HTCC2207 | reverse complement strand
TGATCCGGCGTAACGCCCTGCTCTTCCGCAGCAACAATATAGCTGGCCATCACCGGCAACACAGCACCGTTCATGGTCATGGACACAGACACCTTATCCAGCGGAATCTGATCAAACAGAATTTTCATATCTTCAACAGAATCAATCGCTACACCCGCCTTACCCACATCACCCACCACACGGGGATGATCAGAGTCATAGCCACGGTGAGTCGGTAGATCAAAGGCAACCGAAAGGCCCTGCTGACCAGCGGCTAAATTGCTGCGGTAAAACGCATTTGACGCTTCGGCAGTTGAGAAACCCGCATACTGGCGAACCGTCCAAGGACGGCCCGCATACATTGTCGCCTTGGGGCCACGAGTATAGGGCGCAAAACCCGGCAGGCTATCCATATGGGCCAGACCCGCAGTATCTTCAGCGGTATACAGAGGCTTTACCTCAATGCCTTCGGGGGTTTGCCACAGTAAGTCGTCCGGCGATGCGCCTTTGCGCTCTTTAGTCGCCAGCTGCTCCCAGTCTTTTACCGATGGTTTTTTGTTCTCTGCCATAACGCTCTCAATTAAGAATGACTACAATATTTTTATTGATCGAACTATGCCCCACAGTGATAATTAATAGTAGGTCTATTTTTAACAGACAAACTCACTATTAATGCCAATTATCTACCACTTAACGGCCATAAAGTGCTATAAATTCACTTTAAACTCACAAATAGTAACTTATGGCCACCATCTGTAATCACCATGTCATTTCCTGTATGCATGGCTTAAGAGCAAGGCAGCTACCACAGCAGCAGGCGCTAGAGCGTGCCGGCATTAATCCCGCCGTTATTGAAAATAATAGTCAGCGTGTACACACAGATCAGGTTGCGCGACTCTTTAAGACAGTGCAGGAAACACTGGATGATGAGTTTATGGGCTTTACCCAAAACAACTGTAAGGTCGGGCTGTTTGCGACCATGGCTGAGCTGGTTAGCCACTGCAGCACCTTAGGCGAGTTGTTAGAAAAAGCCGTACATTTTTATAATCTGGTCAGCAACGATATTCCCATGCGCCTAAGCCGTTCAAGGGGTAATGCAGTACTGAGTTTCACCATGGCCAAACCCGAGTTCGACCCAGAACACTTTATGGCGGAGTTCTGGCTGGTGATCTGGCACCGTTTCCCCAGCTGGTATATAGGTGAACCCATTCGCCTGCAACAAACCCACTTTACCTTTAGCGCCCCCCAGCACCGCAGTGAACTACAGATTATGTTTCCCGCAGAGCTGCAATTTAATAGCAGCGCCAACCGATTAGTATTTGATACCCAGTACTTAGATAAGCCTCTGATACGATCTGCCCAAGAGCTAGAGACCTTTGTGCAGAACGCCCCCGCAGATGTGATGACCATCCCTGGCTCAGACACCACATTGGAGGCACAGATAGAACGCATTATTAGCCAGCGCCATCCAGTCAATTTGGTATTTGTACCTATCCATCAAATGGCCGCAGAGCTGGGTATTAGCTCACAGACCTTACATCGCAGACTAAAAGATAGTGCGACAAGCTATCAGAAAATTAAGGATAACCTAAGACGAGAAGTTGCCATTCAGAAGTTGGTTAATGAACGTCTCTCCGTTGAGGCTGTTGCAGAAATTGTTGGCTTTACCGAGTCTCGATCGTTTACCCGCGCCTTTAAACATTGGACTGGATTAACACCTAGGGAATACTGCAAGCGAGAGAGTTAGCTGCACTCCAGTAAAGGTATATTAAAACAATCCCATGACCTGTCCCCTCAAAACAAGTACCCTATGTCCTCAAATTTTTATCCAATAATAGATCTCATGCCCAACGAAAAAATAAGACTCACTCAATATAGCCACGGTGCCGGTTGCGGCTGCAAAATAGCGCCCAGCGTATTAGAGACCTTTCTGAAAACTGACTACGTAGCGCCTGAAGATCCTCGCCTTCTGGTAGGCAATAACACCAAGGACGACGCTGCAGTCTATGACCTAGGCGATGGCACTGGCGTCATCAGTACCACCGATTTCTTTATGCCGATTGTGGACGACCCCTTTGAGTTTGGCCGTGTCGCGGCAACCAATGCCATTAGCGATATCTATGCCATGGGCGGCACTCCTATGATGGCCATTGCTATTTTAGGCTGGCCTATCAATGTATTAGCGGCTGAAGTGGCCCAGCAAGTGATTGATGGTGGGCGTCATGCCTGTGGGGAAGCGGGGATTCATTTGGCGGGTGGTCATTCAATTGATTCGCCAGAGCCGATCTTTGGGCTGGCGGTGACTGGTCGTGTAGAGCTTGCCCATCTTAAGCAGAACTGCACAGCTCAAGCCGGTGATCAGTTATTTTTGACCAAGCCTATAGGAGTGGGGATTCTTACTACCGCCGAAAAGCAGGGTAAATTGCTACCTGAGCACGCTCGTTTAGCAGTTGAGAGCATGATGAAGTTAAATACTATTGGCGCTGAACTGGCGAAAATTGATGGCGTAACCGCCATGACCGATGTCACGGGCTTTGGCTTGCTGGGCCACCTGCTGGAGATCTGTCAGGGCAGTGAGCTGGCTGCCAGCATAAACCTAAATAATGTCCCTCTGCTAGACAGTGCGGTAATTGACTATCTTGAGCAGGGCTGTGTTCCCGGCGGCAGCACTCGCAACTGGGAAAGTATTAGTCAGCATATTAGTGGCACTGACCTACAGAGCCAAACTCTACTTTGTGACCCACAGACCAGTGGCGGTTTACTGGTTGCTGTCAAACCAGACTGTGCTGATGCCGTAAGCGCATTGTTAAAGGCTGCTGGTTGTTATCACCTCAGTGTTGGTGCGCTTGCGGCCCCAGCTGACGGCACAACGATTCAGGTTATCTCATGAGCCTTCCAACCATTAATCATTATCGAGAGCTATTGCTTAACGATACGCCAATGATTGATGTGCGAGCGCCCATTGAATTTATCACTGGCGCTCTACCCTCTTCCGCTAACCTGCCGTTAATGTCCGATGACGAACGTCA
>CAJJAO010000039.1 GCA_905182265.1 gamma proteobacterium HTCC2207 | reverse complement strand
CTACTACGACTTACACAGCTGGGGTCAGCAAGCTTGATTTCAATCATTTAGATCTAGCCTCCGGTGATCGTATTATTATCAATGTAGCTGGTGGTGTGCAGATGGAAGGATTTGTGGGGGCTAGCGGTTTAGATGGCCTGCTATCTGATATAGCGTCTCAACTCGCGCTCCAGACAAGCCTGTATAACGGTGCAAATGCAGACGCTGGCGTTATTAGTATTACAGGGCTTGCAGATGGCAATGCTGTCTCGGGACTAAGTGTAAGCCTTGAGCGAGGCGGTCACAGTACCGCTGATTCCATAGAGTCAACTAGGCTTGCTTCAGTTGCGTCAGCATCGGATTCATTGGCTATTCTAGATAGATCTATTGACCAGATTAGTAAACAGCGAGCAGGGTTTGGTGCAGTACTGAACCGCCTGGAATACGCCATTGATAACCTTGCGACTATGTCAACTAACGTCAAAGCATCACAGAGTAGGATTCAAGACGCAGACTACGCAAAAGAAACAACAGAATTAGCAAGAACACAGATCATTCAGCAGGCAGCTACAGCTATGCTGGCACAGGCTAATCAGCAGGCTAAGGTTGTTATGGATATTCTTAATTGGGATAAGTAAGACGGCTTCAGTAGCAAATGAGCTTCTAAAGTATCTGGGCAGATACAGTAACAATCACAAGACCTCAGCAGGCTCCCCCCGCCCCCCTTGGAAGTGCCCACTGTCCCTTTCTGGCTTACTTAGTTATGTACACACAAATGTACACACAATCTTGATTACAAGCCAGTTGACATTAAAACGCTTTGGGCCAATGATAGCGATGTGTGCGTAGGTGGTGGCTTTGCAGAAATTGGGTAGGACTCGGGTGCACTCCGGGTGCACCATTTTTTATAGGACTGCAGAGATAGTAATCACTAACCGCTGCCCCATTAAATCGATATTGCCCCAATCATTCCTCGCCACATACTTATGTTAAGCCTGATGTGTATAGTTCTCCCCAAAAATGCACATCTTTGTTAGTCCCTTCAAAGTAAATTACTGACTAATGAAAATATTAGGTATTTCTGGCTCGCCGCCTCTGTAATAGAGCATGTAAGGCGAATTTTGGCTTAGTAGTTAATCCTACTAAAGGCTCAAAACTTGTATCCGAATCTAGGTTCACCCTAAACCGTTGCGTTGTCATAGCAATAATAAAAACGGCCTCCATTAGTGCAAAGTTATTTCCGATACAAACTCTTGCGCCGCCTCCAAAGGGTAAATAAGCATAGGTATGCCGCTTTCTTTCTTCTTCTTTATCAAATCGATTTGGATCAAAAACCTCAGGCGCATCCCAAAAGTCAGGGTGACGATGGAGTAAATGAGGGCTAAAAAGGACGCCAGAACCACCTTTAATTTTATAGTTTCCTAGCGTTGTATCGCGTTCCACTTGCCGCGGTAAAATTGGCACTGGTGGGTATAGACGCATGGTCTCTTTAAACACTTTGAGGCAATAAGGAAGGTTAGCGAAGTCGCTAGCATCAGGCACTCTATCCCCTAGCACCTCATCCACTTCTTGCTCAATTTTTTGTCTGATATCTGACTTACTAGAAAGAATAGTCCATAGCCAAGACATGGCATTCGCAGTCGTTTCATGACCTGCAATAAACATAGTCATTAATTCATTTCTTAATTCTATGTCAGTCAACGGGAGGCCAGTTTCTTCATCAGTTGCGTCTATCAACATCTGAAGTAAATCGGTAGGTTTATTATCAGCTACCCTTCGATCCGCGATTATCCGATAAATTATGTCATCCAATGTATCAATGTACCCTTGATACTTTTTATTCTTGTTCAGCGGCAAGCGATATAGCATTTTGACAGGGAAGGATATCCGGGCGTTTACAGCTTCTAGCAGGGGCTTAAATACCTTGGTTATATCTTTGAAATCTGTGTCAGAAAGGGTGCTGCTAAACAGGGCTTTAACCACTACCTTTAACGTTAGATGCATCATTGCAGCGCTTAACTCTACGGTTTTTCCACTATCGCATTGGGATTCCCATTCCGTCAAAAATTCCTCAATACAGTCGGTCATGATTGTGGCTAAGTTAGAAATACTAGCATTGCGGAAAGAAGGCTGTACCGTTAGCCTTTTGCGACGCCAGTCATCACCCATTGCAGTAAATGTGCTTTCGCCAAGAACCTCCTTAATGAATTTGAAACTGATCGTTTTTTTCGTGTAGTTATCAATATCCCGCGTCAATATGTCTTTCATCAAATCAGGATGGTTTATAAGATAAAAATTCTTTTTTAACAGCTTAAATTCAACCACGTCACCATAGGTATTGGTAATCGACTGCAACCACTCTACCCGCTTAGAACTTGCGAGCTTTGGTAGACTGCCAATAAAAGGGTATCCCCTTGGGCCATTGGGTTTTTTAGCCATCAGCGACACATCCATGAAAAAATGATTAATGAATAAAGGTTAGCGTAAACCCTTCACCGAGTCTTATGAATTTATGCCAATGACTCTTTATTCGATGCCAAGTAGATTAGTACTTTGGGATTGGCAGCAATAACAGGCTTGTCAGGGCAATCGGATGCGTCCTGTGAACTACTGTGAGGTAATGAGGTATAAGCATAGGAATGCTATGCGCCCAATAGACCAGCACAACAAACCTTGCAGCTTGGGCAAAGAGGTACGCGATAAATATGGCTGTCCTTCAGGCCTAAAGCCTAACTCAAAATGGGTCTCTACCCGTAACATTCGGCTGAATATAACCAGTAGAACCATGGTCACTGTTGTCTAAATAACATCCAGTAAAAGACTATCTCTTAATCTCATATGGCCCAATTTCATTTAAGAAATTAGAAACATATTCTGTAATTAAGTCCTTAATATTTTGTGCTCCATCCATCTTCTCAGCCACTGAGCCAGACAAACTTACAAAATCGGGTACAGACCAATGAGCCAACTGAACGCTATCTGCATATAGATTAGTAATACCCTGAAGCAGGACAGAACAATTCTCGAAGGTCAATTCGTCACAAATAGTAATTAAATAATCGAATTTTTCGTTATCGATACGCCGGTCAAAAACTGTTTTTAATGGGTCGGTAGGGAAATCGAAACCATTAGCTTCCATCATCTCTGAGCAAAGCCCCTTCAGTGGCCCGGCCTCAAAACCACTACTATAAAATTCAACGTTACCATTGGACAAAAGATCCCCTATCATCTCCGCAATCTTCCCTCGGCCACCACGAAACGTACAGACAAATAAAACTCTGATAACAGCCATAAGCTAATGCCTTCAAATACGTTCCGAGTTAATGTTAGCACTGTTTTATGTGATTATGAATAGCTTGGTCAGCATACACAGATGTGCTTCGCTAAAAGAAAACGCTTGCGGTTAAGGTGATTCTAGTAAAACCTTAACCGTTCCAATTCCGGGTGTCTTTTAAGGGTGAAAGGGAGGCACTGTAAAAGGTGATTTGGAGCAATGTATCCTTAACTGTTCAATTCAACTTGGCTCTATTGAGATGATCTTCAGCTTGCTTCACTGGTTTAAAACCTCAAACCTTATGAGGCATAATTTTTTGGCTTTAAGCCGCTTTTAGTGTCAAAAAACCTTTTGAGCTTAAGTAGATCGCTATCTACATCATCAGAGGGTTCCATTACCCCTTCTATTCCAATGGTTTTTTTAACGCTGTCCACATAGACAATCAGGATAGGTACGTGCGCTGCTCTTGCAACATGGTGAAAACCGCGCTTCCAGTTAGCGTTAGCGCTGCGTGTGCCCTCCGGAGTGACAATTAGGACAAAATCTTCACGCTCTTGATAGATAGCCGCAATATAATTCACTAATGAGTTTGCCTGAGAGCGATTCACGGGAATAGCCCCACAATAACGTAAGAACCAACCCAAAGGGCCTACAAACAGAGTACTTTTGATCAGTACGCTGGGTTTTAGCCGCAATACAGAGACGGCCAAAACAAACAACACGAAATCCCAGTTTGAAGTGTGCGGCGCAACGATAAGGACATACTTACGATGGTCTGTTGGAAGTACCCCAACAACCCGCCAACGAATAATTGTTAAGATAATCCTAGATATTCCACGCAGTATAGGGCTCAGTATAGGAGTAGTAAAAAGAGTGTATCGCATGATTATCTCCGCTATAAAACCTAATAATAACGTACCTTCAGCATAGACATCTAGCTTGCAACTTATCCTGTAAAGGCAAGCTAAAAAGGCTAGCTAAAAAAGCACTCGAAAAGCCACTACCAATACCCAGTCAGTACTAAGCAGTACTAAGCAGCACTGCCCTGCCTAGCCTTGTATAGAAAACTCAATAGAAAGCCTACAAGCCTAATAAACCTAATAAACCTGACGGTTTAACCATTAGTAAATCATCTTGGTGGATAACTAGAAATAGTATTGAGAAACTAACAATATCCCAAACTATATAAATAAGATTAGCCGCGCAAGCAGCAGGTAAGATAGGTTAAATTTTAAAAATGGATCATTTCTGAAGGCACCCAAATACAGTAACAACTACAGGGCCTCAGTTCCCTCCATCACAGTCTTTGTAATCTGACTCATAACACTTAGCTGCTAGAGCTTGGGCTTCCCTTATGGTCTTGGACGTCATCGTGGCTTCCAGCCTCTTAATAAATTGCTGTGCGTTTGTATTACCCTGGCGAGCGGCCATGGATAGCCATATATAACTCCTCGTATTTTTTCCAAAGAAGCCTTTATGGTTATAGTAAATTTTACCTAGCTCTGATTGCGCCGCTGCAGACCCTTGTATAGCAGCCTTGTGATACCAAAACACGGCCTCTGCAAACCCTCCAGAGGCAATGATTCCATTTGCATACAAATGACCAAGCTCAATCTGAGCTGCAGCATCTCCGCCATTTGCGAGCCCTAGAATTTTGGAAAAGTCAGGGCCAGAAAAGCTCTGAGTGGTTAAAACAGCAAAAAGTAAAACAATGAGCTTCATGAACTCTTACTCCAGCTAATAAACTCCGGCCACTATCTCAGAGAATATGCATCCACTGCAAGCATCGGTAATTCTGAATATTATGGAGCATCTTTGAAATGGGCGTCTAACTTAGCTGGGCAGACCGATAACAACAGTCAGACACAAGCAGTCGTCTCCTATTGAATACCCTAGTGAATACCCTTCAGGCTAACCTCGCAAACGCTTAACCCTAAAGCTCCGCCCCTTGAGCTTGCCTTCACTGAGTTTATTAAACGCCATTTTCCCATGCTGATGGGCTACAGCAACATAGGCCCAGTGATCGCCGACCTGTATTTTGCCTATCTCTGAACCTGGAATACCATCAGCACCCGTCAAGGCACCGACAATATCACCTGGTCTAAGCTTCTGCTTTTTGCCGCCACCAATGTGAATGGTTACCATGGGCGGAGAAAAAACAGGCTCACGCAATAATCTAATGTGCGGCAAGTCACTGCGTTCAAACTTCTGCTTTAAATAATCTTCTAACTGGCTAATTCGGTGCTTATCTCGCTGTGTATATAAGCTGCAGGCCATGCCTTGAGCGCCGGCACGACCAGTGCGGCCAATGCGATGAGTATGGACTTCTAGCTCCTGTGCAACTTGATAATTGATCACCATATCAAGAGCGTCAATATCTAAACCGCGGGCTGCCACATCGGTAGCCACCAGTACCGAAATACTGCGATTGGCAAAACAGGCTAAGGTTTGGTCCCTGTCTTTTTGCTCTAAATCGCCATGTAAGGCCGATGCTTCATAACCCACTGCACGCAACTCATTGGCGACTCGATCGGTTTCGACCTTGGTATTACAAAAAATCAGCGTGGTCTCTGGTTGATGTTGCTGCAACAAGAGCCTTACCGCCTCTACACGGGACTGATCATTTTCAACCTGGTAAAGGGTTTCGACAATGCTTTGGCTACTATGAGAATCCTGCACTTCTACAGTCACTGGGGACTGCATAATTCGCTCTGCAATTTTTTCGATTTTTTCAGGATAGGTGGCGCTAAACAACATAGTTTGCCGCTGTTTGGGCATGTAACTAACAATATCATCTAAAGCTTGCTGGAAACCCATATCCAACATTCTATCCGCTTCATCTAACACCAGTGTCGTCAGGTTATCTAAGTTCAGATTAACCTTGCGTAAGTGCTCTTCGACCCGCCCAGGAGTACCCACAATAATGTGTGCTCCGTGTTCCAAAGAGCCCACTTGAGGCCCAAAGGCCACACCACCACAGAGAGTCAGCACCTTAATATTGTGGATACCACGGGCCAGTTTGCGTATTTCTGTCGCCACTTGGTCGGCCAACTCGCGGGTTGGGCACAGCACTAATGTCTGCACCCGAAAACGTTTTACATCCAGCTTATTCAACAAACCTAGTGCAAAGGTCGCGGTTTTACCGGAGCCGGTTTTGGCCCTAGCAATCACGTCTTTATTGGCTAAAATTGAGGGTAATGCCTGCGCCTGAATCGGCGTCATTTCTGTGTAACCAAGGGTTGCAAGGTTATCAACTAAGGCGGGGTTTAGATCTAAACTGGCAAAATCATATTGTGACAAGGGCATTCTCATATTTTATTTTGGGAGCAGCGAATCTAGACTCATAGCTAAGCTTTGGATTAAAGCTCTGGATCAGAGTTCTGGCTTAGAGCTCTGGCTTAGAGCTTAAAAAGCCCAAACCGGCCTCTGTAGCATTGAGCCACGCAGCCGTATTGGGTCTAGCGTATTTATCAGACAAGTATATAGCCTAGGGCATCGATCGCCACCCTTATAACCCAGGCCTTAATACTTCTTGCCCACGAAGTACGATTTGACCGCATAAAATAACAGGTTTGGAAAACCAGATCAGACAGAAAAAAGATGATGAAAGAGAGCTAACGGATTTAAATGAGGGAGGGAGGGAGGGAGGAAGGGAGAACTGCAACAATCGAGCGACGAAACCCCTAATCTAGGGATTCCGCCACCATTCAATCTTAAGCTTTTTGCTGAGAAACAGCACCGTCTCTTGTCGGACGACCTCTGACAGACTTATAGGTCGTGCAGGTACCTTTTGCTGTATCTAGGGTAAAGCCAACAACAGACTCACTCTTTTCAGCAAAAGCTCTGCATTTCTCAACAGTGCGGAATTTTTTTGACATTTTAACAGCATGAACTTTGCCGCTTAAGGCCGTTCCTTCGGTAACTGGCATCCAAGTAGACGCAAAACTAGCAGCAGGCATTGCTGCGAATACAAATAGACCAGCCAATACAACGTTTTTCATACTTAATCCTTGTTCTTTGATAGGGGTTAAAGGGTATATTTTTGTACTACAAAAACTCAGCTGCATCTCAAAAATTGACAGCGCGCGCATCTTAATATGCATATATGCATAGTTCAATACGCACCCTTTTAGAAGTTAGATGATCTCTACTCTCTTGAAGGGCCTCCTCAAAACCCTAGCAACACGCTATACCATATATCTAGGGGGCTGAGACAAAGTAGGAGACCTCTTTACCTTATCCAGAGCTATTGATGACTGGGTGGACAGAATGAATCTAAAGGCACCTAACCATCAGGTTTTAGCTTTCGATATTACCCCTACGTTTTCGCCCTACCGTACTCCATTTCTTTATCCTGCATTGAACCAAACCTTAGGCTGATAATATCCAACAGGTAATTTTGATACAGCTTCCAGGGTGACCTGGTCCCCTGCTTAGGAAAGCTATCGATAGAGCGGTCAACGTAGCCTGAGGCCAAATCTAAAAATGCGACCCGTTCCATGTTAGGGTCAAGATTTCGGGCTACGCAGTACTGGAACCCTTTTTTGTCCATATGGTTGAGCATGCGACAGACATATTCGCTGGTAAGGTCGCATTTTAATGTCCAGGACGCATTGGTATAGCCAGCGGCCAAGACAAAGTTGGGTATGTCGCTCAACATCATGCCTCGGAAGCCAAGGGTATCTGGTAACGACATAAGTTTGCCATCAACCTCGATAGCCATACCGCCCATAGGCAGTAGCTCTAGGCCAGTTGCACTGACCACTAAATCGGCCTTTAACAGATCACCAGACTCCAACTTAATACCGGTTTTGGTGAAGGTTTTGATGTGACCGGTCACGACACTAGAGGTGCCCTTGCGTAACGATCTGAATAAATCACCGTCAGGTACAAGGCACAGCCGCTGGTCCCAAGGGTTGTAGCTGGGGTTGAAATGGGTATCGACATCGACTTTGCCGCCCAATTCTTTTCGTGTGAGAGAAAGTAGTGCCGCTTTCATTTTCTCTGGACGACGCCGGCTGTATTGGTAGATTAATGCCTGCATAGAGACATTTTTCCAGCGGGTAATCAGATAGGCTAGATTAGCTGGAAGATATCGCGCCAACTTGAGGGCAAATTTATCTTTACTGGGCCGAGACACTACGTAGGTCGGCGACCGCTGCAGCATGGTCACATGTTTCGCGGTCTTTGCCATAGATGGCACAACCGTAATAGCCGTTGCTCCGCTGCCAATAACCACGACATTCTTGCCGCTGTAATCTAAATCCTCGGGCCATTGCTGCGGGTGGACTATCTGGCCTTTAAACTGCTCTACACCCTCAAAATCTGGGGTATAGCCTTTTTCGTAGTTGTAGTATCCCGTGCAACTATAAATAAAATTGCAGGTAATCTTGCTGGCGCGCTTGCCCTCTTGCTTGATACTGATTGTCCAGGTAGCACTGGCACTGTCCCAAGATATTTTGCTTGCCCGTTGGTTGTAGCGAATGTGTTTCGCAACATCATATTCTTTGGCTGTCTCACGAATATAATCAAGAATAGCAGGGCCGTCAGCAATAGCGCGCTCATGCTTCCACGGTTTAAAGCTGTACCCCAAGGTATGCATATCAGAGTCAGATCTAACACCCGGGTAGCGAAAGAGATCCCAGGTACCTCCCATAGCAGAGCGGCTTTCCAAGATGGCGTAAGTTTTATTTGGCGCATCCCGTTCGAGGTGACTTGCGGCACCTATGCCGGACAGGCCTGCACCGATAATAACGACATCAAAATGATTACTTGCCATGGACTACTTCTCATTATTTTATAGGAGTTTTTTTATACGCACTGCACTCTAACCCCGATGCCCGCAACCTGACAGGTTTAAAAAAACCAGCCTCGCACCGACTTGTCGAGCTTGCCACTGCATTTGTTTAGCTGCGCCCCATAGCGTTCAGCTTGGCCCTGGACTTTCTTAGCAACTGTGAGCAGCTGGGGCTTTTTGTTGTACGAAGCACGGGAATACCCTCCCCAACCCTCATGGTAGGCGAGGTATTGTTTGTAAGGGTCCCATTTGGAAATCCCCAGCCTTTTGTTTGACATATTGGTGTACCAGCCAACAAAGTTAATAGCATCGCCAAAATCATCTCGGTCGTGGCCCCAATTACCGGTATCTTTTCGATAGTCGTTCCAAGCGGGATCTTGAGCCTGGGCATAGCCATAAGCAGAGGATTTACGTGGTAGGGGAATAAATAAAAATTTAGGTCTGTCTGGCCGAACCTTGGCCTGAAATGTAGATTCTTGCTTAATAATAGCCATCATGACACTAATTGGGGTGCCCCATCGTTTGCTTGAGCGACGGGCGTCCTCGTACCAGTCGGTTTCGCCCCAAAATATTTCGCAGACGTCAGCAACCTGGGTTGGCTTATAGGTCGAGCAGCCAACAGAAATCACAAGAAGAGTAAAGATTATTAGCCGGTTTATTATCATGGCCGGAATAATGGGACTTTTAGCGTCGAATATCCAGATAGTTTGAGATTAGT
>CAJJAO010000038.1 GCA_905182265.1 gamma proteobacterium HTCC2207 | reverse complement strand
AGAAACTACTCCACTTATGCGACGTGTGGACAGAGCAAAAATAAACTTACAGGAAAGCCTGCCTGCGTTTCTCACGCTCTGCTTACTCTCCATGCAGATGGGCGTCGACAATCTCCAGCTAGCGACTGTTTGGTTAGTGCTGCGTATTGTTTATGTACCCCTCTATATGTCTGGCGGATCGTATATTCGATCTTTCGCCTGGATGGGAACTGTTGCCTGCATGATCTTGATGGCGATGAATTTAGTATAACCAGTAGAAATCGAAATACGGTTTAAGCCCTAGGGTTTAAAAAAACCCTCTTCGGAGGGTTTTTTATTGGGTACTTATTAAGCAACACATAACCTGGAATCTGGTATCTGATAATGAAAATGACTGCTGACAAGCTCGCCAAATATTTTACTATTGAAAAGCTTATCTACCATTCCGTCGACTTAAGTCTGTATATGGTGTCTGCGATCGTTGAAGGGCAGGAATATTATATTGCCGATAGCAAAGGTGGCTTTTTAAAGTCGAGTAAGCTTGTTGAGCTACAGAAGGCGATGCGAAAGGTATCCGCAGAAGAGACCGTACTCAGACATACCAGCCCCTACGACGAGATGGTCGGTGGCCCAGAGAAAACCAGTTCCAATGCCCTAGAAGTACCATTGGCCGATAATAAGCTTTATTAGCGACCCTGATATATTGCTATGGCCTAGTGATTCCACCAGGCGAGATCTGTGAATGAGCGTATATCCATTTCATGAGTCCAGGTCGATCTATGCTGCTGTGCTAGATGCAAATAGGTATCGGCTATTTTTTCCGGCAACATCAAACCATCATGTTCCAGCCCTCGGCTTTCGCGCAGTGCCTGAAACTGTTCTGCCCCCAACATCTTGCCTAAAGTATCTGGAGCATCTACAGCGCCATCAATAAGAATATGGGCAACATGAATACCCTTGGGCCCAAACTCTGCATTTAACGACTGGCACAGCATACGCCGACCACCCATAGCGGCAGCATGGGAGTGCTGACCCGCATTACCCCGCACGGCTGAGGTTGCTGAAGTAACTAATATTGTGCCGTGACCCCGCGCTTCCATTAGCGGGCAAACAGAAGAAGCCAATCGAAATAAACCCTGAGTCGCAATGCGCCAACCCATCTCAAAGGCTTTGTAAGAAGTGTCTGCCAACGCCCGGTCACCAATCTGAGCACCCAAGTTATAGATGACGACACTAATAGCACCAATATCTTTCTCGATGTTCTCAACCATTTTTTCAATGGTGTCTGGCTGAATAGCATTTAGCAGAATGCCTGTGGCTTCACCGCCGGCTGTTTGAATATCTGTTACGAGCTTATCAAGGCCGGGCTGATCGCTGCGCCGACACAACACGGCATGATAACCTTCGGCGGCGAATCTCTTGCCTACATTGCCGCCAATACCTGCGCCCGCCCCTATGACTAAACAAACTGGTTTCATGCTCTACCCCATTTACATAATAAGTTGCGGTGACTTTATGTCAGTACCCAAGCAACCGTCAAGAAGCGCTTTCAGTGAAGATTATTGAGTAATAATGACTGTCACTGAAAAATCATTAGACATAAAAAAACCGACATAGAGTCGGTTTTTTTATTCATTAACAGATTAACTTCATTCGCAATCTTGGTAGTTAGATTCGATACAGGTCGCAGCATAGGCTTCGCCTTTCTCGATATCTGCCTCAGGCATGTCTTCTTTAAGCTTATCTACATAGCCTACCGCCATCTCCGCATCAGACGTAGCCAACCAGCCATAGCCTCGCACGACATCCTTAGGGACACCACCGCCACCAAAGGCATAACGCCCTCCGACGATTATTCTGGCCGACTCGTAGCCCTGCTTAGCCGCCATTAGGTACCATTTGAACGCTTCTTCCTCGTTCCTTTCAACACCTTCACCACGGCCATACCAAGCACCCAAATTGCGCTGCGCATCAAGGTGCCCTTGTTCTGCAGCCGCAACGGCCCATTCCACAGCCTGATCTATATTCTCTTCAACGCCATCACCCTGTTTGTACATCACAGAGACATTAAATTGCGCTTCAGGAAGCCCTGTTTGAGCCGCTTTTAATGACCAACTATAGGCTTCGGCCATGTCCTTAGCTACGCCCTCGCCAGACAAAAGCATGTAGGCTAGGTTGTATTGGGCTTGTACCAAACCCTGCTCAGCCGCTTTGCGGTACCATTTAACCGCTTCGGCAGAATCTTTTTTCAAACCGTCGCCATTAGCGTACTTCACAGCCAGCTGATACTGAGCAATATAATCGCCCGCTTCCGCAGCAATTGTCATCTCATCTTTTGTAGTTGAACAACCGCTAACAGCAAAAACAAGCGCAATAACAAAAATGTATTTCATGTAAAAAATCACCCTATAAAAATTTTGAGAACTATCGCAAAATATGGTGCTCTATGCAACTCCGAATGGTAAAAAAATAACCATTCAGAGCACAAATAAATCGCGGGGTTTTTGGACTAGACTAGATCACCCTAAAAGTCAGAGATTTAAGCAAAAGAGCCATTATGCAGATAGGGATCTCATTATTAGAATCTACAAATACCCATCAAAACCGATAGCGTATCTTGGCGATAACAGACTCGACTTGCAGGCCATTCCAGCCCTCTTTAAGCAGAGTACTCAACCCTTCGTCACCATCATCACTGTCATAGTAGCCACCGCGGCTGTAGACCAGAAAAATATCCGATAGCGGCGCCAGCTGATAACGGTAGCGAACCTGTAAAGCAGTGTCACTAACGCTAAAGTCGGATGAGGCAACGCTCGATGATAGTAAATTACCCCTGGCATCGAGCTGATAACCATCGACAATCTCTGCGTCTATACCCACCCATTGAAACTTCAGCCGCACCTCTTGACTACTTGACGGATACCAGTCAAAACGCAGATCTGCAGAGTAACGGTCGGCGGCATAGCCAGCCAATTGCTGGGAATCAAAATCCCAAATCAACCATTCCTGCATTTTTTTAAAGCTTAGCTGGCCACCCAGAGTCACTGTCTCGCTAAGATAAAGCTGAGGACTGTAACTGATGCTTAATGTGCTCTTCTCTATCTCGCTATATTCAACATTGACTCTTGTGTTGTAGCTATATTTGTCACCCCTGGGGCTCGCATATCTCGTCTCTAGCCACTGGCGACCAGAAGTAGCGAAGAGACCATTGCCACGAGTAATTCGGTCATCCCAACCTGCTACTGCCATGCCAGCTTCCAGAGAGAGTTCCCGCGTCGAGCGAAACGTCCAAGTCTTGTCCCACTCAGCCCAAAGATTAAGCCGATCACCCTCATTATTTTCCGTATAGCCATATTCCAATATTTCGGAGCTCGAAAGAACCTTAGAGCTAGGGGCGTACTGAAGTTTGTCGTGCCGTGAACTCGCGAAAAACTCATTAAAGTCATTGCGCTTCATATAGCCCATATCATTCATATCGAATTGATCACCATAATGGGATAAATAGACTTTGTGATACCAGTCATCACTGGGAGCATAGGACCAACTTGCCCAGCCAGCGAAATCTTGTTTGTTAATATTGGCCTGACCGTTATTAGCGTTGGCTTGCTGCTGTACATCAGCATGGAGAATCTGACCCCGCAAGGTTGTGCTGTCCGTCTTCTGCCAGCGCACATCAACGACTTGCACCATGGCCTCTCTAGCCATCTCTGATCGATCGACATAGGTTAGGCGGTGCCCTAGGGTTAGACCGTTAACCTTGCGCTGGATACTGGTCGATAAAAAATCACCGCCCAAGCTACCGTCGGCATTATCTTCTTTGACGACAAAGAGCCCTAGGTCAGTTGTCTCACCAAAGCGGGTAACCTTACCGGCTAGGTCGATGTCGACAAGACCCGCGCCACTGCCAGAAGGCCCAGCGCCGATTCGTCTGGTATATAGAGCCCGGTCACCATTGGGAATGCTGCTGCCAAACAGAGATTGGTTTTCGGTGAAAAAGGGACGTTTTTCTGTGACAAAGGTTTCAAAGGCAGAAAAATTAACGACTAGGTCATCACTTTCAACCTGCCCAAAATCTGGATTTATGGCTCCGGTTATCTGCGTACTGCTATTGGGCCGCCAAATAAAGTCGATGCCTAAATTTGTATCGCCGCTCTCATTCCCAATACCTCCGGCGCTATCGACCAGGTTGCTGCTGTGGCTAATGTAGGGAAACCAATCCATTGTCGACCCAGTTACCTGATCCACTTCTAAACTGTGCCAGTCTTCCATAAAGGTCGTACGAGAAAAATAAGCATTGGGAAAGGCAAAGCGCAGGGACTCGTTATAGACAACCCGTGAAAACCATACTGCAATATTTTTGCGGCCCTCTCCGGTGTTGGTCATCGGGGCGACAGCCCAGGGTATATGAATTTCGCTGTACCAGTAATCACCCTTGGCGGATGTTTGAGAATACCAGGTACCATCCCAATCGGCCGAATAGTCTCCGGGGGTCACTATGCCATCTTGTTGGGAGTTGGCAGAGCCCACCGTAAAGTCATAACCGGCCAATGCTGTGCCATCAAAATCAATACTGACTACGTTGCGGTCTGCCTTTATCTCAGCATCACGAGCAAACTGTCTATTAACACGCTTTACCGACGCCGGCTGATAGTTAGTAAAGCCAATAAAAATGCCCTTTTCATTGGTGATCATACGAACTTCAGTACTGTATTTTGCTGGCTCTACCGTTAGAGGCTCGACTGTCACAAACTCTGTGTAGACAGTGGCATTATCCCATTCAGGCTCGTCAAGTACGCCATCTATACTGATGGATACCTTTGATCGAGAGTCTATTAGAGAGCCCGATAAAGAGCCCGATAAAGAGTCCACTTGAGAGTAAGCATGAGAGGCAGTAAATAGGCACAGGCCAATTAGAACCAACAGGTAAGTAGGGAGTTGCTTTTGCATATGAACAGCTTTTTATAATTAGAATAGTGGCTGGCTCATAGTTTATGGGACTTGATATAAATTACCAGCTTCAATAACAGAGATTCCGCTTTAGTTAGACTTCTATAGCAGGGCCTTTTATTTGAGCAGCAGGGCTTTTTATTCAGCCGCAGCGCTTTTTATTGAGCAGCAGCGCCTTTTATTCAGCAGCGGCGCTTTCTATCCCGCAGCAGGGCTTTTTATTGAGCAGCGGCGCTTTCTATTCAGCAGCAGCGCCTTCTATTTTACTGTTTCTCTTTGACGAGTTCTCCAGTGGTCGTCGCTATACACTGGCGCTGTCTCTAAGGGCTCTATTACCTGACCCTTAATAAGGTCAGCGCCTCGCTCTGCCAACATCATGGTGGGCGCATTGAGGTTGCCATTAGGGATAGTTGGGAACACAGAGGCGTCGATAACTCTGATATTGGCAAGACCATGAACTCGTAGCTCTGCGTCCACCACCGCCAGGGCGTCAATACCCATTTTGCAGGTGCCACAGGGATGATAGGCACTGTCAACCGACTCACGGACAAATTGGTCGATCTGTTCGTCCGTTTGTATCTCAGCTGTGGGCTGAATAACCTCACCACGAAAAGCATCCATGGAGGGCTGACTCATAATCTCACGAGTGAGATGCACACAGTCGCGAAAGCCCTGCCTATCATGCTCAGTTTCTAAATAATTAAATAGTATTTCTGGAGCCTGCCTAACATCTGCAGACATGGCTTTTACATGGCCGCGACTACTAGGCTTATTGTGCCCAACATGCACCTGAAAGCCATGGCCCTTAAACGCAACCGACCCATCATAGGTAATGGCTCCGGGTAAAAAATGATACTGAATATCTGGCCATTTGACCCCGGCCCTAGAGCGAATAAACGCACAGGATTCAAAGTGATTAGTACGACCCAAGCCCGTTTTAAACAGCAGCCAGCGGGCGCCAATCAAGGCCTTCTTAAATAGCCCTAACTCCGAATTTAGGCTAATGGGCTGCTTACAGCGGTATTGGAAATTAAACTCCAAATGGTCTTGAAGGTTTTCGCCCACTCCAGGCAAATCATGAACTACCTCGATACCTGCTGCCATAAGCGCTACCGATGAACCAACACCAGACACCTGTAACAGTTGCGGTGAACCAATGGCACCAGCACAGAGAATAACCTCGCTCTTAGCGCCAAATAGCTTGGAAGCGCCCCGTATTTCACACTGGATACCTGTCGCAGTCTTACCCTCAAAGACTATTTTGGAGACCAAGGCGTGCTTGAGAATCGTCAGATTAGCCCGCTTTTTGGCAGTCTTTAAATAAGAATAGCCAGTGGAGGCACGTATGCCCCGATCGACATTCATAAACTTTTGGCCAAAACCCTCTTGGCGATAACCGTTGTAATCTAAAGTTTCGCCATAACCAGCGTCCACTCCAGCATCAATAAATGCCCGGTACAGCGGGTTGCGCATGTTATTACCACCGCTAATAGCAACTGGGCCTTCATTACCTGTGTACTCAGAATCTCGGCAACTGTGGTTTTCAAACTTTTTGAAATAGGGCAAACAGTTTTGGTAGTTCCAGCCTGCGGCCCCAGAGCTTTCCCATTCATCGAAATCTTGCGCATTACCCCGCACATAGACCATGCCATTGATCGACGAAGTCCCACCAATCACCTTGCCCCTAGGGCAATTCATGGCGCGGTTATTGAGGAAGGGTTCCGGCGCGGTCTCAAATCCCCAGTTATATTTTTTACTATTCATGGGAATGCCCAGTGCTGAAGGCATACGGATAAACACACTACGGTCGCTACCGCCATATTCAACAAGCAATACATTGCAGCTCGCGTCCTCACTGAGGCGAGATGCCACAATGGCACCGGCAGAACCAGCGCCCACAACAATATAATCGTATTCTTTTATCTTACCCATGCTCTAGATTGTTCCCATTAGCTTGATTCTAATATTATGTTTTACCCTTGGGTAAAATTCTTGAGAAGCTCTTTGCGATGCCTAAATAGCAACGTATAAATTGCCCCATACAAGCCGATAACGACCAGCCCTACCCATTCAATTTTTAAGGGCGTGAGCTGATACAGCAGTACTAAAATGACTATTAACAGCCAATTACCAACAAGGTATTTGTTGCGCCCGAGCTTTTCTACGGTATAGCCAAGATTGTCAGTGTAAAGGCGCACCAATGAGTCCAGAGAATTCACCACGAAAACGATTCCGAGGGTGACCATGGCGCCGCGCAGAATACCAGTCACAGGAATATCATTGGAAAAATAATAGTAGAGTGTTGAAAACCACAGCGCGATGGCTATAGAAGGAATGACCAACAGGGCGAGCATTAAGTGCCAGGTCTTGAGGCCACTCACAAAGCGCGCCACAAACTGGCCAATCATAATGCTCCATGCAAACCACCAAAACAGGTACCAGCCATGGTACTCGCTGATGGGGCTAACAAAACGATGGATATTCTCAAAATATCCCGACAGATTCGCCACAGAGGCAAGATAGCCTTCTGGAGAAGCGCCAGAAGCCCATAGCATTACTAGGGTTAGTAATAGGAATAATGCGCTAGAGGCAACACTAAGCACCTTCACGTAGCGAATATCTGTACTGGACACCACCGCCATAAACACAATAAAGCCTACCAACAGATACTGCTGAACAGGGGTGATCCCCTCTATATAGCTGGGTGCATAGCTTAAAAACAAAAACGCCGTAAACGCGCAGGTGGCAATAATAATTAGATTATTGATCCAACGAATAGGCTTTAACTGAAACAGCCCTATCTTTGGCTCAACAACACAAAAATAGAAGGTAGTTAAAAAGTAAAAGGCCCATACCAGAAAGCCCCAGAAGCCAAACTCAATAGCTAAAGGATTAGTAAAGCTATACTGATCTTCGGCGGCATAGACAGGAAACTCCACCAGGGGGAACATAATCAGGCCAACATCAAGGCCAGAAGTAAATAGAATTGCGCAAAAAGCCAGTAGCGACAATGGTGTTGGGCCCGTGCAGACCAGATTGCGCCACTTTATACAAATAAAAGCGGATGTCGCCAGGGTAACCAAGATTGCTATAGAGAGTATTTCATACATGCCAGCTCAACCTGTTCGATCGACCAACTATGAGAAATATCGTTGGAGAGGTTTATATGTAAACTTAAACACTATCGTAACATTGTTCTTAAGATTGTTCTTACCGCTGTATATGGCTAAAAAAAAGGGCCCCCATATACAGGGAGCCCTTATAGCGAGATTAAGTCGCTTTACTTTAGAGTACAGGCATTCAATTTTTTGTCTGTCGCCTTATCACATTTAGAACCATCCTTTTTACAGGACTTATCCATACGCTTAATAGCCTTCTGACAATTCTTAATCATCTTACTAGCGGACTTTTGTCCCTTCTTAGAAAGTCTGTTGGCAACATCACCACGACTAAGACTGCCAGTCTGCATGAGAATTTTAGCAATCGAGAACTTGGGACGTAATTTAGTGACCTTTACCACGGCCATTAGCTCTTCTTCAGCACCAATTATTTCGCCTGTATCCGGATCTTCAAAACCTTCGCCTAAAGAAACTACCTTCAAGATTTCGCCATTCTTTAAGAAGCCTTCTCCGTAATTCAAATAGACTTCCTCGCTAGAAACCTTAGCAAGTTTTACGGGGAATAGTGCTTGAGTAAGCTTTTCAGCTAGGTCGCGAGCGGTCTTTGCAGTCAGATTATCGAAGGCCGAAATACCAATACCCCTGCAAGGGTTTTCCTCAGCACTGGCAGTATTAACCTGATCGTCCGCCGAAATATTTTCACTCAGTCTTATTTCGCCACTTTTGACATCGACTACTCGAATATCTAGACCAAATTGAGCCTCACAAGCACTAATGATAAGTAGATTTTTTGCCTCTAAGCCAAGCTGCGTGACCCGGCCATAGATTAAGTAATCCACACCATCGAAACCACCCACTCCGCCGGATCCACTGACTATGCCATTTTCTCCAAGACCTTGCTCAGCCATCAGCTGGTCAAGTCGCCCGCGCTCCATCAAAGAAAACTTTTGCGTCTTAGAGAGCGCCGTTTCAATGGCGGTTTGAATATTGCGTGTATCAAAGTCCTTAAATGAACTTTCAAAAGTACCCACTGCAACAACTGGTTTACTACTTTGAGCCAAAGCAAAAGCTGAACTTAGCAGTAATAATGTTCCAAAAAATAGTTTCGCACTCTTTATTGCTGCTTTATTTATTCTAGTTATTTTTTTCATTTTTCAACCCTATTATTAGATTTTTCGTCCGCGCTTTTTCCCAGGCTTACCTGTCGATGAACTATTCTCAGAGGCCTTGGTTTTAATTCTGATAATGCTTCCTTTCGACGGCTGATTACCACTTATCACCTTTGCTTTACTAAATTTTGGATTGACCTCAGTCACTTCTAGGTCACCCTCAAACTCTTCTTCTGATCCAAGATTGATACCGGTTGCTTCATCAATAAGATCTTCACCAGGCCTATAGGCGCTAACGATGTCGCCTTTGTCTAAAATGGCACTTCCGTAGTTGAGATAGGTCACTGCCCCACCTTTAACGACTTCTATAGGAAAAATACTTGTTGCGATAAGCGCAGCAACTTTCTTAGCTGCAATGCGTTGGATATCAGATAACGGATCACCCGCGCTGTCGACAGAAGCAAAAGACTGAGTTTGAATACCCCCCGCCGTTTTACTCTCAACAGAGACAGTTTCTGCCTTGCGCACCTCACCCGTAGAGGCATCGACTACTTTAATATCGGCGCTAAATTCAGTGATAATTGATACGCTCGAGAAGTTACCTGTGGTCATAGCCTTCTTTCTAGAACCCAGCTTGGTAATGGCTCCGTAGACGAGGTAATCAATGCCCGACACGTTAAAACCACCGCCTGCTGTTTGGCCATCCCCAAATTCGTTATTAAGACCCTGCTCGGCTAAAACCTCATCGACTCTGTTGCGCTCGATGATTTTAAACCGGCCGACCTGAGACATTTGCGTTTCAAGCATGGTTTGAAAGTTTGCTGCTTTGGCATTCTTTCGGGTGTAGTAACCGTTGTCGTTGACTGGCGCTTTTATTTTGGTGATACCAATGACGGGCAAGTCCGGCTCGGCAATACTCGAGTTACTAACCAATAACCCTGTTACCAAAACAAACAATGTACTGATGATGACTATATATTTACTACGCATGAGCGGAATCCCCCGAAACTTAAACGGTTATATTTTTTTTATATTTGGGTTGTTAGGGCCGCGATAAAACAAAGATTATCCGTTACCACTCGGCATCATCCCTGCTAAGCAACCTAAATTTGAAGTCGTTTTATTATTATTAAACTAGCCTTGAAATAGAGTCTGTATGACAGTTTCGCTACCAGCCCCAAAGGACCAACGATTACATCGTCAAAACAAATACTTTAATAAAAAGCCTAAGTCGTAGAGTAGAAACTGAACAACAAAATATTTATTCTGTCGCTACTAAAACGTTCTCAGCAAAGCCACAATACTATAGATCGGTTGCAAATAATGCCTCTGAGAGCAAAACTATGCACCTATGAATAGATATGGTGTTTGGCTGTGGGATTTACTTTGTGGACCCTATTTACAATTACACTTGCATCTAAGTATGTAGGTAATTTGGTAGACATTATTTTGATAACAAAATGGGTAATTTCAAATATAAAAAAAATCCCCAGCATTGACAATGCAGAGGATTTTTTATTTTAGTGAATGTCTATTCACCGCCTAACTAAGGTCGTGGCGTTGATCACGACATTATTGGGCTTGCGACTTAGTCAGCAATCGCCAAACCTAAAGCACCTTTAGCAGCAAGCACTTCTTGATCTGAGCCCGTAAGCTGCCAACCTTCCGTGAGCTTTCTTTCCATGAACTGACGGTTGTAAATAAAGCATGCTATTAGCTGCCAGATACCGAAAGTAAAAATAGTAAAGAGTAAATGAAGAGCAGCAACTGCTAACTCGCCTCTTATGAGCGGCACTAACCAACCAAAGAAAAAGTATGTCCAGCTAAACCCATAATATCCGTCCTTGCCTAATCCAGAATCTTTATGTCGTATAACAATTTTAGTAGCCATAACTTTAGCCTTTTTTTATAGTTTATG
>CAJJAO010000037.1 GCA_905182265.1 gamma proteobacterium HTCC2207 | reverse complement strand
TCCATGCCTGCTAACAACCGCCTTCTGGTTTGGCAAAAAAATCTAGTAAGGCCATCTAGTAACACCATCTATAACCCTCACGATTACCCAACTCCGAACCTATCTATCCCCATACACAATACTAGGCTTGCCTCTGGAGCCTTGTGTTTCCAGGCTCCCGTCGACAGGAACGTCGACGAGAAGCCCCCATGGATGGGTTCACGGCGTGTCTGGAAACACAAAACTCCAGAGGTGGACCGGGTTAAGAGCTCCTAAGTTAAGCCATCCCTTACTAGATTTTTTGCCAAACCAGAAGGCGGTTGTTAGCAGGCATGGAGTGGTCATCCAAAAGCACCAGCCCAGCCTCAAGAGCCAGTCGATTAATATCGTGAAATTCTCTGATACCCATATGGGCTGCCTGTTGGCGTAGGTTGCGGTCAAACTGAATATTGCTCGGGGCAGTGATAATACCGCTGTAACTCATGGGTCCATAGAGGCAAAAAATACCATTGGACTGCAGATGCTGCCCTACTAAAGCGATCATATTGACCACAGCGTCCCAGGGCATAATATGTGCTGTATTTGCCGAGTAAATACCATCGTAGCTGCACTCAGGCCAATGGTTTTCTAGCATATTTAGCGCAATAGGCGCCTGCAGGTTGGCAGAGGGATAGGCGTCTAACCAGAGATTGATGCCCCGATGATTACCTTCTAGGTCACTGGTCTGCCATTGCAGGTGGGGAAGCTGTTTTGCGAACCAAACGGAGTGCTGGCCGGTGCCGGAGCCAATTTCAAGGACACTGGTCTTGTCTGCTAGCAGGGGTTCAAGCACCGCAAAAATAGGTTGTCGATTATTCTCGCAGGCTTGGGAAAACGGCTTATCCATAAGCTGAGGGACCTACGTTTGGTCGCGGGTAAAAACCCATTTATCCGCATCACTCATGGCTGGGTTATAGCTATAGCCATCGGTATCAAAGCGTTTAATCTTCTCTACGTCAGTAATTTTGTTTTTGATAATAAACGCGCTCATCAGGCCCCGAGCTTTTTTGGCAAAAAAGCTAATGATCTTAAATTTACCGCCTTTCATGTCCATGAATACCGGCGTCACGATGCGGCCCTGCACCTTCTTAGGTTGCACAGATTTAAAATATTCATTGGAGGCAAGGTTTAACAGCACGGCGCTAGATGATGCCGCCAGCAGCTTGTTAATTTCTTTGGTAATAATGTCGCCCCAAAACTGATACAAATCAGTGCCTCGGTCATTGGCAAATTTAGTGCCCATCTCCAAGCGGTAGGGTTGCATAAGATCCAGTGGCCGCAGCAGGCCATAAAGCCCAGAAAGAATACGCAAATTGTCCTGAGCCCAGGCCAGCTGCTTGTCGGTCATGTTATCGGCGTCGAGCCCTTGGTAAACATCGCCTTTAAAAGCCAGCACTGCGGGGCGTGCATTTTCGGGGGTGAACGGCGTCTGCCATTCTTGAAATCGCTCATAGTTGAGTGCGCCCAACTTATCACTCAGACCCATCAGGGCACAGACACCATCGGGTGACAGGGTTTTTAACCCGGTGAGCAATTCTTGGGAGTGGCTGAGAAGTTCAGGCTGGCTATGGTTTTTAGCTGCTGCTGAGCTGCTGTAGTCGAGCTTTTTCGCGGGAGAAATAACAGTCAACATCATTTAAATTCGCCGTGGTGTGGAAATCTAGTGCATTTAGAGCTGTCATTATAGCAACCTATGGACGTTACATTGAACTAAGGAGTAATAAAATGCAGCACCGCCTAAAGTTTTTTTACGCAGTAACCCTAGCCACGGTTTTATCGGTTGCTGGCTGTGCCGTTAACCCAGTTACGGGTAAAAACGAGCTCTCACTTATCTCCCCCGCCCAGGAAATTGCTATGGGCGAAAAAAACTACCAGCCCTCAAGACAGTCACAGGGTGGCGACTATTATCTAGACCCTACATTACAGGCCTATGTTAAGTCCGTGGGTGAGCGGCTTGCAGCTGTGAGTGATCGGCCAGATCTACCTTACGAGTTTGTGGTGCTCAATAATTCTGTGCCCAATGCCTGGGCTATGCCCGGCGGCAAAATTGCCATTAACCGTGGCCTACTGGGCTATTTAGAAGACGAGTCACAATTAGCGGCAGTACTAGCCCATGAGATTGTTCATGCTGCAGCCCGCCACGGCGCATCACAAATGAGTCGCGGAACACTGGCTAATATTGGGCTAGCGGCTGTTGCCGTAGGTACTCAAGGGCGGGACGGTGGTCAGCTTTACGGTATGGCCTCGCAGCTAGGTGCCGCGGCTTGGATGGCCAAATACGGGCGCGACGATGAATTGGAGTCTGACTTTTACGGTATGGACTATATGGCTAGGGCAGGCTACGAACCTCAGGGCGCCGTTGAGTTGCAGCGTACCTTTGTGAAAATTAGCGAAGGCCGACAGACAGATTTTTTAAGTGGCTTGTTTGCCAGTCACCCACCATCCCAGCATCGTGTTGAAGCCAATATTGCCAAGGCCAAAGAACTCCCCAAGGGCCTGCGCTACACCAAGCGCTATCAAGCAGCCATTGCGCAGCTAAATAAAGACTCCCGAGCCTACAAAGCTGAGGCAGAGGCCTTGGCTGCGCTTAACAAAAAGCAGGGCAAGGAGGCTTTGGTGGCCCTAGACAAAGCGGTCGCCCTGCAACCCAGAGAGGGTTCCTTTTGGGAATTGCGGGGTCATGCCTGGAAGCTGGTGGATAACTTGGCCAATGCAGATCAGGCGTTTACTACCGCGATTAGTAAAAACCCAGACTACTTTAGCCCCTATCTAGCGCGGGGAGTCCTGCGTCACGAGCGCGGCCAAAAGAGCCGCGGCTTAGCGGACATCAAGCGCAGCTATGAGCTTTTGCCCACCCCAGCGGCCAGTTATTATCTTGGTGAACAGGCCATGGTGGCACGGCAGTACTCCCAGGCATCCCAGTATTTTAACCAGGCAACGCAGGGCGGCGGCGAGTTAAGTGCCCGCGCTCAGCAGCAGCTTGGCGCCATACAACTTAGATTAAAGCCCGAGAGTTTTATCCAGACGCAGCTACTGTTGTCGGACCGCCGTGAATTGCTGGTGCGAACCTCCAATAAAAGTCCTGTGACCATGATCGGCATACAACTGCGGCTGACCATTGGTGCTCAGGCTCAAATACTGCGACTGCCCGAGCCTCTAGGTTCAGGCCAGACTGCCACCCTGAGTACCGGCATTGGCCCCATTGAAGACGCTAGCTCGGGTTACCGAATCGAAGCGGTTGCAGCCGTGCCAACCAAATAGACATTAATAAAGGACATTAGAGATTAATAAAGAAATGCACCAGAAGCTTTAATTGCGATACTGGTCGGGGACGTCATACAATAGCCATATGCGATAGCGAATAATGACTCTCGAGAGATACGCCTATGACTGATCACAATGAAAAGCCCCCCTGCGCATTTTGTCGCCGTCTGCGATTTATTGCGATGATGTTCGTGATGATAATGGGTCTGGCACTTTCCAGGCCTGAGCTGTCTTTTCTTCGGGGCATAGATTTAACCCTGGTTGCAGCCTACGTTTTTGGTGCCGCTTTTGTGGTGCTGCTGCTCTGGAAGGCGTATCAGGAGCGGGGGG
>CAJJAO010000036.1 GCA_905182265.1 gamma proteobacterium HTCC2207 | reverse complement strand
CCAAATAGGTTTCCATATGGCGCGACCCGCGTTGGGAACGGGTAGGTTGCTTGAGGCAAACGGCGACGTTTGTCCCAGATGAATGACTGTCCACGACAGAACCCGGCTTATCGGTCGACTCACTTATGTAGTAAAGCCGAAAGGGCTAGCGAGAAATCGCTAGCCCTTTTTGTTTTTAGAGAGATATAAGTCTCTAGCGAGAAATAAGCCTCAAACGATATTCTTTTACGATCTAAATGACCCCGAAAAACAAAATAATTATTCTTAAAAGCCGCCAAAGCTAGAAGTTACTTTAACTTGTAGCCTTACCGCCATGTTTTCTATTGGTAAATATTTTCAGCTTTTCGAGTGCCCCAGTAAAAACTTAAAAAATTAGCGGAACTTACTGATTTTGTTAGGTTTTTTAGTGATCTCCTAGCATTGACATTGGCCTGCGATCGCCCTAATCTGCATAGATGGGTAAAAGTGGCAAAAAGTGGCGTATTTAGGCTTTCCAGTGGAGCAAAAGGGGTAAAAGTGTTTAGAGGTAGCGATCCAATCAATATGGATACCAAGGGCCGGATGGCAATTCCGACTCGCTACCGATCCCTGCTCGAAGATATTTGCTCCAACGACCTAGTTATCACCATAGATATGAAGTCTACCTGTTTGACGCTCTCACCGCTCCCCGAGTGGAAAAAATTCGAAGAAAAAGTCTCTGCATTACCCGCGATGGACGAACTTGGCGAAATGCTGAGTCGTTTTGTAGTCGGTCAGGCCAAAGACTTGCAGGTCGACGGCAGTGGCCGAATTTTGATTCCTACAGAATTACGTGGCTATGCCGAGCTTGAAAAGAAGCTGGTACTTGTTGGCCGAACGCAGCGCCTTGAGATCTGGTCCGAAGAGAATTGGAACGCCGAGCGCGAGAAGTCCCAAGAAAACTATCGCAGCATGTTGGTCGACAAAGAAAACATGTCCGATGCCCTTAAAAACCTTTCTTGGTAAGGGGCGACTATGACTGCTGTGACAGAGAATGCGAATAAGCCTGAGCACACCACCGTGCTATTACACGAAGCCGTTGACGCAATAGTAGTAGACCCAGATGGATTTTATGTAGACGGGACCTTTGGTCGCGGCGGGCATACAGCAGAGCTGCTGAGTCGGTTAACCGATAAGGCAACAGTATTAGCAATAGATAAAGACCCCCAGGCCATAGCCGCGGGTCAGGAGCGGTTTAGTCAGGATGACCGGGTGCAGTTTTTTCACGGCACCTTCGCAGACTTGCAAAAAGTCGCGACACAGATGCAGAAATTTGGAGAGGTTTCCGGTGTTCTGCTTGATCTAGGTGTGTCCTCCCCCCAGTTAGATCAGGCAGAGCGTGGTTTTAGCTTTATGCGCGACGGGCCTTTAGATATGCGTATGGATACCAGCCGTGGGCTGTCAGCAGCCGAATGGATCGCCAGTGCTGACGAGCAGGACATGGCTCGAGTGATTAAAGAATACGGCGAAGAGCGATTTGCTCGAAGAATGGCCAGCGCCCTGGTTCGCGAGAGAGCTAAAGCGCCCATTACTGGCACCCTGCAGTTGGCAAAAATACTGGCAGATGCACACCCAGCATGGGAGCGGGGCAGGCACCCAGCCACCAAAGCGTTTCAGGCTATACGAATATTTATTAACCGTGAGCTAGATGATTTGGAAGACTTGCTGGCGCAGATTGTTGACACATTAAAAGTGGGTGGCCGGCTAGTTGTTATCAGTTTCCACTCGCTAGAAGACCGGCGGGTAAAGCGCTTTATTCGCGCTCAGGAGCAGGGCATCAAATTGCCAAAAAATCTGCCCATTCGAGATGTTGATCGGGGTGTACGCCTAATCAAAGTCGGTAAAGCGATTAAGCCTGCAGCCACAGAAGTTGGTGGCAATGTTAGGTCGCGAAGCGCTGTGATGCGTATCGCCGAGCGAGTTGCCTGACATGTGGACTACCGTTACCCCGCTGCGCATAGCGGTGTTGTGGGTCTCGGTGATCATCACTGCTCTTGCAGTAGCTCTAGTTAGTCACATCTGCCGTCAGCAGTACGCGCAGTTGGGGGCGATGGAGCGCGAGGCAAACCAGATGAACGCAGATTACGGCAGATATTTGCTTGAACAGAGCGCCTGGGGCTCTCTGCAAAGAATAGAAAACATGGCGGCGCAAAAGTTAGATATGCGGAGCCCTGAACCTGAAGAAATTATGATGGTGAAGCGCAATTAGTTTGAGCCCAAATACGGCTAAAGCATGATTGTCTCTAGAGTAAAAAAAGAGCTGGAATAGCTCCAAATGAAACACAACAGGGTAAGGGAATAAAGTGGCTAGAAAACCGGCACCTAAGGTTATACCGCGCTGGCGTTACTATTTAGTAATGCTCGGGTTGGCCTCCCTGCCGATTTTAGTTACAGGCAAAATTGCCCAGCTTCAGGTCTTGCCCAACGAAGAACATGGAGTGGATTTCTTACAAAGCCAGGGCGACGTTCGGGCCATTCGTAAAGAGATTATTCCAGCCCATCGCGGCCTGATTACCGATCGCAATGGTGAACCGCTGGCTGTAAGCACCCCCGTCATCACCTTGATTGCCAACCCCAGGTACATGCAAGAAAAAGCCGATGAAAATGATCTGGTGCGTCTAGCGGCAGCCGTGAATATACCGCTTGGGAACCTAAAGACTCAGCTCAATCATTACCGCAATAAATCGTTTATGCGGCTAGCCCGTCAGTTGCCTCCAGCCGAGGCAGAAGCAATTCTTAGCTTGGGAATCCCCGGTATCAGCGGCCAGCAAGAGTACAAGCGATTTTATCCCGCTGGTGAGGTAACCGCTCAGCTGGTCGGTATTACCGACATTAAAGATGCCGGTCGCGAAGGTATGGAGTTGGCTTATGACAGCTGGCTATCTGGCGAGTCTGGTTCCAAAAAAGTCGCTAAGGACCGCGCCGGTCGGGTTATTAAGGATATCTCCTTGATTAAGCCGGCCAGCCCGGGGGAAGCCCTGCGTCTTAGTATTGATTTGCGTGTGCAGTACGCTGCTTATCGAGCGCTTAAAGCTTCAGTACAAAAGCATCAGGCCAAGTCAGGCTCGGTTGTGGTGTTGGATATTGAGACTGGCGAAGTATTGGCTATGGCAAACCAGCCATCCTTTAATCCTAATGACCGCTCTAACATCCGTTCAGACGTTATGCGCAATCGTGCCATGACCGACCGCATGGAGCCGGGTTCCACGGTCAAGCCATTCACTTTACTGGCCGCTCTTGAAAGCGGAAAGTTTAAACCCGAAAGCAAAATTAACACCAGTCCTGGTTATTTTAAGGTTCGTAACAAGACATATGTTGATCCTAAAGACTACGGTGTGCTTGATCTGGCTGGGATTCTGACAAAATCGAGTCAGGTGGGTACTACTAAAATAGCCCTGGCCTTAGATCCAAATGAAACTCGCGAACTGTTCGCTAGAGTTGGTTTTGGTGAGCCCATCGGCAGCGGGTTCCCTGGTGAAATTGCTGGTGATCTACCTTCTCATGTCAAATGGCCTCTGGTTGAGCAGGCTGCATTTTCCTTTGGTATGGCGTTAACCGTTTCTTCGGTACAGATGGCAAGAGCCTATTCCATATTGGCCAATAATGGGTTGCGCAAAGAAGTTTCATTGCTGGCTATTGATGAGCCGCCAGAGACTACTAGGGTAGTGGCTGCAGATATAGTTAAAGATGTACGCCAGATGTTGCAGGCAGCAGCAGGGGCCTCCGGAACAGGCAAACGCGCCATGATTGATGGTTATTCTGTCGGCGGCAAGACTGGAACCATGCATAAAGTTAAGGCTGGCGGCGGCTTTGACGATAATCGATATCGATCCGTATTTGCTGGCTTTTCACCTGTTGATAATCCGCGCTTAGTGACTATTGTGGTCATTGATGAGCCCCAAAATGGCACCTACTTTGGTGGCCTAGTGGCAGCACCGGTGTTTTCGGAAGTAACCGGCAATGCTTTGCGCCTGCTTCAGGTGACTCCAGATCAGTTAGATGTGAACCGCACCGTAGCTAGTTTGAGACAGCGGCAGAAAAAGCGAGGGGACTCATGATGAGCCTATCGCAACAGTGGGCCATGACATTGACTCAGCTTATTGCTGATTTTGTCGATTCTGGGCCCTACCCAGAGGTTGCTATTAAAGGTCTTGCGCTGGACAGCCGACAGGTGCAGGCCGGAGATTTATTTATTGCGGTTAAAGGTACGGCTACCGATGGCGTCGCTTTTATTCCCCAGGCGATTGAGCGCGGGGCCGTGGCTGTGTTGATTGAAAAAGATCAGCTGGTGGGTCCCTTAGTCGATGGTGCTTTTGATGGTTCCGCTGAGGGCTCCTTTCATAGCGCTGAGGGCTCTTCCCATAGCGCTGAAGGCTCGTCCTATACCTCTGGAAGTTCTGGTGAAAAAGTGCCGGTGATCGGTATCGAAAATCTAAGCGAGTATGTTTCGGATATCGCGGGAGTCTTTTATGGAGATCCTTCGTCCAAAATGACTGTGACTGCCATTACAGGTACCAACGGCAAGACCACCTGCACTAGATTGTTTGCTGAGTTGGTAGAGTATTTGACCCAAAACCATTCTAAAGGCGCGGGCAGTTCGGCCTTTGTAGGAACCCTCGGCTACGGCATGGTTAGGCACGCTGGCTTTCAGGCTCTCCATGACAGCGCCCGCAAATCGCCACAACAGGATAGCTTGTCTGTCGCTAACACTGGCACTGAAGCCGGAACTGAAACGATCACTGATACTGGGCTTACCACACCAGATGCAGTGGCCATGCAGCGAATTCTTGCCGAACTTAACAGCAAAGGCGCGGCCAATGTCGCTCTAGAGGTTTCATCCCATAGTTTGGTGCAGCGTCGCGTTGCAGGCCTAAAGGTCGATACCGCTGTCTTTACCAATTTGAGTCGCGATCACCTGGACTATCACGGTGATATCAATGCCTACGGCGCGGCTAAATCTAGGTTGTTTGCTATGCCGGGTTTGCAGCATGCGGTAATTAATCTAGATGACAATGTGGGTCGAGTGATCCTAGCTAATTTAAATCCCGATGTTCAGGCGATTAGTTTTAGCTTAGAAGATAGCGCCGCCGATGTGCACTGCTCCACGATTGGGCTATCTCCGGAAGGCCTGCGGGCTTCTGTGGTAACACCTTGGGGGCAGGGTGAAATTAGCTCGGCATTATTAGGCAAATTCAATCTCGCTAACTTACTGGCCGTGATTGGCGCCGCTGCTGTGCAGGGCTATGCCCTAACGGACATTCTCGCTGCGATCCCAAGCCTACGAGCTGTCCCCGGCCGCATGGAATTAGTCGATGCCAACGCTGAGCCGGCCATTGTAGTGGACTATGCCCATACCCCCGACGCCCTCGAAAAAGCATTGCAGGCACTGCGAGTTCATTGTCGCGGCAACCTTTGGGCAGTGTTTGGTTGCGGCGGTGATCGAGATATTGGCAAGCGTGCCGAGATGGGTGAGATTGCCCAGCGGTTTGCCGATCAGGTGGTTGTAACCAGCGACAATCCACGCACCGAATCACCACAACAAATTATTGACCATATTCTTCAGGGTATCAGCCGCGAGGTAATCGTCGAGTCAGATCGGCGCGCGGCTATTCGTCAGGCAATTCTCAAGGCGGATAAAAACGATGTGGTATTGATAGCAGGGAAAGGCCACGAAGATTACCAAATATTAGGCGCGCAACGCCTGCCCTTTAGCGATCAGGCCGAAGCTCGATTGGCACTGCGCGAACGTGAGCAAGTTGCGCTCCAAGGTGGTGGCCAATGATGCAACAGATGCGTCTTACCGATGCCGCTGTGCGTTTTGGCGGCACTTTGTTAAACCCTGACTGCCATTTTGATGCGGTTTCTATTAATAGCCGCTCTGTTAATGAAGGGGATTTATTTGTCGCGCTGGTTGGTGATCGCTTTGATGCTCATCAGTTTTTACCAGAAGCTGCCAAGATGGCCAGCGGTCTGGTTGTCTCTAAGGCTGATAAGACATTGCCGTTACCCCAGTGGCTGGTTGAAGATACCACCGTTGCTTTGGGTCAGATTGCCATGTTGCGCCGCGAGACATTTGCTGGGCCGGTTATTGCCATTACCGGTAGCACCGGCAAAACCTCGGTGAAAGAATTAACCGCATCGATCCTAAGTCACTGTGGCTCGGTACATGCGACTGCAGGCAATCTCAATAATCATATTGGCGTGCCCCTAACCCTGTTGTCGATGGACAGTGACGCAGAGTTTGCTGTGGTTGAAATGGGTGCTAGTGCTGGTGGTGAAATTGGCTACCTTTGTTCGATTGCCAGCCCCGACATTGCCCTGATTAACAATGTTCAGTCCTCTCATATTGAAGGCTTCGGTAGTGTTGAAGCTGTAGCAGCTGCCAAAGGCGAAATCTATGGCGGCCTAAAGGCCGCTGGTATTGCGATTCTCAATCTGGATCAGCCTTGGTGTGACGGCTGGCGTGACCTGATCGACGACAAGCCATGCCTGACATTTTCAGCCAGTAATAATGCCGCAGATATCTGTGCTACGGACATCACCGTCATGGATAACGGCTGCTGTCGTTTTTTGCTGAGGGTCAATCTGATGTCAGAGCACCCAGCCCTAGAAAAAGAAATTCAACTGTCAATTCCTGGCATCCATGCAGTGAGTAATGCCCTTGCGGCGGCTGCCTGCGCCCTAGCAGCGGGTGCCGATCTAGCTCAGATTGCTGCAGGCCTGTCCTCTGTGGCACCTATTGCGGGTCGCCTTGAGTTAAAGCCGTTAGCCAACGACAACTGCATTATCGATGACAGCTATAACGCCAGCCCAAGTTCGTTTGAGGCGGCCATTGATGTTTTGGCTAATCGTTCGGGCCGCAAGATTTTGGTGATGGGCGATATGGGCGAATTGGGTGATGACGCCGTCAATTTACATTGGCAGGTCGGTCACTATGCTCAGCAAGCTGGCATAGATGCTCTGTATGCAGTGGGTGAATTAAGTGCCCATGCCTGTGAAGCTTTTGCAGGCAAGCATGTTGAAAATAAAATTTTACTAGCAGCGTTACTAGAGCAAGAGCTGGACGCTGCTAATTTAGATAACAGCCCAATTACCTTTTTGGTAAAGGGGTCGAGAAGCGCTGGTATGGAAACGCTTGTCGAGCATATAACCACTAGAGAGGAAGTGTAATGTTACTGTGGCTTGCAGACTATTTGAGTCAATTTTATACGCCTTTTTCAGTGGTGCAGTACCTGACCCTACGCGGCATTTTCGCTGTCCTCACCGCCCTGGCCATCTGTTTGATTGCCGGCCCCATCGTTATTCGTCAGCTCAACCATTTACAAATGGGTCAGGCGATACGCAGCGACGGCCCTAAGAGTCACCTGAGTAAAGCAGGCACCCCAACCATGGGTGGGGCTTTAATACTGCTAGCGATATTTGCTTCTACCTTGCTCTGGGGTGACCTGAGTAACCGCTATGTCTGGATCGTCATGGGCGTTACCTTCACCTTTGGTCTTGTGGGCTGGGTTGATGACTACCGCAAGGTAGTCGAAAAGAACCCAAGAGGACTGCCGGGACGCTGGAAATATTTTTGGCAATCCGTGTTTGGCTTGGCTGCGGCTTTCATTCTCTATTACACGGCCCAAAGCCCTGCGGAGCTTGAGCTTATTGTGCCGTTCTTTAAGAACTTCGCGCTGCACATGGGCCCGTTCTACATAGTATTTACCTATTTTGTGATTGTCGGTACCAGCAATGCGGTGAACCTCACCGATGGTCTTGATGGCTTGGCTATTTTACCCACGGTTCTGGTTAGTGGTGCTCTGGGCATTATTGCCTATCTCACCGGTAACTATCAGTTTGCGACATATCTACATATTCCCTACATCAGTGGTGCTGGTGAGTTGTTGATTTTTACCGCCGCTCTTAGTGGTGCCGGTCTCGGGTTTCTATGGTTTAACACCTATCCCGCCATGGTCTTTATGGGTGATGTGGGTGCCCTGGCGCTAGGTGCGGCGCTGGGTGTTGTTGCAGTAATAGTGCGGCAGGAAATAGTACTACTGATTATGGGTGGTGTATTTGTGGTGGAGACTCTGTCGGTCATTATTCAGGTGGCCTCATTTAAGCTCACGGGCAAGCGTATTTTCCGTATGGCGCCCCTGCATCATCATTATGAATTGAAAGGTTGGCCAGAGCCTCGTGTGATCGTTAGGTTTTGGATTATTACCGTCATGCTAGTGCTGTTTGGCCTAGCGACATTAAAGCTGCGTTAGGGCTTTTATAAAGACTAAATAGAACTTTAGTGCAGAAATTTTAGTACAGAATTTAGGATTATTTTAAAACAATGTTGAGTGCGTCAATGACCAATGTAATCGCGACAAATCGCAAGACGGCTATCCTAGGCATGGGTGCCACGGGTCTGTCTGCGGCGCGTTTTCTGTCGTCAATTGGTGACTCATTTGTTTTTGCTGACAGTCGCAGCCAGCCGCCAAGATTGCAAGAAGTAAGGGATCACTATCCGGATGCAACAGTTGTACTCGGTGCTTTTGATGCTGATCTACTACTTAATATGGATCGCGCTGTAGTCAGCCCCGGCATCTCCCTAGACGAGCCTGCCCTGGTAGCAGCCCGCGAGAGCGGTGTGGAATTAATCGGTGACCTAGAGTTGTTTTTAGAACATGCCAACGCGCCAGTCATTGGCATCACAGGTTCCAATGGCAAAAGCACAGTGACAACTCTGCTGGGCGAGATGGCCCAGGCCTGTGGTCTGAGTGTTGGTATTGGTGGCAACTTGGGTACGCCGATGCTGAACCTGCTAGACGATAAGCATGAGCTGTATGTTCTTGAGTTGTCGAGCTTCCAGCTAGAGCTATTAAACGATAGTCGCGGTGCCGTAGTTGCACTGCTCAATATCTCCCCAGATCATATGGATCGCTATCAGGGCTTGCAGCAATACCATGCCGCTAAGCATCGTATTTTTCGCGGTGCCAGTGCCGTGGTGATCAACCGTCAAGACCAGTTAACCAAGCCATTACTCGCGACCAGCATCAGTCTTTCAACTTTTGGCCTCAATCAGCCAGACCTAGGTGATTTTGGTATTTTAGAGGGGCTAGAAGAGGGCGATTTGGCTCATGGCTTTTTAGCTCAGGGGATAGAGCGCTTGATGCCAGTGGCAGATGTAGCCCTAAAAGGCACCCATAATATTGCCAATGCTCTGGCTGCTTTAGCTCTGGGCTCCAAGGCCGGGCTGTCTATGCCCACCATGCTCGAGACATTAAAGACCTATAAAGGCTTGCCTCATCGTTGCGAAAATATTGCAGAGATCGACGGCGTTCTTTATATCGACGACTCTAAGGGCACCAATGTTGGTGCGACACAGGCTGCCCTGCAGGGCTTTGGTCGCGTTGGTAGCAAAAACCTTATTTTGATCGCCGGCGGCCAGGGTAAAGAGCAAAATTTTGCTGACTTGCAGCCCGCCGCTAAAAGATTTGTAAAGCAGGCGCTGCTATTTGGTGAGGACGCAGCGCAGCTTAATGTTGCATTGCAGGATGCCTGCGCTACTCAACAGGTCGAGTCACTGCAGCAAGCGGTTGATCTGGCTTATAAGATGGCCGTCTCTGGGGACATTGTGTTGCTGTCTCCTGCCTGCGCTAGTTTCGATATGTTTAGCGGTTTTGAAGAGCGCGGTCGTTGTTTTCAGCAGGCCGTCGCCGAGCTTCAAAAGCGAGGGGGGCAGCCATGCAGCTAACGCTTCCTTTAAGTACTTTAGGTGTTTTTGGTTTATCCGAGTCACGCTGGCACGTGGATACGCGGCTGCTATTGCCCGTATTGGCACTGCTATCAATCGGGCTAATTATGGTGGCCTCTGCCTCTTTAAGTTTTGCTGAGCATAGGCTTGGCGATCAATTTTTCTTTATTAAACGCCATATGGCTTATCTATTAGTCAGTGCTGGCGCCATGGCTGTGGGCTTCTTTGTCTCTCCCAAAATATGGGCTGATTACGGTCGTCTCTGGATGTTGCTGGCAGTGCTGCTGCTGATTATTGTGCTCATTCCCGGAATAGGTCGCGAGGTTAATGGCAGCCGTCGATGGTTGGCGTTTGCTGGGTTTACCCTGCAGGTTTCCGAGCTAGTAAAGGTGGCCACTGTGGTATTTTTGGCTGCCCACCTTGCCAAGCACCGCAATACCCTAAGTGATGACTGGCCCGAGTTTTTGCGGTTGATTGTGGTCATTACGGTATTGGCTTTTTTACTGCTAATGGAGCCAGATTTTGGCTCTGCGGTGACACTGTCTTGTACCTTTATGGCGCTGCTATTTTTAGGCGGTTCACATATTCGCCAATTTAGCTTGGTGTTTGCGATTGGCGGCGGAGCGATTTGGGCGCTGGCCTATGCGGCCCCTTATCGGCTAGCCCGCCTTGCAACCTTTATGGACCCCTGGGCCGACCCTTTCGATTCAGGCTATCAGCTGGTTCAGTCTTTGATCGCATTTGGTCGTGGTGAATGGTTCGGCGTTGGTCTCGGTCAGTCCGTGCAAAAAATGCTCTATTTACCAGAAGCTCATACAGATTTCGTGTTTGCTATTTTTGCTGAAGAATTTGGTTTTGTCGGTGTCGTCGTCCTGCTTGCTCTTTACACAGTCATGATCATTAGAATCTTGCAGTTGGGTAAGCTGGCCATAGGCCGCCAAGACTGGTATGCGGCTTTTGTATTAATTGGTTTTGGCCTGCTATTAAGCGGCCAGACCTTTATTAACCTAGGTGTTAATGCAGGCCTATTGCCTACCAAAGGACTCACTCTGCCTTTTGTTAGCTATGGTGGCAGTAGCCTATTAGTGTGCTGCGCCATGATTGGCATGATGATGCGTTTTTCCCATGATTTTCAGTCTCCTAGGGCTGCTGCCAGGAGGACTCGCAATGTCAATTAACCAGCCCTCAAATGGCGATTGCCGCGTGATGATTATGGCCGGTGGTACTGGCGGGCATGTGTTTCCTGCCCTAGCAGTGGCAGAGCGACTGCGCAGCAAAAATGTAAAAATTTCATGGTTGGGGACCGCTCGGGGAATCGAGTCTGAGTTAGTGCCCGCCAATGGAATTGAATTGCATCACCTGAGCATCGAAGGTATTCGTGGTCGCGGTTTTGCTGCCCTACTTAAAGCACCCGTACTATTACTGCGGTCTCTTGTTCAGGCCCTAAAAGTGTTGTCTGACTTTAAGCCCTCTGTAGTGTTGGGTATGGGTGGTTTTGCCTCGGGTCCAGGTGCTGTAGCCGCTAGGTTAAAAGGCATCCCTGTGGTGATTCACGAACAAAATTCTGTCGCGGGAACTACCAATCGTCTCTCGGCAAAAATAGCCACAAGGGTCATGCAGGGTTTCCCAGATACCTTGGCCAATGGCGAATGGTGCGGTAACCCGGTACGAGCAGAAATAGTTAGCTTGGCACCTCCTCAGGAGCGTTTTGCTAAGCGCACCGGCAGGCCGCGCCTGCTCGTTTTAGGGGGCAGCCGCGGTGCTCTGGCAATCAATAAATTGCTACCCCAGGCATTAAACCAAATTAATGACAAATATTGCCCAGAAGTACTGCACCAAACAGGCACGGCTCATTGGCAGACTACGACAGGTAATTACCAAGATCAGGGGCTTGTGACTCAGGAGACTCTTGATAAGAGCGGCCACGATACTAGTATTACCGTTGTCCCCTTTATTGATGACATGGCCGCAGCCTATGGCTGGGCAGATTTTGTTATCTGCCGTGCCGGCGCTCTTACTGTGGCAGAGCTAACCTCCGCTGGGTTGGGTGCTGTACTTATCCCGTTCCCCCAAGCCATCGACGACCACCAGACTGTTAATGGTGAATGGTTAGTCAATCAGGGTGCGGCTAAATTATTCCAGCAATCCGACCTAAGTGCCGAACTGTTAGCAGAGCAAATTAGCTTGTTGTGTAGCACACCAAAACTGCGTCTCGACATGGCCATGCGCGCCCGAGAGTTAGCCAAAAATGAGGCTGCTCAAGCCGTAGCAGATGTCTGTTTGGAGGTGGCCCATGGTCGATAGTACAAAGTTCCAAGCACCGGAAATGCGCCGCATACGCCGTATACATTTTGTTGGTATTGGCGGCAGCGGTATGTCGGGCATTGCTGAGGTTTTACTTAATCAGGGCTACGAAATTAGTGGTTCTGATATAGGCGTTAACCCCAGCGTTCGACGCCTTACCGAAGCCGGTGCCGAGGTGTTTATTGGCCACAGTGAAAGTAATATTCAGGGTGCCGATGTGGTGGTTCAGTCTTCTGCGGTAACTATTGAAAACCCAGAGATTGCCAGTGCCCGTGAGCGCGGTATTCCCGTGGTACAGCGCGCCGAAATGCTCGCTGAATTAATGCGCTATCGCCATGGTATTGCCATTGCCGGTACTCACGGCAAGACTACAACCACCAGTCTTATTACCGCTATTCTTGCTGAAGACGGCCTAGACCCAACCTTTGTCGTGGGCGGCCGTGTTAACAGCGTAGGCACCAATGCAAAACTCGGCGGCAGTCGCTACCTAGTTGCTGAGGCCGATGAAAGTGATGCTTCGTTCTTGCACCTTCAGCCCATGGTATCCGTGGTAACCAATATCGAAGCCGACCATATGGAAACCTATGGTTTTGACTTTGAGGTGATGAAGAAAACCTATATTGAGTTTTTGCACAATCTGCCGTTCTACGGTTTGGCGGTAATGTGCATAGACGATGACGTGATTCGTGAATTACTGGTGGACGTTGCCAGACCGCTACTGACCTATGGTTTTAGTGAAGATGCCGGCTACAAGCTGCGAGACCTAACTGCCGATAAACGCCAGTCGAGCTTTGTTATCGATCGACCCGATGGCAAGCCGTCATTGTCGATCACATTAAATATTCCCGGTCGGCATAATGCGCTTAATGCAGCGGCAGCCATTGCCGTGGCTACCGATGAAGGAATCTCTGACAAGGCCATTGTGGCGGGTCTGGAAAAATTCTCTGGTGTGGGCCGGCGTTTTGAAATTGTTGGTGAATATCCTGTTGCTAATGACCCAGCTCCCGACGAAGGTGACGGAACCGCTATGTTGGTCGATGACTATGGTCATCACCCCACCGAGGTTAAAGCAACTATTCAAGCGGTCCGTGATGGTTGGCCAGACAAACGTTTAGTCATGGTATTCCAGCCCCATAGATACAGCAGAACCCGTGACCTCTACGAAGATTTCGTCAACGTATTGTCCCAGGTCGATGTTCTGCTAGTGCTCGACGTTTACCCTGCAGGTGAAGAGGCAATTGCGGGTGCGGGCAGCAAGAATATTTGCGGCAGTATTCGCCAGCGTGGGGGCATTGACCCTATTTATGTTGAGCGCATTGAAGACGTTCCAAATTTACTTGCCGGCCTTGTCCGCGGCAACGATCTGGTGATGACTCAGGGCGCAGGTAGTGTGAGCAAGTTGGTGGCTATGCTGGCAGACAGCAAGTTACTGCCCATTGCGGAGGACGTGAAATGACTCAGTCCTTAGCATCGCCAATATCAAAAGCGTCTTCTATAGCAAAACTTGGCCGCGTCGGGTTGCTCTATGGTGGCACTTCATCCGAACGGGAAGTGTCGCTAATGAGCGGCGAAGCAGTCCATAAAGCATTACTTGGCTTGGGTGTAGATGTGGTGGCTATTGATGTCACAGACGACTTGTTACAAATATTACCAAGCCAAAATTTAGATCGTGTATTCATCGCGCTTCATGGGCCCGGTGGCGAAGATGGCACCTTGCAGGGTGCTCTTGAGTATCTCGGTATGCCTTACACCGGCAGCGGTGTACTGGCTTCTGCACTGGCTATGGACAAGCTGCGCTGCAAACAAATGTGGCAGGGTATGGGCTTGCCTACAGCCGACTTCGCCGTATTGCACGAACAGTCTGACTGGTCCGAGATTATGCAGCGCCTTGGCGGCAAAGCCATGGTTAAGCCAGCTTGTGAAGGCTCTAGCATTGGTATGAGCCGCGCCGAAACTCCGCAACAGCTGCAGCAGGCTTGGGCCGAAGCAGCGCGCTTCGCGGCAACCGTGATTGCCGAGCCATTGATGGAGGGTGAGGAATACACAGTCGCTATTTTAGGTGATCAAGCGCTGCCCTCTATCCGCATCAAATCCAGTGATGTTTTTTATGACTATCAGGCCAAGTACTTTAGCGATGAGACCCAGTATTTTTGCCCTGCTGGCCTGTCAGATGAACGCGAAGCCGAGCTTCGAGAGCTTTCTATGCAGGCGTTCAAATCAGTGGGTTGCGCTGGCTGGGGTCGGGTAGATGTGATGGTTGATGATCAGGGTAGGTTCCAGCTATTAGAGGTTAATACAGTACCCGGCATGACCAGCCACAGCCTTGTGCCGATGGCGGCTAAGGCCATTGGTCTTGATTTTGAAGCCCTGGTGCAGGCCATTCTAGAGGGGTCGCTCTAATGGCTACGCAGAATCGTCGCGTCGACAATCGGTTACAGAAAACCAAAAGCCGTTTAAATAAAAGTGATAACCGCCAGCAAAGTGGGCAAAAGAAAGGTGCAAATCGCCAATACAAAGCGGAAACCGGGCGTTTTGATCGACTGTTGGAAAAGCTCTCCCGCCTGATGATGTTGGGCTTGTTTGTGATGGTAATAGCTGGCGGTAAATGGGTCTTTGATCAGCTCGATAAGCCATTGACTGAGGTCTTGGTCGGGGGCGATTTCAACTACATGGAAGAGCAGGAACTGGCGAGATTAGTCAATCGAGAAATCGATGGCGGCTTTCTTAGCGTTGACCTTAACCGCCTCCGTGGGGTGTTGCAAAACTACCCCTGGGTGGATCAGGTGAGTATTCGCCGTCAATGGCCTTCGACACTCAATGTTGAAGTGATTGAAGAGGTGCCCATTGCACGCTGGGGTGAACAGGGGTTCTTGAACCGTCTTGGTGACGAGCTAAATATCACTGACAACAGCACCCTAGAAAGCCTACCTGTGCTGCGCGCCGATTACGGCACCTCAGAAGAGATGATGCAGCACTACCAGTTACTGGCAGAATTATTGTTGCCCACAGGATTAAAGCTCATCGAGATGCAGCGTGATCATATGGGTGCTTGGCGAGTCGAGACAGACGAAGGCATTGAGTTAGTGCTGGGGCGTGACAAGATTGGCGAAAAAATTAAGCGTCTGGCTCTGGTCTGGCAATCGGGATTAAACAAACAATTAAAACAAATTAAAACGATAGATCTGCGTTATCCCAATGGATTAGCCGTGGCTTGGAAAGACGGTAAATTGGCTGGCGCGCATTGGAACATTAAGCAAAACGCAGTTTCGACTGTGCAGGGATAAAAGCGAACTGCTGAGGAAAAATTATGGCTAATACAAATGAAGAAAACATGATCGTCGCGTTAGATATTGGAACATCTAAAGTGGTGGCCATTGTCGGCGCGATTGGCGCCAACGGAGACCTTGAGATTGTCGGCACCGGCATGCACAAATCATCCGGCTTAAAGAAGGGCGTGGTAGTCAATATTGAAGCCACGGTGAACTCTATACAGCGGGCGATTGAAGAAGCGGAGCTAATGGCCGGTTGCTCAATCCACTCGGTTTATGCGGGCATAGCAGGCAGCCATATTCGCAGCCTTAACTCTCACGGGATTGTGGCTATTCGCGACCGTGAAGTGCAGCCCCTGGATGTTGAGCGAGTAATAGATGCTGCCAGAGCCGTAGCGATTCCTGCTGATCAGGAAATCCTGCATGTGCTACCTCAGGAATACATTATCGACGAGCAGGAAGGTGTTCACGAGCCTATCGGTATGTCGGGAGTTCGCTTAGAAGCCAAGGTTCATTTAGTTACCTGTGCCGCCAATGCCGCACAGAATATTAAAAAATGTATCCGCCGCTGTGGCCTAGACGTTGATGAGATTGCTCTCGAGCAGCTCGCTTCTAGCCATGCGGTGTTAACGGAAGATGAGAAGCAACTAGGCGTGGCGTTGGTCGATATCGGCGGCGGTACCACAGACATTGCCATCTTTACTGAAGGCGCTATTCGCCATACAGGTGTAATTCCAATTGCTGGTGATCAGGTCACCAATGATATTGCCATGGCGTTGCGCACACCTACTGCTCACGCAGAAGACCTTAAGATTAAATATGCCTGCGCACTGGCCAAGCTGGCTCGTCCAGAAGAGACCGTCAAGGTGCCCAGTGTAGGTGATCGCGAAGCGCGGGATATGTCGCGGCAGCTACTAGCAGAAGTGGTTGAGCCTAGATATGACGAGCTATTTACGTTGGTTCAGGCAGAGCTTCGCCGCAGCGGATATGAAGAATTAATAGCGGCTGGTGTAGTACTCACCGGCGGTACATCAAAAATGGAAGGTGTCACCGAATTGGCAGAGGAAATATTCCACATGCCAGTCAGAATTGGTGCGCCGGTCAATGTAAAAGGACTGTCGGATATTGTTAACAATCCCATTTATTCAACGGGAGTTGGGCTGCTGCACTTTGGCGTTCAGCAACAGCGTAAAGATGGTTTTATGGATCGTAGTAATCGGAAGAAGCAGACCAATTCCACTCTGGAAAAGATTAAAAGCTGGTTTCAGGGCGGAGTTTAGGTGTCACGGATGACTGTGACAGTGATTTTTAATTGTGAGGCGCAAATAAGGGGCAACCTATGTTCGAATTAGTAGACAGCATTCCAAAGAATGCAGAAATCAAAGTAATTGGTGTTGGTGGCGGTGGCGGTAACGCAGTTCGCCATATGATGGAGAGTAGTATCGATGGAGTGCACTTTATTTGTGCCAACACCGATGCTCAATCTCTAAATGATCTGGGAGATGCCACCATCTTGCAGCTCGGCGGCACATTGACCAAGGGTCTAGGCGCTGGCGCCAACCCGGACGTCGGTCGCCAGGCAGCTCTAGAGGACAAAGAGCGTATTGCTCAGGTGCTCGAAGGTGCAGATATGGTGTTTATCACCGCCGGTATGGGTGGCGGTACAGGTACTGGCGGAGCGCCCGTGATTGCGGAAGTGGCCAAGCAGATGGGCATATTGACAGTAGGTGTTGTCACTCGGCCATTCTCTTTTGAAGGTCGCAAGCGCATGGCCATTGCCGATGCAGGTATTGCCGCGCTGAAAGAGCGCGTCGACTCCCTGATTATTGTGCCCAACGAGAAACTGTTGCAGGTCCTGGGTAAAGAGATGACTGTACTCAACGCCTTTAAGCAGGCCAACGATGTATTGTTTGGCGCTGTTCAGGGTATCACTGACCTGATTTTACTCGATGGCTTAATCAACGTCGATTTCGCCGATGTTCGCACTGTTATGGCTGAGATGGGTATGGCCATGATGGGTACCGGAGAAGCCAGTGGTCAGGACCGCGCGGCAATCGCTGCCGAAGGCGCGATCAAATGTCCGCTGCTTGAAGATATCAACCTGCAGGGCGCCAAAGGTATTCTGGTTAATATCACTAGTGGCTACGACCTAACTCTGGGTGAATTCGAAGATGTGGGTAACACTATTCGCGAGTTTGCCGACGAAGATGCGACCATTATTGTCGGTAGCGTATTCGAGCCAGAGCTAGAAGATCAGCTACGGGTCACTGTTGTGGCAACCGGCTTGCGCAATCCTGCGGTTAAGACAGGTCCTCGAGGTGTCATTATCGATAACCAACCACCCCGTAAAATGGGCGGAGATATTGACTACAATCGCCTTGATAAGCCTACCGTAAATCGCCGTAGCAGCAGTATGGGTGGGGGCGATGCGACAGCACGCAAGATCGATACACAGCCTGATTCAGAAATGGATTATTTTGAAGTACCTGCTTTTCTGCGCAAACAAGCGGATTAGTTTTTAAGTAAAAAATTAAGTGAAAAATTAAGTGAAAAGTAGAGTAAAAAAGTGTCTTGACACAACGCCCTTTATCACCTCGCCTCAGATTATAAAATCTTGGTGATAGAGGGCTTGTCTGGTAGAATTTGCCCCTTATAAATCAAAGGTATAGCAATGATCAGACAGCGCACGTTAAAAAATGTGATACGTGCTACCGGCGTGGGTCTCCACACCGGCGAAAAAGTCTATCTGACCCTGCATCCCGCTGAACCAGATACGGGTATTATTTTCCGTCGTACGGACCTAGAGCCCGCAGTAGAAATTGCCGCCAAAGCAGAGAACGTTGGAGACACCACCATGTCTACAACCCTTGTCAATGGTGACGTTCGCGTATCTACGGTAGAGCATTTACTGTCGGCACTGGCCGGCCTGGGTATCGACAATATAATGATCGATGTCTCCGCTCCCGAGATCCCCATTATGGATGGCAGCGCAGGGCCCTTTGTGTTTTTACTGCAGTCAGCAGGTATCTTTGAGCAGGACGCGCCCAAGAAATTTATTCGCATCAAGCGCACTGTGACTGTCAGGCAAGATGATAAAGTTGCGACTTTTAGGCCCTTTGATGGCTTTAAAGTGAATTTCGCTATTGACTTTGATCACCCGGTGTTCAAACATCAGGCACTGAAAGCGAGTATCGACTTTTCTAGTACTTCGTTTGTTAAAGAAGTGAGCAGAGCCAGAACATTTGGCTTTATGCATGAATTTGAATATCTCCGCTCCAAAGGTTTGGCGCGGGGTGGAAGCTTAGAAAATGCCATCGTTGTGGATGAGTTCGAAATTTTGAACGAAGATGGCTTGCGTTATGACGATGAATTCGTCAAACATAAGATCCTGGATGCCATAGGTGACCTCTATTTACTGGGCAATAGCCTGATAGGGGAATTCGATGCGCACAAATCAGGACATGGACTCAACAATGCTTCGGTTCGAGCATTGATCGCAGAAACGGATGCCTGGGAAGTAGTCACATTTATTGATAATCCGGAAGATGTACCAATATCGTACATGCAGCCGAATTAAAGTGGTTTAATAACGTTTTTGTGAAACAAGGCATTAGGCTCAATTGAAAATAATTCTTATTAATAGTCAGGCAGACAAGGTTAGAACCATTAACCTTAATAGCTGGGCAAAAGGTTTTCTATCAATCCTGTTACTGGGTATTCCAGTTGCTGCAGGTACTATGATGGGCCTTAAAATTGCTGATGGCCGTTGGGAATTACTCTTTGATAACAGTATCGCTGAAATGCAGCACCAGCTGGTTATCCAGCAAGATGAAGTTCAGGCTGGTCGCGATCAGGTAGCTAGCTCCGTTGCAGCAATGACCCTCAAATTAGCTCAGATGCGCTCTCGACTCGTTCGATTAGACGCGCTCGGCGAGCAGCTGACCCAAATCGCCAGCCTTGAAGACGGCGAATTTGATTTTTCTGTAGCACCAGGCCTTGGTGGCCCAGATACTGCCGTAGTGACAGAGTCCGCCAGAGCCATGGACGTACAGGAAGAGCTAGCAACCATGTTTGCGCGGCTCGACAGCAGTCTTGATAGCCGTGAGTCCCAGTTACAAATTCTCCAGTCCATGCTTTCGGACAACAAGCTTAAAAGCGAACGTACAGTGGCAGGACGACCTATTGTCAAAGGTTGGATGTCCTCTAAGTACGGTATGCGAACTGACCCATTCCACGGTGATAAGCGCTGGCACGGTGGTGTCGATTTCGCCGGTAGAAAGGGTTCCGATGTTATTGCAGTGGCCTCAGGTGTTGTCACCTGGTCTGGCGAGCGCAGTGGTTACGGCCAGATGGTCGAACTTAACCATAGCGATGGTTTTGTCACCCGCTACGCACATAATTCAGACAATATTGCCAAATTGGGCGCCATTGTTAAAAAAGGCGAACTGATTGCTAAAATGGGTAGCTCTGGTCGCTCGACTGGCCCCCATGTACATTTCGAAGTCTACAAAAACGGTCGCACCGTCGACCCTGCTAGTTATATCCGCCGCACCATCCGCTGATTTCCTCCCCAAAACTAGTCTATTCTGGAGGGTAACAAACGCTCTCTGATTCTCTTGTTCTATTTTTATGGAAAAATGCAATGTCTGGCAACATCCTGAAAAAACTATTTGGTACTAGCAACGACCGTGAAATACGCAAAATGCGTAAAACGGTTACCAAAATCAATGCGCTAGAAGAAAATCTTAAAACCCTTAGCGACGCTGATCTCAAAGCCCAAACCGCGGTATTGAGAGAGCGCCTAGCTGCCGGAGAAACCTTAGATCAGCTGCTGCCCGACGCCTTTGCCGTAGTGCGAGAAACTGCAAGCCGAGTAATGGGCATGCGCCACTTTGATGTGCAGATGATTGGTGGCATGACCCTGCATCAGGGCAAGATTGCCGAGATGCGTACCGGTGAGGGTAAAACCCTTGTCGCCACGCTGGCCGCCTACCTCAATGCATTGCCAGCCCATAGCGTCCATGTGATTACCGTCAACGATTATCTCGCCAAACGAGATGCTCAATGGATGGCCCCGCTTTACCAGGCCCTAGGTCTTTCCATCGGTGTCATTCAGTCTTTCCAGGGTCCAGATCTAGCTAATTCTTTTCGCTTAGATCCAGAGGATGAAGGTGAGTTAAAACCTAGCACAAGACAGGAATCCTACGCTGCCGATATCACCTATGGCACCAATAACGAATTCGGCTTTGACTATCTGCGCGACAATATGGCGCTGCGTTTAGAAGACAAGTCCCAGCGCGGTTTGGCCTTTGCCATTATTGATGAGGTGGACTCCATTCTGATCGATGAGGCGCGAACGCCTTTAGTGATCTCTGGTGCATCTCAGGACAGTTCGGAACTGTATAAAACCATTAATGCACTCAGCCTCAAGTTAACGCCCCAGGTAGAGTCCGATGAAGGTCTTGAGACCGATACGACCGAAACTGACCCCGCCAGCGATAGCGAACTAGACGGCCAGTTTATTGAAGGCGACTTTGTCGTCGATGAGAAAAGCCGCAGTGTCGAGCTCACCGAGACTGGGCATCAGAAAGTTGAAGAGATAATGATCAAAGAAGGGTTGTTGCAAGAAAATGACAGCCTTTATCAGCCTTCTAATCTGGGCCTGCTACATCATGTGCACTCAGCCTTGCGCGCACAAAATCTATTCAGCAAAGACGTAGAATATATTCTGCAAGACGGCCAGGCCGTTCTTGTGGACGAGCACACTGGTCGCACCATGCCCGGACGACGTCTATCAGAGGGCTTGCACCAGGCCATTGAAGCCAAAGAAGGGCTGTCTATTCAGCAAGAGAGCCAAACGTTGGCCTCTACTACCTTCCAGAATTACTTTCGTCTGTATCAAAAGCTGGCAGGCATGACAGGCACAGCAGATACCGAAGCCTACGAATTTCAGCAGATATATGGTCTGCAGGTAATGGTTATTCCCACTAACGTGGACGTTAAACGAGTCGATCTCAATGACCTGATTTATCTCAGCCAAGAAGAAAAATTTGAAGCTGTAATTGTCGATATTAAAGAACTGGTTGAACTAGGCGCCCCGGTGCTTGTAGGTACAGCCTCAGTAGAGACCTCCGAGCTACTGTCGGCCATGCTCAAGAAAGCAAAGGTAGAGCACAGCGTGCTCAACGCCAAACAGCACGAGCGCGAAGCCAATATTATTGTCAATGCCGGTCGACCAGGTGCAGTGACCATTGCTACCAACATGGCTGGCCGAGGTACAGATATTGTCTTGGGCGGCAACCTAGATGCAGAGCTCAAAGAGCTAAAAGAACAGGGTAAAGACAGCGACGAGAAACTGGCTGCTGTTAAAGCGGATTGGCAAGAGCGACACGGAAGGGTTATAGCAGCGGGTGGTTTGCACATCGTAGCTACCGAGCGCCACGAATCCAGACGTATCGATAACCAGCTGCGCGGTCGTTCCGGTCGTCAGGGTGATCCCGGTGTGTCACGCTTTTATCTGTCTCTAGAAGATCCATTAATGCGTCTATTTGCCTCTGACCGAGTGAAGAATATGATGCGCTCCCTAGGCATGGGTAGGGGCGAAGCCATTGAACACAGCATGGTTACCAACTCCATCGTCAAAGCTCAGCGCAAAGTCGAGGGGCGTAATTTTGATATTCGTAAGCACCTTTTAGAATACGACGATGTGGCCAACGACCAGCGTCAGGTGATCTACCAGCAGCGCAACGACTTGCTAGTAGATCAAGACATCTCCGAGGTGATCACCAATGTCCGTGAAGACGTTATTGATTCCTGCATTAGTAACTATATACGGCCGCAAAGTCTCGAAGAGCAATGGGATATTGAAGGCCTAGAAAAAGCCTTGGCCAACGAATTCACTACCCCTCTGCCAGTGCAGGAATGGCTAGATGAAGACAGTCGCCTAGATGAGCTGTCACTGCGCGAAAAGATTGGTAAGCAGATACAGGGCTCCTACGACCGGCGCTACAGCCATGTAGGCGAGCAGATGCGCGAAGTCGAGCGTCAGATTATGCTCCAGGTATTAGATAACCTGTGGAAAGAGCATCTTTCCAGCATGGATCAGTTACGCCAAGGTATTGGTCTGCGCGCCTATGCCCAAAAGAACCCCAAGCAAGAATACAAGCGTGAGTCTTTTGCTCTGTTTGAGCAATTGCTAGACAATATTAAATATGAAACCATACGTTATCTAAGTCACATCGAAGTATCGACTAAAGACGATATGGACCGCCTAGAACAGCAGCGCAGGGACGAGCAGCAAAACCGCGAGTATCAGCATGCTCAGGCAGCTGGCCTCGACGGCGAAGCGGGTTCTGGACAAGGCAGCGGTATAGAAGCACAGCAGCCGGTTCATCGTCTCGGCCCCAAGGTAGGGCGTAACGATCCCTGTCCCTGTGGGTCAGAGAAAAAATACAAACAATGTCACGGACGCATTCAGTAATGGCAACAGGCAGTGGTCAATTTCCAACCATGCATCCAGTCTCTGGCTTTAAGCTTGGGACTACCAGTGCAGGCATTAAAACCCCCGGGCGCAATGATCTGGTCCTGATGGAAATAGCCCCTGGCAGCACAGTGGCAGGGCTGTTCACTCAAAATGCATTCTGCGCCGCGCCAGTGACTATTTGTAAGCAACATTTGGCCAGTGCCAGTCCTCGCTTTTTTGTTACCAATACCGGCAATGCTAATGCGGGCACAGGGGAGCAGGGTATCGCTGATGCACTGCAAACCTGCGAGACATTAGCTTTAGCTGCGGGCGTCGATAGCAATCAAGTGATGCCCTTTTCGACCGGTGTAATTGGCGAGCCGCTGCCCATGGATAGATTGTTAGGAGGCCTACCCAAGGCCCTAGCTAATTTGTCAGAGCAAGCTTGGTCTGAAGCAGCCGATGGCATTTTAACCACAGATACTAGGCCCAAAGGCGCCAGCCTAAAATACCCAGCGGGCGATGCCCAAGTGACGATCACGGGCATCTCCAAAGGCTCAGGCATGATCAAGCCCAATATGGCAACCATGCTGGGTTATGTAGCCACCGACGCGGCTGTGGACAGTGAGCTACTGCACCGCGCCCTGAGGCTGGCCAATAACAAATCTTTTAATCGTATTACCGTCGACAGCGACACCTCAACCAATGACTGCATTATGCTAGTGGCTACCGGTGCCTCTGGCGTGGTGATCGATGAATCTAACTTTGAACAATTTGTAGAACAGCTGACTCAGGTTTGTCTTGAACTGGCTCAGGCCATTATTCGTGACGGTGAAGGGGCAGGTAAGTTTGTATCTGTGATTATCGAGAGCGCCGTAGACAGCGCCGAGGCCTTGGCCGTTGCCTACACCATTGCCGAATCACCCCTAGTAAAAACCGCGCTGGCAGCCTCAGATCCTAATTGGGGCAGAATACTAGCTGCTATCGGCCGAGCCGGTGTAAATGCCTTAGACGTTAATCTAGTGCAGCTCAGGCTTAACTCAGTATTGATCGCCGAGAACGGCGCTCGTGCCGCCAGTTACAGCGAAGAAGCAGGGCAACAAGCCATGCAGCCAGAAGATATCGAAATTCGTGTCGCCCTAAACAGAGGCCAGGCCACAGAAACCGTCTGGACCACAGACCTCACCTACGAATATGTGAGCATTAATGCCGAGTACCGAACCTAGGCCGATGGCAATATGAAGCGTATTCACGTGGTGGCCGCGGTTATTCATAGTGCTGTTGGTGCTAAAAGTGCTAGTAGCATTAAAAACATTAAAAGTATTACAAATATTAAAAGCCACAACAGCATTCCCAATCAACTCCTTATCGCAAGACGGCCAGACCACCTGCACCAAGGTGGCTTATGGGAGTTTCCCGGTGGCAAAGTCGAAACCGGCGAGCAGCCGCGACAGGCATTAGTCAGAGAGCTCAAAGAAGAATTAGATATTCAGGTCACCGCCTGCGAACCCTTTATGCAGGTATCCCATGATTACACTGACAAACAGGTGCTGTTGGATATTTGGCGAGTCACTGCCTTCGAGGGTGAGGCCAGAGGTATGGAAGGGCAAGACTGTCGATGGGTTGCACTGACTGACCTGTTGCTGCCTGACTCAGACTATGCATTTCCTGCGGCCAATCAGGGGATTCTGGATAGGTTGGCTTTAGGGCTCTAAGACTCTAGAACCCTAGAGCTCTAGGGAATATTGAACGTTAGCGTCTTGTGACCAGAGTACGAAAATAGATCTAAAATTCTTCATCCATTGATTCCGTGTCGACCGCAGGTTCTCCCGCAATCGCAAAGCTCTCTTTAGCCCAGTCTCCAAAATCAATCCGCTGACAGCGCTCAGAACAAAAAGGCCGCTGAGGTGATTTATCGCCCCATTCAACATTGGCTTTACAGGTAGGGCACTGGACTATCGTGGGTTTTTTCATTGTGGTCATTATTAGCTCTGCTCTTTTATTTCTTATTTCTTATTTCTTGTTTCTTTTCTCTGCTCTTGTCTCTTTGCGCTTTTATTCTTTTCTTCTTTAGATGCTTCATGTCGCAAGGCTATGTTTTATTTTTAGCCATCAATAAAAATTCTCGATGCAGTGCCAGCACTCTAGCAGCCAAACTATCCAGAGGCTGAGCGTTATCAAACTCAAAATCAGCCCTGTCGCGTTTTTCCTGTCTGGGCATCTGAGCATCAACAATAAGTTGTATCTGCTCTTTATTACTGCCGTCTCTCGTACTGGCGCGTTCAAGCTGCAATGCCACTGGCACATCCACCAAAAGCACGGTATCCACCAGCTTATGCTGGTCTGTCTCAAAGAGTAGTGGCGACTCGAGAATTACATAGTCGCTGTCCGCAGCCTGAAGCTGGGCCATAATCCAGTCGCGAATCAACGGGTGCAGCAATGTTTCTAACCAAGTTTTTTGCGCTGGGTCAGAAAAAATAATCTCTCTTAAGGTCGGGCGATTAAGTTCGCCATCGGGGGTAATAATAGTCGCGCCAAAATGGGCTTCAATCGCCGCTAGGGCTGGCATGCCCGGTTCAACCACAGCGCGAGACGCCTGGTCCGCATCGACAGACACAATCCCCAGAGCCGCAAACTGCTTAGCAATAGTGCTTTTACCGCTGCCAATACCGCCAGTCAGGCCAACAATTAAAGGGTTTTCTGTCACTGGGTTTCTCTACTTTAGTGTCTTTAACGGCGTTTGATTAAAGGCTGTTAATTAATAAACCATATTAGAAGTTAAAAAGCCCCAAATAACCAGACAAAATCTCCTCACCCCACACAAAGGCCATCCAGCCAGCCGCGGCCAAGAAGGGGCCAAAAGCCATGGGCATCTCTTTATTGCGACCGACAAAAATAATACCGGCAATACCCACAATGGCGCCCGTTGCTGTGGACAGCAAAATAATCATTGGTAACATTTGCCAGCCCATCCAGGCACCCAGTGCAGCCAGCAGCTTAAAGTCACCGTAGCCCATGCCTTCCTTGCCGGTAATCAATTTAAAGGCCCAGAACACAGTCCACAGAGACAGGTAGCCGGCAATAGCACCAATCACCGCTTCGTTAAGGCTCACAAAGGTACCGTTCAAATTAGCAAATAGGCCCAGCCAAATCAGTGGCAGGGTGATCTGGTCTGGTAGCAATTTCTCGTGCAGGTCGATCCCCGTTAGCACCAGCAAACTATAGGAAAATATAAGCCCATAAAGTGCGGTACTGCTAAGGCCATATTGATACACAAAATAAGCAGCCAACAAACCAGCCAACAACTCAACCAAGGGGTATTGAAACGAAATAGGCTCCGCGCAGGTCTTACAGCGGCCCCTTAAAAATAGGTAACTCAACAGCGGAATATTGTGGTGAGCCTTAATAGGAGTTTTACAGCCAGGGCATCGAGAGGCGGGTTTAGCAATGGTCACCGGCTCTTCAATTTCGGGCTCTAATTCAAGAAAGTCCCGGGAGTCACGACGCCAGTCGCTTTTAAGCTGTATGGGTAGACGCAGAATCACCACATTGAGAAAGCTGCCCAGCAGCAGGCCAAATAGACCGCCAATAGCCGCTGTAGCGGCTGGTGATATACCTAATTCGATCATCATGGGTGTGTATTCCCTTAGAGGTTAAAGCTATCGATGGCCGATAGAGTCCATGTTCAATAAAGTCGCAGAGTAGCCTCGTAAAGGACCTGCCTATTAACCAGGCTATCGATTAAATCAGCTGTCTCTTAACTAGGCTATTTATGCGCCGAGCAACTCAAGGGATAATACTACACAACATTACCAAGCTGGAAGATAGGCAGATACATCGCAATCAGCAAGCCACCCACTAGAACTCCCAGTACAGACATAATCATGGGTTCCAATAGGCTGGTCAGGTTGTCCACCGAATTGTCCACGGCCTCCTCATAATAGATCGCCGCTTTTTCTAGCATCTCATCCAATGCACCAGACTCCTCACCAATGGCGGCCATTTGGTGAAGCAATGTAGGGAATATCTTACGGCTTTTAATCGCCTGCTGCAGCTGAATGCCGGTCATCACATCGTCCCGTACTCGCATAATGGCATCGGAATAGAGCCGGTTACCCGCAGCGCCTGCCACTGACTCGAGAGCATCGACTATGGGTACGCCAGCAGAAAAGGTGGTGGCTAGCGTCCGGGCAAATCGGGCGATAATACTGTTGTACACAATCTTGCCCACCACCGGCACTTTAAGCATATATTTATCCACTTGATAGGCGAACTTATTTGATCTGAAGCGGGCCTCACGAAAGCCAATCAGCCCGGCACCGATAAGAAACAGCACCATCATCCAAGAGTTTTGCAAAGACTCAGACAGCCCCAATACAAAAAGAGTAAATGCTGGCAGGTCGGCACCAAAACCGGCAAAAGTTTCAGCAAAAATAGGTACAACTTTAATTAATAGAATGCCGGTAACAATCATTGCTACCACCATTACGGCTGTGGGGTAAGTTAGCGCCTTTTTGATCTTGGCTTTTAGCTGTTCAGTTTTCTCTTTATAGGTGGCTACCCGATCGAGCATAGTTTCCAGAGCACCTGCAGTTTCACCAGACTCTACCAAGCTACAAAAGAGATCATCAAACTGACGGGGGTGTTTGCGTAGGGCATTGGCAAAACCGCCACCGGCCGAGACCGCATCACGAATCTCATAAATGAGCTCTTTCATTAATGGTTTGTCTGAGCCATCAGCAACAATCTCAAAACTCTGCACCAAGGGAACGCCCGCTTTCATCATGGTGGCTAACTGGCGAGTAAAAATTGCAATATCGGCGGGCACAATTTTTTTAGGCCGATTCAATAATGGTTTAGCTTTCTTTTTCACCGAAGTGGAGATAATCCCCTGCTTACGCAGACTACTTTTGGCGCCGACTAAATTGTTTGCACGCACCTCTCCATCGACTTTTTCGCCTTTGCGGTTTTTACCTTTAAAGGTGAATAAATGGGTCTCTATTGCACTAGCCATAACTTAATCCTTGGTAATCCTGTTGGCTTCTTCAATACTTATCAGCCCCCGAGCTGCCTTGCGCAGAGCCGACACTCTTAGGGTTTTAAAACCCTCTTGCAGAGCCGTTTCTAAAATGTCTAGGGAGCTGCCGCCCTCCATAATAATTTTCGAGATAGCCGGGGATATTTTTAATGTTTCATAAACCCCCACTCTTCCTTTATAGCCATTGGTGCAGCTAGGGCAGTCACCTGCTTTAAAGATGGTGAATTCTTCTCGGGCTATACCAATCTCTTCAAAGCCTTCGTCCTTGAGTATCTTGTCGGGTATATCATCGAAGGCAATACGACACTGGGGGCACAGCTTGCGACCTAGGCGCTGAGCAATAATAAGATTGACGGAGGTTGCGACATTAAACGAAGGCACCCCCATATTGAGCAGGCGAGTTAAGGTTTCGGGGGCGCTGTTGGTATGCAATGTCGACATCACCAAGTGACCAGTTTGCGCTGCTTTAATGGCAATCTCTGCTGTTTCAAGATCGCGTATCTCACCGACCATGACCACATCCGGGTCCTGACGCAAAAACGAGCGTAGGGCTTCGGCAAAGCTGAGCCCCACCCGCATATTGATCTGCGTCTGGTTAATGCCTTCCATATTGATTTCGATAGGGTCTTCGGCCGTCGAGATATTACGCTCAGCGGTATTAAGAATATTAAGGCCGGTATACAGAGATACCGTTTTGCCGCTACCCGTAGGGCCAGTTACTAAAATCATTCCCTGGGGGCGAGCCAGAGCATCCATATATAGCGTCTTTTGATCATCTTCATAACCCAGAGCATCGATACCTAACTTAGCGCTAGAGGCATCGAGAATACGCAGCACAATCTTCTCACCAAACTGCAGGGGCAATGTATTGACCCGAAAATCAATCGACTTGTTTTTTGATAGCTTTAACTTAACTCGTCCGTCTTGGGGAATACGCCGTTCAGAAATATCCATGCGCGACATGACCTTTAAACGAGCAGCTAGGCGCTGGGCTAAATTGGCCGGGGGCTTGGCCATCTCCCGCAAAATACCATCTACCCTAAAACGTACACGGTAGCTTTTTTCGTAGGGTTCAAAATGAATATCCGATGCGCCCAACTTAATCGCATCAATCAGCATCTTATTAATAAAGCGCACAATGGGTGCCTCGTCTTCGCCATTGGACTCACTGCTGTCTTTGTCGTCATCATCGATAGCTTCCATATCCAAGTCATCGAGGTGCATATCATCAATAGTGCCCAGCACTTCGCCAATATCTTGGTCGGCATTGGTTTCTAGCCATTTCTCCAAGGCCTTGGTGATACTGCTATAAAGTGCCAAAACTGGCTCCACCGCAATGCCAGTTTGAAATTGTATTTCGTTGAGAGCGCGATGATTAGTGGGGTCGGCCACAGCCACAAAAAGGCGGTTGCCCCGCTGCACTAGGGGCATTACCTGATGCTTTTTAAGAAGTTTGGTGTCGATGATGTCTTTGGGAATATGGTCGTTGTTGTGATGCTCAAGGGAATAGATAGGGATACCAAATTCTTTGGCAGCCGAATTGGCAATAGCCGTATCCGAGACCAGCTTTTTTTCGCAGAGGTACTGTACTAGTGACAGCTTGGCGGTTTTAGCAGAGGTGGTAGCCACTTGCAGATCCTGTGGCTCGATAAGATGGTCATCGACCAAGCGTTTGGGTAAACCATGTAATGCCATTGGTGCCATATTCATAACTGTCGACCTTCCCTGTGCAAAAATCCAAGTAAGCAGATTCTACGTGTAGGCCTAAAAAACCGGAGTGCTGGGGCGCACAAAATCAGAAATAATTTGTGAGAGGCTTAACACTTTATTTAAAAATGGTTGGCATAAGAAGTGACTGACAAAAAGGGTCACATCTTGACGAAAATGGAGTACAAAACGGCTCTAAAACCAGGGGGCGCAAAAGTCTAAATTTGTTAACCCATTGAAATAAAACAACTTTCAAGAGTTGGCACGGCAATTGCGATACTCATGGGTAGTGCGACTAGTACCAAGATACAGGTTGCCAGTTAACTGGAATTAACCAAGCACAGCGATTATCGCCCGTGCAGACTTTACTTTTTGGAGATACATAAATGAAAAAAGCTCAATCAGGTTTTACTCTTATTGAATTAATGATCGTTGTTGCCATTATTGGTATTTTGGCGTCGATTGCTCTTCCCGCTTATCAGACCTACACGCAAAAAGCTCAGTTCTCAGAAGTGGTTTTGGCAACAAGCGCACCAAAGGCTGCTGTTGAGATTGGTTCTCAAACTGGTGTAGCGCTGGCTGACCTAGATGGTGGTTCGAATGGTGTAATCGATTTAACTGCTACAGGCTTTGTGACTAGTGTTAATACCGTTAATGGTGTGATTACAGCAACAGGTATAGCTGCACTTGGTAGCGTTACATATATATTGACACCAACAGTTCTAAATGGACAAGTACAATGGGCTGCGACCGGCAGCTGTGCTGCCGCTGGCCTCTGCTAGCTGGTTAGCTAGGGAAAAATAAAAAAGCCCCTGCGGGTAAAGCGCAGGGGCTTTTTTTACGTCTTTTTTTCAGTCACCCATCAACAAACCGCATCGACAAATCCACTGCCTGTATATGCTTAGTCAAACTCCCCGATGAAATATAGTTAACCGCCGAACTAATATATTGCTGCACCGTCTCTTTGGTAATATTCCCTGACACCTCAATCTTAGTCTCACCAAAATCAATCTCGCTCAAGGCCTTAATATCTGCGGGCGAAAAATTATCCAGCATAACCACATCCGCTTTAGCGGCCAAAGCCTGCTCAAGCTCTGCAATGGTTTCTACTTCAACCTCAACTAACTTATCGGCCGCGATAATACGTGCCTGAGATACCGCCTGAGTAATACCACCACAGGCCGCGATATGGTTTTCTTTAATAAGAAAAGCATCGTAAAGGCCGATTCGATGATTGCTACAGCCACCAATGGCCACGGCATATTTTTGCGCTAGGCGCAGGCCGGGAATAGTTTTTCTGGTATCGAGAATTTTAACTTGGCTGCCCTTGGTCAAGTCAGCGTATTGGCGCGCTAATGTAGCTGTCCCTGATAAGGTCTGTAAAAAATTGAGCGCAGCTCGTTCGCCGGTGAGCATGATTCGGGCATTACCCTCTAACGTAAATAATGTTTGCCCCGGGCTAACCTGATCGCCTTCTTCTATTTGCCATTCAATCTGGGTACTGGGGTCAAGCTGGCGAAAGACTTCATCGACCCAGGGTCGGCCGCAAATAACCGCTGCATCTCGACAAATCACAGTGGCTCGGGCGGTTTTGTCGGCCGGTATGAGCATTGCCGTAATGTCGCCGCTGCCAATATCTTCTTGGAGGGCGCGGGCAACGCATTGGGGAATGTCAGAGGCTGTATCTTGAGGCAGTTGATGTTGAGTCATGCAATTCTCTTGGTGTCTTTTTTGTGCGGGCCGGCGGTGAACAATGACTCGGTTTCGAGCTTGCGCAGGATTATAACAGCAATAATGGGTTTGGATTTTGCGGGTTGATCTGTTTCAATGGCGTTAGGAGTTTTTAAACCTTAAATACTCAGATTGCAGAGTGGTTAAAGTTCGGTTAGCCAAAGCGTTGGCAGGGTTGATGAGTAAGGGATTAAGTTATAGTAAAAAGGAGCTAATCAGCTCGCTGCGGCAGTCTTGCCAGCGGCATCTTGAGTATGTCTTTAATACCTTCTTTGAACTGTCTTCTAACACCTTACTTGGCTTGGCCGAAAAGGCCGACACCAACCGTTTACAAACCCTTTATCTTGATGCGCAACGACTTATCCGCACCCGCCGCTCTGGCATTGCAGTGCAGGTGATCGAGCAGACCCGAGACAGCTTTAACCTATTGGATACACCTCTAGTATCTGTGGCTTTAGAGAATGGCAGTGATTTCCCGGTTGGTACTCAGCATGCTAACGATAGCGCCAGCCATAACACACCCTACAACCACCTAGAGCTGCTGGGCAATGAAGACCTAGAAGTCATGATTGCCCTAGATAATGGCACGACCAAATCTTTAGAGACCTATAAACGGCCCCTGTATATGTTGCAGCGGCGTTTTGAAGCGTTAATGGGTAGCGAATTTAGCGGTTCTGACCCTATACCCATGTCTCCAGATGCTCTATTGGAAACCTTCGCCGAGTCTATATGCGATGGCATGGTGGCGGTCGAGATACAGGTGGTGCTGATTAATCTCTTTAATCAGACCTGCTTTAATCGTGACTATGGCTTGCTATTAGAGGGGGTTAATCGTGAACTTGAGGACGCAGGTGTTTTGCCTCTCAGTCATGACGATGATGAGCCGGTAAGAGTCCCTGTACCTAGAGCTAGGGAAGCTGTTGTTGAGGGTGTGTCCTTATTGCGGGGCTCTTTATTAGGGGACGCTGATGGTGGCTCTTTATTCAGTTCCGCTGAGGGTGGCTCTTTATTCAGTTCAGCTGAGGGCTCTTTATTACGGGACGCTGAGGGCTTTTTATCACAAGCCGCTGAGGGCTCCTCATCTCGGGACGCTGGGGGTTCTTCGTTTCAAGCCGCGGAGGGCTCTTCATTACAAGCTGCGGAGGGCTCTGACTCGGCCCCTACGACTAGAATTCAGACGGAGTTTTTGGCGCGTATTTCGACGATTTTGGATAATGCGGGTCGGGAACCGGGTAATGCCGGTGGTACCTTTGTTACCAAGGGGCAGGTATTTGCCCAGATCGATGGGCTTATGGACAAACTGCTCAGCAGTAAGGTTGCTGCAAATGGTAGCCCGGGGCAGGTGACCTTTGATCTTGCTCAGTCTTTAAATACGGCCCAGAAGGACGGTCAACAGGGGCTTCATGGTAATGACGCAAGTGTATTTAAGCTGGTGGGCAATACCTTCTCCCGGTTTGGCGAAGTTAGCGGTATGGCCCCAGAGGCCCAACAGGTTATTACTCGCTGCGAATTACCTCTGCTCAAGTTAGCGCTCGAGAAGCCGACTTTATTAGAGCAAGAAAATCATCCCATTCGCCGTCTCTTTAATGAGATGGCAAAATATGCCATTGGTTTGGAGCAGGGCGACTGTGCCGAGAATGCTATTTATAAGCAGATGCTCGGCCTTTCAGAAACCATGCTCAGGGACGGTTTTGACGAGCAGCAAGTGCCCAAGATGCTCACAGAATTTATGTCGGCGATCGACACCGAAAGTCGATTGACTCGTCTTCAGGAACAGCGCCAATTAGAAGAAGTCGCCGCCAAAGAAAAAATTGACTGGGCCCACACCAGAGTCGATCAAGAGATGGCCGACCGGTTACTTGGCCATGAGGTGCCGGTAGCTATCTTAAATTTTGTGGAGCAACACTGGTGCAATGTATTACACATCGCCCACCTCCGAGGCGGTGAGAGCAGTGTTGATTGGCACGATGGCCTGCGTGTTTTAGAGGCATTATTAGCCATAGAAAAAACCGAACTAGCCCAGAGAGACAAGCAAACTGTGGCTCAGGTATTAGACGACATTGACTATCGTCTACAGCATATAGCTATAGACGCCGTACAGCGTGCCGAACAGATGGAGCGCCTGACCTTTATTCTGGACCCTGTGCTGCCCTCTAACGTGACTCCCCTAAATACTCAGGGGACAACCGGCACCCAAGATAAGGGCGATAAAATTAAGCGTATAGTTATCTCCACATTGCAATCAGAGATGCCTGGTAAAAATATTCTTCAGGCTGTGGATAGGGTCGAAACCCTAAACCTTCAAGACCAGCAGAGTTTGGCCCAGCTACAAAAGGGTTGTTGGATTGAATTATCGGATGATATACAGTCCCATAAACATAATGACAATGGCTCGAATGCCACAGCAAGTAACAGACGCGGCAAGCTTGCCGGCATTGTTGGGCCATCTTGGAAGTATGTGTTTGTTAACAATAAAGGCAAGCTAGTGGCAGAGCTCAATCGCGCGCGACTAGCAGAACAGCTAAAAGTGGGCGAGGTGAAACTGTTGGATAATTCCCATCTATTCGACAAGGCCATCAGAGCTGCGATCAACGATATCAAAGAGTTATCCATAGCCGGGTAGGGCAGGTAACATAGGATCCAACATGAAAATAGCCCAGGGTTGGCTTAGCGCCAGCACTCAGCTCCTGTCACCTAACACAGACCCAAGGCCCGACGAGGCCGATATCAGTCTATTAGTGGTGCACAATATCAGCCTGCCACCAGAACAGTTTGGTGGGCCCTATATTGGCCAGCTATTTGGTAACTGTTTGGACCCAGACCAGCACCCGTATTTTGCTGAAATAGCTCATCTTAAAGTGTCATCGCACCTATTAATTGACCGATCTGGCAGCATTATGCAGTTTGTGCCGTTTCAGCAACGAGCTTGGCATGCAGGAGTCTCTGAATTTGAGGGGCGAAGCAACTGCAATGATTTTTCCATTGGTATAGAGATGGAAGGGGCAGATAATATTGCTTACACTGACCGCCAATACAATGTGCTGGCCGAAGTGACTCAAGTCGTTCTGCAAGCCTACCCTTTAATAACCACCGACCGCATCGTGGGCCACAGTGAAATTGCCCCAGGGCGAAAAACCGATCCCGGCCCGGCCTTCGATTGGCCCCGTTACAAAAACGCGCTTATTTAGCGCCAGGAATACCATGAATTTTTTGATTGCGTTACTCGCCATTATCCTACTCGAAGCCTACAGTGAGCTTGGGTTTGTGCAGCGCGATAACTGGCTACGGCGTTGGAAAAAAAGCCTCTCGGCCCTAGGCTTGGGCCGTCAGCGGGTTTTGGGACTAGCTGTATTTGTAGCTGTGCCGGTTATTCTGTTGCAGCTATTGTTGGTGAGCCTAGCGCAGCATCACCTAGGGTTTGTAAGTTTTTTCCTCGAGTTACTAATACTTCTCTATGCCCTGGGTCGGGGAAATATGGATGCGCAGATTGCCCTGTTTACCTCAGATTTGAAGTCCGATGAGCTACAGGCCGCATTTCATAACGTAGGGGTAGTCGATACCTCCTACCGAGAGGGCCGGCTCGAAACAGCTGAGGGTATTAAAGAGCAAATATTTGCTGCGCTGCCTTACCGCATGTTTGAGCGGACCTTTGTAGTAGTTTTCTGGTTTTTCTTTTTTGGTGCGCCCGCCGCACTGGCCTATCGACTGTTGGCGTTGCATGGTGACCTTAAGCTAGATGCCTCTCTTGATGGTTCTTTAGATAGCTCTTTAAAGAGCTCTTTACATAGCAGTGATGATGAAAGACTAGATAGTAGACGAGAAAGCCGCGCTGTGAAGTGGCTGTGGCTTATGGAATGGCTGCCCGCCAGGTTACTGAGTTTGACGCTTGGGTTGGTCGGTAATTTTTCCCAGGCAGCCGGCGCAACTCGTCGACTGTTATTCTCGCGCAGCATTGGCACTAGTACTTTTTTACGCGAGGCTGTTTTTGGAGCCCTTGACCAGTCACAAGCATCAGATGCTCTTACCCCGCAATTGACTAGCGATGTAGTTTCTTTATTAGGTCGAGCAATGACAACTTGGCTAGTGATTATTGCGGTATTGGTTATTCTTGCTTAGTAACAGATTCGGCGTTATTCCAAGGCGCGACTTTTAGCAGTAATAGCATCCCAGGAATTGCCAAGACCGTGCACAGATAAAAGAAATTTTCCCAGCCCATACCCTCGACAATAATACCCGTGGCAGAGCTTGCTACCGTGCGTGGCACAGCAGTGATGGCGGTAAATAACGCGAACTGGGTAGCGGCAAAGGTAGGGTTGGTTGTGCGGGCAATAAAGGCAACAAATGCCGCAGTGCCCAAACCAACTCCCAAGTATTCAAAACTAATCACCAGCGCCAGCAACCACAGGCCTTCACCGACTCGGGCTAGTACAGCAAAGCCAAGTATTGAAACAATTTGCACCAGCCCAAATAGCCAAAGAGCACGATTGATACCAATTTTGAGCATCAGCAAGCCGCCTAAAATACCGCCAATAATCATCGGCCATAGCGCTGCATTTTTGGCAATATATCCAATCTCTGATTTGCTAAACCCCATATCCAAATAAAAGGGCGTGGCCAGTGCCGTCGCCATGCTGTCGCCCAACTTATAGAGCAGCATAAAGGCCAGTATAAGCAAAGCTTGCTGTACGCCCTGGCGATTAAAGAATTCTTTAAAGGGCTCTACTACCGCCGATTGCAAATTGCTGGGATGGTTTTTTGGTGCCACCGGTTCTTTAATGCTGAGTGTCAGGGCAATACCTGACAGCATAAAGGCCGCAGTGATCATAAACACAGTTTGCCAAGGCAGGCTGTCGGCCAGTATCAGGGCTAATGACCCAGGCACCAGTCCGGCAATTCGGTAGGCGTTAACGTGAATTGAATTGCCCAGCCCCAGTTCTTCATCCGGTAAAATCTGTCGGCGATAGGCGTCCAAAACAATATCTTGAGTGGCACTGAGAAAGGCAATAAACAGGCAGATATAGGCAATGGTCCACAGCTCTTTTTGAGGGTCAAACATGCCCAGAGATAGAATACAGATAAGCAGGGCGACCTGACTCGCGAGCATCCAGCTGCGCCGCAACCCGGGCCTGTAGCTAAGTAGGGGAATCTGATATCGATCTAGCAACGGCGACCAGAGAAATTTCCAAGTGTAGGGAAGACCAATCAACGCAAAGAAGCCAATTTCCTTAAGCCCCACGCCCTCGGTCCGCAGCCAAGCCGGTACCAGCGAGATTAATATATACAGGGGTAGGCCAGAGGCAAACCCAGTAAATATACAGATCAACATGCGGCGGTTAAGTAGAGCGTCTTTAATGCTGGGAGAGTTCATTGTCGTCCGTTAAAATTATTAGGCCCGCCATCGGTATTTACTCAGGCTAATGCGGCCGCCTTTCACCACCAGCCCCTCTTCTTGTAAGCGCGCTATTTGTCGTTTACCACTATCACTGTCCAGCGGCAGGCTAATCTTGCCAGCGGCATTAATAACCCGATGCCAAGGCAAGGTGCTGTCAGCGGGTAAGTGACGTAGAGTTCGGCCAACCAGTCTAGCGGCTCTCGGTAAACCAGCCAGCTCAGCGACCTGTCCATAGGTCACAACCACCCCAGAGGGTATGGCTGCCAACACGGCATAAATCCTCTGTTCTGGGTCAATATCACGCATGCACGAAGATTACGCTATTCACGCACATGTTGAAATAGTGAAAACTACCCCAATACTAAGGACAGAATTAGTTCGACAGACTGAACAGACTGAGGTGCGACATGCGGTTTCTATTTTTACTATTTATTATCATGCCCGTCGCCGAGATGTGGCTGTTGATTACTGTAGGCACCGAAATAGGCGCCCTGTATACCATTGGCTTGGTACTGCTCACCGCCGTAATAGGCCTCAAAATGTTACGCCAACAGGGTTTTGACACCTTATGGCGCGGCCAGCGTAAGTTAGATGAAGGGCAGTTACCCGCCCAAGAAATAGGCGAGGGTATAGTGCTGGCTGTTTCTGGCGCACTATTGCTGACCCCAGGTTTTATGACCGACGCCATTGGTTTTGCCGGTTTGGTCTCGCCCATTAGACGCCTGCTTGTTGGCCAACTGCTCAGCAAAATGGTGGTCTCAGATCTACAGGGTAGGCGCTATGGGGCATACCAAGAGACAGGGAAGCCCGCAGATACTGGAAATGTTATTGAAGGTGAGTCTTGGGATAAACAGGATAGCGTCGCAAAACCAGAGCCACAAAAAAATGACGATTTACCCTAAATAAAAAGCCCGGGGGCTTGAAAAATGGTACGCAGCCTCCATATGAACAAACAATTGCAGAATCTTTCGGTTCGCAAGTGACTGTTGGATAGAGAACATTGATTAACTGGAGAGACAAACTATGAAAATTCGCCCATTACACGATCGCGTGATCGTGCGTCGCGAGGAAGAAGAGCAGAAAACTGCAGGTGGAATCTTGCTACCTGGTTCTGCGCAAGAGAAGCCCAATCAGGGTGAAGTTATTGCCGTAGGCAGTGGCCGAGTTTTGGACAATGGCGAAGTACGCCCAATCGACGTAAAAATTGGTGATGTTGTAGTGTTTGGCCAATATGCCGGCAACGATAAAATCGATGTCGACGGCGAAGAGCTGATTATTCTCAGCGAAGGCGATATTAAGGCTGTAGTTGAAGCATAAGCTCAACCTTAAATAAAATCTTAAGTGAATTTTTGTAACTGATTTGGAAGGAAAAGAATCATGGCAGCTAAAGAAGTAAAATTCGGCGACAGCGCTCGCCAAGGCATGTTAGAAGGCGTGAACATTCTAGCTAATGCTGTAAAAGTAACCCTGGGCCCCAAAGGCCGCAACGTAATATTAGACAAATCATTTGGCGCTCCAACAGTCACCAAAGATGGTGTTTCTGTTGCCAAAGAAATCGAACTCAAAGACAAGTTCGAAAACATGGGCGCACAGATGGTTAAAGAAGTCGCTTCAAAAGCGTCAGATGACGCCGGTGACGGTACCACCACTGCAACAGTACTAGCTCAAACCATTGTTAACGAAGGTTTGAAAGCAGTAGCAGCTGGCATGAACCCAATGGACCTAAAGCGCGGCATCGACAAAGCAGTGATTGCTGCTGTTGCAGAGATTGCAGCTATTGCTAAGCCCTGTTCAGAAAACAAAGAAATCGCTCAGGTAGGTACTATCTCGGCGAACAGCGACGCACACATCGGCGACATCATTGCTGAAGCCATGGGTAAAGTCGGTAAAGAAGGCGTAATCACCGTTGAAGAAGGCCAGGGCCTCGAAAACGAATTAGATATCGTTGAAGGTATGCAGTTTGACCGCGGTTACCTGTCTCCTTACTTCATCAACAACCAAGAGAGCATGAGTGCTGAGCAAGAGAGCCCAATGATTCTGCTGGTTGACAAGAAAATCTCAAACATCCGTGAGCTACTCCCACTGCTTGAAGCTGTTGCTAAAGCCGGTAAGCCGCTGTTGATTATTGCAGAAGATGTCGAAGGCGAAGCCCTAGCCACTCTAGTTGTAAACAACCTTCGCGGTATCGTTAAAGTGTCTGCCTGTAAGGCACCTGGCTTTGGAGATCGTCGCAAGGCAATGCTAGAAGATATCGCCATCTTGACTGGCGGTACAGTGATCAGCGAAGAAGTAGGCCTTGAACTCGAGAGCGCAACTCTTGAGCACCTAGGTACTGCCAAGCGCATCAGCATGACTAAAGAAGCGACAACCCTGGTTGACGGCGCTGGCGATCCAGCGGCAATCGAAGCCCGTGTTAAGCAGATTCGTGCTCAGATCGAAGACACTAGCTCAGACTACGACCGTGAGAAGCTTCAAGAGCGCGTAGCCAAATTGGCTGGCGGTGTTGCGGTTATCAAGGTTGGTGCAACCACTGAAATCGAAATGAAAGAAAAGAAAGCCCGTGTTGAAGATGCTCTGCATGCAACTCGCGCAGCGGTTGAAGAAGGTGTTGTACCAGGGGGCGGTGTTGCACTGATCCGCGTTCTACAAAAGATCGAAGCTTTGACTGGCGACAATGATGACCAAACAGTAGGCGTCGGTATTGCGTTACGTGCGATGGAAGCGCCACTGCGTCAAATCGTTCAAAACGCTGGCGGTGAAGGCTCTGTTGTTGTCGACAAGGTTAAGCAAGGTACAGGTAACTTTGGTTACAACGCTGGCTCTAGTGAATACGGCGACATGATTGAGATGGGTATTCTCGATCCTGCTAAAGTAACTCGTACGGCGCTTCAGGCTGCAGCTTCTATTGCTGGCTTGATGATTACCACTGAAGCTATGGTTGCCGATTCTGCTGATGAAGGCGGTGCTCCTGGCATGCCTGATATGGGCGGTATGGGTGGCATGGGCGGCATGATGTAAGCCTCTGGCTCCCAGAGAAGTGTTAAAAAGCCCTGGCTCTTCTGAGTTGGGGCTTTTTTTTGGGTTGGTGCGGTGGGTAATAGACCCTGGTGAAGCCCTGGCGATCGGTCCCATGGGTGCAACCCTTTTCAGCGTTCGCTCAACTCGCTGCGCTCAGACAGTGAGCTCTCTTAATCTGAAAAGGGTTACACCCATAAACGGGCCCTGACTGATCGCCAGGGCTCCCCCAGGGTCTATCTGGACTATCGCGGTACATCTAAGTAAAAAAGCGAAAAAATATATCTCTAGAACCTAGCTCCGATATCTAGGCTTGCCTACCCCTTTTCCCCTTTCAAAACCGTAGCCAGCATGGATGCTGGCTCCGAGACTTCATTGACGATATACATGGATGTATGAGTGTCGCGTTAGGCAGGATGCCGGTAGCGACCGTATTCACGTCGTGTTTTGAAAGGGGGAAAGGGGTAGGTAAGCCGGCCAGTGCTCGGAACCATCGGATCGTTCTCTGCGCTCGAGGTGACAGTAGCTAGAGATTCGAGATGACCTTAGGTCTGCCCTTCGAATACCACAGGAGCCCTCTAAAATAAGCAGTATTGCCAGCAGTCACCCTTGAGATAGCTTTTTTTAGCCCTTTTAACACCAAAAAAGCCTGTGCAGCGCCCTAACTTATTGCTATTTGGCGCAGATTGCAGAACAATTGCAGCGATCAAAAATACGACCCATACGGGCAAAAATCTAAGAGGAACTGTCATGATTGAATTTATTAATTTTCTAGCCCGTTGGGGCCACGTGCTGTTCGGCATTGTCTGGATTGGCATGCTGTACTATTTTAACTTCGTTCAGGGCGGCTACTTCAAAGCAGCATCTGCAGAAGGCTTGGCCGACGCCAAGGCAAAACTAGCGCCTAGCGCACTGTGGTGGTTCCGTTGGGGCGCCCTGTTTACCTTCATTACAGGTCTGTACTTGTTGCACACAATCTCAAGCGTGCTCAACAACTTCATCATCATGGGATCCGTCATGGGTACATTGATGGCAGCCAACGTATGGATGGTAATCTGGCCAGCTCAGAGAATCGCCCTAGGTATTGAAGAAGGTGGCGACAAAGCCGCAGCAGGTGCAAAAGCACTGCTGGCTTCACGTACCAACACATTGTTCTCAGCGCCCATGTTGTTTGGCATGCTAGCTGGCCCACATTATGGTCAGTATGGAACAGCGATTGGCGGCACAGGCTTAACAGTCGCGCTAGTGATAATCTTTGCACTGCAAATCAATGCCATCAAAGGCAAGCAGGGTCCAATGACCACCGTCAACGGTGTAATTGGTTCAAGCTTGGCACTGACAGCGGTATTGGTTGCTGCGCTTAGCTTTTTATAAGATTGTAATAGCGTCAAAAATACCGGTGCCGATTAGTCAGCGCCGGTTTTTTTACGCCCAAAATTTGCCCCGACAAAAACACCCATAAAATTGCCTCCTCAAGGATACCCAAACGCGCCTATGGGCGTATAATCGGCAAATAACGCATAGACCTATTAGGGACGATCCAACATGGTAACCAAACGTAACAACCCCATTGTCGCCGAACGCGATGACATGATTGGACGCTCTGCTTCTAGTGCTAGAACCGAAGGCAGCAGCGGTAATGGCTCTAATGGTAACGGCTCCAGCGGAAGTGCTGGTGGAATGTCCGGCCTCTGGAAATTTCTCGTGCTAGCCGCCTTCTTTGGCTTACTCGGAGCCGGTGGCTTTGGCTGGATGGAGTATCAAAAACTCTCCGCCAAACACAGTGCACTTCAAGAGCGCTTTGAACTGTTCGAGTCTCGATTAAGCAGCACCGACGAATCCGTCACCCAGTCCGGTGCGGCCATGCAGATGAATATTAGCAAAAATACTAGCCAGCTTAAAAAGCACTGGACTGAGATTAAAAAACTCTGGGGTGTGACCAACGATATTAATAAAGGCAAAATCGACAAGAACCAAAAAGACATCGCATTTTTGGGCAGCAAACGCACCGCCCTTGAAAAAATCGTCGTCAAAGAGGGCAAGAAAATCGGAGCTCTTAGCGCCAATTATCTTGGTCTATCGGCAGACGTCGATGCAACCAACGAAAGCATGCGCAACCAAAGCGACGGGCTAAACCGTTTAAAGACATCGCTACAGCTACTTGAGCGCGAGATCCAAAACAATGCCGATGGCGTTAAATCCATGGAATCGTTCCGCCGTCAGACCAACCAGAAAATTTATGCCCTAGAACAGGGTCGCACTGCGCCAGCAACCCCAACAGGACCGAGTGAATAAAACCCATGACAATTATTCGTCAGAAAGATGTTATTCAAAGTGTTGCAGACGCACTGCAGTATATTTCTTACTACCACCCCGCCGATTTTATTAAGGCCGTAAAACAGGCCTATGATCGTGAAGAGTCCAAGTCGGCCAAAGACGCCATGGCGCAGATTTTGGTTAATTCGCGCATGTGTGCCATGGGTCATCGGCCTATCTGTCAGGACACCGGTATTGTCACCGTGTTTGTGAAAGTGGGTATGCAGGTGCAGTGGGACGCAGAGATGAGCCTCACCGATATGATTAATCAGGGGGTGCGCGAAGCCTACACCCATCCAGACAATATTTTGCGTGCCTCGATTTTGGCCGACCCAGACGGCGCCCGCAAAAACACTGGCGACAATACCCCAGCGGTTATCCATTACGAGATTGTTCCTGGTGACAAGGTGCAAATTGATGTCGCAGCCAAAGGTGGCGGCTCCGAAGCTAAGTCTAAGTTTGCCATGTTGAACCCCTCAGACTCCGTGGTTGATTGGGTGCTTAACGTTGTACCTACTATGGGTGCTGGCTGGTGCCCACCGGGCATTCTGGGTATTGGTATTGGTGGCACAGCAGAAAAAGCCATGCTTATGGCCAAAGAATCCTTGCTAGAACATATTGATATTCAGGAGTTACAAGCCAAAGGCGCCGACAACCGCAACGAAGAGCTGCGCCTCGAGCTGTTTGACAAGGTCAATGCGCTGGGCATAGGCGCCCAAGGTTTGGGCGGTTTAACCACCGTGCTAGATATCAAAATTAAAGACTACCCGTCCCACGCAGCCAACAAAGCTGTGGCGATTATTCCCAACTGTGCGGCCACACGTCATCTGCATTTTGAATTAGACGGCAGCGGCCCAGCCCAGCTTGAAGCTCCCAACTTAGAAGACTGGCCAGACATTACCTGGGAAGCCGACGAGTCAGTTCGTCGAGTCAATCTAGATACAGTCACCCAGCAAGATATAGAACAGTGGAAGCCTGGAGACACATTGCTGTTGTCCGGCAAGATGCTCACTGGACGAGACGCAGCCCACAAGAAAATGACCGACATCTTAGCCAGCGGCGAGAAACTGCCCGTGGACCTAGCAGGTCGGTTTATCTACTACGTAGGCCCTGTAGACCCTATTGGTGACGAAGCCGTTGGCCCCGCGGGACCTACCACAGCCACGCGCATGGATAAATTTACTCGCACCATGCTAGAAGAGACCGGCTTAATGGGCATGATCGGTAAAGCCGAGCGTGGCCAGTTAGGTATAGATGCCATTAGAGACAATAAAGCGGTTTATCTTATCGCCGTTGGTGGTGCCGCCTATCTAGTGTCAAAAGCTATTACCCATGCTGAGGTTATTGCTTTCCCAGAGTTAGGTATGGAAGCGATTTACGAATTTGAAGTAAACGATATGCCAGTTACTGTTGCCGTGGATACTGCCGGTGAGTCAGTGCATCGCATTGGCCCGGAAATCTGGCAGGCCAAGATTGAGGAGAGGGCGCTAAAGCTTGAATAAAATTTTAGCTTAAATGTTAGCTAAAATATCAATTAAAATATTAGCTCTATATTTGAAGAAACCGCAGTCATTGCCTACACTTTGATAGTACTTAACCGCTAGCACTTACCCGCTAGTACCTCGCTAGTTCTAAACCCCTAGCAGGACATAGTGCAAACAGACAAAAATAGGACTCATGGACAGGAGTTCAATCTGCCGCAAAGGCACAACATAAATCGAAAGGAATACATATGAGACGTATTAAATCAGTCATTGGTGCACTGGCAATCATTGCTTCAGGTGCCGCAGCAGCATCAGATAGCTGGTATCTAGGGGGCACATTAGGACATTACGATCTGGATAGTGAACGCGCTATCGAGGGCGATATCGAAGGCAGCCAAGTAGGCCTGCAAATCGGTAAATACTTAACCGACAATGTGGCCCTAGAATTGGGTTACGGCAATAATATTGGTCACGATGACTTTAACGTCCTGACATTGACCAGTGTGATCTTTATGGGCGATGACTCTGCAGACTGGCGGCCATACGCACTGCTAGGTTTAAACCAGTACGATCTAGATGACAGCAGCAACCTAGTTGCCGGCCACAACAGAAACTCAAACCAAGTACTCTTTGGCCTAGGTGTTAGCAACATGATGACCGACAGCCTGCAGTTTCGTGCCGATGTACGCGGTATGGGCGGTATGAACGAAGATGGTGAAGACCTAGGCTTTCAGCTATCACTGAACCATGTTTTTGGCCACAAGGCTGCATATTCACCGGCACCAGTTACTGCGGCAGTTCCAGCGCCCGCGCCAGTGGTTCAAGAAGCCCCAGAAGAAGCGCCAGAAGTTCGCACCATTACCATTCGACTCAATGTTGAGTTTGAATTTAACAAAGACACTGTACTGGCCGTTTATGGCGATCAACTAGAAGCCATTGCCGCTGCCATGAGCGTTCACGAAGACATCGAGCTAGTATTGGAAGGTCACACTGATAGTCGCGGTGCCGACAGCTACAATGCTGACTTATCTACACGTCGCGCTGCTGCTGTGAAGCAGAAGCTCTCGGCAGACTATGGTATTGCCAGCAATAGAATTTCATCGGTGGGCTATGGTGAAAGTCGCCCAGTGGCAAGCAACGAAACTGACGAAGGGCGTGCGCGCAACCGTCGAGTTGTTGGCGAGATGTCCTTCTCAGAAGTCGCGCCAGATTAATTATTGGTTGCAGTATAGGGTTACAATAAAACGGCGCCTAATGGGCGCCGTTTTACTATCGGAATAAAAGGACTGCTCATGGCGAACACATTTTACTGGCATGACTACGAGACGTTTGGTGTCGACCCCTCCAAAGATCGCCCCTCGCAATTTGCAGGGTTGCGTACCGACGAAAACCTCAATCCAATTGGCGAGCCTCTGGTTATTTATTGCCAGCCGCAAAAGGATATTTTGCCCGCACCTATGGCCTGCCTTATTACCGGTATTACTCCCCAGCATGCCCTAGATCATGGTTTGCCCGAGCCAGAATTTATGGCCCAAATTCATGCGCAGCTCGCTATGCCCGGAACCTGTGGCGTAGGCTATAACAGTGTGCGCTTTGACGATGAAGTCACCCGCTACGCCCTGTATCGCAACTTCTACGACCCCTACCAGCGCGAGTGGAAAAACGGTAACTCCCGCTGGGACATTATCGATATGCTGCGGTTATGTCGTGCCCTGCGCCCAGAAGGGATTGTTTGGCCAGACCATGAACCCGGCCGCCCAAGTTTTAAATTAGAAGACCTGACCCGCGCCAATGGTATTGCCCACGAAGCAGCCCATGATGCGCTGAGCGATGTCACCGCCACTATTGCCATGGCCAAGTTAGTCAAAGAAAAACAACCGCGCCTATTTGATTATGTGGTCAACCACCGGGGCAAAAAAGCTATCGCAGAAATGCTCAATGTGCAGCAGCGCAAACCCTTTTTCCATATCTCCGGCATGCTTTCAAAAGAGCATATGTACGGTGCCATTATGATGCCTCTCGCCATGCACCCAACTAACAGCAATGGCATTATTTGCGTAGATATTTCAACAGACCCAGAAGCACTAATTAGCCTAGATGCTGAACAGATACAGCGCAGAGTTTTTACCCGTGCTGACGAGTTAGGTGAGGGTGAAGAGCGTATTCCGTTAAAAGTTGTGCACGTCAATAAGGTACCTGTAGTCACCACCCACAAACTGGTCGATGAGGCCGCCGCAGAACGCCTAGGTATCGATGTACAGCGCTGCGAGCAACATTGGCAGCAACTGCACCAACTCGACCTAAAAGCCAAGCTGCAGCAGGTGTTTGCCGAGCAGAGCTTCCCCCCCAAGCCCGAAGCCGAACAGCAACTCTATGGCGGCTTTTTACCCAATCAAGACAAGCCGATGCTGGACGAGGTACGGCGCGCCAGCCTAAAGGACTTTACTCAACATAGCTTTCACTTCACCGATGCCCGCTACAACCAATTACTGTTTAGCTACCGGGCACGATATTTTACCGAGTCATTGACTGCTGAAGAGCAAAAAACCTGGCACGAAAGCTGCCAATGGCGTTTAACCGACGAAAATTCTGGGTATTTAACCCTTGAGCAACAAGCCACTGAAATTAATGCATTATTGGGTGACAGCAGCCTAGGTGCAGACAAACGGGCAGTTTTAGAGTCACTTCAGCAATGGGCGAGCAATATAGCGACGGAATTTGGCCTTACAAGCTAGAGTGAAACGCCTAAACAGGCTAAAATCCGTCAAATCAATTTGCCCCGAGGTGACCGCTTGAATTTTACCGGCGCGCATATTCTCTCAATCAACCAATTCCAACGTCAGGATGTCCAGCGAGTGTTCGCCGTGGCAGACCAGATGCAGCCCTATGCACTGCGTAAAAAAGTCACTCGCGTGCTCGAGGGAGCCATTCTCGGCAACATGTTTTTTGAAGCCAGCACCAGAACAAGAGTGAGCTTTGGCTCCGCGTTTAATCTACTGGGCGGGGAAGTTCGCGAGACTGCTGGGTTTGAAAGCTCCGCACTGGTTAAAGGCGAATCACTACAAGACACCGCACGAGTACTGTCAGGTTTTAGCGATGTAATCTGTATGCGCCACCCTCAAGCTGGGTCTGTGGCCGACTTCGCCTCGGCCAGTCGCGTGCCGGTCATGAACGGTGGTGACGGTGCCAACGAGCATCCCACCCAAGCACTGCTCGACCTCTATACCATTCGCAAAGAAATGGCCGACAAGGGCCGCGATATCGACGGCTTAAAAGTAGCCATGATCGGTGACCTGCGCCATGGGCGCACAGTGCATTCCCTGAGTAAGCTACTCTCCCTCTACGATAATATTGAAGTTGTTCTAGTGTCCCCCAAAGAGCTCTGTCTACCCGAACCCATTGTTGAGCATATGCTCAGCGCCGGGGTAAAAGTAACCATTTCCCACGAGTTGACTGGCGGCATTAGCGATGTGGATATTGTGTACTCCACCCGTATTCAAGAAGAGCGCTTCTCCAGCAAAGAAGAAGCCGACCTTTACCGTGGCAAGTTCCGCCTTAATCAGGCCATTTACACAGAATTTTGTCAGCCCAATACAGTGATTATGCACCCATTGCCCAGAGACTCCCGGGCCGATGCCAATGAACTGGATAGCGATTTAGACAACAACCCCAACTTGGCGATATTTCGCCAAACAGACAACGGTGTACTGGTGCGTATGGCGCTATTTGCCCTAGTCTTGGATGTTGCCCATCTGGTTGACGACTATGCCTACGATGTGCGCTGGTATAACTCGCGCCAGAGTTGATAACCATAATAAAAAAGCCGGCTGACCTATGACAGAATTTGACGATATTCGCCCCTACAATGACGCTGAAGTGCCAGCCGTTATAGCGCGTTTAGTAGCCGACCCAGAATTTTTAAATTTACTGCTGTCACGCAAGTTGCCCACCCTTAGCAAGCTACCTTTTTTAAAACTTATCGCGCGGCCCTTTTTACGCAACAGTCTGCGTAAACTCGCGGCAGATGTACGTACCGTTGAAGACTTTCAGGCCCATATGTCTGCTGCCCTTAAGAACGTGTTGGACAGAACCACAGACGGCTATACATTTTCTGGTATCAAAAATCTCGACGCCAGCAAAGCTTATTTATTCATGAGCAATCACAGAGATATAGCCCTAGACCCCGCCATTATTAATTTGGCATTGATTCTAGAAAAGCTCAACACTGTGCGTATTGCCATAGGTGACAACCTATTGCGCAAACCCTATGCCTCAGACTTGATGCGCGTAAACCGCAGCTTTATCGTCAAGCGCTCAGTCAAAAGTCGCCGCGATAAACTCGAAGCCCTTAAAACCTTATCGCGTTATATTCGCCACAGTGTGGTCAGCGAAAAAGTGTCCTGCTGGATTGCTCAAGCAGAGGGGCGGGCTAAAAATGGCCGCGACCGTACCGAAACCGCGCTGCTAAAAATGCTCGCTCTCTCAAGGGCACAAGGGCAGACCTTTGGTGCTGCCATTACAGAGATCAATCTTATCCCAGTAGCCATATCCTATGAATATGATCCCTGTGCTGGCGACAAAGCACGAGAGCTTCATGCAGCCGAGCAGGGCCTCACCTATATCAAAAATGAGTTCGAAGATCTGGATACCATTGTAAAAGGTTTGGTTGAATACAAAGGTCGCATGCATGTTCATTTTGGCGAGCCGGTGACCACAGAATTTGATAATGCAGACCAACTAGCAGCAGAAGTCGATCGCCAAATACTCAGCCATTACAGGTTGTTTCCCAGTCATATTATTGCTTGGCAGATGCAGGGCAATAAAGACAAAACGGTCTTGGCCACATTAAAGCAGCAATGGCCTAATGAAAACTGGTTAGAAGCAGAGACAAGATTTCAGTCACAGGTGGCGACGATACCCAGTATCCATCGCCAGATAGCTATTGATGCCTATGCAGCGCCGGTAGACAATCAACTGGCCCAGCAAACCCAATCACAGGAAAGTTAATCATTGTTAGACACTGACGTCAGAGACCAAATTCAGCAAGGCTATCGACAATTCCTAAAATCTCGCGAGCTCAGTCCAAGACTTGGCCAGAAGCAGATGATTGGTGCTATTGCCAACGCCCTAAGTGATGACGATGCCGACAAACGCCTGGCGGTTATAGAAGCCGGCACAGGTACAGGTAAAACCGTTGGCTATTTAATGGCTGCACTGCCCATCGCCCGAGCCCTGAAAAAAACCGTAGTCGTAGCCACTGGCACCATTGCCCTGCAAGAGCAGCTTATCCACAAAGACCTGCCTGAACTACTCGAGACCTGTGGTTGGGATTACAGCTGTGCCCTAGTCAAAGGCCGCGGGCGCTATGCCTGTAATCTGCGTATGGAACAGATTATCGACTCGGTTAAATCCAAAGACGCCGGGTTATTTTTATTTGAAGACGAACAGCAATTTAACCCCAACGTAGAAACCGAAGAGCTGTATCGCGAAATGGCCCTAGCCTTAGAAGATGGCACCTGGGATGGCGAGCGGGACTCATGGGAATCTCGCATCAAAGATGTTGAGTGGCGAGCGCTGACTGTCGACCGTCGCCAATGCACCGGCCGACGTTGCCGTTTTGTTAATCAGTGCCCATTTTTTAAGGCCCGCAACGACCTCGACGAAAGTGAAGTAATTGTCGCCAACCACGATCTGGTCATGGCCGACCTCGCACTGGGAGGCGGTGCCATATTGCCGCCGCCAGAAGACTGCATCTATATCTTCGATGAAGGTCACCGTTTAGGTGACACCGCCGTTCGCCACTTTGGTGCCGAATGTCGTATTAATGGCACCCTCACTTGGTTGGAAAGATTACCCAAACAAATCAAAGGCCAAACCCCAGTGTTTGCTAAAGACACTGCCCTGGCAGACCAGCTGCCGCGCATAGAAAAAGAAGCAATCAAGATCACCGAACTGGTTGCCATGACATACCCCTTGCTCAAACAATATGTCGATCAGTCGGACCATGCCGAAGGCCGCTACCGTTTTGCCCATGGTGATGTAGGCGACTCTATAAGAGATCTCGCCTCTCAAATAACCATGAGTACCAGCGGCTGGTTAGGCCGCTTAGAGGTACTAGAAGATACTCTTAGCGAGGCTCTAAGCGACAAACAATACCCAGTGCCACTACCCGACATCGAACTGTTTTATCAGCAGGTGGGCAATTGGTTGGGTAGAGCAGAAAAGCTATTAGCCCTGTGGGATAGACTCCATAAAGAACTACAGCAAAATGACACGCCCATGGCTTGCTGGTTAAAACTTGAAGAAGCGGGCGGCGGCAATGTAGACATCAGTATTAATGCCAGCCCAATTCAGGCCGCTGAGATTTTGCGAGAGCGACTCTGGGGCAGCTGTTATGCCGCCGTAGTCACGTCGGCCACATTGCGATCTCTGGGTAACTTTACGACCTTGCAGCGAGAGACCGGAGTGCCAAGCTCCGCTAGCTTCCTGTCTGTAGCCGGTGCCTTCAACTATGGCGAAGCTGCCGTACTGCGAGTGCCCAGCGATGCTGTAGAAGGCAACAGTGTCGACGAACACAGCCGTTATATTGTTGATAAGTTTGAATCACTGGTTGAAGAGCGTGCAGGCACGTTACTGCTATTTTCGTCCAAGCGACAAATGGAACAGGTCTACGATGAGCTGTCCAGAGACATGCACAAACTCATTCTTATTCAGGGCCAGTACTCCAACCGCGAGATGGTGCGCCTGCATAAAGAGCGCATAGATCAGGGCCGCACCAGCATCCTCATGGGTCTAGCAAGCTTTGCCGAAGGGGTGGATTTACCCGGTGACTACTGCAAGCATGTGGTGATTGCCAAGCTACCCTTCGCCGTACCAGATGACCCATTGCAAGAGGCGCTGGCAGAATGGATTGAAGACAATGGCGGCAACTCCTTCTTTGATATATCCCTGCCTATTGCATCGTTGCGCCTGATCCAGGCCTGTGGTCGCTTACTGCGTACCGAGTCAGATACCGGCACAGTGACTATTTTGGATAAGCGCCTTATTAGCAAGCGCTACGGCGCCCAGCTGATTAATGCACTACCACCTTTTAGGCGCGAGATTGGTTAATGGATGTCTATAGCGAGCTAGCGGAAAGGTTGCTGCAAGTAGAAGCCGAACTGCGAGCAATGCAACTGTGGGAGCTAAATAGCCCGCCAGCCGAAGCAATGGCCAGCACAGAACCCTTTGCCCTAGACCAGCTAAGGTTTAGCCAGTGGCTACAGTTTGTGTTTTTGCCGCGTATGAATCTAATGATCGAAACAGAATCTCCTCTGCCAGCTAGCTGCAGCATTGCACCTATGGCCGAGGAGTGTTTTAAAGCGGAGAGTATCAATGGCGCGGCAATGGTTGCCCATTTAGCCGCGATTGATGGTTTGCTTACCCAAAATTAGAGCTAATCCTTTTTGGGCTTCTTGGTGTAAGTTTTCTTTTTCTTGATTGGGCTGCTGCCATCGGCAGGTTTACTATCTCTGAACGAACGACCTTCACCGCCGTCTTTGGCAAACTTTCCGCCCGCTGGCTTTTTCTTGCCAAAGGCTTTTTTGTCCCCTAGAGGATTCTTGTCAGCAAAAGGTATTCTATCGGCTGAAGGCTTTTTATCACCAGATTTTTTGTCACGAAAGTCTTTCTTAGGTGGCTTCTGGGTATCAGCAGTGCGCTTATTCTCAACGTCACGGCTCAGAGTTTTCTTCTCTCTAGGCTCTCTGTTGTCTTTATTAACCGGCGCAGCATTGGGGTTATAAAGGCTTAGGCGCATTGGCTTAGCGCAGACACGGACCTTCTTCAGGTGAGCCATCAACTCGTCAGGCATACCTTCGGGCAGATCAACAGTGCTGTAATCGTCGTGTAACTTAATCGAGCCAATAAACTTGCTGCTGATATCGGCTTCGTTAGCAATCGCGCCCACAATGTTAGATGGCGTAATGCCGTCGTTATTGCCCACTTCCAATCTGTAGGTGGTCATAGGCACTTCTTCGCCATCCGCATTAATACGGTTTGGCTCGCGAGCAGGGCGATCGTCTCTGTGATTGTCTTTACGCTCGCTACGGTCACCGCGTTCGCCACGAGTGTCGTAACGATTTTCTTTGCGGTCACGTTTCTCGCCACGATCCTTATTACGTTCACGACCAGAGTCGCGTTCGCGATTATTTTCCCGCGGAGCAACAATGTTATCCAACTTAGGAAACAGTGGGCGTTCCTTTTGGTTCTCGTAGGCAAGTGCGCCAGCAATATCTGCCATGTCTAACTCATTTTCCGCGGCGAACTTAGTGATCAAATCGCGGAATTTATCTAGACGAGGCGTTTCAAGAGTTTTAACCAGCTGGTTAGTAAACTGCATAATACGCTGGTCACTGACCTGCTCATTACTAGGCATAGTCAGAGGCGTAATAGTCTGGCGCGTCGATTTTTCGATCGAACGCAGCAAACGAGTTTCTTTAGGGGTGATAAACAGAATCGCCTTACCGTCACGACCCGCACGGCCAGTACGACCAATACGGTGAACATAAGATTCATTGTCGTAAGGAATGTCAAAGTTGATCACGTGGCTAATACGCTCAACGTCTAGCCCGCGGGCTGCAACGTCTGTCGCAACAATAATATCAACCTGACCCTTCTTGAGGCGATTGATCGTGCGCTCACGCAATGTCTGACTCAAATCGCCGTTCAATGGCGATGCAGAAAAACCGCGAGCTTCCAAGCGCTCAGCAATATCTACAGTCGATGACTTGGTGCGCACAAAAATAATCATGCCGTCAAATTCTTGTACTTCCAAAACGCGAGTAAGAGCATCCATCTTCTGGTGGCTCTTCACCGTCACATACTGCTGTTCAATACGCTCAACAGTTTTGGTTTTTGCTTCAATATTAACCGACTCAGCATCGCCTAGATACTTGGTAGTAACACGGCGAATAGCGGGTGGCATGGTGGCAGAGAACAGCGCACGCTGACAATTAGCAGGCGTCTGAGCCAAAATAGTTTCAACATCATCGATAAAGCCCATACGCAACATTTCGTCGGCTTCATCAAGAATCAGGCCACGTACCTGGCTAAGGTCAAGGCTGCGACGACGCAAATGGTCGAGCATACGACCAGGCGTACCCACTACAACCTGAACACCGCGCTTCAAACTACGCAGCTGGCCACCAATATCAGCACCGCCGTAAATAGGCAGAACATTGAAGTTCTTCATGTACTTGGCATAGCTCTGGAAAGCCTCAGCCACCTGAATCGCCAACTCACGAGTTGGTGTCAGCACCAAAATCTGCGGTGATTTCTGCTTCTCATCAATCTGGCTCAAAAAGGGCAGTGCAAAAGCGGCAGTCTTACCAGTACCAGTCTGTGCAGTACCTAGCAGGTTTTTGCCCTCCAACAGAATAGGAATACTCTGCGCTTGAACAGGGGAGGGTTGCTCGTAACCGAGTTGCTTAACGGCTTTGAGAACGGGGGCTGAAAGACCCAGTGATTCGAAGTCAACGGATGACATTAATTTACCTGTAGCTTGGGGAGTTTATGCCCCGGTTTGTGAGGCGGCGGAGTATACGCCTAAGTGACTAATTTTTATAGGGGTTTTTGGGTTATTTTTGTAGTGAAGGGGGCTTGTATGGAAGCTTGTTCATAATGCGATAGGCGTCCTTTTTTAAACCGAATCTATCGCTAGGATGGACCTTCAAACAGCAAGCAAGTCACCCATGAAAGAATTCCGTTTTGTAAGCAGGCAATCTCTCAAGAAATTTAAGACTTTACCTCGCAAAATTCAGGAGTGCTTTGCTGCTCATTTACATGAAATTTGTAAAGGTAAAGCGCCTTATTCTTCGTTTAAACATATCACCAACTCTGTTGGGGTTGCCACTATCAGAGAGATCAATGCGCCGTATACCCGCAATCCGGCTACCCATCGCCTGGAAATTAGGTTTAAATAAACGGCATAAAAAAACCAACACCCTGCAGGAACACCCCATGAGTGAGCTCTACCTCGTTCGCCACGCCCAAGCCTCCTTTGGCGCCGACAACTACGACCAACTCTCCGACCATGGCCACCAGCAATCTCGATGGTTAGGAGACTACATGGGTATGCGCGGCCTCAAATTCGATACATTGTTAGTGGGCGACATGGTGCGCCATCACGAGACCATGAATGGTATATGTGCGGGAATGGATATTGACGGCAGTGGCCGTTTGGTGTTGCCTGGGCTCAATGAATACAACTTCGTTGCCATGATCGATTCCTACAAAACCACCAATGGTGACGACCCCATGTTCCAATCAATTGCCGACAACCCTAAAGATAACCGGTACCATTTTCGACTGCTGCGTAAGGTATTGAGTCTTTGGACCCAAGATAAGATAGAAAACTTACCAGAAAGTTGGGGCGATTTTAAAGCGAGAGTACTAGACGCGCAGCAGCAAATTAAAGCCATGGCAAACAGTGGTAATAGTGTTCTAGCGATTGGGTCTGGCGGCTCTATTAGTGCTTTTGTGGGACTGGTTTTGGGTATTCCCGATGAGAATATTTTTGACTTAAATCTACAGTATAAAAACACCGCGATTAGTCATTTCTTTTTCAATAAAAAGAAGATGAACCTGACTGGGTTTAACAGCATTCCCCACTTGGATACCAATGATATGAAGCATCATATTACGTATGGGTAGCCAGGCCTCCAGAGCCTAAATAGGTCGTCCAGGCCCTGAAAAGTTGTCATGAGCCTACTACGTCTGCTAGAACTGCAGAGTCCGATTTACGCTGGTGGCATCGGCCCTCACAGGTTAACCTAAGCACATAACAAAAAAATTCAAACAAACAACAATAAATAAAAGGAATGAAACGTGAACTCAGAATTCGATATGACTGACAAAGTTGCCATGGTAACCGGCGCATCCAGTGGTTTTGGCGTTAATTTTGCGAAAATCTTGGCCGCTCGTGGTGCTAAGGTTGTAGTGGCGGCGCGCCGTATAGATCGTCTTGAAGCGCTAGTTGCTGAGATCAAGGCTGATGGTGGTCAAGCAGTGGCAGTGGCGTTGGATGTGACCAATGCTAAGTCGATTACTGATGCGTTTGATGCTGGGGAAGCGGCTTTTGGTACGGTGACGGTTATCTCTAACAATGCCGGTGTTGCTGATGGCCGTAGTGCGCTTAAAGCGACTGAAGCTGATTGGGACTTGGTAATAGATACTAACCTTAAGGGTGTGTGGATGGTGGCTCAAGAAGCGGCTAAACGTATGGCTGCGGCTGGCGTCGGTGGCAGCATTGTTAATACGGCGTCAATTTTGGGCCTGCGTGTGTCGTTTGCTCAGTCGGTTTACTCCGCCTCTAAAGCGGGCGTTGTGCAGCTGTCTAAAGCGCTGGCGCTGGAGCTGGGCCGTAAGGGTATTCGTGTAAATGCACTTTGCCCTGGGTTCTTTTTAACTGAAATGACCGAGATGTTATTTAACTCCCCTCAGGGCAATGCGTTTCTTGCTTCGGCTCCTTTAGGTCGTCCTGGAGATATGGACGAGATTAGTTCGCCGTTCTTGCTGCTGGCCAGTGACGCGGGTAGTTATTTGACTGGTGTTGCATTGCCGGTCGATGGTGGGCAATGTATAGGGAATATGTAGGACTTTTAATTCAACTGCACAGAAGGACATGCCGTGAGCTTGCAAGATAATCGCCGAGAATACGACCAAGGAAAGCTGTCTAGGGAATCGTTGCTAGATAATCCCTTTGATCAGTTTAATCTTTGGATGGCGCAGGCCATAGAGGCTGATATCCTAGACCCAACGGCCATGAGTGTGGCCACCGTGAACGCCCAGGGCAAGCCTTGGCAGCGTATGGTATTGTTAAAGGACTTTGATAAGCGCGGTTTTGTGTTTTACACCAATCTTGGTAGTCGCAAGGCCACTGAGATTGAGGGTAATGCCCAGGTGAGCTTACATTTCCCTTGGTTGCAGTTGGACCGTCAGGTGATTGTGGGTGGTCGCGCCGAGCGACTATCCACTGTTGACGTCATGAAGTATTTTTTGAGTCGCCCTAAAGGTAGCCAGCTGGCTGCTTGGGCCTCTAAACAAAGCAGTCGTATTAACTCCCGTCAGGCGCTTGAAACCCAATTCGAGCAGATTAAAGAGAAGTTTGCCCAAGGTGATATTCCATTACCAGATTTCTGGGGGGGCTATCGCGTTATACCTGAAGAGATTGAATTTTGGCAGGGCGGAGAAATGCGCCTGCATGACCGCTTTAGCTTTCAACTTGATGGTGATGATTGGGATATCAGCAGGCTGTCGCCCTAGGCTATTATTGAACTAGCAGCGCTAACCTTATGTAAACTTGCAGCTTTGGTTAAACGTAACTAGCAACCTTATCCAAAACATACCCATGGTGAGTGCACTGTCCCTAAGCGGATCTAGTTTTATAGTCAACTTCTATGGAAGTGTAATAGCAGCAGAGCTTTACAACAATGTTTACAACATAGGAAAGGGGGTTTGAGGGCGTATTTTTACTCCCACTCAATAGTCGCAGTTTTATAAGCCCTTATGTAGCAATGGTTTGCGAGGGGAAAATCTGTCTTTACAACAT
>CAJJAO010000035.1 GCA_905182265.1 gamma proteobacterium HTCC2207 | reverse complement strand
AGTAAAAGGGCAGAAACTCTAGCCGTGGTTGACGCCATGGTGGACGGCCTTAATGATCATGATATTGAGACCATGGATCGATTTTTTAGTAAATCGTTTCGCTGGATAGGAAATGCCGGCTGCGGTTATAAAGTTGGCCTAAATGAATTTCAACAAAATTGGCAGCGCCCATTTCAAGACGCTTTTTCCGGCAAGGTTTGTATCGATGAAGCAAGGGTCACCGAGGGTGAATGGTGCTCTGCATTTGGTCGCCAAGAGGCGGTGCATTCGGGTGACTTTATGGGCATTCCAGCAACCCATAAAAAAATTGAAATTCGCTACATGGATTTTTGGAAAGTGGTTGATGGGAAAATTGTTGATAACTGGGTTATGGTTGATTTTCCAGCGATATTACAGCAGCTTGGCGTTGACCCATTCGGTGGCCATGGCTGGGAAAAGTTGGATTCTCAAAGCGCCCATATTCAAAATGGCGAAGAGTCCTAATCCGCCGCAGTCAAATATCACTATACTGATCTGCAAATTCGCATAAGGCATGAAAAATGCACTTCCGACAATGGAAAAATGGGTCTTATAAAAGGGATCCTCTATACGGTAAAGGTCGGATTCTTTTGATGCTAACCTGCTACATTGGCAATGTTCGCCAAATGGTTCTGGAGCAGAAATTCTAAGAAGCTAAGAAAAATAGCTTGGCGGGCGTGAATAGTTTTTGTGCTCCTTGATGCACCATTATTTAAATTCTCCGTAAAACTGTTAATAGTTCACCAGTGATATTAGACCAGTTACACTATATCGCTGGGCGGCTTTCCACCAATTCGATATAAAAAGTAAAAAGAGAAAATTATAATGTCACAATTTGCAGGAAAAACCGCGGTCATTAGTGGCGGCGCTGAGGGTATTGGCTTGTCTATAGCAAAAGCCCTAGGCGAGCAAAAGATGAATATTGTGCTCGCAGATATTGACCAAGAAAACCTTCTGAATGCAAGTGCAGAGCTCGAGGCAGCAGGGGTTTCGGTTTTGGCAGTTGCCCTAGACGTTGCCGACGAAGCCCAGTGGCAAGAAGTCGCAGATCAAGCAATAGCGCGATTCGGAAAAGTTCATATGGTGGTCAATAATGCCGGCGTTGGTGGTGACTCAGGCCCGATTGAAATTCAAGAGCAAAGAGGCTGGCAATGGGCCCTAGATGTGAACCTGATGGGTGTGGTATATGGCGCTAAAGTGATGGTTCCGGTTATTAAGCAACATGGTGAAGGCGGGTGGGTTGTAAACGTCGCATCCATGGCCGGTATGGGTGGCGTGCCGTTTAGTGGCGCTTACACCGCAACAAAAGCGGCTGTGGTTGCACTGTCAGAAAGCTGGGCTGCGGAGCTGACCAGAAAAGGTATTCATGTGTCTGTGCTATGCCCCGCCTTTGTCCAAACTCGCATTTACGATTCTGAAAGGAACCGCCCAGAGCAGTACCAATCTGATACCGCCAATACAGGCAATGAAAATAGTTTTTCTAATAAGACTAAGCAAATGGTAGAAAATGGGATTGATGTCTCTATTGTTGGTAAGCGTGTCGTTGAGGCTATTAATGAGGGCGAATTCTATATTTTCACTCACCCTAACTATCGCTCTGTTGTACAGCAACGCTCGGCAGCCATTGATTCGGCATTTGAAAAAGCGGCCCAAAGCCCATTACTCCAGCATATTGTGGATCAGAAATTCGATATGCTCTGAGCGCTGGTTAGCGTCCAACTATTTAGTCGGAGTATGCTTTTATGTATCAGTGTGTTTATATTGGCGTATAGACAAAATCGTTACAATCAACACAGAAAAGCCATCAATAATAAATCCGTTACGGAAATAAAAATCAGGGGAATAAAGCATGTCAGACCAGACTTCCAAAGGAATCATATCTACAGTAACCAGTGCCGGCGATATCACTATCTCTATTGCCAACGTACCAATGCCAACGCCTTCAGAAAATGAAGTCTTGATCAAAGTAGAGGCGGCTCCGATTAATCCATCGGACCTCGCGCTGCTAACGACCTTTGCTGCAGATTTAGATAGCCTGACTGTTACTGGGTCTGGTGATGACACGGTAGCCTCAATGAAGGTACGCCCAGCGCTAATGAAAGCCATGACCCCAAGATTAGATCAAGCCATGCAGGCTGGTAATGAGGGTTCTGGTGTGGTCATCGACGCTGGTGCCAATGCTAAAGACATGATCGGTAAGACTGTAGGTGTCGCCGCTGGCGCTATGTATAGCCAGTATCGCTGTGCGCCTGCTAGTAGCTGCTTGGTGATGGAAGAGGGCACAACTTCCGCTGAGGCGGCGTCATCATTTGTAAATCCGTTAACGGCTTTGGCCTTTATTGAAACCATGAAAATGGAAAACCATACTGCGATCGTTAATACGGCTGCAGCTTCAAACCTAGGTCAGATGCTGGTTAAGATTTGTAAGGATGACGGTATTCCATTGGTCAATATAGTACGTAAAGCTGAGCAAGTGGCAGTACTTAAGGCTCTGGGTGCAGAGTATGTGGTTAATACCAGCGAAGCGACTTTTAGTAAGGACTTGGTTGCGGCATTGATCGCGACTGGTGCTACTTTGGCGTTCGATGCGACTGGCGGGGGTAATGAAGGTAAGCTTCCAGGGCAGATTCTTGCGGCCATGGAGATCGCGGCTAACAGCACTGCTAAAGAATACAGCCGTTATGGGTCAGACACTTATAAGCAGGTGTACATCTATGGTGGTCTAGACCAATCGCCAACTATTTTGAATCGATCATTTGGTATGCAGTGGGGACTAGGTGGCTGGTTGTTGACGCCAATGATTGGGCGAATCGGTATGGAAAGGTTTGGCCAGATGCGAGCCCGTGTTGCTAAAGAAATCAAAACGACCTTCGCTAGCCACTACACTCAGGAAATCTCATTTGAAGAGATGCTGCAGCCGGAAGTCATTAAGTCTTATGTGAAGCAGGCCACTGGTGAGAAGTTCTTGGTAGTACCGCAAAAATAAGACAAGCTTCGCTAGAGCTAGAGCTAGAGCTAAAACTAAAAGATAGAGTTACGCTGCTATTGGGTCCAGTATTGGATAGCGGTGTAACTCTTTTTTTTGCCCCAGTAGCTAACTCGATAACACTCGTCTATTCCACCAAATAATCACCGGGGTTATCAAAGCGGAGGGGAGCACCCAGGTGATCCATGATGGTTCAATATTGACATTGACCACTAGAACAGCAGTAGTGACCGCAATGGTTCCACCCATCATATTGGATAGATGCCTTGCGATTCTTTGGGGTCCCTTTAATGTCTGATCTCTGTAGGCCCTTAAGTCCTGGTAACCCAAAGATATTGAGAGCAACCCGAATACAAGCAATACTATAGCTAGGGGATTATCCGTTAAAAAATAAGCGGTACTGAGGGCCAGCATACCCGCCCCAGACAGCAGCATTAACCCTATAGCTACCCAGTCGATATTAGTCGCAATACCCTTCCTATTACGAGCAAACCGCATACCGGCAAAGGCCATATAAAAAGAAAATATAGCAACTAAAAACAAAAACAGGTTGCTCGTTATGATGGCCATGGGAATGGCAGATAAGAAAATACCAAGCATGGCCAAGACGTATGTCTTGCCTGCCAATATATGGTGCTTCTTGCCCTTAGCTGAACCAATGGCCACAGCCGCAGCTACAAGCGCCAATGATCCAGATAAAATATGTATGGCTAAGAGAATGCTCATGTTTCTTACTCTTGTTATTAGTTTTTTTTATTCTGAGTCCGTAAATGTACCTTAAGATCATAACTTAATAAATAGTCAGGGAATAACTGACCTAGTGTCCCCAGCTTTGGTAGACGATGCTTTCGGAGGGCAATATTTCTAGTTACAAGCTAGGCTCGGTGAAATACTATAGAGCTAATAAGAGCCCATAGGGCCAGAAGAGAGGGGTACATCCTATTTTTGCTAGTGGTAGCACTTTATTCTCAATCGCTATTTTATCACTGCTGCTTACTGCATGCGGTGGCGGCTCTTCTCCGTCTGTGGTGGTTTCGCCGCCACCAGTCGCCACTGTGACACTGACAGCAACTCGAATGACTATCTTTATGGGGCAAGCTGTCGAGCTGTCCTGGACCAGTGGTAATGCAACCTCTTGTACCGCATCTGGAGGCTGGTCTGGAAGCCGATCTTTGAGCGGAAGCGAGTCAATCGAGTTTACGCTTGGCGGTCAGCAGGACTTTGATATTAACTGTTCTGGTGCAACAGCTACTGTTTCTATTATGGTTAATAGTGATGACAACGAGGGGTCCTGTGTTAATCCTCACAGTGCCAAAATACCTCGTGCTTATTTAGGTAACTATGTCGTTCCTAGTCCACAAAACTATTTTGCCTCTGACAGTCTTAAAGCAATCGGCCTAAAAGATTACGGTGTTGATTGGATCTATTCAAACCATCAAAACTACGGCGCTAGCTGGATAGACGACTGCACAAGACAGCAATATATCAAGCTAATGTATCGCAGAACTCTGAGCCGTTTGAAAGACCATGGGGTTGGAACTGTATGGGTCTATAACTTCGGCTATTGGCAAGATGATCAGGACGAAACATGGCAGATAGACCATAGCTCAAAACACTTAGCCGACTGGGTGATTGAATATATTGCTGATATTGCTGAGTCAAAGGCTATGACTGTTCACTATGCCTGGCAGTTTTTACCCCAGGATAGCGAGGGTGATTCTTTGTTTCCTTTCGATGGAAGTGTCTCTGTTGATCTGCCTCTGCTAACAAAAATAATGGATGCCCATGAAGAACATATCTATTGGGAGGCGACTCGCTTAGAAACCCTAAGCGTGCAGTCTATGTCGGCAGACTGGAGCGCTATGTGGCTATGCTTTTGCGGTCTAGAAGGTGATGCCAGCGATATACAGCGTGATGAGCTGAAGCACTACTTCATGGAGCGCATGGGCAGCATAGTCGATGGTATAAGGGCTAGATTTTCCGGTAAGATCTATGTGGGAGAAGGCATTACGTGGAATGATGAAAGGCTGTTTGATAAGGTCGACGGTGTCATTTTTAACCTCCCATCATCCAACCTTATTACTGATGCCGAAGCCGAAACCGCTAGCGTGGATTTAATAAAGGAGCGAGTAGCGGAGCACATTGTTAGCACATACAACCAATGGTATTGTCTTGATGGCTACCCCTGCTGGAGTAGAACAAGTTATATAAAGCCAAAAATAATATTTAATCTGTTTGCCCAAAGTCATGCTTTATTTTTATCGAGAGGTTGGGTTGAGGACGGTTTCTGTACCTCGGGAACCTACGCAAACATTACTGCCAGCTGTATTCAAAATGAGTTGCAAACAGATTTTTCTGCCCAAGCAATATGGATCGAGGGGATGTTAAGAGCTATTGACGTGCAGGCCTCTTTTGAAACTCTAGGTACAACGGCAAGCACTGCCTATTGGTTATCTGATTCATTGATGCCAGGTGCAGACCAGTACCCAGCATCAACCCAGACATTAGAGGGCTTTCCCAATCTTTCTCAGTCAGTGAGAGGCAAGCCTGCTGAGAATATTATTAAGTATTGGTATACAGGTGAATACTCGGTCTATGAACCAGAATTTGTAGACTAACGATTAGCTATAAAGAAAATTATAAATAGTATTTTAGGGAGTTAATGTGAAACGTTTTTTACTGGGTATGATGATAATTATCGCCGTGTTGCTGCTGGTAGTTGCAATGCGAACGGCAATCCACCAGCCGGTAATGCACCAGCCGGCGAAGGTACAGCCGCCGACGTCACAGACAGCTATTCCGGCGATAATCCCGCTCAATGAATCTTTGTTGGCACTGCGCCTTTCACAAGCCATTCAATTTAAGACAGTCTCCTTTCAGTCCAATGAATTAAAACAACCTGCAGAGTTCAGTGGGTTTATCGACTGGGTCCGTAGTACCTATCCGCTGGTTAACCAGCAGCTGGAATATACGCAGCTAAACGAAAGCATGCTCTATCGCTGGGTCGGTTCTGACGAGTCCCTTCAGCCGATTTTGGTGACTGGCCATTATGATGTGGTGCCGGTGATTCCTGGGTCGGAAGATATCTGGGAGCATCCACCCTTTGCAGGGGTAATAGACAACGGCGTTATCTGGGGTCGCGGTGCTCTCGATGACAAAAGTGGGGTTTTGGGTATTCTGGAGGCGGTTACCTATTTACTAGAAAGTGGTCATAAGCCTGCCAGAACAGTGTATCTAAGCTTTGGCCATGATGAAGAAATTGGCGGTTCCGAGGGCGCTGGCGCGATAGTGAGTTATCTTGAGGGCCAAGGGGTTCAGCTGGCCTGGTCTTTAGATGAAGGTTCTTTTGTCTTTGACGGTATTATTCCTGGTTTAGACAGTCTGGCGGCTATGATCAATGTGGCTGAGAAGGGCAGTGTCACATTAGATATTATTGCTACCGCCGAGGGAGGCCATTCTTCGATGCCGCCGCGAAACAATGCGGTAGTAGATTTGGCTCAGGCGATTACTAAGCTGAGTGATAACCCTTTGCCTGGAGGCCTAGAAGGCATTGCATCAACCATGTTCGACAATATCAGCCGGCATATGTCTTGGGTCAACAGGGCTTTGTTTGCCAACCAATGGTTATTTGGGCCCCTAATAGAAAGCCAGCTGAGTAATGTAGCGACCACCAATGCCATGCTCCGCACCACCACAGCGCCCACCATGCTGGCTGGCAGCGTTAAAACCAATGTGCTGCCCATTGAAGCCGTGGCAACAGTGAACTTTAGGATACACCCGAGGGACAGCGTAGACAGCGTAGAAGCCTATGTAAGCGATCTAGTGGGTAGTGACAGTATTCGGGTACATAGCCGAGGTGGTGCCAATGCTTCGGCGGTATCAGACTGGAATGCACCGGGTTTTAGACTTATTGGCCAGAGTATGCGTGAAGTCTATGGGGATATTGCCGTGACGCCTGGCCTTATGATTGCGGCCTCTGACAGCCGCCACTATGGCAAGGTATCAGACAATGCCTATCGCTTTAACCCTTTTCGCCTTACCCCAGACTTGCTAACAGGTTTCCACGGTACGAACGAAAAGATATCTGTTGTGGACTATGCTCAGGGCGTACGTGGTTACATTGGCATCATTCGCCATGGTACTACTAACTAGAAAACAGGAAAAACCATGAAAAAGCGTTGGCTCCTTATTTGTATTGTGATCCTGCTATTGGCGGTACCCTATGGGGTCAAGCTCTATGGGCTTAAAACGATTACATCGGCTGACCTACCCGCGGAAGGGGCCTGGGCAGAACTGAGCCAAGGCAATCTGTATTATCGCTGGCATCTGCCAAGCCCAGATAAGGACAATGGCGAGACTCTTGTATTGGTTCATGGCTTTTCGACACCCCATTTTGTATGGGATGGGGTAAAAGGCTTCTTTTTAGACGCTGGCTATAAGGTGTTGGTCTACGACCATTTTGGCCGAGGGCTCTCAGAGAGGCCGGCGGTTATCTATGGTAAGGCACTGTACGTCGAGTCTTTAAGAGAACTGATGCTAGACCAGCAAGTGACTCAGCCGGTTCATTTACTGGGCTACTCTATGGGTGGTGCCATTGCTGGCCACTTTACTCAGGCCTATCCAGGTTCGATAAAAACTCTGACCCTCATTGCCCCGGCCGGTCTGATGAATGAAAACCCCACTGCAGGCATGTGGTCGATTAAGCCGTTAATTGGTGAGTGGTTTTGGCAGCTATTTGCCGAGACTATAGTGTTTGGTGATGTTGGTGACGCTGAAGTAGCAGATATTAATGACCCCCTAGCCATTTCCCAAGCTGAGTTTATGGAGCGAGCTAGTTCGCAAATGCGTTACCGGGGTTTTGTTGAGGCATTACTGTCCACGGTAAGGAATTTTAATCTATTTGATGCCCAAGATACTTTTCACAAAGTAGGGGAATTGGATATTCCAACCCTAGTCATCTGGGGAACAGACGACACTGTGGTGCCCTATTCTGGCAGCGAAAATATGGCCAAAGCCATTCCCCATGCTGAGCTAGTGACCATTGTTGATGGGGGGCATAATATTACCTATATGCAGCCAAGTATTGTGGGGCCTGCGGTTATTGAATTTGTAGGCCAGCAGCATGATAAATAACCGTCAATGTCCTCCTATTAATGCCAGTCATTAGGCAGCAAGACTGTCTGTGGGCTGGATATTTGGCGTCAACTTCTCTTTGATCGGTATTGATCTAATAGGTCTTATATAGCAGACTAATGGAACTAGAGAACTACAAAATAAAAAATCCTCTCTAGCCAAATTACATTAGTTACCCCTTAACTTAAAAAGAGAACATTATGTTTAGTCATGTCATGATCGGTGCTAATAACATCGAAGAGTCAAAAAAATTCTATGATGCCATTTTAGGCGAATTAGGCTACAAGCCTGGAATGATTGACCCCAAGGGTCGCTGCTTCTATTTTAGCGAAAATGGTGTTTTTGCTTTGTCTGTACCCATTGATGGCGCTCCTGCTAGCCATGGTAATGGCTCCACTATTGGTTTTAATATAGCTGATACAGCCCAAGGTGATGCATGGCATGCGGCTGGCTTGGCCAATGGCGGCACTAATTGCGAAGATGCGCCAGGCGTGCGTGACGGTGGTGCTCAGGGCAGCATGTATCTCGCTTATCTGCGTGACCCTGCTGGTAACAAAATCTGTGCACTTCTGCGCATGGGTTAATGTAGGCATTTAAACGCACTGAGTGTTTATACGAGAAGGGGTGTTCCATTGAATCGACTGCTAAGGCAGATCCATAAGTATCTCAGTCTGGGGATCTCAATCCAGCTGCTGCTGTGGACGATTTCGGGTATCTACTTCTCTTTTAACAATATCGGTGATATCCGCGGTGAGCAGTATCTGGTTGATCAGCCGCCGCGGAGTTTTAGTATTGTCGGGCCTCAAGATTTCCCTCAGGCTCAAAATATTAGCTACTTCTATCGACTCGATGAATTGCTAGTCTCCGCGCAGACAGACGATGGCACACTGATTTACCAGCAAGACGGTAGCCCAGTCGACGCATTAACAGAGGCTCAGGTCAAAACCTTGGTCGAGCAAAATACTACCGTAATACCAGACACTATTAGCCTATTAACTGAGGCCGAGCCAGGAGCAGAATTTCGCGGCAGAGCACTCCCTATCTATCGTATAGAAGGCCTATCTGGCGACGAGCCGGTGAATGTGTATGTGAACCCCGATTCAGGAAAAATTGTTGCTGTGCGCTCGGACGCTTGGCGAACCTGGGACTTTCTCTGGGGGCTGCATATTATGGACTGGACCGAGAGAGATGATTTTGGGAATATATTTATTCGCGTCTTCTCTATTTTGGCATTAATTAGTTCACTGTCTGGAATTCTTCTGTATTTTAAAATGCGCCGTCGTCGTTTGGGCTAGCCTGTTTCTAAGTAAAATATCTAAGCCTAAAATATAATACATTTGCGTATAGTCGTGGTATCGATATCATGGCGAGATTAACAATAGAATAAAAATAAAAGGTATAAAAAAATGAAATTAGCACTAACGCATACGGGTCGATGTTTGCTGGCATTCTATTTTCTCTTGCCGGGAGTAATGAAATTTGTCTCATGGGACATGCATATAACCCTTATGGAAACCCATGGCATGATTATGGTGCCTGTATTACTGGCGATTGCTGGTGTCACTCAAATTGCTGCGAGCGTTTGTCTTTTCTTGAATAAACAGGTTGTTGTCTGCGCGCTGGGTTTAGCGGCGATGGTTTTACTTATTAACCTCAATCTACATGATTTTTGGAATATTTATGAGGGTGTTGATGCTAAACATGAAACTCAGAATTTCTTTAAAAATATGGGCATATTCGCAGGTCTTTTACTTTTGGCTGCGATAAATATGGATCAGCCTAGTGGTTCAAAAGAAGAAAAATAAAGCCTAGTGAGTCTCTAATATTGAAACCACTGAGAGCGATGTAACTGCTTGAGGTGGATTTAATGCGCAGGAGGGCGCAAGTTCAGCTGTTGGTATTTGGATGATACGTTTTATATAAAGCGTATTATCCAATATCTAGTTCCATACCGACCAAAAATATCAATACTATTAATGTCGCTTTTGGCTTTTGTCTTGTAACAGTGAGCCTTACCACTCAGCAATAGAGCCATCCCCATGACGCCACAGCGGGTTCTTCCAGTCGCAGGCAATTTTCGACGCTGCGATAACCGCTTGCTCATCCACCTCAACACCCAATCCGGGTTTCGGTAGCGGCTTAATATGCCCGTCGATCATGGCAAAATCGTCTTTGTTCACCACATAGTCCAGTAGCTCTGCACCCTGATTGTAGTGAATACCCATAGACTGCTCTTGCAGCACCGCATTGTGGGAGACAAAGTCGACAGCCAAGCAGGCAGCCAAAGCAATAGGCCCAAGTGGGCAGTGGGGTGCTAGTGCCACATCATAGGCTTCTGCCATGGAGGCAATTTTAAGGCATTCGGTAATACCGCCGGCATGGGAAACATCTGGCTGAACTATTCCCAGACCACCAGCTTCAAAGACCGATTTAAAATCAAAGCGGCTGTACATGCGCTCACCCGCAGCCAGCACTATGCTGGTTTGGCGAGACAGGATTGCGTACTGCTCAGACTGCTCCGCCAATACAGGCTCTTCAACAAACAGTGGATGGTAGGGTTCCAGTTCTTTTAACAACACCTTAGCCATGGGTACAGAGACTCTGCCATGGAAGTCCAAACCAAAATCGATGCTGCTACCAAAGTTTTCTCTAATGGTGGCGACGCGGGCGATAACTTGCTCTACGGCCCTATAGCTATCGATCATTTTAAGCTTGCCACAGCCATTTAATTTAAAGGTATCCCAGCCCTGAGCCTGCAGTTCTTTCATCTGACGGCTTTCGTCCTGAGGGTCATCACCACCGACCCAAGAGTAAGTCTTCATACTGTCGCGAACGGTGCCGCCCAGTAGGTCGTAAACAGGCACACCTAAATCTTTGCCCTTAATGTCCCAAAGTGCCTGATCAATACCAGCAATGGCTGACATTAAAATTGGCCCGCCGCGATAGAAACCACCCCGATAGAGCGTCTGCCAGAGATCATTGATTTGTCGCGGGTCTTTACCGATTAGATAGGGGGCTAATTCATTCACTGCGGCGGCGACAGTTTGCGCACGACCTTCAATCACAGGCTCTCCCCAACCGACTATGCCTTCGTCAGTGTCTATGGCCAAAAACAGCCAGCGTGGGGCAACGGGGTAAAGGCGTAGATTGGTGATTTTCATGGGGCTTTATATCTCTGGTGTCGCACAGAAGCTGTGCTGATATTTTTTTTATGGGGGCAATTCTAAAGAGTATTCTAAACTAAATGACTCATTAAAAGCGTTTTGCCCAGCAAAATAGAATTCACTGGTCGTAGCTATGGTATTTCGGCATTATTAGTTTTCAGTTGATCGCAATAATAATAAGAAGATTTGCCCATGTTCGAGCAGATACAGCCATTTTATACAGTCCATAGTCTTCACTGCAGTCTGGTAATTGATTGCCGTGGTTCTGGTGATGGTTATGAAACCCATGGCCCAGCCATTCTCTATTGGGGCCCTCGCCTAGGGGTTGAGACCACCCCAGAGATGCTCGCGCTCATGGCCACTCGGCAGGAGGCTCAGGCCTGTATGCCAGAGGAAGCGCCGATTGCTCTATCTCCGGAACTTGGGGCGGGCTTTCAGGGCAATGCTGGTATTCAGGTGCATCGCGAGGGTATGCAATGGGCGACTTATACCAAAGTTGAATCGGTGACTCAGGATAGCGGTGGGGGGCTAACCATTATCTCTGTTTGTCTGGCTAGCCACATCAAAGTGGCCCATAGACTAGCACTAGATGAGCAGTCAGATGTGCTCACAGCCACCACTGAGTTAACCAATATTGGCGACAGTACTCTCTGGGTAGATCAGTGCAATGCACCTACTATTCCAGTGCCAATGCACTACAACAAAATTCTCGGATTCGCCGGTCGCTGGGGCAATGAGTTTCAGCGCCAGCCGGTAGATCGTTTTATGGGTACCTACCTTCGTGAAAATCGATCCGGGCGCACTTCCCACGATTCATTTCCCGGAGTGATTCTGCATACTGAACAAACTAACGAAGGTGCCGGAGCCGCTTATGGTCTGCACCTCGGTTGGAGTGGCAATCACCAGATCCGTGTCGAAGAACAGTTTGTTGGCCGTGCCTATGCCCAGATGGGAGAGCTATTTTTACCCGGTGAACTCAGCCTTGAACCCAATGAATCCTACTGCTCGCCAACGCTCTATGGTGCCAGCACTCAGAGTGGACTCTCTTCACTATCCCAGTGCTTTCATCGCTATATTCGTTCAAATTTGAGAGCTTCTCGCAGTACTGAAAAGCCGCGGCCGGTGCACTTTAATACTTGGGAGGCAATGTATTTTGATCTCTCTTTGGAGCGTCTCTGTATCCTTGCGGATGAAGCGGCGGCGGTGGGCGCTGAACGTTTTGTGCTGGATGATGGCTGGTTTAGCAATCGCCGATCCGACAGTGCGGGGCTGGGTGACTGGTTTGTGGATGAGACTGTATTTCCTCAGGGCCTAAGCCCCCTGATCGATCATGTGCAGTCCAGGGGTATGGAGTTTGGCCTCTGGGTAGAGCCTGAGATGGTCAACCCCGATAGCGATCTCTACCGCGCTCATCCTGATTGGGTCTTGAGTGCTGGGGTAGGATTAGGAGATGCACCTCTGCTGCTGGCCAGAAATCAGCTGGTATTGGATCTAACTCGACCTGAGGTTCAAGATTACTTATTTAAATGTATTGATGCGTTGTTGAGTCAGTATGCTATTCGTTATTTGAAATGGGATATGAACCGTGCTCTTTATCAGCCCGGCGGCGCGAATCAGCCCGGCGGCACGAATCAGCCTAGCGGCACGTATGGCAAAGGAAGAGCAGTGACCCATTACCAAACTCTGGCTCTCTATAGGCTAATGGCGCGTATTCGTAGTGCCCACCCAACTGTTGAAATTGAAAGCTGTGCCTCTGGAGGCGGTCGAGCAGACTTCGGTATTCTCGCTCACACAGACAGAATATGGACCTCCGACACCAATGATGCTCTGGACCGATTGCGTATTCAAAATGGCTTCTCGTTATTTTTCCCCGCAGAATTAATGGGTGCTCACGTGGGGCCCAAAGATTGCCATATCACCGGGCGCAGTATCAACATGGCGACCCGCGCAGGCGTGGCGATGTTTGGTCATATGGGTATTGAGGCGAATCTGCTGACTATGGAGGAGTCTGAAAAGACTGAGCTTAAAGCGGCAGTGGTTCTGCATAAGCAGCATCGCCAATTAATTCATAGCGGTGACTTGGTGCGCCTTGAGTTAGGGGATAATGAGAACAGTTTTGCTGTGATTTCTGCGGATCAGGACGAAGCGCTATTTTCCTATGCGCTGATGGACAGCCATCGCAATAGTGCACCGGGACGGCTTTGCTTTCGCGGCCTAGACCTAGAGGCTCAGTATGAAATAAATATCATCTGGCCCCTAAAACCCACCAGTATCTCAACATCGATTCTTGATGTGATTAATGGCGCTGTTATCAGCGGTGACGCCCTAGCAAACTTTGGCGTGCAGCTGCCGATTATGCTGCCTCAAAGTCTGCTGATCTTTCACCTGCAAAAGCGTTAGGGCTATTTGTTAGTAGCCGCTCAGGGCTGTTTATAAATAACGCTCAGGGCTATCTATAAATAACGCTCAGGGCTGTTTATAAATAACGCTCAGGGCTGTCTATAAACAACCGCTCAGGGTTGTCGCTACACAGCCGTTTGAGCTGTCTCATTCGATGGGACTTGCTTTTCCAAGCCGATAAACTCGGCCCGATTGCCCAGAACAAAGCGATTGATAAACAGCGCTACACTGACGCAAACAAAGAAGGTAATAAACATCATGTGGATGTAATGCAGCGGCATCCAAATCCAGATAAAGCTGGCGTACATCAGCACACCAAAAATCACCGCCGCAATGGCAGCGCGATAATCCACATTGCGGAATAATAGACCCACCGCAAAACAGGCCAGAATCGGCATACTAATCAGACCCCAGAGCTCCTGGAGTAAATTTATAATACTGTCGGACTGGGCGTAAATTGGCACCATAATCACCGCGATAATCACAAAAATAACCGTGGCTATACCGCTGAGTACTCGCACATTGGGCTTTTTATCAATATAGCCCTCATGGATATCGCAGACATACATGGCCGCTGAAGAGTTCACCATACTGTTGAAGGAACTCAGTACTGCTGCAGCAATGGCAGCGGCAAATACCCCTGATAGCCAGCTCGGTAGCAAGTCGCCAACAATCCGTCCATAGGCCTGATCGCCAATATCGCCATAGAGTTTAAAGGCTACGATACCCGGGATAACCACCATGCTCGGGATAAAGATCACACGGATAAAGGCTGCCGCGTAAACGCCTCTCTGCGCTTCCTGAACTGTGGGTGCGGCCATGGCGCGCTGGGTAATAGTCTGGTTGGTGCTCCAGTAAAAAATTTGAATCAAGAACATACCGGTTAACAATGTATGCCAAGGCACAGGTGATGAACTGTCGCCAATCAAGGTCAGTCGCTCTGCTGGGATGCCGCTAAAGTCAAAATCAATCGCCATTAGCGAGAGCACCACAATCAATAGACCCATGGCCAGTACCAAGACGCCACCATAGGTGTCTGAGACAGCAACTGCTCTGAGGCCGCCCAGTACCGAATAGGCCGCACCGAATACCGCAAAGGCAATGGCGATAGTCAGCAGGTCCAGGTCTATCCCGGTCATGGAAATCATAAACAGCGCGCCGGTATAAATCACCGCAGGCTGGAAGACAAAGACATTGATAAACAGGAACATGGTCGAGACCAGAGCACGGATATGTTTGCTGTTATAGCGCTTCTCCAATAGCTCGGTTGTAGTGGTGCAGTTGTTTCTGTAGTACACCGGCAAGAACACTTTGGCTAGTACCATGAGGCCCACAAAGCCCGCCAGTTCCCAGAGCGCTAACAGCATCATCTGATTGCCGTTCATACCCACCAGCTGGTCGGTACTGAGATTGGTTAGAGTGATAGAGCCTGCAACAAACACCCAGGTCAGAC
>CAJJAO010000034.1 GCA_905182265.1 gamma proteobacterium HTCC2207 | reverse complement strand
CAATGACTGATGGCCAAACAGACTTAAAGAGGGTAAGTGATGGGGTAGCTGGTCAAGACTAGTCGCCGAAAAATGCGTCTTAGATTGCACCGCTTTACGCAACACACTGGCGTGAGTCATGCTGCCGTAATTGTGTACATTAGGGTTGCCCGCAAAAAAGGCAACAGAATCATTGCCATGCTGGTCTTGCACCGCCGTCAACTTCTCAGCGACAGAACTAAAGGCTTCTTCCCAGCTGATCTCGACCCAGCTATCGCCCTGCTTTTTAACCGGCATGCGTAAACGATCGGGGTCTGTGTAGATATCTTGCATCGCAGTGCCCTTGGGGCAGATATAACCTCTACTGAAAGGGTCATTCTTATCACCCTTAATAGACAAAACCTGATCACCTTGAGTTTTAATCTCAAGGCCACAGATAGCTTCACAAAGGTTACAGGCGCGATAATGGATTTGGGCTTCAGCGGGCATCTTTTACTCTCCGGTATTTAGTGCTGCTTTATAGTAACCGAAGTAGTTGAGGATGTGGGGAGGGAGTTTGTGGATGGTGGGTATTGGTAGGAGATCCCTCGTCGCTGCACTCTGTCGGGATGACAGGTTAGGTGCTCTGGCAGGTCTGTTTGCTGGTAGCGGCCTTGCAGAACTATCAACACTGGCTCCTTAGTCACACGGCTGTTTAGTCTTGCTTGCCGCCCTAATAGACGGCCTTCCCGAACGCTAGTTCTCCGGGAAAGCAGCCCCATCATCAATGTAAAGCTCTCGGTCAATTGACAACAAAAACTCCGACAGGTCATTCTCTTCTGTACCCGTAAACTCCGTCTGATGGGTACCCGTACTCAGCGCGTCTTGCAGTGTTGCGGCACTGCCTAAGCTCATGGATTACCAGATTACAAGCTCATGGATTACCGGATTATAAACTCATGGATTACCGGATTGGACGTTTATGGGTCGGTAGGCTTTCGACGCGGGATTTGCCTAGATCCCTCGTAGACTTGCATTATGCGCTAGCAGGATGACTAAGCTGGAGTTACTAGCAAGGTCACTAAGATAGGGTTTTGATAGAGCGGATGAACGATGTAACTAGCTAGGCGCTAACCACCAAATTATCTCGGTGAATAAGCTCATCGTCTTCGCGATAGCCAAGAATGTCGGCAATGGATTCTGTGCTCTGGCCTTTTATACGTTCGGCTTCATCTGAATTGTAATTTACTAAGCCGCGAGCAATCTCAACACCATCGGTATCTACGCAGGTCACTAGTTCGCCTCGAGTAAAGGTACCCACAACGCGAGTCACGCCGACGGCTAATAGGCTGCGGCCCTGCTCCGTTAATACCTTTATGGCTCCGGCGTCTAACACTAGCTGCCCTTTCACTTGCAGGTGGCCGGCTAACCATTGCTTGCGTGCGGCTAGGGGTTTTTGATCGGCAGACAATAAGGTGCCTACCTCTTCGCCTGCGGCGACGGCGTGCAATATGTTTGCGTTGCGGCCACCGACAATGACGGTGTTGCAGCCTGAACGAGCGGCTAGTCTGGCTGCCTGTAATTTGGTGACCATGCCGCCACGGCCTAGTGTACCGCTGCTACCGCCGGCTAGGGCGTCTAGGGAAGTGTCGGTGGCCATGGCTTGGCTAATTAATGTGGCGCTGGGGTCTGTATCTGGGTTGGCGCTGTAGAGGCCGTCTTTGTCGGTGAGAATGACTAGCATGTCTGCATCGATTAGGTTGGCCACTAAGGCTGCCAAACTATCGTTGTCGCCAAAGCGAATCTCGTCGGTGACCACTGTGTCGTTTTCGTTGACGATGGGCACTATGCCTAGGTTCATTAGGGTCTGCAATACGCCACGGGCATTGAGGTAGCGTTGGCGGCTGGCCATGTCGTCGTGGTCGAGAAGGATTTGTGCGGTGTGGTGGTCGAAGCGTTTGAAGCTGCTTTCGTAGGCTTGGATAAGACCCATTTGGCCTACTGCTGCTGCAGCCTGGAGTTCGTGAATACTGTCGGGGCGGGTTTTCCAACCTAGGCGAACTATGCCTTCGGCGATGGCGCCAGAGGAAATTAGTACGACTTCTTTACCGTCGGCGAGTAGTGCGGCTATTTGCTGGACCCAGCTATCGATGGCGTTGCGATCTAGACCGGCACCGTCATTGGTGAGAAGCGCGCTACCAATTTTGATGACCCAACGTTTGGCTTCCTTGGCAATCTGTCTGTTCATGGCTGTCTCTTTGTTACTTTTCGCTCAGGGCTGTTGATTGGCTCAGGGCTGTCTCTTTGTTACTTTTCGCTCAGGGCTGTTTATCAGCCAAGGGCTTTCCTATTCTGAATAAACAACTTCGACATCATAGTCGTCGTCATCGTCGTCTTCATTTTCTTCGGCTTCTACTTGTTCTTGCTTGCGGGCATTTTTACGGACCTCGGCTAGCTCTTCGATACGGTTGCGGGCTTCGGCCTGCATTTCGGCGCGCAGTACTTCTGCCGCTACCGCAAGTTCTGGGTCTGCATTTTCGCGCTGACGGTGATCGTCGATATAATCCATAATCGCGGCGCACAGGTCTTTAGTACCCTGGGACGCTAGGCCACTCATTCTAAACACGGGGCCCTGCCAGTTAAGGTGTTTTACCACTTCGTCGCAGCGCTCATCAACTTCGTCATCTTGTAGTAAGTCGACTTTATTGAGCACTAACCAACGGTCGCCTGCAGCCATGGTGGGGCTGAACTTAGCCAGTTCCTGCTCGATAACCTCGGCATTTTCGCCAGCGGTAGAGCCGTCATAAGGCATCATGTCCACGAGGTGCAATAGCAGTCTTGTGCGAGTCAGGTGCTTTAGAAAGCGAATACCCAAACCGGCGCCTTCTGAGGCACCTTCAATAAGCCCGGGAATATCTGCAACAACAAAGCTTTTGTCGCCGCTCATGCCCACTACACCTAAATTAGGAATCAGGGTGGTAAATGGGTAATCGGCGACTTTGGGTCGTGCCGCGGACACAGAGCGAATAAATGTCGATTTGCCTGCATTGGGCAGGCCTAGCAGGCCTACGTCGGCTAGGACCTTAAGTTCTAGCTTGAGCTCGCGTATTTCGCCCTCTTTACCGGGTGATGTCTGGCGAGGTGCTCTGTTGGTGCTAGATTTATATCTGGTGTTGCCTAAGCCGTGATAACCGCCCTGAGCCACTTTTAAGCGTTGATCGAGTTCGGTGATGTCACCCAGCACGTCGCCGGTTTCTTCGTCGATGATTGTGGTGCCCACTGGGACTTGCAGTAACAAATCTTCGCCGCCGCGACCGGTGCACTCGGCACTGCTGCCCTGCTGGCCAATTTCTGCTTTGAAGTTGCGGGTATAACGAAAGTCGATCAGTGTGTTTAGACCTTCGACACCCACCAAAATAACGCTGCCGCCGTCACCGCCATCGCCGCCATCTGGGCCGCCTCGGGGAATATATTTCTCGCGGCGAAAACTAAGACAGCCGTTGCCGCCTTTGCCTGCGTGAACTTTAATTGATGCTTCGTCGACGAATTTCATAGCGCTAGTTTACAGTGGCCAATAGGGTTGTGTCATTGTGGGAAAAAGCTAGGTTTTTCAAGGGGCGCATTATTACCAATGGGGGTAGCACAAGCAACCACAACCTGAGGTAATTAAAGGTCCTGGCTAGTAAGGCTAATCTGTTGCAGAATGCGCGGCGGCGAATATGCGCAGATATGTCCTGCTTTGGTCTAGCCTGCGGGAGCTGTAGTCTAATTAAGTAGCTCTGCAGTATAAACCGACAAGCCTTTTAATTAGCGACTGTGATGGAGTAGTAAAATGGTAGTTATTCGATGGATTTTGGGACAGATTATTTTGGTTCTAGATTTTCTTACGTCACCCAAGCCGGTAGTTAGAGAAGCAGCCGCTCAAAAAGCCATTGATGATGTAACCGCTACTATGTCGATGTATCAGTTTAAGACCTGCCCTTTTTGCGTCAAAGTACGCCGCCAGTTAAAGCGTCACGCGCTGCATATCGAGCTGCGCGATGCTAAAAATGATGCGGAGCTTAAGGCTGAATTGGTTCGTGAAGGCGGGCGCCACAAGGTGCCTTGCCTAAGAATAGAAAAAGCAGATAAATCCGTTGAATGGCTCTACGAGTCTAATGATATTGTTGCCTATCTGAACACCCAGTTTAACTTAGCTTAAGCTGGCAAACATATGGAGTTGCTAGCTTCCTAGCAACTCTTTCATCGCTTCTAGATACGTAATCCAAGCTCGCCGGCCTGGCACTGTTAGGTGCACCAAGGTCTGTGGGCGCTTACCTGCATAGCCCTTTTCTTGGCGTACATAGCCTGCTGCTTCTAGCTTGCTTAAATGGGTGGAAAGGTTGCCATTACTTGAGCCGGTTTTAGCTAATAGCTCTGGGAAACTCGCCGGATTAACCGCCGATAGGTAGGCCATGATGCCAAGCCGCAGGCGACCATGAATCACTTCATCGATGTCGCCGACATTGCTTTGCACTTCATTGCTTTGCATTACAGAACCCTCACCCACATTAGTCTGCACATCTTTATTGGCTGGCATGTTCAAACCCGATGGTTTTTAACGAAGGTACAACAACGGTGAAGACTGTGGCGATGGCGGCGATCAGATATAGCACTGGCTGCCCAAAAGCGGGTAAACACATCATGCTGGCCAAAAATGCAGCTCCGGACGCCCAAGCTAGCCATTTGTGGTGGCTTATTTTGGCGGTCACCCCATAGGCTAGGCCCTGACCAGCGAAGCCAACTATAGGTACTAGGTCAAACAGGGCTACGCTGCCCATACCCAATAACATACTGATGACTATGCCAACCCAAAGGCAGGCAAGCATTAGGGTAAACATTGACCATACTGCGTGCTCAACACGGTTGGCCATGGACTGGACGCCCGGTTTGGTGGCAATTTTTTTACCTAGTATGGCGCTGCCAAAGCCACCCAATGCCGAGAACCCAATCCATAGAGCCCACAGGTACTGGGGTTCAATCGCCAGGGTACCGCTGACAATACCCCAATGGGCGAGCAGGGTTACACTGATAAGAATGCCCCACATTAGCCCAACAGGGCCGCCTACAAGGGGTGCTTCACTTCCAGATTTGGCTAGGGCTGTTGCGTAGTTGAGGTCGTCGAGAGTTTGTTGGTTAGTCATGGGGTTCTCCTTAAAAAACTACTTACTTACACTGCTAACGAAATGTAAGTTTGTAATACAAACTAGTTTTTGTAAAGAATTAATTGGAAATAATAACTTAAGGGGATGAAGGACTTGGCTACAGAACAGACAAATATCCCAGACATAAAAAAAGCTCCCGAAGGAGCTTTTTTCCCAAACGACTCAGCTTACGCTGAAACCACCTGAGCAAATTTGCGATTGTGCGGGCCTTTCTGTACGAACTCTACAGTGCCAGTCGCAGTAGCAAATAATGTGTGATCTTTACCAATACCTACGTTAACACCGGCGTGGAACTTAGTTCCGCGCTGACGAACGATAATGCCGCCTGCATTGATTGCTTGGCCGCCATAAACTTTAACGCCAAGGCGTTTGCTTTCTGAATCGCGACCGTTTCTAGTACTACCACCAGCTTTCTTGTGAGCCATTGCTATATCCTCTTGGAATTATCCAGCATTGATGCCAGTAATTTTAACTTCTGTGTACCACTGTCTGTGGCCCTGCTGCGTGCGCGAGTGCTTACGACGACGGAATTTAATAATATTCACTTTGTCACCGCGGCCGTGAGATACGACCTCAGCAGTCACCTTGCCACCATCTACTAGAGGGGCACCAATCTTGACTTCAGCACCTTCGCCGACCATCAAGACTTCTTCAAAATCGATATTCTCACCAGTAGCTACGTCCAACTTCTCTAGACGTAAGGTTTCACCCTCAACGACTCGATGCTGTTTACCGCCACTTTTGATCACTGCGTACATGTTCTGCTCCAAATTAAAGGTGGCCAAAACAGTAATAGTGGCCAGATTCTGTCGCTTACTATCGTGAGACCAATAGCCTCTGCGAGAGGGCGGCAATTCTAATGGAACACCCTATGGTTATCAAGTGTTAAAACGGCAAAAATGCAACTATCCGAAAGCGAGCATCTAAACGGCTTGGACGCGGCATTAACCTTGGATTTTAATGGTCGCTTTTTAGCCAGACTAGGGAGGCCATGCGACCGGTTTGGGCCTCTCTTCTGTAGGAGTAAAAACGCTCTGAATCTGAGACTGTGCAAAAGCCACCCCCATAAACAGCAGTAACACCACAGTGGGCCAAATCGGCCCGGGCCAAAGCATATAGATCTGCCAGATATCTGCCCTGAGCGCCCTTTACCTCTGCATTAGAACTGTCGGTATTAGTAGCCTGCACAAAAGCCTCTTTAATGGCGGCTAGATGCTTGGCATCTTGGGCCTGATCTATAAAAGTCTGTAAGACTCCTGGGCCAACTTCAAAAGCCTGAGGCCCTATGGCTGGGCCTAGATAGGCCATAACTTGGTCTGGCCGCGGGAACTGAGCTGCTGTTTTGCGCAAGATACCATTACAGAGTCCGCGCCAGCCGGCATGGGCAGCGGCCACCTGAGTGCCCTGCTGATCGCAAAACAATACGGGTAGGCAATCGGCGGTCATTACCACACAGGCTGCACCCGCCCTGTTGGTCATACTGGCGTCGGCGACTGGAGTTGTGTCTGCTATCGATTGCGAGTCCGGAACATAGGCTATTTTGACGCCATGTACCTGTTCTAGCCATAGGGGCTGTTGGGAAAGACCTAGGCTTTGAGCCAAGGTTTGGCGATTAGCCTGTACGTCGGCTTCGCGATCTTGAACATGCAGTGCCAAGTTGTTGCTATTAAAAGCACCCTGGCTACCGCCACCCTGACGGGTAGTTATAGCCGAGCCAACGCTGTCTGGTGCAGGCCAGTCGGGCTCAAACCAGCTAGCCATTGGCTAAAACGGCCAGCAGAGACTGCATATCGTCGGGCAATTCGGACGCCCAACTCACTAACTCCCCTGTCGCTGGGTGAATTAAACCTAGTTCGCGAGCATGGAGCGCCTGTCGGCCGAAGTTTTGTACCGTTTCTCGCAGCTCCACCGAGGTACCTTTATGGATTCGGAATCGCCCAGAATAGGTATCGTCGCCAACAATTGGAAAACGAATGTGTGCCATATGCACACGAATCTGGTGAGTGCGGCCCGTTTCGAGACGCAACCGCACATGGGTATGGCCTTCGAAACGCTTTATAAGGGAATAATGGGTGCGCGCCTCTTTACCATCGGATATCACCGCCATTTTGGTGCGCTGACCTGGGTGACGACCTATGGGTTGATTGACTATCCCGCCGCCGGTCATTACGCCATTTACAACCGCCTCGTACTCTCGCTTAACGGTTCTGGCCTGCAGTTGCGACACTAGATGTGTGTGGGCCTGCAATGATTTAGCTACGACCATAAGGCCGGTGGTGTCTTTATCTAGGCGATGCACAATGCCAGCACGGGGCACAGACTCTAGTTGTGGGCAGTGGTAGAGCAAGGCATTTAGCAATGTGCCACTGCGATTTCCTGCGGCCGGGTGCACTACAAAGTTTGTGGGTTTGTTGACAACAATTATATGGTCGTCTTCATGGACTATATTGAGCGGAATGTTTTCGGCTTGCCAATCGCCCTCTGGCTCTAGATGCACGTCGACGGTTAACGTCTCGCCACCCAAAAGTTTTTGTTTGGGAACCTGCTGCTGGCCGTTGACCTGCAACTGCCCTCCTTTGATCCATTGCTGAAGTCTGGCTCTGGAAAAATCTGAGAACAATTCGGATGCGACCTGGTCCAATCGTCTGCCGCAGTGTTCTGCATTCACTGTGGCGGACATTTGGATATGGTCGAGGTTGTTATTTTCGCTGTTGGGCTGGTTCACTAATAGTGCTCTGTGGTTAAATACGGAGCTTCGTCGTCACCAAGTGCCGACTTCTTCTCTGGCTGGGAATTTTACATGAAAAACATCGCTTATATTTTGTTGATTTTAAGTTTGTCTGCAACTTCTGGCTGTTCTTGGCTTGGTTGGGGTGAAGAAGATACAAATGAAGATGAAACGGACGGTTATACCGAAAGAGATTTTTACGAAAAAATTCAAAGTAGTTTAAACGCTAATAACTACAATGTTGCCATCAGCAACCTGCAGCTACTGGAATCTCAGTTCCCCTTTGGCAAGTATGCCGAGCAGGGACAGCTTGAGTTGATCTACGCACAGTTTAAGTCGGGTGACCATGACGATGCCATTGGATCTGCCGACCGATTTATTCGCTTGCACCCCCAGCACCCCAATGTCGACTATGCCTTTTATGTAAAAGGTCTGTCTGAGATTTCTCAGTCTATTGGGTTCTTTGATAGCTTTGTGCCTACAGATAATACCAAACGTGATATTGGTGCGGCGCGAGATTCTTTTGCGACATTGACCGAGTTACTGTCGCGATTCCCAAAAAGCGAGTACGCACCAGATGCCCGCAAGCGCCTAGTCAACCTGCGTAACAATCTTGCCCGTGCCGAAATTCATGTAGCCAACTATTACTTTGCCCGTGGTGCTTATTTAGCCGCTGCTAACCGCGGCCGTTTTGTGGTTGAAAATTTTCAACAGTCTCCTGCGGTTCCCGATGGTCTAGCTGTCATGGCAATGGCGTATAACTTCATAGGTATGCAAGAGCTCTCGGATAACGCTGTGAAAGTGTTGGTGGCCAACTACCCGGAGCATCCAGCACTGGAATCTGATGGTCGGTTTGACTACGACAAACGACTGTTTGATAGCGGTAACACTGTTCTCAATAAAATTACCTTTGGCCTAATTGAACGGGTTCAGCCGCCGGTGTTTGACTCTCGCCATATCTACAATAAGGCTGTTCGCGAAGCTGGCTCAAACACTAGCGACGACGACTCTCAAGACCAAGGAAAGTCAATATGGAACAAATTGACCTTTGGTCTGATGGACTAGCCTGACCATTCTCTGGCGGTAAGTGCAAGTGCAGGTACAGTGATAGATGAACAGACAAACCATTATTGAAGAGATGCGGGTACTGCCCAGCATCGACCCTCAGCTCGAAATAGACCGTAGAGTCGGCTTTATCCAAAAGCAGCTGACTACCTCTGGTTGCAAAACCTTGGTACTCGGTATCAGCGGCGGAGTGGACTCATCGACTTGCGGCCGTCTGGCCCAACTTGCAGTCAACGGTCTCAATCAAGAACAAAACACTAATACTTATCAGTTTGTCGCCGTGCGCCTGCCCTATGGTGTGCAACAAGACGAAGATGACGCCCAAACTTCCCTCGATTTTATTCAGCCTAGCCACAGCCTAAGAGTAAATATTAAAGAGGGGACTGACGGTATCAATGGGTCTGTGTGCGACACTCTCACCGAAAATGGCTTGCTGCCCGATGCCGATAAAGTTGATTTTGCTAAGGGTAATCTCAAAGCCCGAGCACGCATGGCTTCGCAGTATGAAATTGCCGGTATGCTTAACGGCTTGGTATTGGGTACTGACCATTCTGCCGAAAATATTACCGGGTTTTATACCAAGTTTGGTGACGGTGCCTGTGATCTGGCTCCGCTGTTTGGCCTGAGTAAGCGTCAGGTTAGGCTACTAGCAGCAACCATGGGCGCACCAGAATCTCTGGTCAACAAAACACCCACTGCCGACTTAGAATGCCTGAGCCCACAAAAAGAAGATGAAGATGCACTAGGCATGTCCTACGACGATATCGACAATTTTCTTGAGGGCAAAGAGGTTAATGCAGAGGCTGCGGCGCGTTTGATTGGCATCTACATGAAAACTCAGCATAAGCGCCTGCCTATTGCGACTATTTACGACTGGCTCTAGCGTCACCGACTAACCCAAACCAAGCAAATCCACCCGGCAGGCTCTATTCTTTCCCAATGGCACTTTAAAGCAGTAGCGCAAGGACGGCAATCTT
>CAJJAO010000033.1 GCA_905182265.1 gamma proteobacterium HTCC2207 | reverse complement strand
GGCCGCCCTGCACTGGGTGCAGACAACAAAGCCATGGCGTTACAGTGGGCAAAACCACTATCGGACCCACTGGGTGGAACAGCCATCGCCAACGGTCGACATCAGGTTAAATTATTTGAGCCCGAAGCCAAACAGGATGCACCAGAGACCACGCCTTTTTACTTAGCCGGGTCCCTACAGTTTTCACCCGCCTGCCTGCGCACCTATGCTCACCCACATCTACTAAAGATGGCCGAAGCAATAAACGGCAAAGATTTCACACCCTTTCATGAAGGGTTATTTATTAAAGATGCAGGCCTTGGCGCAGCGGTGTCTTGGCACCAAGACGGCGATACCCATTGGGACAATCCAGACCATGACGAAGACATACATGGCTTTAACTTTATGGGTCAAGCCTATGGCAGCACCGCAGTCAATGGCGTTTGGGTAGTACCAGGCAGCCATAAAAATGGCCGTATCGATATCGTTAAAAAGGTCGCCGACGCCGGCAGCGAACGCCTACCCGACGCAGTACCCATCATTTGTAACGCCGGTGACGTAGTCATTAACAACCGACAGATTCTACACGGCTCATTTGCCAATACCGGCTTTGAACCTAGACTATCGGTTAACTTTGGTTTTCACCGTCGCTCTTCTGTTTTGGATGTTCGCGGCGCAGGAATACATGCCGAGGCCGCTACCTTTGATGCAGCGTTTATAAAGAAGCGTTCCGAAACCATAGGCCTAGCTATTAGTGCAAGGCAGCAGAGATTTCCAGACGAAACCCCCTATGTCTATCAACCCGACGAAGAATCTGGGGATAAGCCGGTTTGGAACGAAGCCGCCCAGACAGCCCTAAAAGATTACAATCTTATGGATCTAAGTATTTAGCTACCAAAGCATTTAGCTGTTAGATATTTCCACGCCATTTAGTATCAGCCCCCCTCAAAACCAGGTTTGCCTCTGGAGGCTTTTGTTTCCAGACTCCCGTCGACAAGGACGTCGACGAGAAGCACCCATGGATGGGTTCACCGCGTGTCTGGAAACAAAAGCCTCCAGAGGTAAACCGAATTAAGAACCCCAGATTTAGCCACCCACAAAGCCAATACCAACCTATCTACAAACTCATCCCAAAACTATCTAAAGACTCATCCCCAACCACAAATAAGCAACAACCGTAATCACACCCACTACCATAGAATAAGGCATCTGCGTTTTAACATGGTCAATATGATCCGAAGCCGCACCAGTAGACGCCAAAATAGAAGTATCTGACAGCGGCGAACAATGGTCCCCGAACACCCCACCACCAGCAGTCGCCGCAAGGGTCGCATAAACCAACGTCGACAGTTCATCCCCAGAAAATGCAAACGCCAGAGGCACAGAAATAGGAATCATAATCGCGTAAGTACCCCAAGACGTACCCGTAGAAAAAGCAATAATGCCCGAAATAACAAACACCAGTACAGGCAACACCGACGGCGTAAGCCAACCCTCAGACACCGACACAATATAAGCCGCAGTATTAAGCGCAGCAGACAAATCATTGAGCGCATAGGCAAAAGCAAGAATCACAACCGCAGGCATAATACCCTTGATACCCAGCATAGCTGTGGACGTAATTTCGTTCAGAGAGATACCCTGAAAACGCATAATGATAGCCAATACAAATACCGCAAACATAAAGGCTTCAAGAGGCTTAGCACTGCCGGTCACAAACACCGACCCCAGAGCAAAACCAATCACTAGAACTACCGGGAATACAAAATTCCAAAACAGACTGGTGCGAATACCCGGTGCAGGTTCAATGCCCGTTAGCTCCTCCGCCATGAGCGGCTCGCCGCCATCGCGCACCGGCTTACCCTCTTCCATGGCACGGCGCTCGGCAGTTTTCATTGGGCCAAAATCTGGCAACGTGCCCGAGGCGATTAAGCCCACCATAATTACCGTAAGGATCGGGTAAATATTAAAAGGAATAGCAGCCATAAAAAAGCCCATGGCATCGACCCCATCTGTAACAGGCCCCATACCAATGGTCAGGCCCGCAACAAAAACCGCCCAACCTGTGAACGGCACCAGAATGCTAATAGGCGCAGAGGTTGAGTCACAGATATAGGCGAGCTTTTCTCGAGAGATTTTGTATCGGTCAGACAGACCACGCATTGTGGAGCCCACAAACAGCGGACTAAAGTAATCACTAAAATAAACAAACAAACCCATGCCCCAAGATATTAGCTGCACACGTTTGCGGTTCATTTTTCTGCGTTCGATGTAACTTGAGAAATTAGAAATAGCACCGGTGCGCTGGAAGAATGCGAGCAGTATGCCAATAAAGAATTCTAATAATAAAATCCACGAGAAACCTTCGTTACCCATGGCTCCCACTAAGAGCTTTGGAAACCCCATTAAACCTTCGCCGGCAACCAGCACACCGACAAGGCAAGCTGAAGCTAGAGCAAAAACGGTATTGCGGGTAGCGAACGCGAGTATTACTGCGATAGCTGCAGGCACTAGAGATAAAGGGCCAATGTAATCTGTCACTTCCATAATCGATTTCCGTTTAGCAGTCATTCGAGTGTAACAGTAGACCTAGCTTTGTGAGGCTTTTGGTTTTAATTGATAGCTTTTGATCGATAGCTTTTAACCTACAGCCAGAACTAACGCTCTTGCCTACCCTGCCAACTTTCTAACGCAGCCGACAGATGGAAGCCAATTTTGCGTAATGGCTCTGGTGGCATCCAGGAGGGAGTGCCAAATAGACTGGCAATATCTGGAATAGCCGTTTGCTTTTCGGTTGCATCATTATGCGCAAGGTCTGCCAAGGCACTGCCCAACAATGTACCTTTAACTGTGCCGCCGCCATTACAGCCAGACGACACATACAAGCCATTGTCTTGCTCGCCCCACACCGGCGCACCGTTGTAAGTAATACCCACAGACCCACCCCACATATGTTCAAAGTCTTGACCGCATAGTTCGGGGAAACGTCGCCATAGGCGGTCCTGTAATCCCTGACGGATTTTTTGCGGAGAATCTTCTTTTTCGTAGCTGTGCATAGACCGGACTAATAGGCGCCCATCTGCAGTGCGCCTTAAAGTGCTGCCGAGGCGATGAGCTGGCAATAGCCCCCAGTTATGGTTGCTACCCAGCGCGTCGAGAACCGCACTATCTAACCTTGGGGTTAAGCCCGCATAGGTATACACCCCAGAGAGCCGCGAACGTGCCACCCCAAGATCCTTTGTATAGGAATTATTGGCTAACACTAGTTTGCTGCAGCTAAGCTCCCCTTCCGGTGTATTAACCAACCAGCGGCTGCCCGCCTTGCTGATTTTGGTGGCGGGAGTATTTTCATAAACTTCGACAGAGCCTGGCAACTGACTGTGAATCGCGCGAATCACTGAGGCTGGTTGGGCAAGGTAACAATGGGGTGAGTACAGCCCAGACTGATAAAAACCAGTGCCTAGCTCGGCTTGTATCTGTGCTTGGTCTAATTCCCTGTAGGGCAAGCCTGCACCCTCGAGAAACTGTTTGTAGTTTTGTAGTGACTTTAAGCCAGCCTCGCTAGCAGCAGCGCGATAGGTACCGGCCCGCACTAGGTCAACCGACTGCCCAGAGGCTTTTACATCGGCCACTATAGATTGCATGGCCTGCTCTGTCAGTCGATTGCACTCGAGCATACGTTGCATATTATGAGGGTTAGCGTCTTCTGCCAAGGCCACTTCTAACAGAAACCCTGAATTGCGCCCGGGATTACCCTCGCCTATTTCGCTGGCGTCAATGACGACTACCCGAGCCTGGGGCGATAGCTGCTGCCATCGCCGAGCACAGGCTAGACCGGTAAAACCAGCGCCGACAATCACTACGTCGGCCATTTGGTTTCCCTGCAATGCGGGCTGCACTTCACGTTCAGGCAACAGGGCGTTCCAACCATTGGTCAGCTGATAATTAGGGTAGCTGTTAGTCATTGATAGTGGGTCATTTATCATTCTTCTCTTTATAGTTCTTATTCTTATAGCTTTACTCTTTATAGTTCTTATTCTTATAGCTTTACTCTTTATGGTTCTTCTCTTTATAGGTCTTCTGTTAATTCTTCTTATAGCTCTTCTTGTAGACCGTTTATTGACATTACTTAATCAGCTTAAAAGCTGCGGTCGATCTTAAATTGCTGCATTGGCATTTGGACAGAACTGGAACTAACCATAGAGTTAAGTAATTCATCACCAGTCGCCAAAGACGACAGCATAGCACCGGTGACCGCTGCTTGGGTCAGGCCTAAATGCCCATGACCAAAACCAAAAAATACATTATCAAACTTGGGTGACCTGGAAATAACCGGCACTGTATCCGGCATGCTCGGCCTGTAACCCAACCAAGGCTCTCCGCTCTGGGTGTTGAGCTGCGGAAACAGATAAGCTGCCTGCTCTGCCATCATGTGGGCACGGGCATAGTTAGCTGGCGCTTTTAGGCCCGCAAACTCCACAGTGCCCGCCAAACGCAAACCGTCTAACATGCTGGTGACCGCAAAAGCCCGACTTGAAAATAGCAGTGGTCTGTTTAACTCAATACCTGGGTTGGGCAGCTGCAGGTGGTAGCCCCGCTCGGTATCCAACTGCACAGAGCTCCCCAGCTGCTTAGCTAAGGTTTTTGAATAGGCTCCGGCGGTAATAAAGGCGTCATGGCAGGCATGTGCCTTATCTGTATGCACTGCTGTTACGAGCCTGTCCTGAGTAGTAAAACCCGTGACCTCGGCCTGTATAAACTGCCCTCCCTGCTTTTGAAACAGTTTGAATAGGCTACGGGAAAGAGCCAGAGGTGATAGCGTATTGCCCCCAGCTGGCACCGATATTCCACCGGCCAACCCATCTCGTAGACTAGGCTCGGCAGCCTTTAAAGCGGCTCCTTCAAGGATTTCATGGTCCACACCGCGCCGGTCATAGTAGGCGCATTTGAGTTTTGCCTTGGCTAACTGGGCCGGGGTTTCGTACACATAGATAGAGCCCTCTTGACGCAGCAATGCTTGGGCACCCGCTTTGGCCACCAAAGGCTGTAAAAACTCGAGGGCGCGACTACTGAGCGCATTAATGGCGATAGACGACTTCTCTGCCCGCGCTTCCGAACTGCTGGCAAGAAAGCTATAAAACCAAGGCAACATCTGGGGTAAATAAGCGGGCCTTAGGCTAACAGGCCCCTGCCGCTGCAATAGCATAGCGGGAATGTCTTTCCAGATACCTGGCATGGCCTCGGGGTGCACTGAGCCCACCGAAATAATCCCGGCGTTGCCTAAGCTTGTGCCCTCACCAGGTGGCAGCCGATCAATAAGCATGACCTCACGCCCCTTCTCTTGAAGATAGAGAGCGGTGCAGATGCCGACAATTCCTGCGCCGACTACGATACTTGGTGAGTGGTTTTGCATGGTTAAGTGCTCAAGGGTGCTGTTATAGGCCGATTACAAAGAGCTCCCTATTTAGAGCCACTTATCTAGTGCCACTTATCTAGAGCCACTTATCTAGAGCCACTTTTGGAAAGCGCCCTAGTAGAAGACGCCCGAGTATAAAGTGATGTGGTAGTCCGCAGGGCTATATTACCCTTTCAGGCTAGCATAGTCCTCGAAAACTCAGAGGCTTATTATTCTTTTAGCACCGTACCTTTGACTTGCCTTTAGGCTGTCGCTGAAGGCCTATGAAGCCCTTATCAAAGGGGTCTTTAAGCTCTCAGCAAACTCTCATTAAAAGAATATTCGATTGTGTATAATCTGGTTGATAACACATGCTCTTAGTACCAGCATGCCCAACAGAATCCAAATAAGGTATCCAAGTGAATACACCGCTAAAAATAGCCCTCTTCTTAGTAATACCAATCAGTCTTTTTGTCGCATCACCAGCGGCCTATAAAAGCATTACGGATTATCTGTGGGAGCCACCTACCGTCTTTGACGGCATACCTTTAGGCATGAGTAGGTCCGATGTTATCTTTCGCAAAGGCAAAGACAGCTGCTCTGCGGTGTCTTGCAAGCTCGGTGAAGTCAGTGCCATTTTAGATATTGACAAAAAAGTACATCGTTTTAAATTAAATTCCGACGTAATCGATATGCCTTTTACCTCTGTTGAAGCGATGCAATCGATGCTTGGTGAAGAGGATATTCTGAGTATTCACAAAGACTTTAGTAAAAGGAAATATACCTACCTAGACATTGAAACAAGCTTTCTGTTTGACACCAATATACTCAGCTCTATGACTATTGGAGAGGTTACTTGGGGCGAGTTAACACCATTAGCAGAGTACTTTGTGCAAGGTAAAGCAATTTGCCCTAGCGCTAACTGCCCTTGGGAAGAGGACGGCGAAACGCTTAAGATCGAGTCCAAGGATGCTAGTTATGCAGACTTTTATAAAAGTAAAGATGAAGATGAGAAAGATTAAGGGAGCATAAATAAACACATTGGGCGCTAGCTAGAACAACCTCTGAATCAGCTCGTTAAGTACCATCCCACTACTGAAAAAAAATCCTGCAATCGGCACCCAAATTGGTAGTGGCCAAAAGTGGACACAAGTTTGATGCAGAAAGTTTAATAACTGCTAAAAGTGCTAAAAGTGCTAAAAGTGCTAAAAATCATGGTGCCCGGCCTGCCACACAGCTAGGCGCCGATAATAGGTGTTGCCGAAATAATGATATGGTGTATCATTCGGGTTCAAATTCTCCTCCTTATTTAGGCTGTTTGCTGGTGACCTTATCTCTTAACAGTGGCAATTTCAAAATCCTGTGGTTATTTATGGTAAACCTCAGTGCTGCAGCCGAGCAGCACGACCATCAGCCTTTGAAGCAAGATGCGCACCTGCATGGTTATGTTGAACTTACGGCAGTCATGGAGGGAGGTAACCTTGAAATTAATATAGAGTCACCAGCGGCTAATATTATTGGCTTTGAGCATAGGCCTACATCCAGTGAGCAGTTACAGACTATAGCGCTAGCAAAGCAGGTTCTCGAGTCACCGGCAGAGCTTTTTACATTTTCTGGCAGTGACTGTTCCCCAACGCTAGTGCGGGCAAATTTTTTGGATTTAATCTCCGATGATCAGAATGATGGGCACCATCATGAGCATCAGGGGAACAAGCAGAGCCACAGTGAAGTTATCGCCAGTTACCAGTTTGCCTGCGTGCCACAGGAAAAACTCAAGGCCATTAGGGTGAATTTAATCAGTCTCTTTCCAGGAATAAAAAAAATCAAAGCTATGTGGCTGACCGATACAAAACAGGGTGCTGTAGCGTTAACCCCAGAATTTAACCTTATCGAAATAAGGTAATGTTTATGAGTAGAGTACAGGCCGCAATTAACCATGCCGAGAGTAGTTGTAAAGCGCGCGGAGCAAAATTAACCAACAAGCGCAAGCAGGTTCTATCTGGTTTATTACAATCGAACAAGGCGAGGTCTGCCTACGAACTGGTTGACTACTGCAAGGATGAATTTGGTGAGATCCTGCCGCCCATGTCGGTTTATCGTATTCTTGATTTTTTGCAAGATGAGCATTTGGTCCATAAGCTTAAGTTGGCTAACAAATACATTGCCTGTGCTCATATAACCTGTGATCACGCTCATGGCGTCTCACAATTTCTGATTTGTAACCAATGCGAAGTTGTGAAGGAAATAACCATTAACAAGTCAACTATAAACGGATTGCAGCGCAACGTAGAGGCCGCTGGCTTTCATTTGGCCAGTCCGCAGTTGGAAATAAACGCTGTCTGCGATAGCTGCAAAAACAAAGCTGCTTGACCCTTAGACGAATAAGAAAATTATGAATAATATACAAGTCGTTTCTGACAAAGCCGCTATCAGCTTGTCTTTTTTTTGCGCTATGCACTGTCTGGCAATGCCTCTGATCATTGTGATGTTGCCAGCACTGACCGTATTCAATTTGCAAGATGAAGCTGTTCACTGGTGGATGCTGATTGCTGTCATACCCACCAGCTTATTTGCCCTTACCATAGGGTGCAGAAAACATAAAAATTATAGCGTGATGTCAATTGGCCTATTTGGAATTGCGATTTTAATTGCAACAGCGTTCTTCGGCCATGATCTGCTGGGTGAAACAGGTGAAAATATCTCCACCGCAATAGGCGCGCTTGTCGTTGCAGTGGGCCATGTGAAAAACCAAAGACTTTGCAGCCGCTCTGATTGTCAATGCAACACATAAACCAACTGACCCTAAGATGAAAAACAATTACTTCGAGTCTATTGAGGGCTCTGAAAGCGGGAAGTCATTTGCGCTGCAAGATCTTATTGATGAATTAAATTTCAATAGCCAAGGTCTTATTCCCGTGATTACTCAAGACGCAACCAGCAAACAGGTTTTGATGTTGGCGTGGATGAATAAAGATTCAATAGACCAAACATTATCCACGGGCCGCATGACCTACTGGTCTAGAAGCCGCGAGAAACTGTGGATAAAAGGCGAAACCAGCGGCCACATTCAGTCTTTAGAGTCTATGCAGTTAGACTGTGATGGTGATGCCATATTATGTTTGGTCAATCAAGTTGGGATGGCCTGTCACACAGGCCGCGATCATTGTTTTTATTTTAAGGTCAACAGAAAAAATATGTCTGTTTCGGTTATGGGTTCAGCAGCATGACGGCAACGGATACAAGAATCGAAGCAGTGCCCACCAATGTTATTACGGGCTTTTTAGGCGTCGGCAAAACATCGGCGATTTTGCACCTGTTGAAATCAAAGCCAGACAATGAACGCTGGGCGGTTTTGGTTAATGAGTTTGGTGAAATTGGTGTAGATGGAAGCCTGTTTGAAGGCCAGCACAATGAAGCTGGCAATGTTTTTATTCGTGAAGTACCGGGTGGTTGCATGTGTTGTGCAGCGGGGCTGCCCATGCAGATTGCTCTCAATCAATTACTCAGTCTCGCCAAACCTGATCGTTTACTCATTGAGCCAACCGGGCTTGGCCACCCGATTGAGGTCCTAGAAGTGTTAACCGCTGAATATTATTTTAATGTGTTAGCAATTCAAAAAATTATCACTCTGGTTGATGCGCGAAATCTGGCTGATACTCGTTACACAGACCACGCAACCTTTAATCAACAAATTGCGATAGCCGATATTATTGTCGGCAATAAGCAGGATCTTTATCTACCAGAGGATAAAGCTCAGCTTGAGACCTATGCCAAATCAAAAGCCCTGTCAGAGGTAGATGTTATCTTCACCGAGCATGGCCAATTACCCATATCCGCCTTAGAGGGGTCGACTGGTGCCAGGGTAGGCTCACATCAGCACCATCATCACAGCAATAAAAGCGCCGAGCAGGTTAGTTTGGCTGATGCGCCTTTGCCTGAAAGTGGCTATCTCAAGGCGGTTAATCAAGGTGAAGGTTTCAACAGCATAGGTTGGCGCTTTGACGCTTCCAAAACATTCGATCGACAGGCCCTGTTTCTATTTTTAAGCGGTGTCTTTGCGGAAAGATTGAAAGCTGTTTTTATTACTGAAATCGGCGTGTTTGGTTACAACCTTACCTCTGATGCACTCACTGAAGTAGAGCTGGATGACTGTGTGGAAAGCCGCATTGAAATTATTGCCAGCGAAATTTCTGACCAATGGGAAGAACAACTTTTAGCCTGCATAGTGGCTGGTGGCCAATAGCCTGTTACTGGGTATAGGCCTCGTAACTGCGCATTTCAACTCCGTAGGCAGCTGTTGCCATATCATTTGATATCAGAGATGCCTTTAGAATACCTGAGATCCAAAACGGGTTGTACAGGGCTTCAAGTTTTAATCCTTCTGCATACTTCACATGGATAATCTGGTTTGGCGCCGGCGGTGGCATATGTAGGCAAGCGCCAAAATATGGCACCAGAAAAAACTCCGTGATAATTTGGTCGCCGTCAAATTCTATGGGGACAATAAATCCGGGTATGCGCACAGCTCTACCGTCCATTTCAGGTTTTATATTGGTTGACACCAATGCCTGTTGGTAACGACTTTCTTCGGCATTGGCGAGGGTGTTTTTAAGCAAATTGCCAATTTGATCCTCAGCCGAACCATCTTCAATATCATCCATATAAGCAGGTGGGTTGGAAAGGATATCAAATTCGTCCTGAGGGATAAGGTCAGTCCATTCAATTGTCACAAACCCAACAGCCTGAGCAAAGGCCTGGCTAACAAGTAATGGCACCATCATTAACATTAATGCAACCGGTTGGTTTAACTTGTTTGATAGGTTCAATTTATTCACCGGTAAAATATAAAATGGCCTGATTAGATGATACAGTGTATCATATATTTTTGACACTCCATGCATTTATACTCCAGTAGAAACTGAATATGGCCATTCAATTAAACGATGTTCGTTTTGCCTACCCTGAAGCCCCCAATGACTGTGTATTGAACATCAAAAGCTGGTCAGTTTCTGATCAGGAGCATGTTTTTGTCCATGGCCCTTCTGGTGGTGGAAAGTCCACATTGCTCAACCTGCTGAGTGGCATGCTGGATGCGAACGCTGGGCAGGTAAATGTGCTGGGTCAAAGGCTGGACAGCATGGGCGCTCGCCAGCGCGACCATTTTAGAGCCAATCATATTGGCTATATTTTTCAGCAATTTAATCTGGTTCCCTATATTGATGCGATTGATAATATTCAACTGGCTCATCAGTTCTCTAATCAACAGTCGCTATCTGACGAGATCAAATCGCTGTTATCAAGCTTTCATATTCCCCAATCTGAGTGGCATAAGCCCGTGGGCAGACTCAGCATAGGGCAACAGCAGCGCATTGCTATCGCCAGGGCAATGATCAATAAACCAGAGCTGCTGATTGCTGACGAGCCAACATCGTCCCTTGACCACAACAACCGTGATAATTTTATGTCTGAGCTTATGGCTATGGTATCGGAACACCGCGTTACCTTGCTATTTGTTAGCCACGACATGTCATTAGCCAATTACTTTGGGCGCACAGATGCGTTCTCTGAGATCAATACATCAGGAGAGCACAACTAATGTTTTTCCGGCTGGCAGTAAAAAGTTTGTTGAATCGAAAAGGTTCTATCATGCTCACTATCATGGCGATGGCTGTGAGCATTTTTGTGCTGTTGGGTGTGGAGCATATCCGCGGCCAAAGCAAACAAAGCTTTAACAGCACAGTCTCTGGTGCCGATCTGATTGTCGGGGCACGAACTGGCAGCATGAACCTGTTGCTCTATTCTGTGTTTCGTATGGGGTCGCCCACCAATAACATCGACTGGCAGACCTATCAAAATATTAGCGCCAACCCAAAGGTAGCATGGGCAATTCCTATCTCACTGGGGGATTCTCATAAAGGCTTTCGAGTCATGGGTACCACCACTGACTATTTCACTTATTTTAGCTATGGCAAAAAACGCCAACTGAGCTTCAGCAAAGGCAAGCCATTTGAACAGGTCTTCGATGTTGTGTTGGGCGCACAGGTAGCAAAAAAATTAAACTATACATTGGGTGCGAATATTATTTTGGCCCACGGCCTCGGCAAAACCAGCTTTAGCATGCACGACCAAAGCCCTTTCAAAGTTGTAGGTATTTTGGCCCCTACGGGAACGCCGGTTGACCAAACTGTGCATGTGAGCTTGCAAGGTATCGAAGCGGTCCATATCGACTGGCAACAGATTGCTAACATGTCTGGTGGCGCAGTATCCCAGAAGCAAATACAGGCACTAGAGCTGGAGCTGGAGCCAAAAACCATTACGGCTTTTATGCTGGGTTTAACCTCTCGAATGAATACCTTTCGGGTTCAGCGGGATATTAACAATTACTCCAATGAACCCCTTACGGCTATATTGCCAGGAGTGGCTCTGGCAGAGCTGTGGCAGATGATGGGCCTGTTGGAAAATACTCTACGGCTTATTTCTGGCCTGATACTGGTCGCCGCTCTGTTGGGGTTGAGCGCGATGATGCTGGCCTCTATCAGAGAGCGCAAGTACGAAATACACTTGCTCAGAGTGATAGGCGCGCCCCCATGGTTTTTGTTTTTTTTGGTAGAGCTGGAAGCATTATTGGTTAGCTTTGTGAGCATGCTTGTTGGTATAACTGGTTTGTATTTAAGTCTGCTTATTGCCGGTGATGTGCTGTCGACGGACTTTGGCATGCATATTGGGTTAAATATTTTGTCTTTTAACAACGTTCTATTTTTATTGTTGGTGGCAGGCTCAACGGTTATTGCTGCGGCTATTCCTTCATTCATGGCCTACAAAAGTGCCAGTATAGGCCGGTGATTTATTGCTTGTTTGGATGAGGCTGGACTTTGATATGGTGCCCGGAGTCGGACTTGAACCGACACGGTGTTGCCACCGAGGGATTTTAAGTCCCTTGCGTCTACCAATTTCGCCACCCGGGCATGTAACTAGGTGGGCTTTGAACCATCTTTGCTAATCAGAACTAGCTGATGGTTCTACCAGTGCTGGTGACTGATATTGCTCTCCGTACTGGCCGAGCGGCAGAAGTATACATGATCAATATCCCCTATGGGAACGCCTCATCGGCCTGTATCTGTACTTTTTCTCCACTGCATGGGCGCCGAGCCGTACCAGCGCCTAAAAGCTCGGGTAAATGCGGTGTTATCGGCATAGCCTAGGTAGTCTGAGAGTTGAATAATGGAGATATCTGAATGGAGTAATCGTTCGGTGGCAATCTCTCGGCGGACCGATTCGAGTAATATTGAAAACGACTTACCCTCTTTTTTGAGCATGCGCTGCAATGTGCGCGGATGCACTGCCCTGAGATCTGCCACCTGTTCGATCGAGAATTGGCCGGTGGGTAGCAGTTCTCGAATTATATCGGCGATATCACTACAGAGACCCTGATCACCAGCATCATCAGACTGCTGGCTATGGGTATGGAGAATCATGTTTAGGGCGGGGTCGGACTGCCTTATGGGTAGGTCTAGCCAGGTTTTCGCAAAGTGGATTTGGGTCTCGCTCTGGGCAAAGTGCACAGGGGCCGCAAAGATATCTAGGTAGGCCGATATGTTTTGCGGTGATAGGTGACGAAAGCTGACTTTAGCTGGGGCCCATTCACCACCACACAATGCTTTGAACATAATCATGGTTTGAGACAGTGCTAGCTCTTCCGAGTACCTGCAATGTTCGCTAATGGAGGAGTTTTTGTAGCTTAGGCACGCCTGATTACCAAAAACCTCAAGGGTTAGGGAAGCACTGCTCGCAACATGCAGAGCGGGATGGTCGCACAGTGCTTGCAGCGCTGTGCCCACATCACTGGATTGGTGCATGACAAGGCGAATAACCGACGATAGATTTTTATTGTGTTGGGTTCCCAATAGAATGGAGAAATGGGGGCAGTTAGTAGCAACAGACGCCGCATGCAATAGTTCGTCTGCCTGATCATAAGTGAGAAGCTGGCCTTGGCTGTGATCGACAAAATACCCTGAGGGAAGACCCTGATCCCGTAAAATTGCTGCAGGGTCACCCATTAGCTGCCTGACCTGCTGGTCGAAGCCTGCCATCATCGCTACACGTACCATATGTATACTTGGTTCACCATTTACACCTATATCTATGCTTATATGCATAGAATAATAGCGAATTGTCGCGAAGTGTCAATATTTTGTCGCTTTTTGCCGAGCGAGTGAATAGATAGCCGCTAAGATTGTCGACCGGTTGAAATGTCTGGCAACAAAATACAATAGCAACGGACAGGCTGAACAACGAAGATGAAAAACAAGATTGTTAATTTTACCTACATCACCACTATGTTAATTATGGTGACCGCAGTGTTATCTGGGCTAGTGATGGCGGCTTCTACTGGGCTTGCAGTACCTCTCGACGGACTGGCAATTATAGAGCTACCCCAGTCACTTAAGATTCCAAAAATACTCTAGGGCTCTCTAAGCTTTCTCTAATCCTTCTCTTAGGTGAGCTCACAAGACTCACCTAAGGTCATCAAACTAAATCTATATCGGATATAACAGATACCAAACTCTCGACAGCTTGATATCCGCTACCTTTTAATCAAAAGCACCTTTTAGTCAAAACCACCTTTTAATCAAAAGGACCTTTCTTTGATCCGACTCAGTCTGCCTTGTTTTTACGCAACCAAAGCACCTGTAACGCCAAACCAACCACGTACGTAATCAAAAACGCTAGATAGAAGCCTTTTAATAGGGGGTCTTCGATATCTGTTACCACCGGATCACCAACGGGCAGACGGCTTAGACCGTCGGTAATGGCAGGGATCATGTGGAATAAAAACGTTGCGGAATAGCTCGCTGCCTGTAAATAGGGGGAAAGCTTGCCAACAATCTGCTTTTTCTCTGCCAACCAGCCAACGACCACGGCACCCAAGGTGGCTATCGCGAGTAAGTGGGCAATGTTAAAGCCACCATTTTGGAAAATAGTGAGGGCAGAAGCTGCAGTAATAAGAGTCGCTATAAGGTACAGCTGTCCAGACTTGGTGGTCGATTTGATGACCCGATAACGCGCCAGTGTGTAAATGACGGCGCCAATCGAAACGATGCCCAAAATGGTATGGAACCAACCAACAAGTGTAATTTCTGCCACAGAGATATCCCCTTTGAATAATTATTTGCGGGGATCTTATCAGGTTGCGATGGGCATACAGGGGTTATTTTAGACTGCTGGGTCGGGGATATAGACGAGTTTTGGAGTCAAGTCACAGAAAGCTGAAATGGAGGCGCCGGTCGGAATCGAACCGACGATCGCGGAGTTGCAGTCCACTGCATTACCACTTTGCTACGGCGCCTGTAAGAGAAACTACATTTCAACCTCTAAACAGCGTATGGGCCGTGCCGTCTAGAAGGCCGCTATTCTAGGGGTTACTAGCAATAAATCAACTACTTATCTGCTTGACCGCTCAATTGAGGCCAAGCAATGACTAGGTACTGGATCATAGACCAGAGGGTCATAATCGCAGCGGCATAAATGGCCACAAAACCAATGGTGGTTAGCAGCTCTTGCTCTGGCTTTGCCAACAGCAGAAGTGCCACGGCGGTCATCTGTACCCAGGTTTTAATCTTGCCCAGCATTGACACCGCTACAGTGCTTCCGGAGCCTAATTCAGACATCCATTCCCGCAGTGCTGAGATCACTATCTCGCGGCCAATAATCACAATGGCTGGCAGCGCAAACCAAGGTGTGGAGTGCACTTCTAGCAGCAGAACTAGGGCTGCAACAACAATAAGCTTATCTGCAACAGGGTCGAGAAATGCGCCAAAGGGTGTCACCTGGTTAAGCTTACGAGCCAAATATCCGTCTACCCAGTCGGTGGCTGCGGCCAAACCAAAAATGGCGGCGGCGGCAAGATGATGCCATTCCCAAGGCAGGTAATAGACAACGATAAATACTGGGATCAGAGCGATACGCAGCAGCGTTAGGATATTGGGCAGATTCCACATAGACGATTCAAATTTTCCGTATTGACTGGTAGCAGTGCGGCACTAAGTTACTCATTGTACAGCGCGCTGTAAATAGCTTCAGCTACCTTTTTGTTTATATTATCAACCTTCATTAAATCTGCAACACTGGCTTTTTTGACTTCGACTATACCGCCGAAGTGCTTAAGTAGATCGCGACGTCTTGTGGGCCCTACCCCCGCAATCCCCTCTAACGGAGAGGTGCGGCGCTTTTTATCTCTTCTGGCTTTGTGCCCAGTAATGGCAAAACGGTGGGCCTCATCGCGAATCTGCTGAATCAGATGCAACGCGGCCTGCTGGGGCCTGCCAATCACGCGGTTGTCCTCGTCGGCCAAAATTAAGGTCTCAAGCCCAGGTTTTCTGCTGGTACCTTTGGCAACACCCAAAATCATGACGCCCACAACACCAAGGTCAGCCAATACATTTTTGGCAACACCTATCTGGCCCTTACCTCCGTCAATCAGCAAAATATCGGGTAACTTGCCCTCGCCTTTCATCAACCTGGTATAGCGACGGCGAATGGCCTGCTCCATAGCGGCGTAGTCGTCTCCGCCAGTAATACCTTCGATATTAAAGCGTCGATAATCACTCTTTAGAGCGCCATTAGAATCAAATACCACGCAGGACGCTACCACGGCCTCGCCACTACTGTGGCTGATATCAAAACATTCCAATCTCTGGGGTGTCTGCTCAAGGCCTACTGTGTCGCGCAGGGATTCGAAGCGTTGTTCAATGGTCTTTTTAGAGGCCAGTTTAGCCGTCAGGTTTTGCTCTGCAGTGCGTTCGGCCAGCTCAATCCACTTGGCACGAAAGCCTCGCACTGAGTCGCGGATTTCAATATTGCGCCCCACGCGCATTTTCAATGCATCGCAAAGTGCATCACCACCTTCAACTGGGGCATTCACCAATATCTCTTTGGGCAAATCAGGTCGCCCGCCACCCTCTAGATAAAGGTGGGGCAAAAATTCGTCTAGCAACTCACCGACTTTTTCCGCCAGCGGGGCTTTAGGGTAATAGCTGCGACTACCCAAAATACGGCCCTGTCGAATATAGAGCATGTGCACACAGGCCTGGCCGTTGGTCACTGCGCCTGCCACTACATCTATTGTGCCCTTGCCTTTTTCTATCATCTGCT
>CAJJAO010000032.1 GCA_905182265.1 gamma proteobacterium HTCC2207 | reverse complement strand
CTGGACAAAACCATTGCCTACCCTATAGAAACCAGTATTTATCTGGGGGATATGCGTTTGATTCTAGGCCTGATATTGCTGTCGGTGACAGCTTTGCTCGATAGTCTTCTGCTGGCTAGACGGCCCTTTAGTTAAAGCAGCTAGAAGGCTCTTTAAATAGAAGCGGCTAAAAGGCTCTTTAGGTACAGCAGCTAGAAGGCTCTTTAAGTAGAAGCGGCTCTAATTAAAGTAACGGCTTAGACCCAAACCTCAAGGTTGTCTCGTTGGCCAAGCCGACGAGTCAACTTGATGTTCAGCAGTTCGTCTAATCCGCAAGATTGGAGCAGCTCATCAATGCCAATGCGCTCATCAGCAGAGCATCTGGCATAGCAGTCCTGTACCGATTGCAGCACAAAGAATCGGTAGGGCTGAGCGCCGGCAACCATGGTCTGGTCACGTACCGTAAACTCCGCCTTGCCACCGTTCTGCCCCAGATAGCGGGATGCCTTAGCACCTGCTTCAACGGGGTTTACCGCCAGCCACCCATTTATCACCTCGGCCGCAGCGCGAGTTTCTGGCACCAGATCTTCAGCAATAACGGCCAGCGCCGCCAACAATGTTGCTGGTATTTCGTCATTGGCTAAAAAGCCAGCTTCTGGCACCGCATAGCCCGTTGATGGAAAGTGCTCTGGGGCATCCTGGGCCGCGCGGTTCATGCGCTCTACCCAGCGATACACGTGCACCGCTTGCTGCTGCATGATCTGTAAGGGTTTTGGGTCGCGACCCAAGTGACCAAATAATGGCCCCAACAAACCAAAGTCGCCAATACTGGGCTGCCAGCCGAGCAGATAGGGATACTGTTCAAAATGTTTGTCCAAGGCACTCAAGAACTCCATATACAGAGTCTCTACTAAAGCCTGACTTTGGTCATTGACTCCAAACATCGTGGCGGCGTAGCGCATCTTATCCATCATATGGTGGGTTTTGGCCTCGCGCTCTGGGTGCTCCTGCTGGGCATGATAAAAATGGTAGTGCAAAAATGACAAATTCTGTTCAGGGAAATTCCATCGGTAATGCATGGCCGGGCGCAGTAACCCCTCGTTACCAATGAGATCAAAAAGCCCACTGACTAGCTGTTGCTTTGGGGTTTTAGGTTGGCAGGGTCGCCCATTAGCCGCTTCGAAATACTCTATTATTGCAGCACCATCACGAATAACATGGCCGTCTGGCGTCAGCATCGCTGGAATAGTGGGTAACTTTGCCTTGGGCACAACGTCAGTCTTAAAGCTCTCATGGCCACAGGAAACCTCGCGATAGGCAATACCGTTCTTAATTAAATAAGAGCGGGCGCGACCGGAATACAACGAATGGGGTAAGGCATAAAGACTGTAGGTCATAGAGGTCATAAGGGTCACTTTGGAGATTATTGGCGGCGAGTGCGATAAAAAATAATGAACGGCAGCAGCAGTAAAACCAGCAGCAAAGCGATCAGTATCCCGCCGCTGAGACGGTTTTTTAAGCCATTCAAAACAACCTGAGTGGTATGATCATAGCCTTCAGGAATCGGCAACACATTATTATCAACAACATACTTTTCGTAGTGGTCGAGCATGAGCTGAAACTGCACTGGGTTTTCTGTACTAAGGTCCGTGGTTTCCCCAGGGTCCTTGCGTATATTAAACAGACGCCATTGGCTGTCACCCTGGGCACCGCGGTTAAAGACAATTTTGTAGTCCCCCATAAACAGCACAGCGTGACCCGCCAACTCAAAGCCCACAGCATCGTTGGGGCCATAAACAGCCTCTGTCTCGCCCTCGATCAACGGCAACAGATTGCGGCCAATAATAGGTTCAACTGGCCTGCCACCATAACGCACGCCGGGTTTATCGACGCCGCTTAGGGCCAAAATAGTAGGGGTAATGTCGGTAACAAAGGCGAAGGCATCGGTCATCTGTTTTTTGCTGGCTATACCGGCACCAGCAATAATCATAGGCACGCGCATGCCACCCTCACCCACATAGAATTTATAATAGGCCAGAGGCGACGCCGCTGCGCTAGCAAAGCTCGGGCTAATAGAATTGAAACTGCCACGCAAACCCAGGCTTTCGTAGTCAGTACTGTAACCCTGAGTACGCAAACCTAAACGGTTTAGAAAGCTGTTCTGTTCGGCCAAACCTGATACTTCGGCGCCATTGTCTGAGGTAAAGATAAACAAGGTGTTGTCGTATTCATCAATGGCTTTAAGGTGCTCTACAAGGCGACCAATATGATGGTCCATAGCCTCTACCATAGCGCCATAAACCGCCATGCGTTTCGCTTCATAGGCTTGGCGCTCTGGGCTCAAGCTGTCCCAGTCTTGGGTGCTGGCCATAGTAATCATGGTGCTGTCCGCAGGCACTATGCCCAATTCGATTGCCCGCACCAGACGCTGCTCTCGCAGAGCCTGCCAGCCGCCGTCATACACACCCATATAGCGGTCAATAAATTCTTGCGGTGCCTGCACGGGAATATGCACGGCCTGAAAAGGCACGTAGGCAAAAAATGGCTGCCCATCCCCCTGATTACTGTCGATAAACTCGATGGTCTTGTCGACTAAAAAACGTGAAGAGTAAAAGTCTTCGGGTAGCTGATACTCTTGCCCGTCAGCGTACCAGTTGGCTTTGTCATAAACCGCCATGTAGGGTTTCTGTTCCCAGTTGTCGGCCCCCGAATCTCCTAGGGCGACAGTGCGCTCAAAGCCCCGACGGCTGGGCAGCAGATCTGGAGTTTGCCCCAGATGCCATTTGCCCGCCAGATAGGTGTGATAACCCGCGTCTTGTAACAGGGTCGCCACGGTCACCACATTGTGCCCCAGGGTACCAGCATAATGACTGTACTTGCTTTGCTCTGGGGGCAGCATCTCGGGGATATTGGGCACACCGGTGCGATGACTATCTACACCGGTTAACAGCATTGATCGAGACGGCGAACAGTTAGCCCCTGTGTGGTAATTGGTAAAGCTAATACCCTGCTCTGCCAGTGCGCTAATGCTCGGCGTTTTTATCTCACTGCCGTAAGACTCGAGATCCGTAAACCCCAAGTCATCGGCCAGTATTAAGACAATATTGGGCGCCTTGTCGGCAGCAGCTACCGACAAACTTAAGCCAAAGGCTGGCACACCTAAGCAAACCAGACGAACCAGGCGGGTCAAAAGCCCCGCCGAAATAAATCGGTTTTTAAGCGCTCTAGCTACTGTCATTTTAGGCGTCCCTCAATTATGTCTGAAACAATGCTTAGTCTTGTTCCGAGAGCTTGCTAGAGGCAACGTAAAGTATTACCGACACAATAATCTCAACCGCAATCATATCCAATGCCAGAGAAGCGTCGTGAAAAATCCAAGCGATAGTGCGCATAAACGCCGTGACAGTCAGCAAAATAATCGGCGGGTAATACCAGCTACGACGGCCAGTGGTTAGAGCCAACAATATAAAGAGTGCCACTGACAAAAAGAACGATCCCATGTCACCGATTTGCGTGCTGCGGCCCAGCCCATCCAAAAGAGGCATACCCAGTTCACCGGCAGCTCCAGCGGGGTCTACCAACCAGCGCAAACCAATCAAAGCAAAAACCAGTGCCAGTATCCCAACGACAATACGTAAACCTTTATTCATTATTATTCTCCTAAACTATTTATTCGATTATTATTTAAGCGTCAAATTAAACGACGTCAAAAACCTGTATTTTAGGTGCGCCTGCTACAAGCCCTCCCATAGTTTTACCGGCCTCTGCGAAGTAAGCCGTTTTACCATGAGCCTCTATATCTGCTGCAGTAGCATACTGTTCCATCACCACATATTCTTGTGAGTCAGCTTTACTGCGGTGCAATGCATATAAGAGTGCACCTGGCTCGTTGGCCAATACCTGCTCGGTAAGCCCCGTAAATAATGCTTCGAATTCTTCGTTCTTACCTTCTAAAACGGTAATTGTTGCTAGTACTCCCAATGCCATAACCCTGTCCTCTTTATTTTTTTATTTAGTTTTAGTAAGTTCTATATTTTGTTTTAGTAAGTTCTATATTTTGTTTTATTAGTGCAGCCCAATGCTATTAACAATCACTGCACGGGTATCTTGGGGGTTAATGACCCCGTCAATTTCTAAAAACGCGGCGGCTTCGGCGGCTCTGCCGCTTTCATACATCTTAGCCACTAGCTCGTTAAACAATGCTTCCCGAGCTTCGCCTTCAAGTTCTTCTAATTCTTTTTTAAAGCCCAGTTTAACGGCGCCTTCAAGGCCCATGCCCCCAAACTCTCCCATAGGCCAAGCGGCACTGTAGGCAGGCTTTTTAAACGAGCTACCGGCCATACCCATAGCACCTAAGCCATAGGCCTTGCGCAGGAAAATACACACCAAAGGCGAAGACAGATTAGCACCGGCAGTAAACAGATCAGCCATTTTACGGGCTGCGCCGCTCTCTTCACTGGCGGGACCAACCATAAACCCTGGAGTATCACAAAGGCTCACCACCGGCAGTGCAAACTGACTGCAGAGCCTTAAAAAGCCCGCTGCCTTAGCCGCAGAATCTCCGTCAATAGCACCGCCTAAAACACGGTTGTCATTGGCAATCAAACCACAGGGGTGACCTTCGATACGCACAAATCCGATAATAATCGTAGTGCCGTATTCCGGCTGCAACTCAAGAAAACTACCTTTGTCGGCCAGTACATTAACTAGCTTTCTAATATCATAGGTATAGCGACGGTCCTCGGGCATGATGCCCTGTAATAGTGATTGGTCAGCGGCCGACCAGTCCCCTACCCGCCCCTGAAAATAACCCAGCACCTGTTTAGCCAAGGCAGTGGCTTCAACTTCATCGGCGGCCAAAATGTCGATCACACCATTCTTGGTATGTACCTCAGCCGGGCCAATCTGCTCTGGCTTAAAACTACCTAGACCACCGCCCTCAATCATGGCAGGGCCCGCCATACCAATGCATGACGACTGGGTTGCAATACGAATATCGGCACCCCCAAACAGCGCAGCGTTGCCCGCAAAACAATAGCCATTGTTCACGGCAATACGTGGCACAACACCAGCCAGCTGGCTCCATACTAACCAGGTAGTAATATCCAGACCGGCAATCTGAGTAGTCACGTCGGTGTCACCGGGCCGGCCGCCACCGCCTTCGGTATACATGATGACAGGCAAGGTCTTTTCAGTAGCCACTTCAAGCATGCGGTCAATTTTTTTGTGGTGAAAAAAGCCCTGGGTGCCGGCCAATGTCATGTAGTCATTAATAATAACGACTGCTTGGGCCTGGCCAGAGCCAAACAAATCTGCATTGATTCTAGCCAACCCCGTAATCACGCCATCGGCGGCAGTTTTGGCTTTTAAGTCTTCCTCGCTGCGCCGATTGCGCTGGGCAGCCACGGCAAACTGGCCGTACTCAATAAAGCTGTCGGCATCCACCAGATCACCGAGATTTTCCCGGGCGGTGCGGTAGCCTTTGCTATGTCTTTTTTCCACATCAACGGTGCGATTCTCATCCAGAGACTGCTCCACTCGATGCTGAAAAGAACTAATACTTTTATGGTCAGAATTTTTGTCTGACATAACCAAACCTTTTTTAGCCTTACATTAAAGCGCCAACTGCCGCCGCACTTATTGAGCGACTAACCCTACTAGGCCCTGCCTCACACCGCCACAACTCATTTACCCTAAGTGTTAGCAGGCAACACTAGGAGCAGGGTTCTGCCAAATCCCGTTAAAGGACTAGGTTGTTTACACATCTGTAGATTACGTATTTTATTGTGAATCTTAGCCATCTCAAGTTATCAGTTTATGGGCAGTAAATAAACTGGCATAGGGGCTGTTATTTAATTAAGGTGGTTCTGCTCAGGTAGCTTTTATTTGAGCAGCGTAGCTTTTATTTAAGCAGCGTAACGTCAAGCTGGCAATCATAAACAGAGGCCTCACAATGACCATTAGCGATAAGTTGTTTCCCACCCAAGCCAACAATAACTATCAGGGCAGCAAAATCGCCCAATATGCTTTTTACCTGTTAATAGCCCTTTATTCTTTTAGGAGTTTCGCTCACTTTCTGCTGGACGACGGCGGCATTAATAGCATCGCCTCAATTATTGTCTTTCCCTTTGTCGAGATCGGCGTTGGCAGCGGCGTCGGCAGCCAAAGCACCTTGGACCCCAACAATGTGATCTACCTGTTTGCCTCCCTCTGGGGCTCTGCACAGATAATCACGTTGTTTATTTTCTATATCTGCATGTGGCGCTACCGCAATCTGTTGCCCCTACTGTGGCTAACCGTTGTCATAGAAGTACCAATGCGTATGGCAGCCGGCACCATGCACCCCCTCAGCGCAGCCTATTACGAACATGTGCCACCAGGGGCTACGGGCAATCTGCCTCTGTTGGCGGTTGCCTGTATTATGTTTGTCCTGTCTTTAAAGCATAAAAGCCAGTAAAACTGGTCTGCGTTTATTCGTCGGTAATTAAAATAAAAAAACCACCGTATTGCGGTGGTTTTTTGTTAATTGCGCTCTTTTTGCGTAAGAAGCCTAGCCTGATTAGACAAACAGCCTCAAAAAATAATCGCCTCGCAACCCGTGCCTTCTAACAGCAGATCCACACGACTCCGATCAGATTTGCTAAGAGCCTGATATTCCTCGTTAATCCACTGCAAGCATTTACCCTGATAGTTAAAGGTCTGCTGAGCCCAGCGGCAACCATCGATTTCGGTCTCCCAGGTTTTCTCGCCCGCCTGCATGGCTTGGGCATTGGCGAGTAGTGCCGGGGCATAGACGCGGCCGACTTCGTTAAGAATACCTTTTAGGCTGCTGGGTGCATCCTCGGCGGTGCTCCAGTCAGTATCTGCTGGCTCTATACCGGTTTGATCTTCCATAAGACCACTGTAAGCAACCGCGCGGGGTGAAATGGCATGGGCTATTGCCCTAGGAGTTGGGTCAAAACCAACTAGCTGAGACAGCTGACCGTAAAGCGCAAAGTCTGAGGCGCCAGGGCGCTTGCCCATTAAATAAGGCTGTTGCTGCAAATGGGTTTCTAGGGCGGTCAGCAAACGTCGATAGCTGGCATCGATCACTGGGGCAGTCACTTCATTGGAACCCACCACGTGCAACCGGCCCACCTGGCGCTCGGTAATAAAGGGTTTAAATTGCGCTAGCTTATCTGCGGGCATATCGACCATCTGAAACAGAGGTAGCAGCGTGCCAGCATTGTCGGCGTCTGCCTCAGCCTGCCAGCGATAGTGGAACATGTACTTAGTGCCCCACTCGTCGGCAAAGTCTTCGAGCAAATAGTCAATAAAAGCCATGGCCGGGTCATTGGGAATGACCGAGCGCCCCTGATACTCAGATTCCAAGCGACGAATAATAGGCGTCGAGTCACAGACTGCCTGCAGCTCCCCTGCCTCATCGGGCATTACAAAGGTTGGCAATAAACCAACCTTGGGTTTGGCGATACCTAGGCTGGGTAAAACCGTGCCTGGGTCACCCCAGATCATGCGATGAGGGATATGCCGGTAACGCAGAATAGACAGCATTTTTCTGGTGTAGGGCGAAGGCGGTGAGCCTATAAGTTGTATGGGCTTTGGCTGGTTCATAATGAAGGCGCTCTTTTGGCGTTAGTGGATGCTCATTACTCTCTTTTGCTGCAACATTTACATCTACATTTACTGCTACATCCATTTCAGTCTAATAATCACAGCTGATGTTTGATTTCAATATATTGACATAGGCTATGCCACCATGTCACCCTTTAAATATTCGAACTCAGTTGCCTGGAAACCCCTATGAAAAAGCGCAGCATCGCCAGCCTAATTATCATTATCCTTGCAGTGGTTATTTACAGCCAGCGAGCCACTATTGCCCTGCGGGTCTTACCTATTGCTATTGAACAAGCATTGTCTGCCGACAAAATTGAGCAGCTTGGCGATGGCCTACATATAGCTCTGTGCGGCGCAGGTGGCCCCATGCCCTCGGCCACTCGTTCGGGCCCCTGTGTAGCGGTCGTTGCCGCGGGCAAACTATTTTTGGTCGACGCCGGTAGCAACGGCGTGCGTAATCTCGCTCGCATGGGCTATGCCCCGGGTGATATTAGCGGGGTTTTTCTGACCCACTTTCATTCGGACCATATCGATGGTTTAGGCGAGGTTGGCCTTGTTCGCTGGGCCGGCGCCAGCCACAGCGAGCCGCTAAATGTTTACGGCCCAGAGGGTGTTGCCGATATCGTTAACGGCTTTAATAGCGCCTATCAGCGAGATACGGTTTACCGTAATGATCACCATGGCGACAAGGTGACTCCGTTAAGTGGCGCAGGTATGAACCCGGTAAGCTTTGCCCAACCAGATAGTGGCGTACTTACCACCGTCTATGAACAGGATGGTCTCAAAGTCGAAATGCTAGCGGTCGACCACTTCCCCATTAACCCCGCTGTCGCCTACCGTTTTAGCTATAAAGGTCGCAGTGCCTTAATCTCTGGCGACACCAACAAGTCGGCCAACATTGAACAGTTTGCCCAGGGCATTGATTTGTTGGTCCACGAGGCCCTTTCACAGGAAATGCTCAAGGCAATGAGCCAAGGGGCTAGCGCTGCGGGGGACGCTAATCGCGCACAACTCTTGCACGATGTTCTGGACTACCACGCCTCTCCCGTGCAGGTAGCAGAAACCGCTCGGGACGCCAAGGTCGGGCACCTGCTCTATTACCATGTGGTGCCGCCTCTAGTCATCCCAGGGTCAGAAGCACTGTGGTTAAAAGGCGTCGATGATATTTTTGCCGACTATACTTTAGGCCAAGACGGCACCAGCATTTCATTGCCTGCTAACTCAACCCAAATCATTAATACTGGGGCCGAGCTGTAATTAGCGGTATTGGCCTGTAAATAGTAACTTGCCATGAAATATGCCAAAATCCGACCAACGGTCACCCTAAGCAGACTAAATAAAGAAGCCAGACTCTATGCCAGACTCTATGCCAGACTCTATGCCAGACTCTATTCCCGACTCGATAGCAGATGCAGTAAAAGTAGATGGCCGCCGCCTACGCAGTGATCGCAGTCGCCAGGTGATTATTCAGTCGATGTTGCAGCTTATTAAGGAAGGCAATCTAGTCCCCACCGCACAGCAGGTCGCAGACCATGCCAATGTGGGCATACGTTCTGTATTCAGACATTTTGAAGACATGGAAAGCATTTTTGCCACCGGCGACGAACTGTTGCGGGACGACTTTGCCAATATTAATAATCAAATCGACCACAACGGCACGCTTCAAGAGCGTATTCGCGGTGCAGCCGACTACCATGCCAACCTCTACGAAACCGCCAGCAACGTTATGCGTTCAACCAACACCAGACGCTGGAATTCGGAAGTGTTGCAAACCAATTACGCAAAGTATCAACGCAAGATTCGCAGCGACCTAGACCTCCGTCTACCGGAACTCAGCAATCTGTCACCCAGCAAGCGCGAAGCAGCAGATGGCATCGCCTCCTTTGAGTTTTGGGATCGCCTGCGCGACAACCAATCCATGAGCGTCACCGCCAGCACCGACATTGTCGTCGAGATGCTTAATGCTATTTTGGGTTGAGACGAAAGCCTCACCGCCCCTTCCCCCGAACCCTCTGGTCATGGTTTTACCTATACAGCAAAGCACCTAGACAGCTAGTCTAAAGCCATACAAAAATAATAAGTCAGCAACTGGCAACCCAGAAACAGGACAGCGCACAATGTCTAAAACCATCGATTTCTATTTTGACTTCGGCAGTCCCACAGCCTACCTCGCCTACAAGCGCCTGCAACAGTTACAGGCCCAATACAGCTGCATCATCAACTACAAACCTGTGTTACTAGGTGGGCTATTTAAAGCCACAGGCAATACGTCGCCAGTAATGGTCGCCGCCAAAGGCAAATACATGATGGGCCAAGACTTACCGCGCTTTGCCGCCCTGTATCAGGTGCCGCTGAACATCAACCCACACTTTCCCATCAACACCCTAAACCTGATGCGCGGCGCCGTCGCAGCACTGGGCCAAGACCACTTCAGCGCCTACGTAGAAGCCGTATTTGACGCCGTATGGGTCAATGGAGAAAACATGGGTGAACTGGACGTGGTCGCCCGCGTATTAACCGCCGCAGGCCTCGATGCCCAAAGCATTATTGCCAGCACCCAAGACCCAGATGTAAAAGCAGCACTCATCAGTAATACCGAAGCCGCCGTCGCCAAAGGCTGCTTTGGTGCGCCAACCATGTTCGTTGGCAGTGATATGTTTTTCGGTCAGGACCGTATGCAATTCATAGAAATGGCCTTGCAACCGAAATAGAACCTAAACAAAAAGAAGAAAGACAAAAAGCCTGTAATAGAAAGGCATCAATAATAAAAATGAGCAGCACCAAACGGGGAACACCTATGTCATCGCGACTTATCTTTAGCGCACTACTACTGTTAGGCATGAGCGGCGCAGCAATAGCCGAGCCAACCGTAGTCAACGAACAGTCTAT
>CAJJAO010000031.1 GCA_905182265.1 gamma proteobacterium HTCC2207 | reverse complement strand
AGCGCGGTGCGCTCTTACCGCACCCTTTCACCCTTACCTGTGTTCGCGAACGAACCATCGGCGGTCTTCTCTCTGCTGCACTGGCCGTAGGCTTTCGCCTCCCAGGCGTTACCTGGCACTCTACCCTATGGAGCCCGGACTTTCCTCTGTGTCACACCCGTTTAAACGCAAGCGAATAATTGAGAAATTAACACAGCGACTGTCTAGTCAACTCGCGGCTAGGATAGCACAGGTTGGCGGTTTTCTTGGGGGTTTCTTGGGATTTATAGCCAGGAGGGATACAGGAAAAGTCTCTGGATATGACCTTCATAAATACCGCAATACATCAAAAAGAAACAGAATCGCGCTGACTATCTAAGCTTACCTGCCCAAATAATGTGCCCCGCTAATCTGTCCCACTGCCGCCTGAAGTTCTCAAAGGTAATAAACAGATGCTCGAACGGACGCCAAGGTGGCGACCTGAAATTTAAGAGGGGAAGTCGAACAACTATTTAGGTTCTGACAGTTATTTAGGTTCTGACAGTTATTTAGGTTCTGACAGCAATGGATGATCTGCCGGCAGTTGACGAGAAATCCACAGCGCCAGCTTATGACGCATATTGGGATCGCTGACTTGATCTTTTGCCAGTGGCTGGATCAGTTTATCTTTTACCAAGACTTTGTAGACAAACTCAACTTTGAGCTTAACCGAGTCCTGGGCTTCAACTTCACCATAGGCTCGCTTCTTGGCGTAGACAGCACCGACTTGAAGGGCTTTTTTAACCAATCCATCTTCGTTAGCAATCTTGTTCATCAGGCCGATCCTCTGTTGTCTGTTGCTCTTAAACTACTGCTACTAATCTACTGCCATTAATCAAAAATCTATTGCTGTTAATCCACGAAGCTTCGCGCATTTCTAAAGATACGCATCCAGCCGCTATCTTCGCCCCAATCATCTGGGTGCCATGAATTTAGCACGGTGCGGAACACTCGTTCGGGGTGGGGCATCATAAGTGTTGCGCGGCCGTCGGCGCTGGTTACGCCGGTGATACCGTCGGGAGAACCATTGGGGTTGGCCGGGTAACGAGACGCTACTGTTAAGTCATTTTCTAAAAAGCGCATGGCAATTTGATTGCTCTGCTGCAACTGCTTCAAAGCCTCTGGGCTGGCAAATTCTGCGCGCCCTTCTCCGTGGGAAATAGCAATGGGCATATGGGTGCCTGCCATACCTTTGAGGAAAATAGACTGGGACTCTTCAACTCGCACTAAAGAGAAACGCGCTTCAAACTGTTCGGACAGGTTTCTTACGAAACGAGGCCATAGTTCGGCACCGGGAATCAAGGGCTTTAAATTGCTGAGCATCTGACAACCGTTGCACACCCCCAGACTAAAGGTCTCGGGGCGATGGAAAAAGGTCTGAAACTGGTCGCGAATCTGCTCGTTAAACAGTACGGTTTTGGCCCAGCCTTCACCGGCTCCTAAAACATCACCGTAGGAGAATCCACCACAGGCCACCATGCCTGAGACGTCTGCAAGAGAACGACGGCCTGCCAGCAAATCACTCATATGAACATCGACTGCGGTGAAGCCCGCGCGGTCAAATGCCGCCGCCATTTCGAGATGACTGTTAACACCCTGTTCGCGAACAATTGCGACCAGTGGTTTGGCACCGGTATTGATGTAGGGTGCGCTAATGTTTTCGGCGGGATCAAAGGTTAATTTAGCTGAAAGCCCATTATCGGCGCGGGAGATACGATCAAATTCTTCACGGACGCAGTCAGCGTTATCACGCAGTGACGCGACCTGATAGGACGTCTCACTCCAGGAGCGCTGCAAGTTGGCGCGGCTCTGGCTGAATAAAACTTTATTGCCCTGTTTGATTTCTAGCTCGTCACGCTCGTTCAATGTGCCCAGTGCAAAAACAGCAACACCAGCAGCGGAAAAGCGCTGACGGATAGTCTCAGCCTGCTCTCTACGAACCTGAACAACGGCACCCAGCTCTTCATTAAATAGTGCAGCCATACAGCTGTCATCTGCAGAGACTAACGTATCTAGAGAAACGCTGACACCCACATGGCCGGCAAAACTCATCTCGGCCAATGTTGCTAATAGTCCACCATCAGATCGGTCGTGATAGGCAAGAATATCGCTCTGCTCTAACGACGCCTGCATGGCATCAAAAAAGCCCTTTAGCGCTTCAGGGTCATCTACATCTGGTGCTGTGTCGCCAAACTCGGAGAATACCTGGGCCAAAATAGAGCCACCCATGCGGTTGGCCCCGGCACCCAAATCGAGCAGTAATAATTCAGTGTCACCTTGGTCGGTACACAGCTGTGGGGTGACTGTTTTACGTACATCCAATACCGGAGAGAACGCTGTAATAATGAGTGACATTGGGGCTGTGACAGACCTGTCTTCGCCCTCTTCCTGCCAAGCTGTCCGCATGGACATGCTGTCCTTACCTACAGGAATGGTAATACCAAGCTTGGGGCATAAATCCATACCCACTGCTTCAACTGTGCGATAGAGCTTTTCGTCTTCGCCCGGAGAGCCCGCTGCACACATCCAGTTTGCCGACAGTTTGATGTCGACAATGCTGCCAATACGAGCTGCGCTGATATTAGTGATCGCTTCGCCAATCGCCATACGCCCTGAAGCTGGGCCATCAATAAGCGCCAGCGGCGTACGCTCGCCCATGGCCATAGCTTCACCAGCATTACTGTCGTAGGTCACCGTGGTGACGGCGCAGTCTGCTACTGGAATCTGCCAGGGCCCGACCATTTGGTCTCGGGCAACCATACCGCCAACAGAGCGATCGCCAATGGTAATGAGAAAGCTTTTGCTGGCTACGGTTGGGTGGCGTAGTACACGGAAAATTGAATCATTAATATCCAAATTTTCCGGATTGAATTCGGTGCCTTTTGTATCTAGCTTAGTTGCCGTGCGATGCATTTTGGGCGCCTTGCCAAACAGTACTGACATGGGCAGGTCTACTGGGTTATTGCCAAAGTGATCGTCAGCAACAGTAATATGTTTCTCTTCAGTCGCCTCGCCCACAATGGCGTAGGGGCAGCGCTCACGCTCACATATCTCGGTAAAACGTGCCACATCAACTGGCAGTATCGCCAGCACATAACGCTCCTGAGCTTCGTTGCACCAGATCTCGACTGGCGACATGCCCGGCTCATCATTGGGTATTTTGCGCAAATCAAAGCGGCCGCCAGTGCCACCATCTTTGACCAACTCGGGCAGGGCATTGGACAGCCCCCCCGCACCCACATCATGGATAAAGGCGATGGGGTTAATATCACCCAACTGCCAACATTGGTCGATCACTTCCTGGCAGCGCCGCTCAATTTCTGGGTTCTGACGCTGGACCGAGGCAAAGTCCAGATCCGCAGAGCTACTACCGGTGGTCATTGAAGAGGCCGCACCACCGCCAAGGCCAATCAACATTGCTGGCCCTCCGAGCACGACTAACTGGGCTCCGGGCTCAAATTCCGACTTATCAACATGGTCTTCACGTATGTTGCCGTAACCACCGGCAATCATAATAGGCTTGTGGTAACCCCGGCGTTCGCCATTAAAATCAACTTCAAAGGCTCTAAAATAGCCACAGATATTGGGGCGGCCAAATTCATTATTAAAGGCGGCGCCACCAATGGGGCCTTCGGTCATGATGTCTAGGGCTGAGACAATACGATCTGGTTTGCCGTAATCCTGCTCCCAAGGCTGTATATAATCGGGAATCTGAAGGTTAGATACCGTGAAACCGACCAAACCCACCTTGGGTTTTGAACCACGGCCCACTGCACCCTCATCGCGGATTTCGCCTCCAGAGCCTGTGCCTGCTCCGGAATAGGGTGATATTGCGGTGGGGTGATTATGAGTTTCCACTTTCATCAGCAAGTGCACTGGCTCCTGACTATAGCCATACACCTTGCTAATAGGATCTGGGTAAAAACGCCCGCCTTCTGTGCCTGCAACTACTGCTGCATTATCAGAATAAGCTGAGAGCACGTTTTCGCCGCCGACATTATTAGTGTGGCGAATCATGCCAAACAGAGAATTGGACTGATCAACGCCATCAATGGTCCAACTGGCGTTAAAAATTTTGTGACGGCAGTGCTCCGAGTTAGCCTGAGCAAACATCATTAGCTCTGCGTCTGAAGGGTTGCGCTCTAGCTCTTCAAAGCTGGCATCCAAATACTCAATTTCATCGGTGGCAAGGGCCAACCCCAGCTCGACATTTGCCAGCTGCAGCGCGCCAACACCCCCAGCCAGAATATCGACTTCGGTTAATGTGGTTGGCTGATGATGGGTAAACAGCGCCTCGGCCTGCTGTAGATCCGTCATCACCGTCTCTACCATGCGATCCCTCAGCAACTCACCCAGTAATTCCAGCTGCTTTTCGTTTAGAGTTTCGTCAGCAGTAATGTAATAGGCAATGCCCCGCTCAACCCGAAATATTGTCTCGAGCCCACAGTTATGGGCAATATCTGTTGCCTTGCTCGACCAGGGCGAAATCGTGCCTGGCCGCGGAACCACTAACAATAATTGGCCATCAGTATTTTGCTGCGCTTCACTGGGACCGTAGGTCAGCAGTGCTTTCAATGTCTGACTATCAGCCTCTGACAGAACTTCACTAGCCTCAGCAAAATGCACATATTCGGCGGCTACTGCGGTAACAGTAGAATCAGTTTTTTGCAGGTTGGAGAGTAGTTTTCGACGTCGAAAGGCGGAAAGAGAAGGTGCACCGCTGAGGATTATCATCAAGGCTGGTCTCAAAAATCATCATTAGGGAAAGCACGCTATTCTATCGGAAAAAACCCTCCACGGGCAGATAGAATTGGGGAAACCATGTACAATTATCGCCTAGCGAATAGTAGCCTTCATAAAGCCTGACTTAGAGCATTAAGAGGTAGCCAAAAAATAATGCGGGAACTGTCCAACAGAGCAAGAAAATTACGCAATCGGATCATTTTGGTCCTTTTTCTGCTCCCGTTTATCTCGCTAATATCAACCAGCGGTCATCTCGATGATCTCGCCAAAATCAAAGCCAAGGGTCAGCTAATCATGCTGACACTACAGGGCCCAACTACCTATTTTGAAGACGGCCATGGTAAAAATGGCTTTGAATATCTGCTGGCAAAAGCCTTTGCCGATAGCCTAGGTGTTGAGCTGGTGGTAAAAACCAAGTCGACCCTGCGCACACTCATTTATTCTGTCGGCGGCCCCCAGGGAGACTTCGCCGCCGCCAATCTGGTCAAAACCGTAGAGCGTGACCGTTCGCTAGTCTTTGCGACGCCCTACCTCGAAGTCACCCAACAACTTATTTATCGCCGCGGCAGTAAGCGCCCCAAATCACTGGACGAGCTTGATGGCGAACTTGTAGTGGTGGCCGATTCGTCCCACAGTGAGCAACTGCAAAAACTCAAAATCAAACAACCCGAGCTGACCTGGCGTGAACAAGACAACGCCGAAATGAATGACCTTATTCGCAAGGTTCATGAAGGCGACATTGCCTATAGCGTGGTGGATTCTATTGCCTACTTGGTTAGCCGACATATCTATCCAAAAGCTCGCAGGGCCTTGGATATTTCTGAGCCACAGCCTATTGCATGGGCTTTCCCGAGCCATAATGACGGCACCTTACTGGACGCCGCCAATGCCTTTCTTCAAGACTATATGGCATCGGGTAAACTCGAATCTATGACTAGCCAACTAATGGCCCAAGCCGACAACTTTTCAGTATCAAACTCCCAGCGCCTAGGCAGGCTAGTCGCTAATCGGCTGCCTAAATATGAGCCCTTATTTCGTGAAACCGCTGCCGAGTTTGGTATGGACTGGCAGCTACTCGCCGCCGTGGCCTATCAGGAATCCCATTGGAACCCAAAGGCTAGGTCGCCCACCGGGGTTCGTGGGTTGATGATGCTGACCCTGGATACAGCCAGAGAGATGAAAGTCACCAACAGGCTTGATGCCGCTCAAAGCCTGCGTGGCGGCGCGGCTTATTTTCTTAAGTTAAAGGCGCGGCTACCCAAGCGCATTGCCGACCCCGACCGCACGCTGATGGCACTGGCTGCCTACAATGTTGGCTTTGGTCATTTAGAAGATGCGCGGATTTTGGCAGTACGCAATGGTAAGAGCCCTGATATCTGGGCCAATGTTCGTCAGCAGCTGCCTCGCCTGAGTAAAAAGGAATTTTACTCAACCCTTAAACACGGTTATGCCCGAGGTAATGAGCCAGTGCTCTATGTGGACAATATTCAATACTATAAAACCTATCTGCAGCTCCACTCACTCTCTCAGCAGGGCTACGAGCCAGAATCAGAAGAGCAAAATGATGCTCTAGATTGGGAGCTGATCAGGCTACCCACCATATAGCCCCAATATGGCTCTCAAATATAGCCCGTAAATATAGCCCGTAAATATAGCTCTCAGCTAGGCCTTTGATGGTGCCCTAAATTGTGCCCTTAAGTTTGCTCTTAACTGTATGCTAGATTTATTTACTGCGTTTGCGCCGAAAAAACTCACTCATCATATCGCCACATTCCTGCTCTAGCAGCCCACCCTGCCATGCGATTGAATGGTTAAAATGATTGTTGTCCATAAGCTGAAGTTGACTGGTTAGCGCGCCAGCACGGGGTTCTTTAGCACCAAAAATAACCCGCTGAACCCTTGCGTGGATCATGGCACCCACGCACATGGTGCAGGGCTCAATACTGACATACAGATCACAGCCGGTTAGACGGTAGTTATTAATGTTAGCGGCGGCATCGCGCAGCGCCACGATCTCTGCATGGGCCGTAGGGTCGCAACCAGAAATAGGCTGATTATAGCCCTCACCAATAACCTCGCCATCTCTCACCACCAAAGCACCAACCGGCACCTCACCGGCCATGCCAGCCTGTGCAGCTAGCTCCAGAACCCTGCGCATATAAAATTCATCTGTGTTCAATCTATTTACCGCCCTGTGGCCAGTATAATTGGGTGAAATAGCGTAAAATTCTCCGAGTCCAACCGCAAAGTCCTTCACCTATGCCAGCCATTATTGCCTCCAAGGCCATTGATATTCAACCGAGTTGGAAAACTGAATTTAGTCAGTGCATCTCGTCCATCGATGAACTGCTATCTTGTTTGCAGCTAACACCAGAGCAACTATCGATTAGTCATCAGGCTGCTAAGGACTTTCCCTTAAGAGTACCCCGTGCCTTTGTGGACCGCATGGAAATAGGCAACCCCAACGACCCTCTATTGGCTCAGGTGTTACCTGTTATCGAAGAGACCCTGGTGGTCAAAGGCTACAGCTCGGACCCATTAGACGAAATTGACCACAACCCCATACCAGGCGTTGTGCACAAATACCGTAATCGACTGCTATTAATAGTTAGCCCTAGCTGTGCCATAAACTGCCGTTACTGCTTTCGTCGGCACTTCCCCTACCAAGAAAACCGCCAGAGCAAACAACAGTGGCAAAAGGCATTAGACTATATAAGTAGCACCAAAGAACTCAATGAAGTTATTTTCAGTGGTGGCGACCCGTTAGCAGCCAATGACAGTTTTCTTGGTTGGCTCACCGAGCAGATTGCCAATATCCCTCATATAAAGCGTCTACGCATCCATACAAGATTACCGGTAGTGATTCCATCACGCATTGATGACCAATTCTTGCGCTGGGCAACGGGGACCCGACTCCTGCCTATCATGGTTTTACACATAAATCACAGCAACGAGATTAATCTAGCTCTACTCAAGGCTGTGCAGAGACTGCTATCTAAGGGTATTAGAGTATTGAATCAAACCGTCCTACTCAAAGGTATTAACGATAGCGCACAGGCATTGGTTGATCTTAGCGAGTCACTTTATGATATTGGCGTAACACCCTACTACTTACACCTGCTAGACCCTGTGGCTGGTGCCAGTCATTTTGACATTCCCATAACCCAGTCCCAGGCTATCTATGCTGAGCTACAGGCTACCCTGCCAGGATTCCTTGTTCCAAAATTAGTGCGCGAAATTCCTGGCGAACAATCGAAAACAATCATGTCGTGAAATAGCAATGAAGCTGCACATAAAGTGCTATTGCGACATTGATATACCTAAAAACGACTATCGTTTATTTTATGCAACTAGAGTAAACTTCAGGCGAGGGTTTAATAAGACCTTCGTCATATCAATGAAGTATTGGAATCAGATCCCATCTGAATTGATTTATAAAAAAAATAATCAACATTCAATACATAGAAAACTAAGTTGTAACCACAAACATCTCGGGGGAGATTTATGAAATCTAATACCTTTTGGAAAGTAAACACTATTGCTGCAGCAATAATTGCTGGCAGCACAGCGCTTCCTACGGTTGCTTTTGCAGCTGACGAAGCGCTTGAAGAAGTAGTTGTTGTTGGTTCACGTGGTGCTCCGCGCACTGTTGCTGAATCACCAGTACCTGTTGACGTTCTAACTGCAGAAGAGTTAGGCAAGACTGGTAGCTCTGACCTGCTTATGCAGCTTCAGGCAGCGATCCCTTCATTAAACGTTCACCTGCAGCCTATTAGTGACGCGGCATCTATGATCCGTCCAGCTAACCTTCGTGGCCTGTCTGCAGACAGCACCCTGATTCTGGTTAACGGCAAGCGTCGTCACCGTGCATCAGTTATCGCCTTCCAAGGCGGCGGTGTAAATGACGGTTCTCAGGGTGCAGATATTTCTGTAATCCCAAGCATTGCATTGAAGCAAGTTGAAGTTCTTCGTGATGGCGCAGCAGCTCAGTATGGTTCTGACGCAATCGCTGGTGTAATCAACTTCGTATTGAATGATTCTTCTGAAGGCGGAAGCATTTCCGTTAAGCAGGGTGAGTTCAGCGAAGGCGACGGCACAACTACTACAGTTGCTGGTAACATTGGTATGCCTTTAACTGACGATGGTTTTGTTAACCTAAGCTTTCAAATGAAGCAGGCTGACGATACTTCACGTTCAGTTCAGCGTCCAGACGCACAGGCCCTGATCGATTCCGGTAACACTGCAGTGACTGAGCCAGCTCAAATCTGGGGTGCTCCAAAGATTGACGACGACATTACTTTCTTCTTCAACTCAGGCTTAGACCTGGGCAATGGCGCAGAAGCGTACATGTTCGGTAACTACTCTGAGCGCGATGTCGATGGTGGTTTCTACTACCGTAACCCAGATGACCGTGGTGGCGTATTTACAAATGGTGACGACAACCGTCTAATTGCAGACGTAACTGGCGACATGTCAGGTAACTGCCCAACTGACGTAGACCCTGCTGACTACGCTCTGCGCGATGCGATTATGGCTAACCCTAACTGCTATATTCACAACGAACAGGCTCCCGGCGGTTACACTCCTCGCTTTGTCGGCAACATCACTGATACCTCTTTCACAGCTGGTACTCGCGGTGAGATCACTGGAGGAAATATGGACGGCGTACGTTACGACATCAGCGGTTCTGTTGGTCGCAACCAAGCTGACTTTGGCCTGAACAACACGTTCAACCCATCTATGGGTCCTGACTCAAAACGTGATTTCACAACTGGTAGCTACATTCAGTTAGAAAAGACGTTTAACCTTGATCTTCAAAAGCAGTATGACAACACTAGTATTGCTGGTGGTGCCGAGTGGCGTGAAACGACTTTTGAAGTTATTTCTGGTGAAGAAGCTTCTTGGAAGGTTGGTAAATATGCTGCACAGGGCTTCAACGTTGGTTCACACGGTTTTGCTGGATTCTCTCCAGACTCAGCTGGTGCATTCTCTCGTCGCAACTACGCGATGTACTTAGATGTTGAATCTCAGTTGACTGACACGTTGTTAGTTGGCGGTGCTCTTCGCTATGAAGACTACACAAGCTTCGGCGACACAGCTAACTACAAGGTTACATTCAACCAGCAGATGTCAGACAACCTGGCCATTCGTGGTTCACACAGTACTGGTTTCCGCGCTCCAACTCAGGGTCAAGCTAACGTTGTTAACACCCAGACCACTCTTGTTGGTGGTGAGTTGACTCAGGCTCAGACACTTCCAAGCTTCAAGCTGGGCGCAGGTCAACTGCAACCAGAAGAGTCTACTAGCTATGCATTTGGTTTAGTAATGACTCTTGGCGAAGTTGAAGTAACTGCTGACTGGTTCAAGATCGAAGTTGAAAACCGTATTGCTCTTACTAGTAATGCCGACACTACAGCCGCTCAGCGTTCTGCAATGGCTGCTGCTGGTGTTCCTAACCCAGAGCTAATTGGTCAAGTTAACTACTTCACTAACGACTTCAACACTGACACTCAAGGCCTAGACATCGTTGCTACATACGGCGCTGATCTGTTTGGCGGTAGCACTGACTTTAGTGCAGCCTACAACATGACTGATACTAAAGTATCAAGTCAGGGTTCAGCTACAAGTGACAGCAAAGTTAAGCGTCTTGAAGAAGGTCTACCTAACCACCGTGCAACGTTCACCATGGCTCAATCTTGGGAAAACGTTAACGCATTTGTTCGCGCCAACTACTTCGGCGAGTACTATGCAGTTCACGCTGACTACTTTGGCACTGACGCTGATGCGGCCGTTACTGTCGACATGGAAGTAACTTACAGCATCAACGATAGCTTCGACGTTAGCGTCGGCGCACAGAACCTGTTTGACCAAGATGCAGAGCGCATCGACGGTTCTGCCGGCGCTGTTGCTGAAGGTGTTACTGGTAATGTTCTAGGTGCAATCTTCTACGAGACCTCTCCAATGGGTATCGAAGGTTCATACTGGTACGTGAAAGCTGGTTACAACTTCTAAGATCGCCTTAGATGTAAGTAACAAAAGAAGTACAAAAAAGGGGTGCCAATTGGTACCCCTTTTTTTTTCTGTAAAATCTGCCACAAAAATATTGACAATATCTTTTATAGATATACCCTATGGGGGTATGAAAACAGCCTTTATTATTCTCTGCCTGCTAGTAGCCACCCATTCTATGGGGCGGCCTATTTCCTATGTTGGCGGGCATACTATAATGGCTAACTCAGGCCCCCAGTCAGACGGTGTCTACTGGCACTACACACCCAATATTAACTATTCGCTGGGCCTCGATTACCAGAGAGACAAGATCAGCGATGAATCCTTTTCCTCGGCAAGATTGACCTATCTTATCAATCGTAAAAACACTGCAAAGTCCCAACGCAATCTATACCTAAAGACCGGCGTTGGCTTGAATGATAGCGACAACCACTTTTATGCATTGACGGGTGACTGGGAAACCAGACGCGTCTTTGCCGGCTTCTCGGCAACTCAGACCTCTGGCATAGGCTACGACATGTTCGAGCAGACTTTAAAAGTTGGTATAGCACCCTATTTAGGCGCCTATGGTGACTTTCATACTTGGCTGATGGTCGAGACCAAGAAAAATGACATGGATGATGACCGTATCACCTACCCTGTATTACGATTTTTTAAGGGCGGGGCACTAATGGAAGTTGGCTATCACAAAAAAACCGATTGGAACCTGCACTTGATGTATAGATTCTGATGTATAGATTCCAATGTATAGATTCAAATCCTGACTTGAAAATTCTAATAAAAAAGCAACTAAAGAGACGACCATGAAAAAAATATTATTACTCAGCCTGTTTTTATCCTCCACAGCACTCCAAGCTGCCCATCACGGGACACATGACATGGCAGACATGGACAGTATGGGCGACATGCACTCCCACGAAGGTCATATCCATGAGCAGATGGTTGATGGCAAAGAGCTAGCGGTAGACCCGCAGAGATTTGACCAGTTTATGATTGGCATCGAAAGCAACGCCGTGGCCGTAGTGAGCGTTCAGGGTATGGTTTGCGACTTTTGTGCCCGAGGCATAGAAAAAACCTTTGGCAAAGATAAGCGGGTTAGCAAGATTGATGTGGATTTGGCATCAGGAAAAGTGCTGCTGGCCTTTCCTGTCGCGGCGGATATTGATAAAGCCGATATAGAGAAAAAGATTCTCAACAACGGGCTAAATACTTCTACTATCCAGATTGTCGGGCGATAAAATGCAAGACAGCCAGCTGCAGGCAAACAGAACCAACTTCTTTTCTCTGTTTGCCTCAACCTCTACGCTAATCTGCTGCGCTCTGCCCGCCCTCTTTGTCACCTTGGGCGCCGGAGCAAGCTTTGCGAGCTTGATCAGCGTATTCCCATTTTTGATAGTGCTATCCCAGTACAAAATCGCCATTAGCCTATTTGCGCTGATCATGATTATTATTGCCGGGATAATGAATTATAAAACTGCAAAGATGCCCTGCCCTCTAGACCCAGAGTTAGGTAAAACCTGCATGCAGACTAGAAAAAGAGCCCGAGTTGTCTATTATATTTCTACCGCTATCTTTATCTGCGCAAGCATATTTACCTACGTCGTACCCAACCTAATCTGACCATCGGAGAGATAATGAGCCACTCTTGTCACAAGCATCTCATTCCCAATATTAATCGCATTTCAGGGCAGGTTAATGGCATCGCCAAGATGGTCGACGAAGGAAAATATTGCATTGATATACTCAATCAGCTTAAGGCTGCCAAATCTGCCATCGCCACCGTCGAGGCAAAAATTTTGGAAACCCATATCGAAGAATGTGTGAGAAACTCAATGCAGAGTGAGAGTCACATGGATGTCAAAATCGCAGAGCTGGTAAAAATACTCAAGCGCGCGTAACACCCGGCTGCAGGAACAGGCTATAGGGATATATCATGGCCAAAGGCACAGCCATAGGCACAGGCACAGGCACAGCCATTGAGCTTTTACTCTACGTCCCAGTAAACAACCTGTCGTCAATCAGCCTCTAATACAATATGCCCTACAAGAACTCTTAAATCTCTTTAAACCTCATTGAGCCTCCTGACTCGGTTAGCTCTCCCGTCGCGGCCCAGGGAAAAAGCGATTAGTGCGCTGCTGGTACTCTGTATAACCAGGTCTTTTCTGCACTGAATAATACTCAGATGGTACCGCGCCGGTGGCATAAACCAGGGTGCTATACATCATTCTGGATGTGAACAGCAGTCCGACCCCGAGTAACATCCATAGCAGACTATCTTCAGTGCTTTGTAGCGCCAGCCACGAGGGAATCGCAGCTATCACCAGCGCATTCCATACCATCCATTCGGCAAAATAATTCGGGTGCCGGCAGTAACGCCACAGGCCAACATCGCAAACTTGGCGTTGCTTGCCCTCTCTTTTCATCTTTTGCAGAAAGCTAAGTTTTTGCTGATCAGCAACAGTTTCCATCACAAATGCTAGCAGCCAGATCCCTAGACCCACCATTTCGAAAACTGAAAACGTCGGGCTATTATTTGAGGCGATAACAAAAATCGGTAGTGCTAAAAAGGAGGCATTAGCCAAACCCTGAGAAACAGCATCGACCTGCAGGGCTAAAGCCACATTGGTTTTACCATCTTTTTCCCAGCGCCTGCGCTGATATTGGTAGCGTGGAAACTCTTTTTGCAACAGGCCCATACGCCACATTTTTAGGGCGCCCAGGCCCATACGCAACCCAATCAATACCAGCACGGCACTGGCCACCAACGAGCGCAGCCAGTAGCCATCACTCAGCCAATAGCTAAGCATGCCTAGCAGCACCAAACCCCAGGGCCAACCAATATCAACGTAACTCATGCGCCCAGTGCGCCAGATAGGCAGGCAAACCACAAAAGCAAAGAGCACCAGCTGTCCCAGCCCATTAATAAGACCTATATCAGAGAATGTTGAGGTAGAGAGAATCAGGGCCCATCCCAGAAGAAAGGGATACAGGGGGCGAAAGTATTTCATAAGGTTAGCCATTTAGGTTTTTAAAATTTTATGAGTTCGCGATAAACCGCGAGTCTGGAGTACCGGTAATATTCGTTTGAAACACAAAGACATTACCCGCCTCTGGCTCAGCTAACAAAGCCTGCGCGTCCAATCCCTGAGATGCACTGGTAACCAAAAGCATATCGAGCTTGGGCCCACCAAAGGCAACACAGGTTGGTTGGCTGACCGGCAGGGGCAAAACAAAATCAACTTCCCCTTCAGGGCTATAGCGAACCACCTGACTCGCACCCCACTGAGCATTCCAAATATAGCCCTCGGCATCTACTGTGGAGCCGTCGGGAAAGCAACCCCGCTCTGTGCGAACTAAGCAGCTTTGATTGGTTATGGCACCTGTAGTTACATCAAAATCGTAGCGATGAATACGGCGAGATGGAGTGTCGGTGTGGTACATAAGGGTCGAGTCTGGGCTCCAACATAGTCCATTTGAAATGGTTAACCCAGAGACTTTACTGGTCACCTGCAATTGCTGATCTAAGCAGTACAGAGCGCCAGCACCGGGATCACCCGATTCAACCATGCTACCCGCCCAAAAGCGGCCCTGTCGGTCAGCACGACCATCGTTAAGTCGCGTGCCGCCATTATCTTCTTCGACCCTATGCAGCCATTGCAGGTCAGTACTGTCGAGATTGGAGGACTCATGAGGATTAAAATAAGCAAAGCCACTGGCAAAACCGCAGATCAAATAGTCGCTGTCGGCAACAAGAGCAAAAGACCCCAAACGCTCAGGGGTCGACCAATGATCGAGCTTTTTATCGGCCAAGTGATAGCGATACAGTTTGCTGCCATCGATATCCGTCCACCAAACCGCTGCGCCGATGGCATCCCAGATAACGCCCTCGCCCAATGTATTTTTAACCTTGAGGGTTTCAATTAATGTTGCTGTGACCATTCTGTTTACCCTGCTCTTTATCTACTATGATTTTTATCTACTGCCCTTTTATCTACAGTGATTTTTATCTAAGGTGCTTTTTATCTACAGTGCTTTTTATCTTCAGCGCTTTTTATCGACTGTTTGGCCTTCTACTTAATAAAAGCCTAACCTTGCTTGGCAGCCTGCAATGCACTCACCACCGCCAGCGCCCTGTCATGAACCTGCTCAGGGCTATCGCCCGGCTTATACAACTCAGAGCCAATACCAAAACCATCGGCACCAGCGCGCAACCAAGCAGCGGCCGAATCTGCGCCCACACCACCCACGGCGAGTACTTTACAATCGTTCGGCAGCACAGCCCTAGCGCCTTTAATATGCTCTGGGCCATAGGTGGCTGCAGGGAATAATTTTAAATAACGGGCACCCGCCTGATAGGCCATAAATGCCTCTGTCACCGTTGCCCAACCAGGCATAGGTACCATACCCATGGCAATACTGCGGGCTATTACCTCTGGGTTAGTATTGGGACTCACAGCGATTTCACCACCGGCGCAGGCAACACCCACCACATCGGCCTCGGTCAATACAGTACCAGCACCGATCACACAGCGGTCACCCAAGGCGTCCGCTAGATTTTGGATGCTGGCCAGAGGTTCTGGTGAATTTAGGGGCACTTCAATAATGCCGATACCTGCCTGATACAGAGACTCACCAATAGCCACCACTTGCTCTGGTCGTACACCGCGCAATATAGCCACTACAGGCATTTTGGCAAACCAGTTTTCAAGCTTTTCAGTCATAGTGGAATCTCTCCTTTAGAATTAGGTGACGAGGATTTAGGTGCAGATGAGTTAGGTAAAGAGCCTCCAGATAAAGAGTATAGAGCTAGGTATACAGCCTCATAACCAGACATAGCAATTTGAACTGCGTCCCTTACCTCGGCCTTAACACCCACAGATTCCAACGCAAGTTGATAGCAGCGGCTCAGCGCAGAATCTCCAATTAGGTCAACAGACTCGATGGCTCCCATCTGTTTCTCCATCAAGGCAAGGGAGCCAACCACGTCCGAGCCGATCAATAGACCTGACAAATAGGAAGAGGCGTGACTTTCTGACAATTCGCCTAATACCTGACGGCTACGAGTCGTAAATAGCGCCTGCAGCAGCTGACCCGATTCTAAGGTGGTCGCGACCTTAACGCCCTGCATAAAAATATGGTCTGAAAAATCGGCCGTCTCAGTATTGGCAATCAACATACTGTGATTTTGTAATAGAGAATAAAGCTCGCCAGTCAGCGCGGTGACAAATGTCTCAATCTTGCCTCTCTGCACCAGAGCCCATTTATTATGGGTTCCTGGCAACACAATCAACCGGGCCGTTTCAGTTTTAACATCAAGAGCTGCACCCATCCACCCCAATAGCTGCAGCTCTTCCCCTCGCATAAGATCCGGCGCGCCCAAAGGATTAATGGTGCGCAAACCAGAGATAATAGAAAACTCTATGCCCCTAGCTCGGAAGGCTGTTCGGCCACTGACAATCTGCTCTGCACTAGCAGGGCAGTCGATATAGGGTGCTGCCTGCCAGCCAATATTTGACCCCACCATACCTGACAGAATGACCGGCATGGTCCCATGTTTATCTAACCAGTCGCCGACCAGATCAAAAAATATCTGTTCGAAGTCGCCATTAACCTGGCTCACCCCCGGACCTGCCTGAGTCGCTAAAACATTCAGAGGTTGATCAAGAACATACCTGCACAAGTAGAGCCGCAGATGGGTAGTTCCCCAGTCCCCAGCAATAAACAGCGATTCAGTCATGTGTTTAAGTCCTGCCGCCGTCAATAGTAAAGCTCTGGCCAGTGATCATGCGGCTGTCGTCTGCCGCCAAAAATAAAGCCAGGCTGGCCACCTCTTCCGGCAATAGTCGTTTTTTGAGAGAGACTTGTTTCATCCAGTCTGCTTCGGCTTCTGGTGTCAGCCAAGTCTCTAGTTGACGCTCGGTCACCACCCAGCCGGGCAAAATCGCATTGACTCGAATATCTGCCTCTCCATAGTCTGCCGCTAGGGCTTTGCTCAAGCCTACAATGCCAGCTTTAGCGGCGACATAGCCGGGCATATTGGTCGGCCCAAGCAGCGCATTGATCGAACTGAAATTAATAATCGAGCCGCCTCTAGCTGCCCCCATAGCTGTGCTTTCATTAAAAGCAGCACTTTCATCAAAAGCAGCACTATCATCGAAAGCCGCACTCATGATTCTAGCGGCCTCCTGAGCGGCGAAAAAAGTCGCATCTAGATTAATCGCCATGCAGTCACGCCAGCTCTCGGCCGTAACCTCAGCGGGGCTGTGGCGGCTATCATTGGCAGCATTATTGACCAGTACCTTTAAGCGCCCCAAATCCTCAGTAGCCTGTCTTATAGAGCCCTGTAATGCCGACACATCGGTCACATCGACTTTATGAAACCAAGGACGCCTTCCAGTCTCTGCCTCAAGCCTATCGCAGAGACTTTTAGCGGCCGCTTCATCTAGGTCAACAAAAGCAACGTTAGATTTCTGTAAGGCAAATGCCTCTACCATAGCAGCCCCTATACCGGTGGCGCCGCCAGTAATAAACACGCAGCGATCCTCGAGACTCGGGTATTTTGTGCATTCGCCCATTGGACGGCCTCTTATAGTGTGAAAGTGTTGCAGTTAGATTTTCATTATTGCCAGCTGGCGCGGATGTTAGCCTGTTTACCAGCTAGTTTTTGATTTAATATGGCATAACAATAACGTGATTCGACGGCAACAACAACGCTGGCAGAAAGCACGAAAATAAAAAACACCAAAGGGGAACAGCTTGTCGATTAAATGGTTGCGCATAGCCGTATTAACCACAGCGACACTAGTCACTAGTATCGCCATAAGCGATGGAATAGAGGGCGCCGCCAGCGAGGAAATAGAGAGCCCCGCCAGCGATGGAACAAAGAGCCCCGCCAACGAGGAAATAGAGAGCGCCGCTAGCCATGGAACAAAGAGCCCCGCCAGCGATGGAACAAAGGGCGCCGCCAGCGAGGAAATAGAGAGCCCCGCTAGCCATGAAATAGAGAACCCAGAACAGCTCTACACTAATCAACCTCCAGTCACCCCAGAGCTCGCTTTCTCTGGTACCTATGCCGTAGGCGTGACAACTATCACTGCAACCGACCCCAAACGCTTAAGCACCACCAATTTTATTCTCAATACTGAGCGCAAGCTGGTACTGGAAGTCTGGTATCCGGTGGGTCTCTCCAATCTCTCTAAGCCTGAACAAGAGCCCACATTAGCCTCCTACAAAAATGTGACTCGCCTACAAAACCCTTTTGAACTGCAGGGAGAGGCTTATCGCGATGTACCGGCCCTCGCTGAGGGCAGTTTCCCGCTGATTTTCTTATCCCATGGCTTTACCGGCTATCGCACTCAGATGTTTTATCTGGGTGAGCATTTGGCCAGTCATGGCTATGTAGTAGTGGGTATAGATCATACTGGCTCGACCAATGCTGATATTCAAGAGACAGAAGATCGGCCAGCTGGCTTCATTGACACACTCTATAACCGAGCTCGTGATCAGCAATTTCTGCTAGATTATTTTACCGACCAAGCTTCGCCAGTAAAGGCCATTGTCGACACCGATAGAGCCGCCATTATCGGCCATTCTATGGGTGGCTTTGGCGCAATCAATACTGTGGGTGGCTGCTATGCCTTCGAGTCAGAATTTTTCAAACAAGTGGGTGTTCCGGCAGCCATTGCCATGGTTTTGCCCTTCGCATTAAATTCCTGTTACGGGGGTCGTGAACAGCTCGACCCGCGCTGGAAAGCTTTACAGCTTTTAGCACCCTGGGGTGGTGAAGCCAGTGTTCATGATATTAACGCCATGGCTAAAATTGGCGTACCGACCTTGTATCTAGCCGGCGATCAGGACAATACATCGGGCTTTGAGAATGGCATCAAAAGGCTCTATGAACGCACTGGATCAGAACATAATTACCTGCTGGTGTTTGAAAATGCGCGCCACAATATCGGCCCCCACCCAGCGCCAGCGGCGTCCTTTGCGACAGACTTTGAATTGGGTCATTACTTCGATCCGGTCTGGGATACTGAAACTATTAATAGAGTGATCGAGCATATGAGCCTCGCCTTCCTCGACTGTCATGTAAAAGAAGATCAAGACAGGTGCGCCTATCTGCCGACTCGTGAGAGTAGCCAGCAATATAAAGGTGCAGATCACCAGTTCCAAGAGGCCTGGAAAGGCTTTAAGCACCTCTGGGCCAGTGGGCTGCAGTTTTATCAAAAATAAAGGTTAATCAGTAATATGTTCGGAGTCTGTTACTACCCAGAGCACTGGCCTGAGTCCCAGTGGGACGAAGATGCAAAGATGATGGCAGAGCTGGGCCTGACCTATGTCCGTATAGGCGAGTTTGCCTGGTCGCGTCTGGAACCTAATCCGGGAGAATATGATTTCGCTTGGCTGGATAGGTCTTTGGCAACACTGGCCAGTGCCGGTCTAAAAGTTGTGATGGGCACCCCCACTGCCACACCGCCAAAATGGTTGTGCGATCTGTATCCAGAAATCTTACCTGTAGACCCAGACACCGGACGCATCCGCGGCTTTGGCTCGCGCCGTCACTATGACTTTTCAAGCCCGATCTATCTGCGTGAATCACTGCGCATCACCGAGGCCCTAGCACGGCGTTACGGCAATAATGATGCCGTAGTCGGCTGGCAAACAGACAACGAACTCTGTTGCCATGACACTGCTCTTAGCGGCTCTGAGCTTGCTGGGCAAGCTTTCCAAGTCTGGTGTCATCAACGCTATGGCAGTATCGACAAACTCAATAGCGACTGGGGCAACGTGTTCTGGTCTATGGAGTATCGAGACTTTACTGAGATCGACCTACCCATAGGTGCTGTAACGGAAACCAGCCCAGCTCACCGGCTAGCCTATCGACGCTTTTCTTCGGATCAGGTGATCAACTATCACAACCCTATGGTTGAGATGATTCGTCTGCACGCACCGGGAAAGTTTATTACCCATAACTTTATTCCCATGAATGAAACGGCAGTGGATAACTTTGCCCTCGCTGCGCCATTAGATTTTACTAGCTACGATAACTATCCTTTAGGGCGCACCGATCTATTACTGACCGATGCCCCCACAGAAGAACTGCGCCGCTATATGCGCACCGGTCATCCGGACTTTGCCACCTACTACCACGACCAAACCCGCGGGCTATTAAATCGCGGATTCTGGGTAATGGAGCAACAGCCGGGACCGGTTAACTGGGCTAACAATAACCCTCGCCCCGCCCCTGGCATGATTCGTTTCTGGACTCTGGAAGCCTTTGCCCACGGTGCCGACTGTGTCTGTTATTTC
>CAJJAO010000030.1 GCA_905182265.1 gamma proteobacterium HTCC2207 | reverse complement strand
CCTCGCTGGTTGCGGTGGAGGCGGCGGCGGAGGCTCGGACCCTGCGCCATCACCCGCACCGACGCCACAAGCGTTAGCGGATGTAACAACCGTCAATGAAGATAGCAGCATCTCAATCGACGTCCTTGCCAATGATACCAGTGTTAGTGCCAATACCCTGGCGATTCAAAACCAGCCCTCAAATGGAACAGCAACCCTGTCCGGCAACGAGGTTGTCTACACACCTAACGCCGATTTTAATGGCAGTGACACACTGACCTACTCGGTGACAGGTTCGAACAACATTAACCTTACGGCCGCAGTTACAATCACCGTCTCCAGCATTAATGATCTACCCACAGCCAACGACGATACTTTCTTGGTGCAGTCCAACACCCGCACCGCACTGACCGTACTGAGTAATGACGTCGATCAAGACGGTACACCGACATCAAGCGAATTGGTCACACAACCTGCCAATGGCATCGCATCGATCATTGGCGATGTTATCAACTACCAGCCAACCAGCGGCTTCAGCGGTACCGATCGTTTTACCTATCGCGCCATCGATAACGACAACGGCACCAGCACTAACCAAGCGACCGTAAGCTTAACCGTTGATGCGCAATTGACATTATTAACCGTCACATCACTTCAAATACCCGCAGAAGATTACAGCCAACAGAACAATATGGAATTTGGTGCCAGTGTACTCACGTCGCCCCTTCAAACATTTACCGCGCCTGCAAATGTTGTGTCGTTTAATCTGTCTTTGAGAGGCCCCGGTGTTGACGATGCATTAGGTAGCAGCTTCTTTATCGCCGGCATCACAGACCCTCTGGGCAATCCTATTTCACCCTTTGATCCCAGCGCCTTGTTTTGTGACACGGGCTTATGCACAGCACTCGTGCCCCGATCACCCCAAATCATTGCTGCGCCTGGCGATTGGCGCTTCACCCTTGGAACGCTTGAGCCGGACCTCACCAATTTAGACTTTTCCAAAATGGACCTAGAACTCGCGCTTCGATCAGGTCCCGTGCCTGATAATTCGATCGCATTTCCAACCCGTTTAAAGATACAACCGTATCTCACAGCTACCACCGTCGACGCTGCCGAACTCGCGTTAGTACTCACTGAACTTCAAACCCTCGCAGCCACGAACAACCTTCAGCTGCAGATCGAACCTATAATTGTCATTGAGGACTCACGCTTCAGTGAAGTCTCGAGTGACTTCAATAATACTGAAACCGCCGCACTCGTTAGTAGGGGTGGCGCGGACAGTATTAACCTCTTCTTCTTAGATAGCTTCGCCGGTGCAGGCGGCTCTGGGCTAGCTGGCATCAGCGCTGGACTACCGGGCACCATGGGTATTCAAAGTGAATACAACGGCGTACTAATCAATGCGACGGCGACCTTAAGCAGTGATTTAGCGCGCTATCGAAGAACCACGGCTGAGTTCTCTCTGCACGAGATAGGACACTTTGTCGGTCTGTATCACACAACAGAGCAGGCATTTGGGTCCAGCGATATCCTGCTTGATACGCCTGTCTGTGAAGAACAGGTGCATGACACAGCACCCCTCGATTCAGTGGCAGATACCAACGAATGTCCAGATGGCCTTAACCTGATGTTTTGGAGTAATGACTTGGATCAAATCAAGGATCCGTTAAGCGCCGATCAGCGCAGCGTCTATCAGACTTCGCCGATCGGTCAGCCGGGCATCTAACGACTTACCTAACGATTAATGTAAGCGGCCCGCCCGTCTCTGGCGAGAAATACGTTTATTGACGACGTTGTGATTTTAAAGGCTTTAAACCGGCGTTGGATTAACTTAGCGCCGCCAATAAAAACACACGCCCCTTACCACCGTATCAACCTGCTCCGTCTTTTCTATCTTTTCTACTTTTTTCTGACGTCTCCAACGCCGAAACATCAATTCACAGCACAAAAGGCACGACGTTTCGTACCTCGCTACTGAGCTGGTCGGAACTGCTGTTGGGTCCAAAAGCACGACTGCGTGTGGTCCTGATTATCATGGTCATCGCGGTTGTCATGAGCGCTTCCCGCTCAGGTAATACGGCCCTGTTCAGCAGCATCCTTATCACGGCCGTCACGATGCTTATCATTGCAAGGAAATTAAATCGTTCGACCATTATTTTGTTAGTGAGTCTTGTTGTCATCGATGTTGCACTGATCGGCACTTATTTTGGCGTGGAGCGCGTTGCCAATCGAATCCAGCAAACGACCCTAGCAACAGAACAACGAGACGAAGTCAGCATCTATACCATAGAGATTATTAAGGACAATCTACTTTGGGGTACCGGTGCAGGCACCTTCGAGCATGTTTTTCCCAAATACCGTGGGCCGGATGTGGGTAATCATTTCACTCATGCCGAAAATGACTATCTGCAGTTTTTAAGTGAGCTTGGCCTCGCGGGGTTTATACCCTTAGCACTCATCGTCATGGTCAGTTATGGCGCCGCGATTCAAGCCCTGAGAGTCAGGAAATCGCAATTTTATCGCGGCATCGCATTTGGTACATTGATGGCAATGAATTCAATATTGATTCATTCATTCACTGACTTTAACTTACGCATACCCGCAAACGCCTGTCTATTTATGGTGGTCCTGGCACTGGGGTGGGTGAGTTTGTACAGTGAACGGGGCGGAAAGGATGGCAGCGCTCTGAGACGACATAGGTCTAAAACCACATAGCTTGACCACGTAGCGCTACACATAGCGCTCGGCGACATAGCTCTTAGAAGATGTCATTCCTAGAAAAACAGCGCCGAGAAGGCATGGATGAGCGCGCAGATCGCACTAAGAAGATTGATAAGATATTGCGTCGGGGAAAGTCGAAATTTTTAAGGTGACTGCAGTTCGAGGGAACTGCGAATAGGCTGCAAACAATAAACAGCGTTCCAATCTAACTTGAGTTAATGGCGGACCGGACGGGACTCGAACCCGCGACCTCCGGCGTGACAGGCCGGCATTCTAACCAGCTGAACTACCGGTCCGTGAAAGCATTTTCTCTATGGTGGGTGGTACAGGGATTGAACCTGTGACCCTCGCCTTGTAAGGGCGATGCTCTACCAGCTGAGCTAACCACCCCCTGAGAGAGCGACGCATTCTACCGAACTGAAGGTGGCTGTCAAACTTTTTCTGGTGCTATATACATATCAGTTTGGCAACCCTAATATACCGGCCTAAATAAAGGATTTTTTCAGTAAAAATGCAGATTTATAAAGAGTTTAGTATAGAAGCGGCTCATAGGTTGCCAAATGTCCCTGAAGGGCACAAATGCGCCCGTCTTCACGGTCATTCGTTTCAGGTGACAATCGCCGTAGAAGGCCCTGTGGGGGCTCAAACTGGTTGGATTATGGATTTTGGGGATATAAAAGCAGCGTTTGCGCCCATTTATGACCAGCTGGACCATCATTACCTTAATGATGTAGAGGGGCTAGAAAACCCCACCAGTGAAAACTTGGCTCTGTGGATATGGCAGAAACTCAAGCCTCAGTTGCCGGAGTTGTGCTGTATTACTATTAAAGAAACTTGCACCAGTGGCTGCGTTTATCGTGGCTAGGGCCTTGCGCCGCTCTTAAACCGTCGTCACAGCTAGGTTATTGAACTCTTAAATAGTTGTCGAACTCTTAAATTTGTTGGTTGTGGCCCGTTCCCAGAGAAGAATCCCTGTCATTAAGCCAATTGGAAGCAAGCAGCCGAGCAACATCTGTTGCCAAGTAATAAGATTGATCGCCCAGCCGGCGCTCAGTGCCGCAACTGCCTGAAACGAAAACACCGTGAAATCATTGACTGCTTGAGCCTTAAAGCGGTCATTTTCACTATGGGTAGTTGGCAGCAGCGCCGTGCCGGCGACGAACAGAAAATTCCAGCCAATACCTAGCAGCACCAGCTGTAACCAAAACCCGTTGACCGTGGTGTCTGAAAAGCCAATAGCAATGGTTGCGCAGTAGCATGCGAGGCCCAATAGCATCATGCCGCGGATATTGAGGTACCTAAACAGTAAAGGTGCGATAAACGAAGGCAGAAACATTGCTGCAATATGGCTTTGAATCACCCACTTGGTGTCCATTAATGAATGACCATGAAAATGGTGCATGCTAATTGGGGTGCCGGTCATCACAAAGGACATAATGACATAGGCTATTGCGCCGCTCGCCAGGGCCAAACAAAAAACGGGGTTGCGCATTAGGTCAGCTGTGGTGGTTTGGCTTTTACTGACCGTCTGTGTCGCCATGGTTGTCGGCTTGTAAAGGCTGCTAAGTAGTAGGGCAGCTATAAAAATGCACACAGCCGCCAATAAAAACGATCCCTGATAGTCGACGGGGGTTAGTTGCCTGCCTAATACCGCTAATTCTGGCCCAACAAAGGCGGCAATAATCCCACTCGCCATTACCATAGAGGCTGCCGTTGAGCTGTATTGCACGTCGACAGACTCCATAGCCGCAAATCGAGTCTGCAATATTGCCGCGTTGCAGGAGCCTAGAGCCAGGGCGCTAATACAAAAAAGGGTAAAGCTATTGAGTTGCAGTGCAATAAAAGAAAGGCCGCAGGTCAATATGGCAATCACCATAAACAGTAGTAACCCATTCTTGCGGCCCATGATTCTCATGCATTGGGTTACTGGTATTACCCCCGCTGCGGTGCCAGTGATCATTAGGGCAATAGGCGCTGTCGCCCAGGCTGCAGATGGGGCTAAGTAGGTGCCCGCCAGGCTGCCTGCCAAAATCATAAGGGGTATCACCGAACCGGCCAGTGCGCCGCTGATGCTTAGCACCCAGACATTTCTAAAGCCGCTAGTCGAGAATATATTCATACAACGATTCCTGAATTATTGGTGCTAATTCGGTTTTATATTTTGCGAATGCCCCGATTCTAGACTACTTTTAAACTATCAGATGCCGTTATTTTGGTATTTGATTCAGTCATTAGGATGCAGGGCTGAAGCAGGAACCCTACAATTATAAAACAAGAGACTAGATATTATGGACGATACCAATCAGTCAGCGGTTGAGAAAACTGTTTGCGAATTTATTAGTAAAAACCCTGCCGTTAAATCTAATTTGGTCGATGTCAGTATGACACTGGCAGAGCTCAACGTTGATTCTCTTGAAAAGTTGTCTATTGGCATGGATTTGGAAGACGAGTACTCGATTGAGTTTACTGACGAAGAGATTGAGGGCTTTGTTACCGTGACTGATGTGATTAAGTCTGTGGAATCTGGGCTTGCGGCTAAAGCTGCTTCTGCGGCTAATCCAGAGCTTACAGAGCCAGTGCCTAAAGAGCTGCTTCAGGAAAATACTCCAGAGAATCACCACTCCGCCTAACCTTTGCAGGAGCAAGGGCGGCAGTAATCTCCCGCGCTTGCTCTCAATACTGTATACTCTCGCACCTTGATAAAAGCTGTCTTAAGCAGTCTATTAAAGGTCAGAGAGTTATAAATGGTAGAAATTGGTACTTTTAATAATCTCCAAGTTGTTAAGCAGGTAGACTTTGGAGTCTATTTGGATGGTGGTGACCTCGACACTATTTTGTTGCCCAAGCGCTATGTTCCTGACCACTGTGAAGTAGGTGATTGGGTTGATGTGTTTCTCTATTTCGATTCTGACGATCTTCTGATAGCCACAACCGAGCAACCCAAAGTTCAGGTAGGGGATTGCGAGATGCTGAAGGTAGTGGACATAAGCCATGCCGGCGCCTTTCTTGACTGGGGTCTGCCGAAAGATCTTCTGGTTCCCTACAACGAACAGCAAAAACCGATGGAAGTTGGCTACTCCTACGTAGTTCATGTCTTTCACGATAAAAATTCAGACCGCATTGCGGCATCCTCTAAACTCAATCATCACCTAGACGAAGAGTCTGTCTGGCTTAAGCCCCGACAGGCCGTTAATCTATTGATCGCCGGCCGCACTGAGCTGGGCTACAAAGCCGTTATCGATAACAAATACCTAGGCCTGCTGTTTCGCGGGGATGCCTTTCGCCCTTTAAAAATTGGCGAGCGTTTGCCAGGGTTTGTGAAGAGCATCCGTTCGGACGGTAAGATAGACCTGGTGATTTCCCAGGCTACATTGCAGGGCGACCATGATCTGGGTGAGCAAATAATGCGTCATTTAGAGGAGTCGGGTGGAGAGTCTACCCTCTCGGACAAAAGTGATCCCGAAGAGATCTATCGCGTTTTTAAGGTCTCTAAAAAGAAGTATAAACAGGCTCTGGGTACTTTATATAAAAGCCACAGAATCTTGCTCGAACCGGGAAAAATAAAACTTATTAATGAATGATTTCAGGTCATTTTAATTTGTAAATCAGCCCTGACAGGACGTTAGATTTGGCAATCAAGGAGTTGTTTAAAGTCACCGCCTTTTATAGGTAGGCCCCGTAGCTAATATATTACAAATGTGGGGTCGGCGGGTTTAAACGTTTGATAGATAGGGTTGTGCAAATAGTTATAGCACCCATCCTTAATAACAATAACTTATAAATGGATTTAATTTTTTAATTTGTGTCTCTCACCCTACTGGGCGAGTATCCACAGGTATTACGTATCAAACTGGCCAAAATTTAATAGAATTCAGTGCAAACTGTATAAAAAAAGCCAGTAATAATCACTTCAAAATTTATACATTGGGGAGAAAACTATGTTTCAAAAAACAAAAGTAAACCGGGCTGTTATCTCGGTAATTGCCGCAGGTATTGCAGCAAGTGCCGCAGGTATGACTGTTGCTGAAGGAATGTTGGAAGAGGTTATTGTAACCGCGACCAAACGATCCGCCAGCATGCAGGACATTCCAATTGCTGTACAAGCAATGACGGAAGAGTCTCTAGAACAGCAGAACGTTACAAGCTTTGAAGACTATGTTAAATATCTTCCCAGTGTAAATGCAGGTGGCCGTGGTCCAGGTCAGAATGAAATTTACATCCGTGGCGCTGCTGTTGACGCAATTAATATCTCTGTTGCGGAATCACAGGGCTCTGCTCCTAACGTAGCACTCTATTTAGACGAGCAGCCAGTAACGGCCGGTGGTCGTAACCTAGACGTCTACATTACTGATATGGAGCGTATCGAAGTACTTCCTGGACCCCAGGGTACTCTTTATGGTGCTAGCTCACAGGCTGGTACAGTTCGACTGATTACCAATAAGCCTGTTATCGACGAGTTCGATGCAAGCCTTTCTGCTGGTTACTCAAGCACTAAAGGCGGCGAAGACAGCAATAAAGTTGAAGCCATGATCAACATCCCTTTGCTCGACGGTAAACTAGCAGTTCGCGCTGCTATCTATACCGACAACAGAGGTGGTTACATCGATAATGTCGAAGGTACATTCACCGCAAGTAGTGCGTTGAACCCAGCCTACCCTGGTGCTTCCGTAGATTTTGACGAAGGTCATATCTTTGGTAACGGCACTGTTGTTGGTGCCGGTGGCGTGACTATTCCGGTTAACTATACAACTGCTACAAGCTCGGCTTTGGTTGAAGATGACTTTAACGATGTGTCCTATCAGGGTATGCGTTTAGGTGCTAAGTACCTGATCAATGACGACTGGTCAGCGCTGATTCAGTTTACTCAGCAGTCTCTGAAGACTCAGGGTGTTTTCGACTATGACGAATCCATCGGTGATCTCAAGGTCGCACGTTTCACTGAAGATTCATTGGAAGATGAATTCACTCAGTTGGCATGGACCTTAGAAGGTCGTGCTGGTGCTCTGGATCTGGTTTACACCGGTGCCTACTTAGATCGTGAAGTCTCTCAGCGTCTGGACTACACCGGTTACTCAAACATTGGTGCCTTTATTCCTGGCTACCAGTGTGAGTACCTTACTGGTTCTTACTACCATGGCTTAGATATTGGTCAGGCTAACTACAGCTGGGATCCAACGCTTAGTGGTAATACTGGTGTGATCGAATGTGGTAACCCTGCTAACAACTTCAACGCAGAAAACGAGAATACTCGTATGACACACGAATTTCGTGTGGCGACTGATCCAGATGCAGCTGCACGCTTCACTGGTGGTGTTTTCTACGAAGATGCTGAAATCCTTCACGTAGGTAACTTTAACTACATGGGTCCAGCAGAAGCAGGCTTTACTGCTATCGACATTAACCTTAACTCTTCATTGGATAACGCCGACGCGAACGCTCGTGGCCTCGTTAGCTCAGCGACTCAGTTCCGTAACGATAATACTCGTAGCGAAGAACAGGTTGCTGTCTTTGGTGAGATTGCCTATGACCTCAGTGAAACATTCACTGTTGCCGCCTCAGCTCGTTACTACGATCTAGAGTATGGCTTCACAGGTTATGGCGCATGGCGTTATGGTAACCGTCCTCTGTTTATCGATGACGCTGATCCCACAAATGACGTGATTCCAAATGTTACTGGTGGTCGAGATTATGGGCAGAAGTTTAATGTTCTACAGCCAATCAAAACCACAGATACCATCACTAAGTTGACCCTGACTTGGACGCCTAACGAAGATATGTTGTTCTATATGACTTCTTCTGAAGGTTACCGTCCTCCTGGATTCAACCGTGGCGCAGCGCAGAAGGGTACTTATAGTGGTACTGACTGTGTAGACGTTCCAGCGAAAGACAATGGTTTCCCAGGATACTGCCTACCTTACAAGTTCGATTCAGATACTCTGGAAAATCTTGAGTTGGGATGGAAGCTGACCCTGTTAGACGGCGACATGCGTCTAAACGGCTCGCTATACCAGATCGACTGGAAAGACATTCAGGTCTCTCAGTTTGACTCACAGAACATCTCTATTTTCACCATCGTAGATAACGGCGGCGACGCTGAGATCACCGGTCTCGAAATGGATATGGTTTGGGCGGTTAGTGATAACCTGACTCTGTTCGGTGCAATGTCTTACAACGAAACTGAGCTGGTTCGCGTAGATCCAGGTTTCTCTTTTGTTGTTCAGGACGAAGGCCGTCCTCTCCCATTAACTCCTGAGTTCCAGGGCAATGTTCGCGCCCGTTACAACTGGGATATGGATGCTGGAATGGAAGGTTACTGGCAGTTAGGCGGTAAGTATAACGGTGAAGCACTCAACTCAATTGTTGATACTGCTGCAGAGCCGAATACCATGCAAGATAGCTATATCATCATGGATGCTTCCGCTGGTGTAACAACTGACGCAGGTTGGGGTGTTGAGCTTTATGTTAGCAACCTAACTGATGAGCGCGCACAGTTGCACATCAACCGACAGGACTTTTTGGAAAGAACAACTACTAACCGTCCCCGTACGATTGGTATGCGTTTCAACTACGATTTTAATTAATAGCTAATTTTTAGTGTTAGTTAATATTCGTTAAGTCGAAGTAACAAAAAAGGCGAGCTTAGGCTCGCCTTTTTTGTATTAGCGGTAAAGCTTTGCATTTTATATGTTATAAAATCAACTACACATTAGGTAACGGAAAAGTCTATGTCTGACAGCGGCAAAAATAATGACAGGGATGATGCATCGAAAATATCATCTGAGGCAGCGGCAGAGCTATTGCAAAGAGGCAAAGCCCTCATGCAGTCCGGTGAGTTTGCGGATGCACAGCAGCTTATGGAGCAGTTGTTAGCAGATTATCCCAATCATTCAGAAGCGCTATATCTTATTTCCGTCGCCCAGCGATTTAGAGAGAACTATGCAGGCGCATTAGCTTCATTAGGAAAATTAATTGAGATCGAGCCGACCTATGGTCGCGCTTGGCAGGAACAGGGCCATGTGCATATGGCTCTCAACAACAATGTAGAGGCACGTTCAGCCTTTCAGGCAGCAGCCACCCACAACAGTAGCCTCATCGCGAGCTGGCAGATGCTAGCTACTCTTACTGACCCTAAGGTAGACCAACAAGCCCATCAATACTTTACTGAGCAATACCAGCGCTTAGCTTCTCTGCCTCCAGAGCTTCTGGGTGTTAGAAATTTAATGGAAGAAGGCAAACTGTCAAAGGCTGAGCAACTGTGTCGCAGCTTTTTACAACAGCAGCCAAAAAATATTGAAGCCATGCGTTTGCTTGCTGATCTAGGGGTTAAGACCCATGTGCTAGACGACGCAGAGTTTATTCTCGAAAGTGCTTTGGTCTATGAGCCCGATAATAAATTGGTGCGTTTTGACTACATGAATGTACTGTACAAACGGCAGAAGTTTGAGCTGTGTATGGAGCAGGCGCAGATATTGTTAGACGCCGAACCAGACAACAATAAATACAGATTTTCCTATGCAAATCAATGTGTTGCAGTAGGGCGGTTTGAAGAGGCCATAGCGTTATATGACGAGTTTGCGGCCGCCGACCCCAGCGCTGCACCCACCCATTTACTGCGCGGCCACACCTTAAAAACGATTGGTCGAATTGACGAAGCGGTTGAAGCTTATCGCTCAGTCTATCGGGCTAAACCTGATTTTGGCGACGCCTTTTGGAGTTTGGCAAACCTTAAGACTTACCAGTTTGAAGATGCAGAAATAGCGCTGATGCGTGAGCATCAGCAATCTGAAACCACCGCATTAGATGATCGCATACACCTGAGTTTTGCTTTGGGCAAAGCCATGGAAGATATCAAAGATTACCAGGCTGCCGGTGAATACTATGTCTTTGGTAACCAGCTCAAACAACAAGATGTCCAATACGATAAAGAGCGCATGAGTTACAAGCTGTCTTTACAGAAGCAGTTTTGTACAGCTGAACTGTTTGAAAAATTTGGTGAGTCTGGTTGCTCTGCGGCAGATCCTATTTTCATTGTCGGGCTGCCCCGGGCAGGGTCCACCTTGCTGGAGCAAATACTCGCTTCCCACTCTATGGTTGACGGTACTCTGGAGTTGAACAATATCCCTGCTATAGCTCATCGCCTAAATGGCCGTCGCACTGTCTATGAAGAGCCAAGATACCCTCAGGTACTCGAAAAACTAACCCCAGAAATTGCCCAAAAGTTGGGTCAGACCTATATTGATGAAACAAAAATTCATCGACAAGGTGCAGCTTATTTTATCGATAAGATGCCGAATAATTTCCGTGATATTGGTCTTATTCAAATGATTTTGCCCAATGCCAAAATTATTGATGCACGCCGTCATCCCATGGCCTGCTGTTTCAGTGGTTTTAAGCAGCTATTCTTTGAGGGGCAAGAATTTACCTACGGTCTTGAAGAGGTAGGAACTTACTACCGAAATTATGTGGAATTAATGGACCACTGGGATGCAGTGTTGCCGGGCAAGGTATTGAGTGTGCAGTACGAAGATGTGGTTGCCGATCTTGAGACACAGGTGCGGCGCATTCTCGATTACTGTGGGCTACCATTTGAGGAAAGCTGTGTTAATTTCCATAAGAATGAGCGCTCGGTAAGAACGCCAAGTGCAGAGCAGGTGCGCCAGCCAATTTATACAGCGGGGCTAGAGCAGTGGAAAAACTTTGAGCACTGCCTAGAGCCTTTAAAGCAAGCCCTGGGCCCTGTGCTCGAACGATATCCAATTAAATAACAATGTGGGGGTGATACTTTGTCCGATGTAATGATGACTGAAGCTGAAATTCAGCAACTTGTCAGCGACTGTTTAATGGCCAATGGCTGTAACAGTGAAAATGCAGCTGCTCTGGGAAGAACCATTAGCGCCGCCGAGCGCGATGGTAGTGCATCTCACGGTCTATTTCGCATGCCCGGCTACATAGCGTCATTGCGCAGTGGCAAAGTTGATGGCTGCGCGGAGCCAACCGTTGAGCGTATTTCCCCCTCAGTGGTAAGGGTTGACGGTAGGCGAGGCTATGCACCACTGGCCCTTGAGAAAGGTCGCCAGGCCCTAATAGAAGCGGCGCAAGAAAACGGTATTGCGGCTATGGCGCTGGTCAATGTTCACCACTTTTCCTCCCTTTGGGTAGAAGTAGAGCCCATAGCCGAAGCAGGATTGGTAGCAATGGCATTTACCACTTACAAGTCGGCAGTGGTTCCTGCGGGGGCTAAGAAGCCATTTTTTGGCACTAATCCTATGTGCTTTGGATGGCCTCGTGGCGATCAGCCGCCACTGGTGTTTGACCAGGCCTCTTCTTCAATGGCCAAGGGTGATGTGATGATCGCTGCTCGAGATGGTCAGCCAGTCCCCATGGGCACTGGGGTTGACGTCGAGGGTGAGTTGACCACTGACGCTCAAAAAATAATTGATGGTGGTGCTTTGCTGCCTTTCGGTGGGCACAAAGGTTCAACTATTGCCATGATGATTGAGTTGCTAGTGGCAGGCCTGACCGGCATGGACTTCAGCTATGAAGCTCAGGTCAATGATAATAATGACGGTGGTCCACCCAACGGCGGCGAGTTTATGCTGGCCATAGACCCTAACCACTTTGGTGATGCTGACAGCTGGTTACAGCATTCTGAAATGTTTATAGAAAATCTAGCTGGTATGGAAGGGGCCCATATCCCGGGTGATCGCCGTTATGCTAACCGGGCTAAAGCCGCTATCCATGGTATTAAAATCAGCGCAAAAACCTTGGACAGCTGTAAAGAATTTCTCAACGCTTAATAAATAGGCTGTAGTAACTAGCCCGTATTATTTGGTCGGTGAAAAAGGGTGCATTAAGAAGAGTGTACAAATAAGGGTGTATAAAAAGAGTTTATAAAAGGTAACCTCAGTATTTCAACTGGTCACAGCGGGCCTGTTAAGTATGGTAAGGCCATGCTTTGCGACCTGACTTGGGGTCTCGCGGACAATCGTTTCAATCATCGCTTCAGCCGCTGGGGACAGTGTCCAGCCTTTGCGGGTAATCAAATAAATTTCTCTAATCTCAGTGGGAATAAGCGGCCGCGACACCAGATCCGTAGTCGATTTTGGGATGGCCAAAGAGGGTAAAACAGACACGCCAAGATTAGCTTTGAGCATCGCCAGCAATGTGGTGATATTGGGGAAGTCGAATTTCGACTCGCCAAAGCTCTCACGAATACGCAATGTCTTAGTAATACTGGTATCCAAAAAGGTCGTGGTATCCAGTTCTGTAATGTGAACCGGTCCCTTTTTTTGCGCCAGAGCGTGGTCCACGTGGCAGATTAGCTCTAGTTTGTCGGCAAACAGCGGCTTAAAATTTAGTAATTTGTTGGACTTCCACTGGCTACCCAAGCCAAAGTCCACCTCGTTACGCTCTACTCGTCGCTGTACCCCTTGAGAGCTATCGTCATCAAGATGTAGATGAATGCCGGGAAACTCCTTAGAAAAGCTTTTAATTATGTCTGGCAGCACATTGCTAGCGACGGAAGGAACAATGGCCATACTCACATGACCACTGCGCCGTTCTGCGGTAGCGCGCAGGTCATAGATAGCGGTATCAAAATCCCGCACTAAGCGCTGAGCTATAGGGATAAAGTTCTGCCCTTCAGTAGTTGTACTCACCTGCCTAGTGGTGCGCTCAAGCAACTTTAACCCAATAAACTCTTCTAGCTGTTTGATGGCTAAGGTGATTGCCGGTTGCGTACGCGAGAGTTTTTCCGCAGCGCCATTAAAACTGCCTTGCTCGGCCACGGTGATAAACGTGCGAAGATGTCGCAGAGTTACGTTTAAGTATTTGATCGGATTCTCTTTTTTTATTTTTGTTATAAATTTTATTTGAGTTGAGAATAAATTAATTAAGCTTATAAATCTATATAAAGTTTTCATTAGCTTTATGAGTGGGCACGTATAAAAATAGACGATTAGGGTGCTGTTCAGCACCAACAATTAACGGCGGAGTCAGTATGAGTCAGGATATGCACAGCAACTATATTAACGGCAAATGGGTAGATAGCTCAGCAGTTATCGAGAACATCAACCCTTCAGATACCAGCGATATAGTGGGCCATTACGCCAAGGCGTCTAACGAAGACTGCCTAGCTGCTATTGCCGCCGCCAAATCTGCTTTTGACGGCTGGTCTCAGAGTGCTCTAGAACAGCGTAAGGTCGTGCTGGACTTTATTGGTGCAGAGCTGATTGCCCGCAGTGCTGAAATTGGTGCTGTTCTGGCCCGAGAAGAGGGCAAAACCCTCGCCGAAGGCAAGGGTGAAGTTGCTCGCTCCGGTCAGTTTTTTCAATACTACGGTGCAGAAGTCTTGCGCCTCATGGGCGAAAACACCCAGTCAGTGCGTCCAGGTGTTGATGTTGAGGTACACCGCGAAGCTCTGGGTGTTATCGCTATAGTGACTCCATGGAATTTCCCTATGGCCGTTGCCGCATGGAAAGTTGCTCCCGCCTTAGCCTATGGAAATGCAGTGGTGCTAAAACCCGCTGAGCTGGTGCCCGGCAGTGCTTGGATACTGGCCGATATTATTAGTCGCAGTGGCCTGCCAGCTGGCGTTTTCAATCTAGTGATGGGTTCTGGCCGCGATGTCGGTGAAACACTCTGTACCTCGCCAGATATCGACGCCGTTACCTTTACCGGCTCTGTGGGTGTCGGCCGTCATATTGCCCGCAATGCCATTGAAAATATGGCCCGCGTGCAGCTAGAGATGGGCAGTAAAAATGCGCTAGTAGTGCTGGATGATGCTGATATAGACCTGGCTGTGCAGTGCGCTGTTGCTGGAGCCTATTTTGGTACAGGCCAAAAATGTACTGCGTCTTCACGGATTATTGTGCAGGCCGGTATCCATGACGAGTTTGTTGAAAAAATGACTACTGCTGTCGGCGCTCTAGTGGTGGGCCATGCGATGGCCGAGGGCTCGCAAATTGGCCCCGTTGTCGACGACCGTCAGTTTCAGCAAAACCTTGAATACATTCAGCTGGGCAAAGATGAAGGCGCTGATCTAGTACTAGGTGGCGAAGCCCTAACCATGGACACCGAAGGTTTTTACATGTCACCCGCACTATTTATAAACACCAATAACGAGATGCGTATCAATCGTGAAGAAGTGTTCGGCCCAATTGCCTGTGTCATCAAAGTCGCTAGCTATGAAGAGGCGCTGCAGGTGTCCAATGATTCAGAGTTTGGTCTGACCTCGGGCATTATGACCAACAGTTTAAAAAATGCGGGTCACTTTAAGCGCCATTCCAAGTCTGGCTGCGTCATGGTTAACCTGCCCACTGCAGGCACCGATTACCACGTGCCCTTTGGTGGTCGCAAAAACTCAAGCTACGGTCCCCGAGAACAGGGTCAGTACGCACGGGAGTTTTACACTATTATTAAAACTAACTACAGCAAGCCTTATTAATCGCTATTTGGGATTCTGTCATGAACAAAAATATGCTTCTAGTCGATGGCCTGCAATACGTTAATTGGAACCGCGACCTATTTGAAAAGGCTCAAAGCAGTGGCCTAAGTGCTATCCATGTAACTATTGCCTACTGGGAAAATATTCGTGAGACCTTAGAGAATATTGGCAACTGGAATCAGCACTTTATTAATCATGCTGACCTGATAATGCCTATCCATAATGCCGCAGATATCCTTGAGGCTAAGCGCTTGGGAAAGGTAGGTATTATTTTTGGTTTTCAGAACTGCTCGCCCATAGAAGACGATGTCAAAATGGTGCAGATTTTGCAGCAGCTGGGAGTGCGTATTATGCAACTCAGCTACAACAATCAGAGTCTGCTGGCGACTGGCTGTTACGAAGAACAGGACGGCGGCATTACACGCTTTGGCCGCCAAGTCATCAAAGAGATGAACCGCGTCGGCATGATCATTGATATGTCTCACAGTGCCGAGAAGTCCACCTTAGAAGCTATTGAAATTTCCGAACGTCCCATCGCTATTACCCATGCCAACCCAACCTCTTTTCATGCCGCGCTGCGCAATAAGTCAGATACCGTACTGCGTGCTATTGGGGAGTCAGAGGGTATGCTGGGTTTTAGCATGTATCCCTTTCACCTGAAAAATGGCTCGGACTGCACCTTGCCAGAATTTTGCCAGATGATTGCGCAAACCGCAGAGATGATTGGCGTAGACCGCATCGGCATCGGTTCTGATCTCTGTGAAAACTGGGATTACTCTATATTGGAATGGATGCGCAGTGGCCGTTGGACCATGGGTATCGACCATGGGGAGGGGTCTGCTGCCAACCTATCTTGGCCACGTCAGCCCAACTGGTTTACAGGATCAAAAGATATGCTGACAGTAGCTCAGGGGTTAGAGGATGTCGGCTTTGATAATAGCGATATCGAAAAAATCATGGGGCAAAATTGGTTGGCATTCTTTGCTAAATCTTTCCCCAGCTCTACCGTATGTCCTTAAAAATCAGGGCCTCTGTAAGTTAGCAAAGTTAGATGTCGCAACTGTAGTTTCTATGTCGCTGGCAATTAAGTCGCGGCGCTATAGTGAGCCTACAATAGCGAAAAATGGGGTGCTAAATAGAGCCTAATATCTACCATAAGCAATGAGATAAAGCCTGTGCGATCCGAACATAATACAGCGAGTAAGCAAAGCTACGGCAATAGAGCCGCGCTGCCGATGCGTCCTGCTAGTCAGGTTATGCAACTCGATCGTTTGGGCAGTTTTCATCAGTCTCGTCTCAGTTTTATGCGCACTCTAGTACGACGCATGGTGCAGGAAAACTGGCAGATCAAGAGCACCATATTTGATCTCGATACAGAGGGCTACGGCACTGCAGTCTATGAAGTACAAGCCAAATATGGCACCTATAGCTATGTATTGTTTTCCCATTATCTGGACCCAGAAAACCGCAATGACAGAGTGATTGCCAATCAATGGGATCTCACCATGGCCCTTTGTGAAGGTACGGTGGGTGCAGAGCAGTTAGAGTTTTTGCGCACCAATGTTCCCAAGCAAGAAGCGGGTCGTGTTGACTCAAGAGTGTTGGTGTTATCAAGAGGCAATCGCAGCGGCCGCACCTTCGAATATGTCGTTGACGAATTGGCCCATGGCCGTCAGCCCGATATCGACGTGATTGCTGAGGTGGGTTATCTGTATCGCACAACGGCTGCCTATGGCAGTGGCAAGCTGGGCATGGCCGACTGGGAAAAGGTACGCACCAAACATCGAGATTTTAACCGCCCCTTTGCTGCAGAGATGTTTACTTGTTTTATGCTTCGCCATTTTAGCTTACAGCACACTGACTATGTTGCCGCTCAGCGCAAACCGGAAACGGCGGTTTCCCTGCACAACGATATTAAACGCTACTTTGGTATTGGCAATTCTACAGGCCTTGGTATGGCGCCGTTTTTAATTAATCATCCATTGCTGATTAACCAATGGATAGAACAGCGCGAAACCGCCTTAGCGAGAGCGGTCGATGCAGGTACTGATGGTGTAACTTCCGCCATGCTTGAACAGTTCCGGGTCGGGACTGCCAGAGTGATTCAGCATCTAGGTGAAATTGTCACCGGAGATTCGCAACAAAATATCTCTAATGGGCTGGTCCGTGGAGAGCTCCAAGAGCTTGGCCAGTGGCTCGTCAATGAGGGCCCAAATATTATTGCTAACCATTACAGTTGGGCAGAGTTGGTTCTGTACGCTGAGACTAACTGGCGTGTTGAAACCCAAGAAGTGATGAACACCATGCTGATTGAGCTCTACCCCGAGCTTGTGGACGAGCTAGAAGAACAGATGTCTGTCGATGAAGATCAGCATTTGGTGCCACAGATGTCGTTGGCCGACTTGAAGCTGCTAATAGAAGATAAATATGATTGGGCCCTAGCTATCGATTTTGCTGAGCCCGCCGCCCAGGGTTCTTTCTGGTATCGTTCTGAAGAAAAGATGGAACCACGTTTAGGCCAAACCCACATCGATATGGGTATGGAAAAGCAGATGCCATTAGCAATAGGCCGTATGGTGCGTGAATGCTTCGATGAAATATGCGTCTATATGACAGAGTTTCCTCAGCAAGATGTTGCCCATTTTATTCTTCAGCAGCCGAATTTCAGTGGTGCCATTAGCCGTATCCAGACTATGGCTCAGAGTCATTATGGTGATATTCGTGAGAACCTAGTGCACGCTGATGTATTGCCGATTCATTTGCTACGCTGCAAACTTTCCTTTTTTGGCGTGAGTAAGTTTGACCCACGCTCGCGCCTATGGGTGCGCAATACCATGTTCCAGGGTGCACCGTTAGTCAGTGATTTCGATAAACCATTCTTGGACGACTGGCAGTTCCCCATCAAACCTGTGTTGGGGGCTACCCCAGACTCGAGCACTGCATAATTCAATGAAAGTCTCTCGCAATGAATTGACGGCTACTCTCAAGAAGGCGTTTGAAGGCCTAGGCTTTTCTGTAGGCGACTATCAGGATGCTGCGGCGATGATTATCTGGTCGCAGATGCATGGCTTTGATGGCTTACAGCAGCTCCAGGATGCCCTACCATTTCTCAATGACTGTCTCTGTTTACATGCCAAGCTTATCCACAATGACGATCATCAGGCTTTGCTCGATGGACAAGGTAGTTCGGTCTTACTAAGTGGTAGCCAGACAGTGAGGTTAGCCTGCGCGCTTGCTCGACAGTATGGTAGTAGCAGGGTGCGCTTAGATAATTGTCACAACCGTAGGCTGATCATCCAGCGTCTCGCCAGTGCTGCTGCATCTCATTCTGCGTTAGTGGCTTATTGGGTTGAGGGAACCACAGCTATTAAAGTCAGTATTGGCCCAGGTGCAAAGCGACCAGACTATGGGCGATATGTTGTGCAAGATGCGGTTGCCGACCAGTCTCTGTTAATTTTTGCAGGGGCAGACTTAGCCTCTATTGATCAGCAATTTAATGATGAAATAGCCTTGGGCATTCAAACTGAGGCTTATTCATGGGACGCCATGGTTGACCGTTATGACATCATGCTAGATGAGGGCATTGAGATTGATGAGAGCCTTTGGTATGAGTTGGATACTTTGGTAGCCAGAGTCTTAGTCGAATCAACCGATAGCTCTAGAGCCGGCGCTGGCGACTAAACACCGGAGCTAATGGCTTTTGAAAGCAGCCATACAAAAGCTGTTCCTTAGCAAAGCTGCTATTTAGTAAAAGGGCTCTTTAGTAAAAAGGCTCTTCAGTAAAAGTACTCTTCAGTAAAAGGGCTCTTCAGCGAAGCTACTCTTCAGCTTCCAATCCCGCTTGATCAATTAACCAGTAGCGAAAAGCCTCTATGTGTGGGCGAATAGCCTTATTTGATGGGGTCACCAAGAAAAATGATTCAGAGGTGCCAGTCCTGTCAGGGAAGGGTGAAATTAGACGGCCGCTTTCCAGCATAGGACCGATTAACGAGGTGCGACCGAGAGCAACGCCATGGCCCTGGGCAGCCATTTCCAGGGCGGTCACTAGGGAGTCAAAATGAATCCCCTGGGAGGCATCAATGCTGTGATAACCAAGCTTATTAAGCCAATAACCCCAGCCCTCTTCATAACCGATGACATGGAGCAATGTGAAATCCCCTAGGGCTTCTGGATTTTCCGGCGGCGAGAGGCTGTCTAGTAGCTCTGGGCTACAAACAGGAATAAGTTCATCCCAAGTAAGGCGATTACTGGTGAATCCGGGCCAGAGACCCTTGCCGTAGCGTATTTCCACGTCTGCGTCACTGTCTTGGTTGGCGATCCAAATATTACTGGTAAAACGCAGGTCAATATCTGGGTGTTGCTGGCGAAAATCTGCCAGTCGCGGTGCTAACCAAGTTGTAAAAAATACCAGATTAACTCGCACCGTTAATGTGTGACTGCGCTCTTTGCCGAACACTTCATCGGTAACTAGTGCCAGCTGTTCAATGGCTTCACGGACTCCCGGGATATAGGCCCGAGCCGAGTCGGTAAGCTCTAGGCCTCTGGGCAAACGAACAAAAAGCGCACAGCCCAACTTAGTTTCCAGACCTTTGATTTGCTGACTCACGGCAGCCTGGGTCATATGTAATTCAGCTGCCGCCTGAGTAAAATTCAGGTGGCGAGCAGAGGCTTCAAACGAGCGCAGCCAATTTAAGGGAGGTAGTCTTTTTTTCATGGTGATCTTCTGTGAGTCGCTTATTGTTTATTCTGGTTCATCAATAAGATGTCCCAGGTGTTCTGCTGCACTGCGCAGGACAGGGGTATAGCGCAGTAATTCTTCAAAGCTTTTGCGTACGACCGGGGCATGGGTAAACAGGCAGGCACAGAGCTTGCCGCTGCTATCAGTGACCGGCACCGCGCAGGCCACCATACCATCGACAAACTCTTCATTGTCTGTGCCAACGCGACTTACTTTTATATGTTGTAACTCTATTTCTAATGTTTCTGCATCGACGATGGTGTTGCGGGTGTATTGTTTGAGAGGCAGGTTATTAATAATTCGCAGACGCCGATCCCTAGGTAGTGAACTAAGATAGAGCTTGCCACTCGCGGTACACCAGCTCGGTGTAGGGCTACCCACCTGTAGATGAATCTGCAGCGGCCAGTCCGACTGCACGCGGTCGTAATAGCGCATCTCAGTGCCATTGGGTACGGCAATACCGCAGGTCTCGCCAATCTCTTCGGTGAGCTGCTGCAATATGGAGCGGCGCACAGCGCTAAAGCGTTCACTGTGTAAAACACCCCAGGCAATACTGTGCATTTTGGCGCTGGGAATAATCAGCCCGCGCATATTAGTTTGCACAAAACCATCGGACTCGAGCTGATTGAGCAGGCGATGGATACTAGGTTTGGGGATACCGAGTTGGCAGGCGAGATCAGCTGGCGACATAGGTCGCTCAGCCTTGGCTACCGCTTCGATAATCTGCATAACACGGCTGACTGCAGATCCTTTTTCCCTGGTGGTCATAGGATTACTTTAGCTCATAGTCGGCATAGAGAACTGGGCACCTTCGCGCACACCGGCCGAAGGCCAGCGCTGGGTGATGGTTTTACGCTTGGTATAGAAGCGCACAGCATCTGGACCATAGGCATGCAGATCGCCAAACAACGAACGCTTCCAGCCACCGAAACTGTGATAGGCCACGGGTACCGGCAGAGGAATATTAATGCCCACCATACCCACCTGAATATGGTCAGAGAAATAGCGCGCTGCCTCACCGTCTCTGGTAAAGATGCAGGTGCCATTGCCATACTCATGGTTATCAATAAGATCCATTGCCGCCTGCATTGTGTCCACTCGCATCACTTGCAGAACCGGACCAAAAATTTCAGCGTTGTAGCTTTCCATGTCTGGGGTTACTCGGTCGATTAAAGTGCCGCCCACATAAAAGCCATTTTCATAGCCATCAATATTTGGGTTGCGACCATCGACGACAATCGTGGCACCTTGCTGTTCAGCGCTGTCGATATAGCCAAAGACCTTTTGCTGATGTTGCTGGGTAATCACTGGGCCAAAGTCATTCCCGGCGTCATGGCAGGGGCCAATCTTTAGAGATTTCATGGCTTCTTGCATTTTGCTGACCAAAGAATCCGCCGCGGCATCGCCAACGGCAACCGCCACCGATAGGGCCATACAGCGCTCACCAGAGGACCCAAAGGCGGCTCCCAGTAACTGAGCAACGGCATTATCCATATCGGCATCAGGCATGACTATGGCATGGTTTTTCGCGCCACCTAGAGCCTGGCAGCGTTTGCCATTGGTACTGGCTGTACTGTAGATATATTCGGCAATCGGTGTTGAACCAACAAAGCTTACTGCCTTGATGCGCTCGTCGTTTAGTAAGGTGTCTACCGCTTCTTTATCGCCGTTAACCACATTCATTACACCGTCGGGCAGACCAGCTTCTTTTAATAAGGATGCAATAAATAATGTTGAGCTGGGGTCGCGTTCAGAGGGCTTGAGAATAAAGCAGTTGCCACAGACAATCGCCATTGGGTACATCCACAGAGGTACCATCGCAGGGAAGTTAAAGGGGGTAATACCAGCCACTACGCCAAGAGGCTGAAACTCGCTCCAAGAATCGATATTAGGAGCAACATTTTTACTGTGCTCACCTTTTAATAATTCTGGCGCACAGCAGGCGTATTCCACATTCTCGATGCCGCGCTGCAATTCGCCGGCGGCGTCATGACTAATTTTGCCGTGCTCTTCGCCGATTAATGCGCAGATCTTGTCGACGTTTTGCTCGAGTAAATCTTTAAACTTAAACATCACTCGCGCGCGCTTAATAGCGGGAGTATTGCGCCATGCGGGGTAAGCTGCCTGAGCCGCTGTAATCGCGTCTTCAACGGTTGCCTGTGAAGCAAGAGCCACCTGTTTGCTGACCTCGCCTGTGGACGGGTTATAAACATCCTGAGTACGTGTGGATTCGGTGGTCATCTGACCGTTAATTAAATGTCCTACTACTGTCATGTGGCTATCCTCAAAAATTATTTTTACCAGAGCTGGCGGTAGATTTCGATGATCTCATCGGCACTGGGTACTCTTGGGTTATTGCCCGGTGAGCCAGAGGCCAAAGCCTGCTCAGACATCAGCTCTAGATTGTTAAGAAAGTGTTCCGGGTCAATACCAAACTCCCGAGGAGTGGGTACCTGTAGTTCTCTATTGATTGCATTGAGCTCGTCCATGAGATTTTCGTTGGCTATCTCGTCGCTATCGGATTCGCTAGCGACTCCCATAGCGCGGGCACAGTCGGCATAACGCTCGGGGGCCGCAGGAATACTAAATTCGGTGACTGTTGGCAGTAACATGGCATTGGAGAGGCCGTGAGGTACATGATAGAAAGCGCCAATGGGCCGCGACATACCATGCACCAGAGCAACTGAAGCGTTAGAAAAAGCCACACCCGCCAGAGTGGCACCGAGCATCATCTCTTCTCGGGCTTTTTGGTCACTGCCATCATGGAAGGCTTTGCGCAGGTTGGGCCCCAGTAGTTTCATGGCAGCAATGGCTTGGCTGTCACTGTAGAGGCTAGCTTTTTTACTGACATAGGCTTCCATGGCATGAGTCAGGGCATCAATGCCCGTATCTGCCGTAGTTCTTGCGGGTAGACTTAGAGTCAGGCTGTAATCGACCAGTGCGGCCGTGGGCATAAAACCAATACCAACGCAGAGCATTTTTTCGTCGTTGGTTTCATCGGTAATAATCGTTACCTTAGTGCATTCAGAGCCAGTACCCGCCGTGGTTGGAATGGCAATAATAGGCAGACCAGGTTCGTTGACGATACGAGGGAATTTGTAGTCGCGCATGACGCCGCCATGCTTACCTAAAATGGCAATAGCTTTGGCGCTGTCGATAGGGCTGCCACCGCCAATGGCAATAATACTGTCATAGCTGCCATCCCGAACGCGGTCTACACCGGCTTGAATAGAGCTAACGGTTGGCTCTGGAACCGTGTCATCAAAAACATCTGCTTGTATACCAGCGGCTTCTAGACTGTCTTGCAAACTGCGAACATAGCCCAGCTGAACCATCATTTTGTCGGTGACAATAAGAGGGCGCTGACAGCTGAGGCTGGTGAGAATATTACCTGCTTCTTGGCTAGCGCCGGCGCCAACTTGCAGGATGCGCGGTAGAATAATTTGTGTGGACATTATTGGAGCTCTCTTTCGGTTTCTTTTCTTTCGAATTCTTTCAATTTCTTTTTATTTCTTTTTATTTTTATTTTTCTTGAACCTGTACTTGGGCGCTCTCATTATCTTGTATGGTCGCGGTCAAGGAGGTGGGAATTGAGAGTGTTTTGCCCTCAGCATAAAGTGACTTTCCCAAACCATAGGTGGCGAGAAGAAGCACGATTGAAAACGGCAGCGCCGCTACTATCGAAGCCGTCTGCAAAGCCTCGAGGCCTCCAGCAAATAGCAGGACTCCCGCGACAGCACCCATCAGTGTGCCCCAAAAAATACGCAGTCTCGCCGGTGGATTATTGTCGCCCATGGCGATGAGTGTGCAGACCACCAGAGTGGCTGAATCTGCTGAGGTCACAAAGTAGGTCACCAGCATCAATGTGCAAATACTCGCCATAAGGCCCGTAAGCCATTTGCCAAGGTCCATAATTTCAATGGTCTTGAACAGTGCCGTGGTGCGGTCAGCATTCACCGCAGCGGTGACACCGCCGTCGCCAAATAGCTCGATATGCATGGCGGTATTACCAAACAGGGTAATCCATAAAATGGTCAGTATCACCGGTGCGCCAAGCACCCCGAGAAGGAATTCTCTAATGGTACGACCACGGGAAATTCGGGCGATAAACAGACCAGTAAAAGGTGACCAGGCAATCCACCAGCCCCAGTAAAAAATAGTCCAGTCGCTCTGCCATTGTGTGTGCTGCTCTGGTGCCAGCCAAATACCGAGTGTCGCGAAGTTAGCTAGGTAGTCGACTAGGTTGCCGCCAAAAGAGTAAATAAGGTAGAGGGTAGGGCCAAAGACTAAAAACAGAGCCAGTATCACTACAGTAAGTCGCATGTTGAATTCACTAAGCAGACGAATCCCACGGTCGACACCGGTTAATACCGAAATAGTGGCAATGATCGAGATGCCTGCGATCAGTATTATCTGCGTGCCGATACTAATCTCAATACCGAGTAAATAATTGATACCAGCATTCATTTGCTGAGCACCCAATCCTAAAGAGGTAGCAATACCAAATACCGTGCCCAGCACTGCTAGCAAATCGGCGATGTAGCCGATGGGCCCATAAATGCGCTCACCAAATACTGGGTAGAGAGCGGACCTGATAGAGAGAGGCATGCCTTTACGGTAAGAGAAGTAGGCAAAGCACATACCCATAATGGCATACAGCGCCCAACCGTGGAGACCCCAATGGAACAGAGTAATACGCATGGCTACCTGTGCAGCTTCAGCGGTCATGGCTTGGTCTGCAGCTACGAAGGGGTTGCTCTGAAAATAATAGATAGGCTCGGCAATACTCCAAAACAAAATACCAATACCGACGCTGGCACCAAACAGCATAGAGAACCAAGCAAAGTAACCAAACTCTGGTCGTTCTGAGTCTGCTCCTAGTCTTATCTTGCCGTATTTACTCAGCACTAAAAATAGAGCAATCACCAGATAGAGGTTCATCAGTGCGATGTAATACCAGCTTAATTCAGTGGCAATATAGTCTCGCGCGGCGCTGTAGGCAGCGTCTGCTACCTGGGGGCTTATGAGGGTAAATAAAACAAAGGCAGCGACCAGAGCTGCTGAGCCAATGGCCATAACGGGATGAACACCTGCAGATGGTGCGTGGGGCATAAGCTTAGGTATTGGCTGGGGCGTTGGCTGGGGCATAGAGGGCTCTCTGTTATTATTATTATTGCTCTTAGCTACTAAAACGATACAAATCATATTGTTATGCATCTAAATAATGGATGCAACCATTTAAAATGACTGGTTTTTTAAAGCCCTTTTATAGGCATAAAAAAAACCATGCCTAAGGCCATTTTTTTGTTGCTGGATTGAAAATGAATTGCTTTCTAATATGCCGGAATTACAGATCAGCGGCGTTATTTATCATGAAAAAACAAACTCATTTGCCCCTCAAAGGGGTTCGCATTATCGACTTTGGCCAACAGATTGCTGGGCCTGGTGCCGCCATGGTAATGGCTGATCTTGGGGCTACCGTGGTCCATGTTGATCCGCCTGCGGGCCCGCAATGGAAACATCCGGCCAATGCCATTCTCAATCGCAATAAAAGCTGTATCAATCTGGACTTGAAGACCCCTGCAGGTCTCGCCCAGGCCTTGGAGTTGATTGCCTATGCAGATGTAGTTATAGAATCTTTTCGCCCCGGTGTTATGCAACGATTGGGTATCGACTTTAAACAGCTGCGCCAGACTCGTCCAGAGCTCGTTACTTTGTCTATGCCTGGTTTTGCCAGCAATGACCAGCTGCGTCGCGACTGGAAAGCGACCGAAGCTGTGGTAGCCGCTACGGCTGGTGCGTTTACTGATATGGGCTTTAACCGTGTACTTATGGGTTTAAACCCGTCTTTTTCACCTCTGCCGTTGGCCTCTTCTTACAGCATTACGCTGGCAGCAAGCTCGGTGGTTCTGGCCCTGATGGCCCGGGAGAAAACCGCCCGAGGCGATAGTATTGAGGTACCTGTTATTGCGGCGATGATGGAGGGGCTGTCTTACAACTCCTACCAAGTAGCTGACTTACCAGAGCGCTACAAGACCATGCGCGAGCTAGAGATTGAGCGCCGCCGGGCTAATAATATTGCCTTTGACCTCAGCTATGAAGACCTGCAAGAGTACTTGGATCCGTTTTACCGCACTTACGAATGCTCTGACGGGCGTATGTTTTACGTGGTTTGCCCCTCTCACCGCAACCATGCTCGGCGCTGCTTAGAGGTTCTAGGGCTTTACCAAGAAGTAATGGCCGAGGGAATGCCTGAGGTCACTGACCTACATATGCCAGTCAGCGAATGGGAGGGCGACAGTTCTCTGGGCGTGTATCCTCTGCCCAAGCGCTGGGCAGATATTATCTCTAGCAAAATTAAATTGGTGATGTTGACTAAAACCTCTTCAGAATGGGGGCAAATTTTTGGTGAGGGGAAAATACCCGGCGCGCCACATAGAACCACAAAAGAGTGGATCAATAGCCAGCACTGTAAGGATGCCGGCCTTATCGTAGAGGTCAATGATCCAGAGTATGGGCTCATGAAACAGCCCGGCCCTATAGCTTGGCTAGAAGAGTCCGCCGCCCATATGCTGGCCCCCGCTGCCCGCAAGTTTGTCTCGTTTGATCAGGCATTAACGGAGCTTGAGGCTGTACCCACGGCAGCCTTTATCGCCGATTCTCAGCCCCAGCCAACCAGTGGCTGGCTTGATGGTCTGCGGGTCTTAGATTTAACCAATGTGATTGCTGGGCCCCATTCCACGGCATTTTTAGCCCGCTTTGGTGCCGAGGTCATTAAAGTTGAGCCTGTAGTACCCATGTACGACCCCTTGATTGGAACCCTGTTTTCTTTTCAGACTGATATGGGTAAAAGCAGTGCACTGCTTGATATCAACACAGGTGAAGGCCGCGAAGCATTTAACCGCCTTGTCTGTTCAGTGGATATGGTGGTGATCAATGCGCCAGAACGTCAGATGAAGTCGCTGGGTCTTGACCATGATGCCCTGCAGGCCATAAACCCCGGTGTGCTGTTTTGTCGACTCGACTGTCTGGGTGGTCCCATGCCAGGGAAGAAGACTAACTACATTGGCTACGACGATATTATTCAGGCCAACAGCGGCATTATGAGCCGCTTCGGTGGGCAGGAAACTCCCGAAGAGCACGCTCACCTAGGAACTCTGGATGTGAACTGTGGTTTTGCTGGCGGCCTGTCGATGGCGGTTGCGCTGTATCACAAAGCTAAAACCGGCTCCGTCAGCCGTGGCAGAACATCTCTATCAGCAGTCACTAATCTGGCTCAGCTGCCATTTTGTTTCGACTATGCCGGCCTTGAAGACTTTAATGAGCCTTCTGGTCGTCAGGCCTTGGGTAATAATGAGCTATCGCACTTTTATCAAACAGCCGATGATTGGATTTTTCTCGATGCTGATGTCGCCGACCTTCCAGTGCTAGATAAGGTTAAGGGACTGCAGGGCATAATCGCCACGGCAGATATTCAGGTATTTTTAACCGTGGCATTTCAGCAGGCTTCTTCTCAGAAATGGGTGGAGCGCCTGTTAGCCGCTGATGTGGCGGCGGCCCAGCCGAATTCTATTGAGACTTTGCGCGACCAAAATAGCCGTGTTGCCGATGGCACTGTGGGTATGGAGCGGGGTAGCTTTGCCTTCTCGATCTACCCGGATCATCCAAGTGGCCATCAGCTTACGCAGATTGACCACTACGCTATTCGTCCGACTGATGCGCAAATTTATTCCCTGAGCCCCACCGAGGCCCATGGCCATTCCACCCGAGAAGTGCTTGCAGCGGTGAACTATAGTGCGGCGCAAATTGATTCAATGCTGGAAAGAGGTATTGCTGGTTTGGCCTGGGGTAAAACCTATCTGCCGGGAGATTCTAGGGGTGAGCCCATGCCTGAGCTAGACGGACTTTTCGGCACAGCCAATACAGAGACTGTAGGTTGGATCGATACCGAGTCGACCGACGGAGATATCTTCATCACATAAGCTGCAATAGCCATAGTCGCCAGAATCGATTCGGGCCAGCGCGCCCACGATTCTGGCGAGTTGTTGCTGGCGACGACGGGAGGCCTCTTGTGCCATCTGAACTCCCTGCATGGCATCTATTCTAGATAGCCTGCCGACCATCGATTGGTCAAGTGCCACTGGCTTACAAGCCTCGGCTGACATCGTTTCTAATTCTTCTAATTCTGCGCGCAGGGCTATTAGGCGATGACCATATTCTTTCTGATCATCTTTATTCATCAGATAGCCGGCATGTCGGTGATTGAGTAAGCTTGTTGCTTGAGCCAGGGGGCTATTTCAATCAGCTGAGGCACAATGTCATCGGTATATATAGAGCGGGAGATAGCGGCGATTTGCTCTGGTAATGTATTCAACTCGTTATGGCGACAGAGCATGGTTAGGTATCGCGCGTTGGCACCATTGGCGAGCTCAAGAACACGACAACCCTTGAGTAACTCAGGGTAGCGGACCATGCATAGGCCTGTCGTAATGGCCCAGCCCTGCCCAGACTGCACAAAACGCAGTAATGTCTGAGTACTGTCTAGTTCATAGGCAGTCTGTAATTCAATGTTAAGTCGTCGCGCAATAAGGTCGGTTAGAACGCCCAGTCGCGACTGTCTGGTATAGCGAATAAAGGGGATGTTGTCGGCTAGCCAGGCTGCGGTTACCTCGCCGTTCTGCGCGTACTTTTCGGGCACAATCATCACAAAGGGGTCGCGCAAAATAGGGTGGCGCTGCAGCTCCGGGTGCTCGTCAATGGGGTCACTGGTAATCAATATATCCAGATCGCGGTTTAATAAATCTTGAGACAGCGAGGAGCCCAGCCCTGTGCGCAGGGAGAGTTTTGACACAGAGGAGTTTATGCGTTGCATAAATTCTAGACCGGCGACATCACAAAATGAATCTACCATCCCAACACTTAAGGGCAGCAGGCCGCCTTTTGAGGTCATGCGCACATCGGCAAGCATACGCTGGGTGTCATTGATAATTTGCTGCGCGTAGTCTCTAAGTACCTGACCACTGGGGGTGAGCTTGATAGGGCGTGAGCGGGTGATCACTAGCTGCGTCTCGGTCAAAATTTCGAGTTGCTTAATGGTTTGTGAAACGGCGGACTGGGTAATACCCAGCCTCTCTGCAGCCTGGGTAAGGGTGTCGGCTTCGGTGACAGCGGCAAAAATACGCAGAGCACCAATCTCAATGTTCTTGTTGTTTTTCATCGCGCAGTTCTTCTCATACTGCGCAGTATAGGCTAGCTAGTTGAGAGCGAGTTATTTATTCGCGGCAAGTGAGCGCATGGCTGCGACGCCAACGGCTGCTCCGCGATACTCCTCCATCGCATCCAAAAGGCTGTCCCAAAGAAATTCTGTCGAGGTAATATCACTCAAAATATAAAAGCAGGGGGTGGTTGCCAAATCATGGCGCAGGATCACGCCATTGATTTTAGCCACCGAGGTCTGTGCCACTTGGTTGTGGGCAAATTTGTGCACGCGCAGGTCCACACCACAGATTTTTGAGAACATTTCTGCCGCAGCATTGCCGGTCACGGCTAACCAGCTATGACTATCTGCTCGGGGTAGGGAATAGGTTTGTGGGGCTAAAGTCTGCTTGCTGAGGTGCTCTTTATTAGAATGCTCTCTATTAAGGTGCTCTCTATTAAGGTGCTCTTTATTAGAATGCTCTCTATTAAGGTGCTCTCTATTAAGGCGATCAATAGAAGTTGCGCTACCCATAATATTAGAGACAATCAAAAGCTCCTGATGAGACAGCTTGGCCACCACCGAGCCATCTTTTTGGGTCACCGCTGTGTTGGGCAATTTGGGTAACTTTACTCTCTGACTAGCAGCCCAAGCCGGCGCGCCAGCGCCTTTAAAACCAGTGCGGGGCATTGTGGATAAATCCACCAACCCCAAATTAGCGGCCAGCAATACTTCGATACCGGGTTTGACGTAGTGGCTGACTAATACAGCGTCGCCCACCTGCTCGAACTTAGCCTGCAGATCTACATGGCGGCGGTATAAAGGGCTGCGTCTGTTACCTTGAGCTGGAGCTATTGGCAGTAGCGGATTGTAGTCAGTCATTATTACAGCTCCTGACGAGCGGTTGTTGGGTCATAAAAGGGCAGAGTAACGACTTCTGCGGTAACCAGAACACCGCCATTGGCTCGGATGGTTATCTGGCTGCCAGCCTCGGCGCTGTGTGGCTGCACATAGGCCAGACCTATGGGCTTGCCTAGAGTTGGGGAATAGTTACAGGAGGTCACTCGACCTGCCATCTGCTCGCCGTTAAGCACCAGGTGACTTTCCATGGGGGTGGGGCCATCAGTATCGTTGATCATAAAACCCACTAGGCTTCTTGAGGGAGTTTTCTTTTTCAACTCACTAATGGTGCGGCCGCCGACAAAGAACGGTTTTTTGCGGGATACCGCCCAGCCCATCTGTACTTCCATTGGGTTGGACATAGCGTCTGTATCCTGGCCAATAATAATATGGCCCTTTTCTAGGCGCAGAATACGTTGGGCCTCAATACCAAAGGGTTTAATACCTTCGGGCTGGCCGGCGTCCATCAAGGCATCCCATAGAGCTTCGCCAAACTGCTGGGGCACATGAACTTCATAACCCAACTCACCCACAAAACCCACGCGAATAAGCCGCGCAGGAATACCTGCGACTGTGCCTTCGCGCACGCCCATATAGGGGAATGCTTCTTTCGATAGATCAATGTCAGAGCACAGCTTAGCCAGTACTTGACGAGCCTTTGGTCCTGCGATATTGACAGCGGAATAGGCCGAAGTGACATTGGCAATATCCACATCGAGACGCCATTGGGCATTCCACTTGAGCATATTTTGATAAACGCGATCGACACCACCTGTGGTGGCAGTGACATAATAATGCTCCTCGCTAAAGCGACAGGCCACGCCATCATCTATGACCACCCCGGCCTCATTGGTGAGCAGGGCGTAGCGGGCCTTACCCACGGGCTGCTTTACAAAACCAAAGGTGTAAAAACGGTTTAGGAATTCCCCAGCATCTGGGCCGCGCACTTCAAGGCCACCCAGTGTTGAGACGTCCACTAGCCCCACATTATTACGGACATTATTCACTTCATTGTTAATGCAGACGGCGCTATCTAAAGAGGGCCCATAATCCGCTTGGGGTGAATAAAAAGCAGGTCTATACCAGGCGCCAGCTTGCAGCATCTGCGCGCCAGCCTCCAAATGCCTGTAGTGCATGTTACTGCGGCGGGCAGGGTAAAAACTACGCCCCGCACTATGGCCCAAATGTTCTGGGGCGAAGGGAGGGCGTGCCGTGGTGACACCGGTTTCTGCGACGGTTTTGTTGGTTGCCGCGGCGACCAGTCGAGCGGCTGCCAATGCTGAATGGCGTCCTTGGGAAGGGCCCATGCCACAAGTAGAGTAACGCTTAACCAGCTGAATATGTTCGTAACCATCTTTGGTGGCGTTGATGATATCTGCAATGGTTAAGTCCTCATCAAAATCGACAAACTCTTTGCCCTTGGGGTGGGCAAAAATGGGCCAGCTATGGTTGGGGCTCTGGCTCTCTTTGGCCATGGCCTCAGGAATATCAGCTTGGGTAAAGCCAAGGGCATTAGTGGCAATAGTCGCGGCTCTGGCGCCTTCTTCGAGACAGTTACCTAGATCCCAGTAACTATTAACGGAGCCCGCGACCTGCAGATCATCGGCCAGATTATTTAACGTAAACATAGCCGAGTTATCATCGTAGCTTAACTGCCCTCCGGACTGACAGGCTAGCTGATAGGTGGGTGTGTAACCCACCGCCATACAGAGCAGGTCACAGCTAATAGTTTCACCGACCTCAGCACAGATCCCCTGACTCACCACTTTGCGAATCTCTACCGCACTGAGGTGGTTACCATTTTGTTGCGCGCCATAAACGGCATAGCCAGGCTTAATTTTCAGGCGACGCTTAATGGCGGCTTCAATCATGGGGGTGGCCTTGGGTGTTTCGCGCAGATCGATAATAGCTGCAACGTTTACACCTGCATCCATCAGATCCAGTGCATTGGCATAGCCGTCGTCATTGCCTGTGACTACCACTGCTGTTTTTCCGGGGGCAACGCCATAGAGATGCATCAGGCGCTGAGCGGCGCTGCTCATCATGACTCCGGGCACATCATTGTTATGAAAGACCGCTTGCTGCTCTAAAGCACCGGTGCATAGGATCGTCTGTTTGGAACGTACCTTATACAGGCGTTTGCCACAGATGATAGGCAGCCAGTTATCGGCAAACCAAGCATTAACCATAGCATTGGTCATACAGGTGATATTGCTATTGCCGTTGACCTCGAGAATCAACTGGTCGCGAACTTCTTTGGCCAAAGTCCCTTCAGTGTCCAAGCGGGCATAATTTAATGAGCCGCCTAGTATGGGGTTTTCATCCACCAGCAATACTTCGCAGCCATCCACTGCTGCTGTTAGAGCTGCCTGCAGTCCAGTAGGGCCAGCGCCGACCACAACCACATCGTAAAACTTGTACTGCTTGTCGTAATACTCTGGTTCTAACTGCTGATTAATAACACCTAAACCCGCTTTTTTACGGATCAATTTAACCCACTTTTCCCACATACCTCGGGGCTTAAAGAAAGCTTTGTAATAGAAGCCGACAGGCAAAAAACGAGAAAATAGACCCAGTATCGAACCACGGTCATTTTCTAGGCTACCACTATAGTTCTGGCCCATGACCTGTAAGCCTTCTGCAATAGGTTCTTTGTCCGCTAATGCATTGGGGTTAGAGGGCAGTTGCACCATGGTGTTGGCATCTTGGCCAGCCATAGTGAGCGCCCCGCGTGGGCGGTGGTATTTAAATGAGCGGCTTAGTAGCCATTGATCATTGGCTGCCAGAGCACTGGCGATACTGTCACCAGCCAAGCCCTGATAGGCCTTATTTTCAAAACTAAAGCTAATAGACTGCTCTCTATTAATGAGCAGGCCATAGGGGGCGGGCAAACGCTTCATGATTGTTTCTCCGCAGCGTCTGGCACTTTAAAGTCGACTCTCTCATTAAATATTTCACTGGTATCAAAGGTGCGAATCACTTTGTCAGTAATAGTGTTGCGCTCGGCCAAAAACCAAAAAGAGCTGGCGGTATGGCACCACCATTCGGTGACAACACCAGCGGCATTGTCATGGAAAAATACATGCTCGGCCCAGGCTCTTGAATCTGTGGTATTGGGGTCGGGCATAGGGTGGTATTCACCCCCATAGGTAAATTCAGAAATATTGCGCTGGCCATTTAAGGGGCAGGTCAGTAGTTTCATTATCAGCTCCCCCTAGTGACTAGCGGCAGTGGCGCCGGCTTCGTTAATTTGGTCGTAGCGATAAAAACGCTCGAGCTCAAATGGCTTAATAAGGTCTGGTACCTTTTTGGTGGCAACCAGCTCGGCCATAGTGACGCCGCAGATGGGCGTTGCTTTAAAACCCCAGGTACCCCAGCCGGCATCTAGGTAATAATTTTCGACTGGGCTTAGGCCCATGATGGGGCTGTAGTCAGGAGTCATATCTGTGGTGCCCGCCCATTGGCGCAGCATTCTGGCCTGAGCCAAAAAGGGGAACAGTTCCATACTAGCGGCCGCCAAAGTTTCCCGTTGATCTAGGGTGGCTCTGGTGTGGTAGAGCGGGTAGGGGTCAGAGCCGCCACCGATTACAAATTCTCCTCGAGAGGTCTGGTGCACATAAACATGCACATGGGGCGAACTAATATGGGGAGTCAAAATAGGCTTATAGGGTTGTGTCACCATGGCCTGCAGAGGGTAGCAGTGAATGGGTAATGCTATACCGGCCTTTTTGGCCACAACAGAACTGGCACCGGCTACTGCCTGTACCACTGCGCCACATTCCACTCGTCCGCGATTAGTTTTAACCGCAGTCACACGGCCCTGAGTGATTTCTATATCTTCTACTTCGGTAAGTTGGTGCAATTCAACACCGCGATCACAGGCACCTTTGGCATAGCCCCAGGCCACGGCATCATGGCGGGCAGTGGCGCCATCGGCATGCCAGAGACCCGCCATAATCGGGTAGCGCGAGTCTTCAGACATATTTAGGTTGGGCACCATCTCGGCAATGGTCTGCCGGTCAATCAGCTCAGAGCGCACGCCCATGTGCTGGTTGACCTCTGCGCGCCAACGGAAGCTGCGAATAGCCGCATCGCTGTGGGCCAGTGTTAGCTGACCACGGCTTTCCATCATGACGTTATAGTTAAATTCATTACTGAGATTGTTGAAAAGCTTAACGGACTCGCGGTAGAAATTAACGCCTTCTTCGGTGAGATAGTTAGAGCGAATCACGGCCGTATTACGCGCAGTATTGCCGCCACCCAAGTAACTCTTCTCTAATACCGCGACATTGGTAATGCCGTGATATTTGGCAAGATTGTAGGCAATCGCAGTGCCATGACCACCAGCGCCAATAATCACTACGTCGTAGTGCCTCTTAAGCTCTGTGGCCGGAGTGAAATGATGCTTGCCCGGATACTCGCTGTTGAGTCCGTATTTTAATAGCCCAAAAGGCATAAACTTCTCCCTCTGTTAAGAGGTTAACTTCCCAAAAAGACGACGGTTTTATTGCCGTCCAAAAAGACCCTGCGTTCTATGTGGTATTTCACGGCTTTGGCCAGCGCCATACATTCATTGTCGCGACCCACACGTACCAGGTGATTGGGCCCGTAGTTGTGATCTACTCGGGTCAGAATTTGTTCAATGATTGGGCCTTCGTCTAGATCAGAGGTCACATAATGGGCTGTAGCACCAATCACTTTTACACCGCGATCATAGGCTTGGTGATAGGGCTTGGCACCTTTAAAGCCGGGCAGAAAAGAATGGTGAATATTAATGCAGCGACCAGACAGTTGCTGAGTCAATTCATTGGACAGAATCTGCATATAGCGGGCTAACACCACAAGCTCAGTGCCGGTTTCAGCAACAATATCGAGTAGGCGTTGTTCCTGCTGGGCCTTGGTATCTTTGGTCACCGGTAGGTGAATAAAGCGAATGCCTTCCCGCTCTACCATGGGGCGAAGATCCTGATGGTTGGACACCACCGCGGTGATCTCCATATTAAATTCACCTTTGCGTTGACGATAGAGTAAGTCATCAAGGCAATGGTCGTATTTAGACACCATAAGCAGTGCTTTAACAGCTACCGCAGGGTTGTGAAACTGCCAGTCCATGGCGAACCTTTGAGAAACCTCATTAAATTCAATGCGCATATTCTCGATTGACGGAGAGTTTTCTTGGCGGCGGAAGACGGCACGCATAAAGAATCGGTCTGTGGACTCATCATCGAACTGCTCAAGGGCACATATATAGCAGTCTCTGTCGGCTAAAAAGCTAGTGACGGCGGCGACAACGCCACTGCCAGCACGGCAGGTGCCGGTAAAAATGAAGTTGTTGGCCTCTTGGGGCATGGTGGTCATTGTCGAGTCCTAATTGTTATGTCAAAGCGCAGGCAGAGTTTAGCCGAAGTGCTTGGGCCATTGAGGTATTTGTAAGAGAGTCATTTAAGCAAGAATAATGCATGGCCCCACAGTCCTAGGTCAATGGGTAAAATACGTAGTAGCAATGTTACTGATGACTTAAAAATCTGCTAATCAAGGGTCATTAGCCATAATTATACTATTGTGAGTAAGTTTAAGCGGTACACTTTTCCCT
>CAJJAO010000029.1 GCA_905182265.1 gamma proteobacterium HTCC2207 | reverse complement strand
CATGATCATTTCAGGTGGCGCTAATATATTCCCAGCTGAAATTGAGGCCGCTATGGTAGAAATGCCGCAGATATTAGACTGCGCCGTATTTGGCATAGCCGATAAAGAGTTTGGTGAAAAAGTCGTTGCCGCGGTGACCTGCCAAGTGGGCCACTCGCTAAGCTTGCAGCAAGTGCATGCTTTTCTTGATGGAAAAATATCACGTTTTAAATATCCCCGACAACTTGATTTACATGACAGTTTACCCAGAGAAGAAAGTGGGAAAGTGTTTAAGCAACGACTCAAAGTGGCCTATGCTAGCTAATCAGTGAAGTGGCTATGCGTTGCAACGCTGACATAAATCGAAAAGTCCTTTTTTATAGGCATCAGAAACGTCTTTTTATAAGGGGTAAATACTTCTCTTTTTATAAGCCGCAAATACTTCCCATTTCGGTCGCAAAACTTTTGCTTTATTGCCTAAAACGTAGGGTATTACTGGGTATTGTGGTGGAATTTATGCGCCACAGGAGACGCTTAATGATATAAAAGGTATTTTAATCAATGGCTTATGATTAAAAGAAGCCTTTTTACAGACTACGCAAACTGCACAAACTCTACCCGGTGAAATTAGCTCACCATTAGACGTGAAATGAAGGATATTCGAGCCAGCCCCAATAACAATCACAAGACTCAGCAGACTCCCCCGCCCCCCTTAAAAGATTATTCCAAGAATGAACTTTAAAGCAAAAAGCTGTCTTAATTAATGTGCATAGTTCTCCCCAAAAATGCACATCTTTGTTAGTCCCTCGAAGAAGCCCTGTTAACGCAGGGTTTTTTTATTCCTTAAAAGTGAGGTATTGCGAATCCGTCTACAAAGTATCTGGGCAGATACAGTAACAATCACAAGACTTAGCAGACTACCCCGCTCCCTTAATGGATTGCCATGTATAATTTAAGTATGATTATGTATAATCTGTGTATAATTTCAGCTGGTAGCGCCCCTGAAAGCCCCGTATAATGCGACTTAGTGATGAGGCTAGCGCCTTCTTTGGGCACTGCGAGTTTTACATAATAATTCGTAGTGCGAGATAGGGTACTAAGTTAAATACAATCACTAATACTTTGAAGCGCCCTAGATAATCAAAATACATGGCGGGCAATGTTTGCGGGTCCAGATCAAACATTTTGCTGTGCACTCTAATCGCAAAATCTTTTATCAATGCAATCATAAGTGTGGAGAACAGCAGAAGCCCGATATTGATCAACGTGCACCAGCCTAGAAACGCCGTTAGCTGCTCAATTGGTAATAACATAATCTTCTCCTTTTAATAAAACAGTCTGTGAGTGAGTCAATAAATCTTACTACACTCACGAACCGTCTTTTTTAAAAGTAGATGCTTAATTGCGCTTGGTCAAGATATTGGCTCAGCTACCGGCAGACTTCCTTAATTAAAGACTTCCTTAACGGAAGAGTCCCTTAACTAAACAGCCCTTTTACTAAAGAGTCCCTCAACTAAATACCTTAACAGCCACTCAACTAAAAGAGCGTTTGAACCTTCACAGCAACTTGCTCGGCCTGGCCTTCTAAATGCAGGTGATGAGACCCGGGCATCTTGACGATTTCCATATGGGGAATCCAATCAAAGGCTTCGGACTGCTTGTCACTGGGGGAGAAGACGCTGTTTTCGGCTTGAATCAACAGTACTCGACCATTGATCGCAGACAGAAAACTATGCAGATGATCCTTGGAGAGTTTGATCATTGACGCCGCTTTTAAGCGCTGGTCGTTGCGCCAGTAAAATAGTCCGTCAATTTCCTCTACACCGCGCTCGGCCAGTGTTGCAGCGGCCTCATGCTCTAGCTTCACAAAGCCATTAACTCGCGCCAATATTGCCCGATCATAGTCTTGGAAACCGGTGGCTGAGGCGGCGGCAAAACGCTTATTTTCATGAATAGCTCGGGCAAAATGCTTGGCCGTATTGTGGGCCTCTTCCGGCAGTGGCATATAGCCATCAATAAGCGCTGCACTGGTCACGCGTTCTGGGTAAGTCCCTGCTACTAGGCCCGAAATAATCGCACCTCGTGAATGGCCTATCAGACCAAAGGTTTCCCAGCCCATCTGGTCTGCTACAGCCATAACATCGGCTATGTCGTGCCAGATATCATAACCAGAGTCTCGCGAGCGAAAATCGCTGCGGCCATGGCCAGCCAAATCTAGCGCTATAACATGGACGTTTTCCATATGGGGCAGCATGCGGTCAAAGGTATTAGCATTGTCTAGCCAGCCATGTAGGGCGATGACTGGTGGGTAACCGGAGCGGCCCCATTCTTTAGCGGCAAAGGTTAGGCCGTTATTTTCGAAGCTGCGTTCTCTGATAAATTCAATCGACATAATGTATCCAATTCAATGTTGCCATTCCCTGTGCGGGATAGTCCATAGAGAGCGACGCTAGGTTCGCAGTACCCATACGAGTACCGGTTTCTCCGGTTAAATAATCGACTAACAAACCAACCAATGGTAAGTGACTTACCATGAGCACAGTATCTGCTTGGGTTTGTTGCAAAAATCCTTGTATGGCGCGCGGGTCACCCAGCGGCGTTAGATCATCTAACCAATCGATTGCGATATTATTTTTATGTGTGACTTGGGTAAAAATTTTGGCGGTTTGGACAGCCCTAAGGTACGGGCTGCTGACCACCTGTTTAATACTTTTAGCAGCATCCATATGCTGCATTGCTAGCTGCGCTACTTGCTCCCGGCCATAGATCGATAGTGGCCGAACTCTGTCTGCTGTGCCCGGCTCAGCATCGCCGTGGCGCAGTAGAAATAGCTTCACGCTTGTTGTGTAATGTGTTTTTTAGCTATTTATCAGCTGCGGGCTTTTTGACCGCTGAGGGCTTTTTGTCCGCTAAGGGCTCTTTACCCGCTGAGGGCTTTTTATCAGCCACAGGCTTTACAGAATCCTTGCTCGCTTTAGCTTGTTTTTTCGGCGCTTTTTTTACGTCCGCTGGCTTTTTATCTTCTACGTCTTGGCTATCCTGATCGGCAGCTTCATCACTAGACGTAAACGAGGGCACGTCATCGTCTTCTACTTCAACGAATTCGCCGTCCTCAACCACTTCCGGTGTGCGCACTGAATAACCCTCTGAAGGGTCAACCACTGGCCACTCGTCAAAGGGGAACGGCTTGCTTTCGCTATTGAAGGTCAAAAACATAATGGTTTGGTAGACCCATTTACCCAGGCCCTGCCCTAAATCCCGCAGGTTCTGATTGTCGCTGCCGGTCACTAACACCAGCAAGAACTGCACAAATACGACCAGGCTTATCACTAGTCGCGCAGCCATTAGCAGTAGGGTAAATAAGACCATGTAGGCCAGACGAATCCAAGTATTACTATTGGTTAATGTTCCATTTTTATCAGTCATTTGCTTTCACCATAAATTCAACATCAGTGTTTTGTTCAGAGAGCATCATCGTTTTTAACGAATCTGCAATCGGCCGTTGCTCAAACAATGTCGCATATAAAGCCGATGCTAGGGGCATATAAATACCTAAAACATCGGCCTTCTCTTTAACAAGTTTAGTCGTATTTACACCTTCAGCCACCTGACCTACATCAGCTATCGCTTGGTCTAGGGATTTACCCTGGCCCAGAGCCATGCCAACACGGAAATTACGACTTAAAGGGGAGGTGCAGGTGACATAGAGGTCGCCTACTCCGCTCAGACCCAAAAAGGTCAGAGGGTTAGCCCCCAGATTGACCGCAAAGCGACTCATTTCTGCCAAACTGCGAGTCAGCACCACGCTTTTGGTATTTTGCCCAGACTTCATGGCTTCAGCTATACCGGCGACAATGGCATAGATATTTTTTAATGCGCCGGCCAACTCAACACCGTAGCGGTCATGGTTGGTGTACACACGAAAGTAATTTGAGCTCAATAAAGCTTGAGCGCGACTGCACAGCGCATCGTTGTCACTGGCAATCACCGTCGCCGTAATTTCAAACTGGGCAATTTCTTTGGCCAGATTGGGCCCGCTAAGAACTGCCACCGAGCACTGGGGCATCTCCTCTTCCAAGATTTCGCTGGGCAACATAAAGCTATTGGCTTCAATGCCTTTGGCTGCGCTGATAACTACACAGTCACTGGATAGGTAGGTGCTGGCCTGTCGCGCAAGCTCACGAAAGGAACTGCTGGGGACAGCAAAAAGCACAGTATCCACACCGTCCAGAGCCTCGGCAAGGTTGGTACTTATATTTAATGAGGGATGTAGCTGGTAGCCCGGCAGGTAGGCGCTATTTTCACCGGAATGACGAATATCGGTGGCGCGCTGTTCGCTGCGCAGCCACAAAGTGACGGGATAATTGTTGGTCGCAATCATATTGGCTAGGACGGTGCCAAAACTGCCGCCTCCTAACACTGCTACTCTATGATTTTTATTGTCTGTCACAGGGACCGAGCTCCAATCAGATGAATCATCTAAAATGCTTTATCAAAGTGCTTTATCAAAATGCGTTATGAAAAGTGCTTTATCAAAAGTGCATCTTTAGCGTGCCTCATTATAGCCATGAAAACTCAAATAGCGCCCCTACAAAGGCCGCTATTTGAATTCATTTCAGGCATTTTAATCAAACATCAAGCGGTTGAGCTCCTGTACAAACTCGGCAGGGTTTTCCAGAGGCCGGCCGGCAGACAGAGCAGCTTGATCAAATAACACGCGGGCCAGACGTTTAGCGCCGTCGTCATCTTTCTCAGCTTCTAGCTTGCTGACCAGTGGATGCTCCATATTAATTTCGAGAATAGGCTTGGCTTCGGGCACAGCTTGGCCGGCAGCAGCCATAATCTTGCGCATCTGCTCGCCCATATCATTGTCGCCAACCACTAAACAGGCGGGTGAGCTGGTTAGTCTGGTGGTGGTGCGCACCTCTTCAACCTTCTCGTCCAGCAATGTCTTAATGCGGGTTAACAGTTCGTCATGCTCAGTATTCTCTGACTTGTCGTCGCTGTCGGCATCTTTCTTAGACTTAGGCTCTTCGCCAGTAATCTTGCTCAGATCCAATTCGCCCCGCGCAACATCTTGGAATGACTTGCCATCAAACTCATTGAGATAGCCCATCATCCACTCATCAATGCGATCCGACATCAGCAGCACTTCAATGCCGTGCTTGCGGAACACTTCGAGGTACGGGCTGTTGGCTATCACCGAGTGGCTTTCGCCAGTCACATAGTAAATTTTGTCCTGGCCTTCTTTCATGCGCTCGATATAGTCCGGCAGGCTCACGGTTGGCTGTGCGCCTTCGCTGGTGGAGCTGGCGAAACGGAATAGCTTGGCAATCTTTTCGCGGTTGTTGTGATCTTCACTGGGGCCTTCTTTTAACACGGCACCAAAATGGGTCCAGAAAGTGGCGTATTGCTCTGGCTCGTTAGTGGCCATTTTGCCGAGCATATCTAGGACACGTTTGGTGAGTGCCGCACGAATGCTGTCGACCATGGGCGTCTTTTGCAAAATCTCACGAGACACATTTAATGGCAGATCAGTGCTGTCCAACACGCCTTTTACAAAGCGCAGGTACATAGGCATAAACTGTTCAGCGTCATCCATAATAAAGGTGCGCTTGATATACAGCTTGATGCCGCGAGTGGCGTCACGCTGATACAGGTCCATCGGTGCCATGCCGGGGATATACAGCAGGCTGGTGTACTCGTGCTTGCCCTCTACGCGGTTATGGCTCCAAGACAGTGGCTCGGCAAAGTCATTGGACACATGGCGATAAAATTCTTTGTACTCGTCGTCGCTGACTTCGCTTCTAGAGCGAGTCCACAGTGCTTTGGCATCGTTAACGGCTTCCCAATGAGGAACCACTTCAGCCTGCTCTTCTTCCTCTTTGCCTTCTTCTGTTGGCATTGCTGGCGGCTCTTGCTTAAGCATCTCCACAGGAATGGCAATATGGTCTGAGTACTTTTTAACAATGCTACGCAGGCGCCAGTCAGAGCCAAACTCTTCTTCTTCGCTCTTAAGGTGCAAGGTAATCGAGGTGCCGCGCTCTGCGCGCTCGATAGCTTCGATCTGGTAATCCGCTTCGCCTTCACAGCTCCAGCGAATGCCTTCTGAAGGCTTGGCACCGGCACGGCGTGTTTCTACTACTACGCGGTCGGCAACAATAAAGGAGGAGTAAAAGCCCACACCGAACTGACCAATAAGCTGTGAATCTTGCTTTTGATCGCCACTGAGGTTTTTAAGAAATTCTGCAGTACCCGACTTAGCGATGGTACCCAGGTTGGTGATAACTTCGTCGCGAGACATACCAATACCGTTATCGGAGATAACAATGGTTTTTGCGTCTTCGTCGACTGCGATGCGAATATGTAGGTCGCCGTCGTCTTCATACAGATCGGCATTTTCAAGGGCTTCAAAGCGCAACTTGTCCGTGGCATCTGAAGAATTCGAAATCAGCTCACGTAAGAAAATCTCTTTATTGGAGTAAAGAGAGTGAATCATTAGGTGAAGAAGTTGCTTGGCCTCGGTTTGAAAACCCAGAGTTTCTGCACCTGATTTAGCTTTGGCTGTCATTTCCGTTATTGCTCCTGTTAAGTAATCTGTGACTTTTGGATGTTGTAAAAGATGGGGGCAGTCGCAAATATTTCAAGCTGTTAAACCAAAAAAGGGGCAAAAAGGGTTCGAATTGTTTTTAGGAGATTAAGAAGTGACAGCGCGCCGTAGCGATTGGGGTCTCTGGGTTGTCTTGCCAGGCGGTGGCGGTCACATTGACCAGTTTCTTGCCCTGGCGTAGCACGGTGCAATTGGCGTAAATGGTTTTGTAACGCCCCGGACGCAGATAATCCAGAGAAAAATCTACTACCTTGGGGACTACATTAACATCTAGGGTATAGAGAACTTCGATAGAGGCAGAAAGCTCGAGAAAGCCCCCTATTACGCCGCCATGAATTGCTGGCAGACTTGGGTTGCCAATATTGGATGCGCGCCTCTCTAGCCAATAGAGTACGTTCTCGCTGTCTGCCTTCAATACCTTAGCCTGGGCACCAATAAAGCTACTGTAGGGAATTAAATCAAGAATCTGCTGGGGGCTCGACTGCTGGCGCGCCTGACTTAGGCTTAATGTAAGTTGTTCTAGATCAAGGCTCATTTGTCAGCCTCCTTCTCAAACGCTTTGTTACCGTGAATAAAGCGGTTAAAACGACGGCGCACCACATTGCCAAACGACAGACTGGGGCTCTCCACCTTCATAAACGTGGCCACACAATGGGCAATGGGGTTTTCCGGGTCATCTTGCCAAGCGGAACCTCGGCAAAACATAACATTGGAGGTGTTGCGGTAAACCTTGGCCGATACATGAATCGGTTGGTTGGGCTCTGCGGGGTGCATATAGTCCAAACGCAGATCCATTGTGGGTGTTATCGCGGGGCGCTTGAGCGTGGTGATTGCAGCAGAGCCACAGCAGGTATCCAGCAGGCTCACAATGACCCCGCCGTGAACAACGCCGGTGATCGGGTTGCCAACAACCTCTTCCTTGTAGGCAAATGACATCTCAACTTCGCCGTACCCTACTCTGGTCAATTCAAAACCCAATGCTGCACCATGGCCAGTTCGCTCCATGGCCAGCTTTAGCATAGGTTTAAAAATCGCCAGTTTTAAGTTCATTAGGCTAGGCTATCTTCCGCAACAAAGTATTTAGGATCTTCAATTACATTGACCTCAACCAGATTGCCGGCCTTCTTAAGCAGGCGGCGGCACTCTTCACTCAGGTGAACAAGGTGTAATGTCTTACCTGCATTTTCATAGCGCTCGGCCAAACTGTCAATCGCCTCGAGGCCGCTATGGTCTGCCACTCTGGAGCGAGCAAAATCGATAACCACATCGTCGTTGTCGTTTTTAGGGTCAAAGCGCTCTAAAAACGCTGTTGCCGAACCAAAGAACAAAGGCCCAGTCACGGCATAAACCGTGGAACCTTTGTGGTCTTCACGGGCATCAATGCGAATATATTTGGCATGTTCCCAAGCAAAGACCAGTGCAGAGATAATCACACCAACGACCACAGCAACGGCTAAATCTGTGGCCACGGTAACACCAGACACGGTGACTAAGATCAGTGCATCACTGCGCGGTACCTTGCCGACAATACGAAAGCTCGACCACTCAAAGGTACCAATCACCACAATAAACATTACGCCAATTAGCGCTGCAAGAGGGATCTGCTCAATGACCGATGAGCCAACCAGAATAAACAGCAATAAGAAAATCGCGGCACTGATACCAGACATACGACCACGGCCACCAGAATTCACATTGATCATGCTCTGACCGATCATGGCGCAGCCACCCATGCCGCCAAATAAGCCTGTCACAGTGTTCGCCACGCCCTGGCCAATACATTCACGATTACCACGACCACGGGTCTCGGTAATTTCGTCGATTAGACGCAAGGTTAGCAATGATTCAATCAAACCAATCGCCGCCAAAATAATGGCGTAAGGCAAAATAATCCAAAACGTCTCTAGATTAAACGGCACTTCTGGCATATGAAAGCTCGGCAAACCGCCACTAATAGACGCAATATCACCAACTACTTTGGTATTTAAATCTAGGCCCATCACTAAGCCAGTCACCACTGCAATCGCCACTAACGATGACGGTAGAGCTTTGGTAAAGCGTGGTAGAACATTAATAATAAACATGGTGACCAGCACTAGGCCCAATAGCATGTAGAGCTCTTGGCCCTGCAGCCATGCGACATCAACAATACTGCCCTGCATAAAGGTGCCATCTAGCCAACCGGGCTGACCTGCGTCACCAAATTGCCCCAACTGGGCCAGAAAGATCACGATAGCCAAGCCATTGACGAAGCCCAGCATCACTGGGTATGGCACCATGCGAATAAATTTACCGAGTCTGAGTACCCCCGCGGTAATCTGCAAAATACCCATCAAAACGACAGTCATAAACAGGTACTCAACTCCGTGGTCGGCGACTAACGAGACCATAACGACAGCCAGAGCACCGGTGGCACCACTGATCATGCCCGGACGACCGCCAATACAGGCGGTAATAAGGCCAACCATAAAGGCAGCGTAAAGTCCCACTAAAGGATCAACGCCGGCCACAAAGGCAAAGGCAACCGCTTCTGGGACCAGTGCTAGGGCAACAGTAAGACCGGAAAGGATGTCATTTTTAAAGGTAGCGACTTTACTTAAGCGAAACTCAAACATTAAAACGGGCTCTCTTATTGATAACGGAGATTAAAATAGGAAACAACAATGGGACTGCTTAGCCACGCCTTGGTGAAGCGCCTAGCTAAGCTAAAAGGGACCGAACTGGCCCCAAGAACCCAGTCTAACTGCGGCCAGAGCTGCGGTTAGAATTACCGCCGGAGGGGCGATTGCGACCGGAGGTCGGTTTGCCACCACCACCGCCGTAGGGAGAGTTGCCTGAAGGCTTGCTTGGGGCTGCTCCTGATCTAGGCGCCGCCGCAGATCGAGAGGCTGGTCGAGAAGCACGATTGCCATTGGCATCTGAGCGAGGCTCAGAAGAGCCTTCAGAACGTCCACCAGGACGACTTGTTTGGTTGCGACCGCCAGACTTTAGTTTGCCGCCGGGCTTAGGACCATGGCCGTAAACTGTGCGTTTTTTGGCATTGGTTGCGCCATTGTTGTGGCGGCTATTGTCCGTAGAGTTAGTCTCATTGTTAAGCGCTTTACGGGGCTTCTTGCTGCGTATCGGCTTGTTGAGAGTAGTCACAGGTAAATTTTGGTCTGGCTCAAAGCCTTCGATTTCACGACGCTCTAACAGCTTTTGCGTGAGGCGCTCAATATCAGAGAGTAAATCGACTTCGTCGGCACTAACCAATGAGATTGCCTGACCTGATGCACCAGCACGGCCAGTACGGCCAATGCGGTGAACATAGTCTTCCGAGACATTAGGTAGGTCAAAGTTAACCACCTGAGGCAGCTGTTCAATGTCCAGACCGCGGGCAGCGATATCGGTTGCCACTAATAAACGAATCTCGCCCGCTTTAAAGTCTGCCAACGCTCTAGTACGTGCGCCCTGGCTCTTATTGCCATGGATAGCCGCCGCGGTAATACCCGCCGCTTCAAGCAACTTAGTCAGCTTGTTTGCGCCATGCTTAGTCTTGGTAAATACCAGTGCCTGACCCCAGCCGCCGTCATGGATCAGCTTAATCAGCAATGGACCTTTTTGTTTTTTATCGACAGGGCAAATCCACTGTTCTACAGAAGGCGCCGCAGCATTGCGCGGGCTCACCGAAATCTCGATGGGGTTGCGCACTAGGCCTTTAGCCAGCTTGCGAATATCTTCAGAGAAGGTCGCAGAGAACATTAGGTTCTGGCGACGCTTGGGCAGCAAACCAATAATACGCTTGATATCATGGATAAAACCCATATCGAGCATGCGGTCGGCTTCATCCAAAACCAGCACTTCAAGATTATCAAACTTAACAGCGTTCTGGCTGTGCAGGTCCATTAAGCGACCTGGAGTGGCCACCAAAATATCCACACCGCGACGCAGCTTTTGCATCTGAGGGTTAATTTTAACGCCACCAAACACCACAGTAGATGTCATGTTCAAATGCTTGCCGTAAACCGCAACACTCTCACCTACCTGAGCCGCTAGTTCGCGAGTCGGGGTAAGAATTAGGGTGCGTGCCTGGTTAGGGCCAGCACGGCGGCCTTTGGATAGGAGCTCCAAAATAGGCAATGTAAAGCCAGCAGTTTTACCAGTACCAGTCTGGGCAGCAGCCATCACATCATGGCCCTCTAACACGGCAGGAATTGCTTTGGCCTGAATGGGTGAAGGTTCGCTATAGCCTTGCGTAGCAATAGCTTTAAGAATAGGGGCTGATAGGCCCAAGTCATCAAAGGTCATAAGATCGTCTTTTAAAGTGATGCCGACTATGGACCTGAGTGGCAAAGATAAATAGGAGTTTGGAGATGGTCCAGATTGGCGCGCAGGATACAGGGAAGACAGGTAGATTGCACCCTAAACCATTGATTTATTGGGCTTTTAGGCCTCAGAAATCAGTTTTAGGCCTCAGAAATGACTTTGTAAGCGTTTATGACAGATTCTGGTGCCTGTACCAGTTCAACCAGCACACCCTGAGAGCTCAAAGGGAACTCGTCGTTACCCTTGGGGTGAACAAAACAGACGTCATAACCAGCTGCGCCCTTGCGGATACCACCGGGGGTAAAGCGCAGGCCCTGCTCTACCAACCAGTCAACTGCAGCGGCCAAATCATCGACCCAAAGGCCCACATGGTTAAGGGCCGGAATATCAACGCGAGGTTTTTTATTAACATCCAAAGGCTGCATTAGATCCACCTCAACCATAAAGTCACCGGCGCCCATCTCGCAGATATCTTCGTCAACATTTTCGCTCTCACTAACAAACGTACTGCGAACTGTAAGTCCCAGCAAGTCGACCCAAAAACTACGCAGCTTTTGTTTGTCGGCGCCGCCCACGGCAATTTGCTGAATACCAAGTATAGAAAAAGGACGCTGTGGGGCAGGAGTATTCATGGGTAGGCTCGCTTAAAGGCATCGATAAAAGATGCCAGCATATCAGCTGGTAGATCATTAATACCAGCCGCCGCTTCGCGTCCACCACCGGTGGCAAACTGTCGGCACAGAGTGGCAGCACCGCGCTTATTATTGAGCGGCGCGCGCACACTGACTAGGTAGTTACCATTGGCCTTAGCCGTCAACACTCCATGGCCACGATCGGGGTTTTGGTTGGCGAGATCATTGCTGTAAACACCGCTAACACGGCGCGCCCAAGGGGCATCGGGCAGCTCAAATAAGGCAATGGCATCGGTCGCTATTAATGGCTCAACCGCCTGAGCAGCGCTTAAGTCTTGCTGATAACCGGTCTCTAGCTGCTCAAAGTGCTGAGCGCCATCAACAATAAAATCTAATGGATTGGCATACTGGGACGCCAGCTGATAAAGCTCCGCTGGGTGAAAATGTAACTCGGCAATATCTGAACCATAGCCGTTGTAGTTGATATAGATGCCTAAGTTTTCTAATTGCTGCAGCTGCTGGGCGTTAATGTCTGTATTTTTCGCCATGCCTTCAGCGCTTTGTTTCAGGTTGTCGCCATAGGTACCCACAATGCCCCAAGCCACCTGAGCACCGCGCAGATAATGGTTAATGAGCAAGCTAGTGCAGACATCTGGGGCTTCGTTGATCATGGACTTTAGGGACGCTGATGCAGGCACTTCACCGGCAAAGTGGTGGTCTACATAAAACACTTCCGCACCGGCCTTTAAAACCCGCCGCAAATCATCGCGATTTTTGTCCAGAGAGATATCCAGTACCGTGAGCCGGTCGCCCTGCTCTGCTTGCACTTGGCTGAGCAAATTAATATCCCGCTTAACCCCGGTGACCAGCTGGGCATCTCTGGGCTCGGCGAGGCGCAACTGCAATAGTGCGCAGATACCGTCGGCGTCGCCGTTAAAAATGTCGTAGTTGGTCATAGGGGCTCTTTATCAAAGTGCATTTAATAACTAGTTCTTTTATTGGCTAGTGCATTTATTCGCTAGTGCATTTCTTAGCTAGTGCACTTTTTAGCTAGTGCATTTCTTAGCTAGCGCGTTATGTGCCTTATGCATTCTCTAACTGATAATAATCCATCAGTATCTTGGCCACTTCCGGGCGCGAGAACTCTGGCGGTGGCGCTATGCCATTGCCCAACAGCTCGCGGACCTTGGTGCCAGACAGCAGAATAAAATCGTCTTTGGTGTGGTCTTCGGCTTCGTTCATCATAACGACACGACCAAGCTTTTTCGAAAAAGCGGTGTGGTCAGCGTTAAATATTTCAATGTCCAAAGCACCTTCCGGTACCCTGTCTGCAAAAATAGTTTGGGCATCAAAGGCACCGTAATAGTCCCCGACACCTGCATGGTCACGACCTACTATTAAATGTGTACAACCCATGTTCTGACGGAACACCGCATGCAGCACAGCCTCACGGGGGCCCGCATAGAGCATATCGAAACCATAACCGGTAACCATCACAGAGTTTTCTGGGAAGTACAGGTCAACCATCTTGCGAATACAGTCGTCCCGCACTGAGGCAGGTATATCACCTTTCTTAAGCTTGCCCAGCAACATGTGCACTACAACACCATCGGCATTGAGGCGTTTCATGGCCATGTGGCACAACTCTTCGTGGGCTCTGTGCATTGGGTTACGGGTTTGAAAGGCGACAACTTTTTGCCAGCCGCGCTGGGTAATTTCATCGCGAATTTCGTTAGCCGTTCTGAAGGTATCGGGGAAGTCAGCTTGAAAGTAGCTCAGGCTAAGTACCTGAATATTACCGGAGACCATATGGCGGCCCAGCCCAGTAAAGGTAGAGACACCCGGATGCTCGGGGTCCAATGTGCCAAATATTTCCTGGGCCATCATATGAATCTGCGCATCAGTTACCTGCTCAATGGCATCCACGTCCATGATTGCCATTACCGGGTTGCCCTCGGTATTGGGGTCACGCAGCGCAATGCGGCCGGCGCCCTCTATAGCAGAGGCATCTTTGACTAGATTGACTACTGGCACTGGCCAAAAAAGACCATCAACCGTATGCAGCGTCTCGGCAACACTCAATGAGTCCGCTAAATTCATATAACCGGTCAGAGGGTTAAAGTAGCCTGCGCCCATCATTACCGCATTGGCGGCAGCCGCCGAATTAAGCAGCAGTGAAGGCAATGACTCTGCCTCGTTGCGCAGCTGTTGCAGTTGGTCTGCATCGGTTACTAAAAGACTGTTGAGCGTATCTGAGCCATGGGGCTTAATCAAAGGTGTATCTCCATTGGGTATTAAAATGTGTGGTTGGCTAGGCGGCTGCCCTCTACATTAAACGGCTGCGCCAAAATTAAGAAGCCCCGCCCAAGCCTATCAAGAGCAAGGGCGATGGCAAAAAAGGTCACAGCGCTGCAATAAATCCATTCCCTTCAAGATAGTTGATAATTAGCTCAACTTCCTCTTCGAGACTCATTTTATCGGTGTGCAGATGAATCTCAGCGGCCTGTGGTGCTTCATAGGGATCATCGATACCGGTAAAGTTTTTGATCTCGCCAGCGCGGGCTTTTTTGTATAGCCCTTTAGGGTCTCGAGCCTCGGCAGCGGCCAGAGAGCAGTCGACAAAAATTTCAATAAAGGCGTAATCAGACTCGGCATGCAACTCACGAACACGGTCACGGTCCGCTTGGTAAGGGCTGATAAAACTCGACAGCGCGATTACACCGGAGTCGACAAATAATTTTGCGATCTCGCCAATACGGCGAATGTTTTCCGCACGGTCAACGGCAGAAAAACCAAGATTTTTATTAATCCCCAGACGCACATTGTCGCCATCTAGACGATAGGTCAGCTTGCCACGCTGAAACAGGGCTTTTTCAAGGGCAACAGCCACGGTGCTTTTGCCGCTGCCAGACAGACCGGTGAACCACAATGTGGCGCCTTTTTGTCCCAACAGCTGATTGCGATCCTCTCTTGTTACTTCACCTTGGTGCCAGTGCACATTGGTGGCTTTTTGATCCGTCATAGGTTAATTCCAGTTGTTTCGAGGTGAGCCAATAATAGAGATTATTTGTGTTTTTGTATATCTCAAATGGCGTCAAAACCCTATACTAGGTCTGTTCCAGCATTCTAATAAATAAAATAAAAACTATTATGCGCGCTCTAGAAAACTTAAAAATACTCGATTTCACCACCCTGGTTCCCGGCCCTTTTGCCACCATGATGCTTGCCGACATGGGCGCAGAAGTACTGCGTGTAGAATCACCCACACGTCCCGATATGCTTCGAGCTATGGGGCCCTTTGCCGACGGCACCTCCACAGCCCATGGCCAGCTAAATCGCAATAAACGCTCTATTGGCCTAGACCTTAAAAAGCCTGAGGCCGTTGCCATCGCCAGACAACTAGTGAGCCAGTACGATATTGTGATTGAACAGTTTCGACCCGGGGTCATGGACCGCTTTGGACTCGGCTATGAACAGCTCAGAGAGATTAACCCCAAGCTGATTTACTGCTCTATTACTGGTTACGGCCAAACTGGCCCCAACCGCGACCGCGCCGGTCACGACAATAACTATTTATCTCTCTCGGGGCTCAACGGATATTCCGGTCGCCAAAACGAACGCACCCCGATTATGGGCATGCCCATTGCCGACTTAGCCGGCGGTTCTCTGCATGGCATTATTGGTATTTTGGCAGCGGTTAATCAGCGCCATATCAGTGGCGAAGGCCAGCATGTGGACATCAGTATGACCGATGCCATGTTCTCGATGAACAGCCTGTTTGGCTCTAACTATCTGGCCGCTGGCGTCGACCCCCAGCCCGGTGAGACCAACCTTAATGGTGGTAGCTTTTATGACTACTACCGCACCGCCGACGACCGTCACCTGTCCATCGGCAGCCTAGAGCCCCAGTTTTTTCAAACCCTCTGTGCCACATTGGGTGATAGCTCATTGTTGGAAGAAGGCGCCCATATAGACCCGGTGAGCCAAGCCAAATTTAGACTCAAGATTGAGGCCATCATTGCGCAAAAACCCCTCGCCGAATGGGTAGAGATTTTTAAAGATAAAGACTGTTGCGTAGAGCCAGTACTCAGCTTTGCAGAAGCCTGCGCCAGCGAACAGGTCAAAGCCCGAAACTTAGTAGTGGATGTAAAAACTCACGACAATGGCGTACAGCAGCAGATTGGCAGCCCCATCAAACTGTCCAAGTCCGAACCCCAATACAACGCCATAGGCGCAACCATGGGCCAGCACAGGCAAGAAGTATTAAAAGAATTAGGTTTGGACGAAGCGACCATCAAGGCCGCCGCTGATGCTGGAGCCTTCGGCTAAAGTGAAGAGCCTTTGGCTGAATATCGAGAGCCTTCGGCTAAAGTGAAGAGCCTTCGGCTGAATATCGAGAGCCTTCGGCTAAAGAGAAGGACTCTCAGTGGCAGTGAATGAAGGATCTCGCTGCCACTTCACCAGCTTGCGAAAAAAGCCAACCTTCACCGTTATATCCATAGCGTCAGCCGAAGATAAAACAATGCTGGCGTCTTTATAACTCGACAGCTGCGGCACATAGATTTCACCTTCCCAGCTATTTGGCTCGTCCCCAGCAACCAGATTGCGCAATGTAGTCTTGCCTAGCGCATCGGGTTTCCTGTCATGGCGAACCACCAAACCCTGCCCAGATTCAATCTCCATCCATACCGGCTCATCAGCAAAGCGCCACACACCATCAATAGCAGCGCCAGCCTGAACTTCAAGACTGACCAGCAAGAACATACTGGCGGTAAATAACCACTTAGAGACCTTCATAAACCAATTAAGCATAGTCACGGGCCAAATTAGCGACAACAGTATTAAACCCTTCAATGGTTTGGTCGATCACCTGCTCGGCAGTTAATATTTCATCGATGCGCCCAGTCACCTGACCACCCAATGGTATGGCAGCTTCCATATCGCCACCAAAATAAAGTGCCTGTAAGTTGGCCATATTTTCCATGACATTAATTTTACCCAGAGGCTCAAGGCTCGCCGTTAATTCCGTGCGCAGCGCCCGCAGTGCCGGTCGGCCCTGCTGGTTTAAAAATACTGTATCGGTCTCTTTAGAATTGACGATAGCCTGCTTCCAGTTATCGTGCACTGGAGACTCAGCGCAGGCCAGCATGCGTGTACCCATCTGCACACCCTCTGCGCCCATAGCAAAGGACGCTGCCATAGAGGCACCATCGCTGATACCACCGGCGGCAATAATCGGCACATCGCAATGGGAGCGAATCAAAGGCAGTAATACCATGGTCGATACGGGGCTGGGGTTTTTAAAACCACCCCCTTCGCCACCTTCAACAATTAGACCATCGACACCCGCATCTATGGCCTTGAGGGCCATCTCTAACGTGGGGACCACGTGAAATACCGAGATGCCGGCCGCTTGAAAATCTTTGGTGCAAACCGCAGGGCTGCCTGACGACGTGGTAACAAACTTAATACCCTGCTCGATAACAAAGTCGATAATGTTGGTGCCGCGCACATAGGACAACGCCACGTTCATACCAAAAGGTTTGTCGGTGAGGTCGCGCATCTTGGCGACTTCCGCTTTAATATTATCTAGCTCCCCGGAGGACGTTTCGATAATACCCAAACCACCGGCATTACTGACGGCTGAGGCTAATTGGGCCCGAGCGATCCAACCCATAGGCGCTTGAATGATAGGGTATTTGGTGCCTGTTAACGCGGTGACTCGATTGTTGATCGACATAATGTTTTTGTTCCCGACTCTATTATTCTTATGTTTTATGCTTCTTGGATAATACTCAGAGCATTCACGGCCAAGGGCTGCACCATGGCAGCAACACCACCGGCAGATTTACTCGAAGCATTACCATCGGCAGCGCGCTTGGCGACACCTTGGCAAATAGCCGCTAAACGGAAAAAGCTAAAGGCCAGATAAAAAGACCAGTTGCCAATTTTATCTATGCCCATGCGTGCACAGTAGCTGTCCACATAGTCCTGTTCTGATGGAATGCCCAGTGCAGCGGCATCTACGCCCAGCAGGCCCGAGGAGGTGCCCTGCTTGTCCGCTGCAGGTAACCGCATGCCCATGCATTGGTAGGCCAGATCGGCGTAGGGGTGACCCAATGTCGACAGTTCCCAGTCCAGTACCGCGATCACTGTATGGTTGTCCTGGTCAAACATTAGGTTGTCTAAACGATAGTCCCCATGAACTAGAGATACCTTGCCGTCATCTTCCGGTAGGTTTTCACCCAGCCATTCAATTAGCTCGTCCATCTGAGGAATTGGAGTTAGTTCTGACGCTTTGTACTGAGATGACCAACGGTCAAACTGACGTTGGAAATAATTGCCCGGTCTACCGTAATCTGCCAACCCAACTTTATCTAGATCCACCGAATGAATCGCCGCCATTACGCGGTTCATCTCATCGTACATCTGCCCTCGGCCTTGGTTACTAGAGATGCTTTCTAGTGCAGACGACCAATGCACATTACCATCACAGAACTCCATAATATAAAACATGGAACCTATAACCTCTGGGTCTTCACAAAGGTGGTAAACCTTGGCGACGGGAACGTCGGTATCGGCCAATGCAGCCAACACCCGATACTCACGATCCACCGCATGGGCAGACTTAAGCAGCTTGCCCGGTGGTTGCCGGCGCAGCACGTAGCTCCCAGACTCCGCGTCAATTTTAAAGGTGGGGTTAGATTGGCCACCAGTAAATTTACTGGCTTTGAGCGGGCCTTTAAACCCAGCAATATTAGCTTCTAAATAGCTGGCCAGCTTGGCTTCATTTAAGGTATCGACGTCAGACATAGTTTCTTCTTTCTATTATTTATTTTTTATAATTCTTAATAGGCTTTTATTTAAGTAGGCTTCTATTTAAGTAGGTTAAACCGGCTCTATTACAAGCCCGCCAAACGTTCCTTAATCAGGCTATCCGCTTCAGACATAATACGGTCAATTAATTCTTTCACCGTAGGTACATCGTGAATCAGACCTGCCACCATGCCGCAAGACCAGGCACCCGCATCCATATCACCGTCTTTCATAATCTTTGGATAGACGCCGGCTACTTCAGGAAGAATATCTTCAATTTTAATGTCGGCACCTAGAGCTTTTTCTTTTTCGAGCAAACGCTCAACAGCTGGATTGTTAAGTACGCGTTCGGTATTACGCAATGGACGCATTACCAAGCGAGTATCTAATTCAGTCGCCGCTAAAATCGCTGCCTTAACATTTTCGTGCACAGGCGCTTCCTGAGTCGCTATAAAACGCGTTCCCATATTCATGCCTTCAGCG
>CAJJAO010000028.1 GCA_905182265.1 gamma proteobacterium HTCC2207 | reverse complement strand
TACATTGTCGTCGGCCTGGAACTTCTTTCGTCGTGGCCATCTGGATGTAAAGCCTCTTGGGCTATCTGTTGTATTCGCGGTGGCGGGTTCGGCGGTGGGCACAATGGTAGTGCAGAGTCTTGATAGCGCTGTATTAACCCGACTGATTCCTTTTCTGCTGTTAGCCATTGGGATCTATTTTTTGCTGTCCCCTAAAGTCAGCGACAAAGACCACTCGCAGAAAATCAGCCAGCGCTGGTTTGCCTGCACAGCCGCATTGGCCATGGGGTTTTATGGGGGCTTTTTTGGTCCGGGTATGGGCTCCATTATTCCGTTTCTTTTTGTCTGGTTACTGGGCCATAATTTGATTAAGGCCACGGCAGAAACCAAGCTAATGATACTGGCGGTGAATGGCACATCGGCAGCGATATTTATTTTTAGTGGCTATGTTATCTGGTCATTAGCCATCGCTATGTCGGTGGCGCAAGTGGTGGGTGCTAGGCTGGGTTCTAACCTTGTTATGCAACGGGGAACCAGCTTGGTGCAACCCATTATTACTGCCGTGACAATGCTTATGGCGTTGAAATTACTGTTTTTCCCCTAAGTGCTCTCAATGTATAAGTACTCTAGATGTAAAAGAAGGATTTTATGGACCTGCTGATCACCATCGCGCTGTCGTTTTGCCTCATTTTACTGGCGCTACTGGTATTTCGCTTTGTGGGCTTGCCGGTTTACAGAGTTGAAGCAATCAACATTAAGACATTGCTCGAAGCGGTGCTCCAAGAAACAGCCACGGTTGCCGACTGGGATGTGTTTATGGGCATGCCCATTCGCCAGGATCCAGAGCTGGATGAAATTCGCCTGCAATGTGCTATGTTAGCCGCCAGCGCATTGACTGAGCGGGCGGGGCTAGTTATTTTTTCCTCACAGGGCCGCGAACAGTTGGCACAAATTTTAGATAGGGTCAACAGCAAGTTACAGGCAACGGAGCACAACCATGATTGAGAAAACCTCATCTTTAGCCCGATTTTTAGTCGTCAGTGCGGCCTTTGTGGTGGTGGTTTCTGGGTTAAAAATGGCCGGGCCTCTGTTAGTGCCTTTTTTGCTGGCGGTGTTTATCGCCATGATTGTGTCGCCATTATTGGCTTGGCTAAAAAATCGTCGAGTGCCGGGAGGCCTAGCGATTTTAATGGTGGTGATGATGGTTTTCCTAGTGGGGCTAATGGTGGCGGCCTTGATAGGCTCTTCACTGGATAATTTCCGCGAAGATATTCCTCTTTATTCAGACAAATTGTCGGCCATGAGCACCTCTGTGCAGCAATGGCTCAGCCAGCGAGGAGTGAATATTGACGCCGAGCAGTGGCAGAGTAGTTTTGACCCGGGGGCCGTGATGCAGTTAGTAGGCAGCACCCTAGCGTCTTTTGGCAATGTAATGACCAATGCGGTAATGATTTTGCTGACGGTGATTTTTATTCTGGCCGAGAACATGGGTTTTGGCGAAAAGTTACGTATGGCGCGAGGCGGAGACACCTCCCAAGAATGGCTCAATAAATTTTCTGATAGTGTTCACAGCTATTTAGGCATTAAAGCCATGATAAGCCTGGCCACCGGCCTGCTAATCTTTATCTGGTTAAGTATTCTTGGCGTTGACTATGCTGTGCTCTGGGCCCTACTGGCCTTTTTACTCAACTTTGTACCCACAGTGGGCTCATTTATTGCCGCAGTGCCAGCGGTGCTGCTGGCCCTAGTTCAGCTAGGTGTTGTGCACGCAGGCCTTACATTAGGTGGATTTGTGGTGGTTAATCTAGTGATGGGTAATGTCATTGAGCCCCGCTGGATGGGCCGGGGGTTAAACCTGTCGCCCCTAGTTGTATTTGTGTCTTTGGTACTCTGGGGATGGGTGCTGGGGCCTGTGGGGATGCTGCTGTCGATTCCGCTGACTATTATGATTAAAATTGCACTCGAAAATCAGGAAGAGACCCGCTGGATCAGTATCATGCTAGGTGGAGCTAACCCTTCTCCAGAACCTGCGGGCTAAAGGCCGGGGCTAAGGCTAAGCAACCAGCTTTTAGTCGGCTCTGCTTTATTTATGGTCACTAACCCATTTTCCAGCACTAGCTCATTTCCCATACTCCCATGGCCGACTAGTTTCTTAGGCTGAGTAGTGCAATAATTTTCCTAGAAATGTTGGCGCGAAGCCCTACGGATTTGTAGTTTAGACCTCAACTGTCGTTGCTTTTACATTGAGGATAACGCCTAACAACGTATAGGTGGGTGATGGGTGTCTTAAAATCACTGATGCCCTCTCCAATTACTGGGGAGTCAACTTTAAGTGCCTACGGCGATTTGTTAAGTTCCCTTAGCACGCTGGTATAGTGCGTTAAAGTTGCTTTTAGCAGCTTCATAGAGATCAGTAGCGCTCTTTCACAAGTGCCTTAAATGCTTAAGCGCTCCTCGATGAGAACATTTTTTCTCTTAACATTTACACTCTTGTCTCTACCCCCCCTTGCGAGGGTATAAGAAATGTACATTACATGGTTGCTTTAAAAAAATTTCTCGGATATATTTCTAAGGTCGTATGAGAAAACTAAATCATACGTAGGGATACGCCTCATACAAAAACAGAAAAAGAAGCCTATTTTCGGAAATCAGCGCAGCTGATGGAGTGAATTGGGTGGACGGGGAGCTTTATGAAAAAGAATCAAATATCCACGGCGATTAAATTCGCTATGGGCGTAAGTGCGTTCGCTGCATTTATGCCTCTGGCCGGTGTGGCCTACGCGCAGGACGATAGTGCCGACGTTGACGAAGTCATCGTCACCGGTTCTAGAATCAAGCGAACGACTAACACTGACTCACAATCAATCATCACTATCAGTGCCGAGGATATGAAAATATCTGGTGACGTTTCTGTTGCTGATGCCCTGCGTTCTTCTACTCTAAATTCACTCGGTTCGTTCCGAGAGTCTTCAGGTAGCAGCGCACAGTCAAACGCAACAGTTAACCTTCGTGGTGCTGGTGCTAGCCGCACTCTTGTACTGATCAACGGTCGTCGTACTGTTGGTTCACCTTCATTAGGTGGTGGCGGTACTGTTAACCTTAACCTCATCCCATTCTCTTTCGTAGATCGTTTAGAAATCATCGCTGATGGTGCTTCTGCGGTTTATGGTTCTGACGCGGTTGCTGGTGTTGTTAACGTAATTCTTAAGTCTGGCTACGACGGCATGACATTCACTGCACGTCACGGCGATCGTTCTAAAGATGATGGCTCAGAGCAGAGCTTCTCTCTGTTAGTCGGTGCTAGTGGTGATCGTTCTTCTGTGACCTTTGGTCTAGAGCACGATAGCCGAGATGAAATTTACGACAAAGATCGTTCTTACACTGCTGCACGTTACAGTGACTTGAATGGTGATGGCGTTATTGAAGGCTACGCAGAAACAGAAGGCGTTTCTGTATATGGCTACACTTTGATAAATCCTAACTATACTGGGGCAGATTTTGATCAGAACGATCGTTCAACTTGGCAGATCACCCCCGGTGAAAACTGTGTTGACGATGGTTCTTTTGTTGGTGAGTTGAAGGCTGATTCCGCATTTGGTGTGCCAGATATTGGTTACTACTGTGGCTACGCTTACGCAAACGTTTCAGCTAACCGTGCTTCTATGGAACGAACTAACGCATGGGTGAGTTCTACCTTTGAACTGACTGACGAAATTGAATTGTTTGCCGACGCAGTACTGTCAAACAGTGAGTCTTTTGGTCGTTATGCTCCTCCCGCAGCACCAGGTAGCGCGCTAGCTTCAGATCCACGCAACCCGTATGGCGAAGCTGTTGACGGTTACTTCCGTTGGGTAGATATTGGTACTCGTGACAATGTTGTTAATGACGCATTGACCGACATCAACATCGGCCTACGTGGAAATCTTACCGATTCAGTTAGCTACGAAACCTACTACACGTACTCTGATTATCGTTCATCTTCAATCGGCATGTACTACTTGAGCTACGGTGGCTTTGCTGAAAACATTGCTGAAGATATTACTGACTATGAGACTTATGTAGATAACCTTAAGACGACTACTCTCAATGATGACCGCATGAACATCCAAAAAGTATTCTTTGGTGCTCAGTGGGATATGTTTGAGATGGACGGCGGTACTGCTGCTTCTTACTTCGCTATCGAAAGCTTCGATGTTAAGTATGCTGCACTAGTTGACGCACAGTCTGAAGCTGGTCTGGTAGGCGGCTCAGCTGGTAACTCTGCAACTGGTAAGCGAAGTGTTACTGCGCTGTCTGCAGAAGCAATCTTCCCAGTGAACGATTGGTTAGAAGTTGATGCTGCAATTCGCTACGATGACTACGATGATTTCGGTAAGGCTACTTCACCTCGTGTTGGTGCCACCTTTACAATGATTCCTAAGTTGACTCTTAAAGCTTCTTACGGCCAGGGCTTCCGTGCTCCGGATCTTTCTGATCTTTACGGTGCTACTTCGTTCTCAGCCGAGTCTGCTACTGACTATTATGGTTGTGAGCAGGTAGGTATAGCTGAAGCAGATTGTACTCCTCGTCAGTTCTCTACTTACATCGGTTCTAATCCAGATCTTGGTGCAGAAGAGTCTGAAACGCTGTCTATTGGCGGTACTTATGAGTTTTTGGATGGCTGGTTCCTCAGCGCTAACTTCTTCAGCCTAACGTTGAAGAATGCTGTTGAATATGTCTCTGCTCAGGATATGCTTAACGTTGATTACAACACTGGCGGTAACAACCCAGCGGTCGATCGTTCTGGCACTGAAACCACTATCTATGCTGGCTACCAAAACGCAGTTAGTGATGTTGATCGTGAGTCTTTTGACTTTGCACTGAACGGTAGCTTTGATACTGATGACTTCGGATCATTTATGGTCGCAGGTTCTTCTACTTACTATACTAAGTACGAAACTGAATCAATTTTTGGTTCTGGTGAGTTAGTTGATGCAGCTGGTACCTTGGGCTTCCCTGAGTGGCGTACCAATGGTGCAATTCGTTGGACTATGGGTGACTGGAGTGCTTCTTGGTCTGCCGATTACATCGGTGAGTCAACTAGTTCAGTAAGCGACACTAAGTACAAGGGCTACAGCACTCAAAACTTAGCAGTAAGCTATGATCTGAGTGACATGGGCGTTGTGCGAGTTGGTGCAAACAACATTGGCAACAAAGATCCGTTGCTAACTAAGTTTGGATCACAGGTAGATGAAGATCAGTATAGTCTGACTGGCCGTGTTATCTTCTTAGAATACTCAATCGAAATGTAAACTGTATTCTAAAAGTGTTAAAACTAGAGCCCGCTTATGCGGGCTCTTTTTTAGGAAAAGAAAAATGGATGCTTGGGGAAACTTTTGGGAAAAAGGCCATAGTACTACCTTCGGGGAGTACTACAGCGACGGCTATACCAAGGGCTATATTGCGCAATGGTGGACTGCCATTCTAAATTCGGCAGACGCTAAAGACTTACATATTCTAGAAGTGGGCTGTGGCAATGCCTCTTTGCTTCCTTGTTTGTTAGACCAGCGAGTAAAAGGCTCCTACACAGGTGTCGATGCCGCTGAAGTCAGGTTGTCAGAAGCGGTTAAAAAACGCGCCAATGCGGAACTCAAAATAAATCTTAAAGGCGGTTTAGGCATTGAGAAATTTGACTCTGAGACCCAGTTTGACCTCATTGCCTCTGTTTACGGCCTTGAGTATTCTCCGTTAGATCAGTCACTCCCCTTATTACGAAAACTCCTGGCCCCGAAGGGCGAGGCTAATTTTTTAATGCACCACTCGGGCTCGGTTATTACTGAAATGTCAGCTAAAGCCCTGGGTGAGTTTGATTTTGAATCGATGGAATCCGTTGTTAGCCAACTTAAGGCCATCAATTCTGAGCTTAACAGCCATGCTGGTGATCCAGCTAAGCTTCAGCAATCGTCTGTTGCCCATGCCGCGCGGGATTCAGTCAATGAGTTTGTGTCCTTGGTTATGGATGCAGGGCCTGAAGAGCGAAATCCCATTTCGGTCGATTTTGCCAAGGCTGCCTTGAGCTACTTTAAGAAGCTGCGCCTTTCCGAGGCAGACAGAAAAACCTATATTGATGGTATATTGGTAGACTTCCACTCTTCAAAAGAACGCTTTCGACAAATGGTTGATGTGGCTCGCAACGAAGAGCAAATAAAAGAATTTGAACAGCAGCTGGCAGCAGCCGGCTTTACCAATGTAACAGCCAAACCGTTACTAAAAGATGGGGCACCCGTAGCATGGAATATAAAAGCAAAATAATTCTGTTGATGACTATTCTTGTCGCTGGCACAGTGCAGGCGCGAGACGCCTCCGATTGCCTCGATATTGCCGATAACAACGCAAGACTGTCCTGCTATGATCGAGCGCTTGGTTACAGAAATATGACAGCCCCAGAACGGCCGCAAATGTTGCAGCAAACCAGGCAGTCTCGCTCTTCATCAGAAGATTCAAATCAGTCTTCTAGTCAGCCCTCTAAACAGTCTATTAGCGTCAGCACAAGCACGCCTGTTATGATCAAGGCCCAACAAGCCTATGATCAGGTTGTTGCTGACTCGATTAGCATGTTGATTACTAAGGTGAAAAATACCCAGCGAAAAGAGAGTTATTTCACGACTAATACCAACAGAAAGTTTAAGCGAGTCTCTGACCGACAGGTTGCTTTTAGAGTTAATGACCGTGTCGAGCTTCAGCCTGGTGTTTTAGGCTCTATGTTTCTTGTTAATCAGGTTGGCTTAAGAATTAAAGTTAAGGAGATAAAATAAATGTTCTATTCTAAAAAATTATCTAAACTACTCGCTTTTGTTGCCTTTGCAGTAATTGCCGCAGCAGTTCTTGTGACACCACGAGTGATGGCAAAACTACCAGAATCGGTCAACACACTCTTGCAAGGCTACGAATTTAGAGGGGTGAGTATCTCCCCTTCAGGTAAGTATATTAGCCTAGTCATGAAGGAAGATGAGCGTGGCACTTTGGTAATACTAAACCGTCAAACCATGAAGGTCGAAGAGAGTATTCGTTACGAAGATGACGATAATATAGAGATCAGTGGCGGTCGCTGGGTGTCTGAGAGCCTATTTAAGTATCGCGTTCTAACTGAGTATTCAGAGGGTCGACGCCCAGGTGATTTTGGTGACCAGTTCATCTTCGATATGCAAACCCGAAAGAACACCCGAATTTGGAACTATAGAGGTAACTTTCTCAATAGGGCTCTCCAAAGCGGAAAACGAATTTCGGGAAGATTAGAGGTACTGTCTTACTTACCAGATGATGACCAAAACATACTGGTCGCGGTTTCTCCGTTGAAGCGTGACGGTGGAGTTCGTCCGGTGGTTTATAAGTTCGAATTATCCACTGGAGATTTAAATAAGCTTATGACTGGGCCAGCTCGTGGAGCTGCAATCGCGACTAATGACAGCGCAGATACCTTTGTCGCCGCTGCCCCAACCGAGCAATTTACCACAGACTTTTACTATCGCCGGTCTGGTGATGTGGAATGGAAAGATATTGATATTGATGTGCCAGGAAAATTTAATGGCCTTAATGTCAGTGACGACGGTACCTTGATTTACGGACTAACACAGCTGGAAGAGGGTGCAAACGCACCGCAACTTTTAGTCAGTATTGCACTGGATACTGGTGAGATGAATACAGTGCATGATTTTGGTTTTGTGTCTGAAATTGATGTTCAGTTCTCTGAGGGTGGTCACCCTAGCTATGCAACATGGATAGCCGATAAACCTGAGATCAAAATATTCAAGAAAGATACCGTTTCATCTATTGTTGTCGGATTCATGAAAAGCTTTAAAGGCTTCAATGTAAGCATGACCAGTGTTGACGACGATGAAGAGAATATGGTGTTCCATGTGAGCTCACCCGGTGTTACTGGTGAGTACTATATCTGGGAGAAAAGCGCGGGTAAGGCCCGTTACCTGTTCAGTTATAACGCGGATATAGATCAGCTTGGGCTCAACTCCTTTACCTCTATAAACTATGAGGCCAGTGACGGTGTTGCAATGCAGGGCTGGCTGTTAATGCCTAAATCAGGCAAGCCAAAAGGCCTGGTTAATTATATTCATGGTGGCCCCCATGGCCCATTTACGCCTTTTGGTTTTAATACCTATATGCAGATTTACGCAGAGATGGGTTATGCGGTATTTGCCCCTAACTTTAGAGGTTCTGGCGGTTACGGCTATAACTTCGAGCGCTCGGGTCATACCTTGTGGGGCACCCGTATGCTAGACGATATGCGTGATGGGTCAGAGTTTGTTCAGGCTAACTACGAAGTCGGCGACAAGGTTTATACCGCTGGCGCAAGCTATGGTGGCTATTCAAGTGCCCAGAACATCGTACGTCATAATGATTATTACGACTGCAGTATTATCGATGCTGGGTTCTTTAACTTTGAGGAGCTTACAGATACCTGGGATGGCCGAGATGGCTTCACTACAGATGCCTTTGTTGATAATGCCATGGGTACTAATGTTGAAAAGTTAAGAGAGATGTCTCCACTGCATAACATTGACCGTATTAGAGCCCCTATGCTGATCACCCATGGTAAAGTCGATAGACGCACGCCGATTGCCGGCGCCAAGCAGTTTATCAAGGCACTTAGTAAAACCGACCTAGATTATGAGTATTACGCATACAGTAAAGAGGGCCATGGTTTGTATTTCACGCCAAACCGTCTTGACCGTTTTGCTAAGGTGCAGAAATTTTTAAGCCGCTGTGACGCTATGAAAGCGACAACAGCTTCGCGCTAAAAATACTAGACTCGTAGTTTAAAAGTGTTTTAACAGTAATCAAAAAAAGCCCCGGTATTTATCGGGGCTTTTTTATATCTTCTTTTTAGTGCACTTTTTATATAGCTCGTTATACCGCTCTTCTTGGCCTTACAGCGCGCTTAAAGCTTCTTTGAATTCAGCAAATATCTGAGCCTTTGCTGGGCTATCGGCCCAAGATTCCAAAGCGTCACTCAGATTGCCCATGCGCACTGCTGTGCGTTGATGCAGGCCATTATTCTGTTCAGCTAGCTCTGCGATAATAGTCTTGTAAGAGAGACTAATGCCGGTAATATCCTCTGGCGCCAACTCAAGCAGGTTGACCACATAGTTAACCCCCCACTGGATCCTTGTCGCAGGCCCCTTAGAGCTATCCCAGGCTTTCTTATACCAATCTAGTGACTGCTGATTATTGCCCAGCTGAGCCTCCATTAAGCCCAGATCAGACATTAGGTAATAGGGGTGCTTAGTGATAGTCAGGCTATTAACTAACATGAGTTTGGCATCCTCAACCAAACCTGCATCGTAGAGTGTCTGTGACAATGTATTAACAGCGCTGTGGTATTCATAGCTGTCCGCTTCACCAAGACCCTTGGAGACACGTTGGCTGATCCAGGCTAGCTTATCATCGGCCAATGTTTCATCTTCAGCCAGTGACGCATTTTGCAGTGCCACCCAGCCGGATAAGGCGCTAAGGCGCAGAGGCAGATTGAATTCAGAGTCAGTCGATATGGAAGCCATATGCTCGCTGAGCTGAACCCTTAACTCAATCAGCTGAGCGCCCTCTGTCAGCGCCGCAGAGAGATCAGCAGCTCCATAAATAATACTGCTGCTATTGGCGTTGCTAAGAGCTGGGTCCGATAAGATACTGGTAAATTGATTCAAATAGAGGGCTTTGTTAGTTTTATCCTCAGTGTCTAGAACACTCCAATATTCAATGGCAAGCATCTGCAAACGACTTTTAGCCAACACCAAGTCCGCAGGGCAAGTTACAGCTAGCAGTTTAAACAAGCCATATCGCGCCTGATCATCAACGTCTGCAGCAAGCACCTTGCCGCGATCTTGGCTCCATGCATAAAACGCCAGGAGCTTCCAATCCGCAGAGCTAATGTTGTCGCCCTGCTTAACAGCAGCTACTAGCTTTTTCACTGGCGTAATGGCATTAATCGCCAACTCCAAAACACTAAGATAGCGCTGAATATCCATACCACCGGGAATGCGAGTAATCTCAGCACCCTGTGGAGAGAAGACAACCACACTAGGGTAGCCATACACCGAAAACTTCTCGCCATACAGCTGAGCCTGCTCAGTATCGCCATCCAAATAAACAGGAATAAACAACCGCGACTGGTCAATAAACGCCTGCTGCTTAAAAATAGTCCCCTTCAATTCCTGACAAGGAGGACACCAAGCCGCCCCCCAATACAAGAAAATAGGCTTATCCTGCTGCTCCGCCAAAGCAAATGCCTCATCGACCTCACTCTCAAACCAGTCAATCCCTCCCGGACGGTCCCCATCCACCTGCCGGCCATCACAACCAACAACCAAAAAAATCATCACCAAAAGCACCATCAGACGCAGCACAAAACCCATTACCCACTCCCACCAAACATTTGTAATTATTATATTCCCCAGCATACCCCAGAAGCCCCCTAGCGCTAAATACCTAATGAGATCCACTATATAACTAAGAGAGAATTAAAGAAGCCAGAAAACCAGTTAGCCAAAAAGCCCAAAGGCACAAGTCAGGAAATCAAAAAGAATGGAGGTCTCGGACTACACGCACTGGGTTTTGGGCGCCGCAGGAGGGGAGAAACCCCGAGCACATAAGTGAGAGTCCATCGAACCGTTCGATGATCCCTTTATAGAACCAAAAAAGCCCCAGCAAGTGCTGAGGCCTTTTAAGATATGGTGCCCGGTCTCGGAATCGAACCAAGGACACGAGGATTTTCAATCCTCTGCTCTACCAACTGAGCTAACCGGGCGTCTCGAAAAGAACTACACACAACGCGAGAGGCGCGTATTAAAGCGTTTGAAAAGCAGTTCGTCAAGGGTTATTCGGTAGGCGGCACGTATCCTTCAGCCTGATCGACCTCTTCGCCGTCAAAGAACTTTTCTCTTTGCTCTGACAGGTAGGTACGGGCGGTTAAATCCATCATATTTAGACGCATTTCATTAATTAATGTGGTTTGGTGAGTCATCCACTCGGCCCAAGCCTGCTTAGAAATATTTTCAAAAATTTCTAAGCCCTTAGGGCCGGGAAATGGAGGCATATCGAGCCCGGGTAATTCTTGCTTGAGCTTGCGGCATGAAACTGTGCGCGCCATGGGTATTCTCCAAGTGACAGATTTTTGATTAAGGGTGAATGAGCGCCACAATCGGTGCTGGCATGCCCAATGATAGTGGTTTTTGCGGGTTATACCAGACTTGATTGTCCCCTTCAGCGACAGCACAGCTGTGGTCTAGGGCATTGATGGTAATTGGTTGATAGTCGAGATGAAAATGGCTGAAGGTATGGCGTTTACTTGGCTGTACCTGCTGGTCTACCAGCTTGAGCCCTAATTTTGTGCAAGTGGCGTCAACATCATCAATAGAGTCTACCTGCGGTAATACCCAGAGCCCGCCCCAGAGGCCAGAAGGTGGGTTTTGCTGGAGTAGTAAATCCCCTTGCTCGTTACGTATTAGCAGAAAATAACTGCTTCGAACCGGTATTTTTTTCTTAGGCTTTTTGCCGGGGTACTGCGTTTGGTTGCCCTGAGCCAAAGCCACACAGCTATCGGCTAACGGGCACTGCCCACAGCTGGGCGATGATCTAGTACAGACAGTTGCCCCTAGATCCATCATTGCTTGGGTGTAGTCAGCGATTCGCTCTAAGGGCGTATAGGTTTCCGCCACCAGCCATAGCTTTTGCACCACATCAGATTTCCCCGGCCAACCATCGGTGGCAGAAAACCTTGCCAGTACCCTTTTGACGTTCCCATCTAATATGGTTGCTGGAATCTTAAAGGCGATAGAGCTAATGGCCCCGGCGGTGGAGCGGCCAATACCCGGGAGCGCACACAGGCCATCAATGCTACTGGGAAACTGGCCCTCAAAATCACTGCTGACTAACTGTGCCGTCCTGTGCAAATTACGAGCGCGGGCGTAATAGCCAAGCCCGGTCCAATGGTGCAGCACATTATCTAAGGGTGCGGCGGCAAGGGCTTCAACATCGGGAAAGCTTTTCATAAAGCGCTCGAAGTAGGGTATTACTGTGGTGACCTGAGTCTGTTGCAGCATAATTTCTGATACCCAAACCCTATAGGGGTTGATATCCAGCTGCCAGGGCAGATTACTGCGGCCATGCAGGTCAAACCAGCTGAGTACTGCCTGTTGAAAGTCCGCTGGTTTCACTCTTCGAGTTTACGCTTTAGATAGTCATTGAGAAGGCTCTTTAGCGGGTCGGTGTTATCTTCTTCCGAAGTCGAGCCGTTGTTTCGGCTTTTCAATAATTGACCGCCTAACGCTTCTAGGGCTGTATTTTTTAAAAGTTCTTTCAATACGCGCTCGTCTGGTTTGCACTCTGTCGAGCCCCCATCAAAGCTACCTTTACAGATAAAAGGTATTTGGCGATTTTGTAGGCGTTTGTTGACGGAACAGCCATTGCTGCTAGAGGTCGTGCCATCGAGCAGGGCATTGGCTCTAATATTGTAAGTCCCCTTAAGCAGAGCGACAGTCCCTCGGCCCATAATACTAAGGTTACCTGTGCCAGTGCTGTACTCATTAATGCTGAGCTTGCCCTGGCTAACCTGAAAACTGCCGCTTAGGTCGTCTAAGTCGGTACCCGTCGGCAAGTTTTTATTCGACTGACCTCTGCTGCCAAAGAGCGTGGCCGCATTGCAAAAGGTTTGCTCAACATTAATATCAGCATAAGAGGGCGACTTAATATCAAACTGACCAGCACCGGTGATGGACTCAAAAATACTGTCCATAGAATCGCCGGCGCCCTGAATATTACTGTCCAGACTTAAGGTTCCTTTGAACGCGTTGTAGCCAGCTAGAGCGGGCAGTGCAAGCGCCATATCGATACCCTTTAACGACGGCTGCATATTGAAACTGGGCGTCGACGAACGCATATCTAATTTGGCGATAGCATTAATTTGGCCGTTAAACACATCGGCATTTAATGAGGTCAGGCTCAATATGCGCTGGTTACCAAAGACATTGCTGTAAAAATTATGGACAGCAAAATCGTCAAACTGGATCGTTTTAATGTCGACTTCAACCTGGCTCTGGCCCTGCCATAGGGCAAAAGGGATCGCCAATGGTGCAAACAGGCTACTGTTATCGGCTTCAGTGGTAGTGTTAATGCTGGGCATATAGTCAGCGGCTTTTAAAAGGTCTGCTGCAATTGCGGTGGTTAGCTTGTTGTTATACTGGTCCACACGCATGTCAATGGTAATAGGCTGCCCGTCTAGATTCAGCACATTATTAATTTCAGAGTTCGCGTCTAGGTTAATATTGAAACGGCTTTTAATGCTCAGCTCTGTCAGGGCTGATGGCTGTATAGTCTGAGGTAGAGCAAGAGCTGGTATAAAAGTCTTGATAGCTTGAAATTGCTGTTTAAAATCAAAGATATTGGTCCAGATATTGCCCTGAATCCACGTTAGATTTTTACTCGCTTCGACTTGACCATTAATTTCAATCTGGTCGATGCTTATCTGCAAATCAGTTAGCACCAGCCGCTCTACATTCGGACCGTTGGCAGTGATGGCAATATCTGTTTCGAGGGAGAATTGTTGCCCCGCAAATGCTTGGCCAGAAATCCTCAGCGGGAATGCATTGCCTTCAAGGGAGATGTTGTGGCTCAAGAGACTAATATTGCCTAGCTGCACAGGCAGGTTGTTCTGGGCTTTGTAGAGTATCTGGCCACCGCTAACTCGTACGGAGCCACTTTTGAGTCGGGTTGGGTGGCCGCTGACTGAAAGCAGATCAGTCCAGGCCACTGTCAAGGTGAGGTCATCTAAGGTGCCGGAAGTGGCATGCATGTCGGAAAAGCGGACCTGTCCGATGCTGATGCCAGGCTGAGGAAAAAATATCGAGGTCACATCGCCGCCAATGGCGACATCCAAACCCTGTTGACGGGCCAGAGATTCAATATCCGCCTTAAAGCCGTTGATATCGACAGATAATGAAACATAGATTATTACAGCAGAAAGCAGAGTGACCACTGCGATTAAGCTAGCGGCCACCCATTTAAATAAATTTTTCACAATCACCATCAGATTAAGGGTTGCTCTTTGAACTTCATATTACATCAAAGCATTCAACCCTTAAACACTGATAAATGATTCACTCTCTAAAAAGAATAACTAGCTCGTATACCTAGATTTCTGCCCGCGAGCGGCACTTCATCCTTAACGAATGAGCTGTGATTTCTAGCCACCTCATCCAGCAGGTTTTTACCAAACACTGACAGGGTTAAAAAGTTACCTGAACTGTACTCAATTGTTTTCGAGAGGTTCAGATTTAACATTTGAAATCCATCGCTGGCCGTTTCATTTTCAGCCGCATCATTCTGGGCTGATACATCTTTGAGAGACAGCAAAAACTTAAGCGTGTCTTCCACGTAAACGACTTTGTACAGGTTTCTTTCAGGGGTCATACGTGAGATATTACTTCCATCTGTGAACTCACCCGAAACGGAATCTCTTCCGAAGGCCAGCGTTAGTGCGCCACGAGCTAGGTCAAACGTTTTGCCTATTTCAAGTTCATAACCCACAAATTCGGCATCCTGCTGAAGATAATTGGCAAGGGTGAAACCATCATGATCGTCGTCATCCCCATGATCTGCGTGATCCTCTTCAGACTCATCCATAAGGTAGATATAGTTATCCACATTATTTTGGAAGAAGGTCAGTGCAGCATAAAGGCCATCATTACTAAAATTAAAGCTCAGATCGAAATTATTCGATTTTTCAGAGTTAAGATTGAAATTTCCGACTTCAAATCTACCCGTTGCCAGATGAGGGCCATTAATTAACAGCTCTACTGCTGAAGGCGCTCTCTCGACAGAGGAAAGTCCAAAATTAATTTCTAGCGTATCAGTAATATCACGACTCAGAGTAAGGGCATAGCTAGTTGTGCTGATATCCCGATCAAAGTGCTCTAGTTCCGCTTCACGCTCATCACCATGTTCGTCGGCGTGATCTTCTTCATGCTCCTCATGATCTTCCTCGTCTTGATGACTAAAAGAACCTTCTTTGGAAATTTGATCATGTCTGATACCAAAGTCGACATGGAATAAGTCAAGCTCTTTACTTAGATAGTAACCAAGGGTCAATTCTTTGCTTTCCGTTGGATTGATAAAGGCCTCATTGCCAATAACAGAAATATCCTCAATCACATAATTTACAGCGATTTTTTGCGATAGGGAATCGTTACCTAAATCAAAAATGGCACCATATTCTTTGGCTTGATTACTGAAGGTTGTTGGGCCCTCTTCGTGATGCTCGTCTTCATCATGTTCCTCGCCCTCATGTCCTTCTTCTTCTGCATGCTGCTCGGTGTGAGAATAATCGGAATCTCTGAAGTTGTAATCGATTTTTGTTAACCATCTATTACCTAAAACATAGGAGCCCTCTAGATTGATGACACTAGATTCAGTTTTAGAGAAGATTCTTTCGCCTTCATGCTCGCCTTCACCCTCATGATCGTCATGGCTCTCCTCATCGGCGTGCTCATCTTCGTCTTCATGGCCCTCTTCGTCTTCGTGCCCCTCGCCATGAAAAGGAATACCAAATATGTTTTCGTTATCAATCACAGAGACGCCAAAGTAGCCCCAATCTCCGGTCTTGGAGATACCTAATCTTTTAGTAGTAGATCCAGCATCAGAATTTGGCAAATAACCCATATCTTCTTCATGCTCTTCACCCTCGTGCTCCTCTCCCTCGTGCTCTTCACCCTCATGCTCTTCGTCTTCATGATGAATAACTGCATCATTTGGAATATCGAAGTTACCAAACTGAGAGTCTTTATAGGCAGCACTGATATTTATGCCGCCGATATTGTTCTGGTAAGAGAAGTCATGGGAGTCACCATCATTGACTGACTGAGTCTCTAAACCCAGTTTAAACCTAGATTCTTCAAAGTCTTTTTTGGCAATGGTATTATCAACAATATTTACTATTCCGCCGATGGTTCCATTAGAATAGAGCAAGGAAGATGGCCCTCGAACTATTTCGATCTGCTGGATATTATTTAAATCAGCATCAATAGCATGATCTGGTCCCAGACCTGAAACATCTCTGATCACTACGCCGTTATTGAGGATCTTTACGCGGGATCCCGACATCCCTCTGATAATAGGCTGGCCAACAGCGGCGCCATAATCACTGGAGGATATGCCCACCAAGCCATCAATGCTGGCACCAATACTTTGGCTTGCATCAGTTGCGATAGCCTCGCCATTCATAACATGTAGCGGATTTGAAATTGCGTCTGATGATGAATCGATTAACGATGCTTTAATAATAACTTCTTCCATTTCCTGCGTGAGAGCACTGCAGGACAAACTTACCAAGCAAGCTGCCAGGGGCAACTTAACAGTATTTAGCTTCTTCATGGGGTATTCCTCTAAAAAAATAGTATGTGCGCCGAATGACCGGAACAAATTCGTCCAAAATGTGAGATGTAAACTATTTAGAGGTTGTGAGGCGGGGCTCGGGCATGCTGGCAACCTCTGATACGGTTGCTGATAGCCTTGTTGATGTGAATTGTGTTCGGGGATGCGGCTTTGGGTATAAACGTTCTGCTGGTTTCAGTCGCAACTGCTGCTGAGGAGTTCTGTAATACAGAAACGGAGCAGCTGGTATCCTGATGGTCAAGATGGCTGTGGGCAGCAGCCGTGACAGAACCGACCCCGATGATGAGGGCTAGCACGATGCAAAATATAGGATTATATCGGTTTATTGACAACTTAAAGCCCACACACTTTAGGATCCTTTTGAGAGACGTCATAATAACGGAAGATCGAAATGTTACAAGGCCCTATTTGCAGTATACTGCGCGAATCAAGAAATGGACCGTTTGGAGAACCCCCATGGCCGATCGCACAGCCACTGTGACCCGCAACACCCTCGAGTCTCAAATTACCGTTACCGTTAATTTAGATGGAACAGGACAGGCAAACTTTGCCACGCCAGTGCCTTTTTTAGAGCATATGATGGATCAAATTGCTCGCCACGGTTTAGTTGATCTGGATGTTCAGGCCACAGGGGACACCCATATTGATGATCACCACACGGTTGAAGATATCGGTATTACTTTGGGTATGGCGATTGCCGAAGCTATTGGAGACAAAAAAGGCCTCACCCGTTATGGCCATGCCTATGTGCCTCTCGACGAAGCCTTGTCCCGTGTTGTCATGGATTTTTCTGGTCGCCCAGGTCTGATTATGAAAGCCGATTTTGTGCGCAGTCATGTCGGTGGTTTTGATGTGGACCTGACCCGTGAATTCTTTCAGGGCTTTGTAAACCACGCTTTGGTTAGCTTGCATATCGACAATTTGCGCGGTTCCAATGCTCACCACCAGGTAGAGACTATCTTTAAGGCTTTTGGCCGCGCACTGCGCATGGCGGCGACTGCCGACGAGCGTATGGCCGGTGTTATGCCTTCAACTAAGGGTACTCTTTAGAGAAGCGTATTTTAGAGAAGCGTCTTTTAAATTGAGTATATTTTAAATTACACGCACTTTAAATTAATACGCATTCTGTAAGCGTACTCTTAACTTTTGTTAGCAGTGATACCTAAATATGAGTGAATTTCGAAGCCATATCGCAGTAATTGACTACGGCATGGGTAACCTCCATTCCGTTGCCAAGGCTCTTGAGCACGTTTGCCCTGGTGCTAAGGTGTCTATTACCGTCGACCCAGCCCTGATTGAAGACGCCGATCGTGTAGTTTTTCCCGGCGTTGGTGCCATCCGCGACTGCATGGGCGAGATTCAGCGCCTTAATGTTGGGGATGTGGTTAGCAAGGCAATGAAAACTAAGCCAGTATTGGCGATCTGTGTGGGTATGCAGGCATTGATGCAACACAGCGAAGAAAATGGCGGTGTTGATTGCCTTGGGCTACTGCCCGGGCAGGTGAAGTTTTTTGGTGACAATTTACAGGACGCTCAGGGGGCCAAGTTAAAGGTTCCCCACATGGGTTGGAATAATGTCCACCAGCGCATTGACCACCCACTTTGGCAGGGTATAGAACAAGATAGCCGGTTCTATTTTGTACACAGCTATTATGTCGATGCCCAAGGTAATCCCAATGTAGCGGGCACCTGCGATTACGGTTCAGACTTTGCCGCAGCACTCAGCTACAACAATCTATTTGCAGTGCAATTTCACCCAGAAAAAAGTGCCGATGCGGGCTTGCAGTTACTGCGTAATTTTTGCCGCTGGATGGGCTAGTAGGGAATTACCTTACCTGTTATCAAGAGGCTGTTGTTAAGGGCCGGGGATTAAGGGCGATTAATCTAGTGCTACTATATTTTTCATTGCTAGTCCTCAAGGTCTAGGCAGTAGCAATAGAAGTCATTATCTCGCTCATAGCCGAGTTTTTCGTACAGTCCCTGGGCCGTTATATTGTCTGTTGCAGTCTGCAGCATAATCTCGCAAGCACCGCTTTCTTTGGCCATCTGTTTGGCGCGATCCATCAACTGCTGGCCTACTAATAACCGACGAGCCTCAGGCGCGACATATAAATCATTTAGCGTCCAGGTGTTTTTAAGGCTCAGTGAGCTAAAGCCTGGGTATAGCTGAGTAAAGCCTACGGCAGCTGTATCAGTGGTAGCTTCATCAATCGAAGCCAAAAAGATAACGCACTGATTATTCTTCAGCCGTTCATACAGATAGTCGCGCAGCTCCACTGGGTCTGACTCGATATTGTAAAAAGCTCTGTAGGCCGTAAAGAGTGGAATAATCGATTCAATATCCTCAATGCCTGCTTGTCTAATATGCGCCATTATTTTGATCCCCTTGTCGCGTTTTTTTTGAGTGCTGGCCTCAGTGTAATTGATTACTGCACTCCAGCCATTTATCCTTGCGACCTGTTTTAAACTTATAGAATCGAAAATGACCGATAAAACCCAAACATCCTCATCAGCGGCTTTAAGCGAAAGAGAAACCCTGATTAATCGGCTCAATTCTGAAACCGCTAAAATTGGCTGGCAGGAGCTACAAAAGCATTATGCCGCGGGCAATGTGTTGGGCGTGGCAGCGGGCGCCGATTTAATCCAAGTAGCTATTGCTCTGAATGAAGATAACGCCACGCAGATTCAAGCCTGGCTCAGCGATAAATCAGTCTTTGAAGTTACCGATCAGCAAGCACTGGAATGGTTCGAAAACCAGACTATACTTTGGGCTTTAGTTATTCCTCCTTTTGTCTTGGTGCAAGAACCCAAAACCTAAGGTCCTAGTAATAAACAGCTGCGGCACTAGAGAGCATACCCTTGTCATTCGACCAATTTGAATATGGGAAACAGAGATGAACCTACAAAATAAAGTAGCCGTGGTAACAGGCGGAGGCTCAGGTCTTGGTCGCGCAGCATCACAGGCGTTGGTCGATGGCGGTGCAACCGTTGTTATTATTGATATGAATGCAAAAGCAGGCGCCAAAGCAGTTGAAGAGCTTGGCGCTAACAAAGCTCAGTTTATACAACTCGACGTGTCCAGTGGCCCAGATGTTGAGGCGGCATTTGACAGCATCACTGAAGACCTAGGTCGCGTGGATATCTGCGTCAACTGTGCTGGTATTGGTATCGCAGCCAAAACGATCGACCGTGAAGGCCAGCCTCATAATCTCGACCATTACCGTAAAGTCATTGAAGTGAATTTAATTGGCACCTTTAATATTTCTCGCTGTGCTGCAGCGGCCATGGCGCGCAACGAGCCCGATGAGAAAGCTGAAAAAGGCGTGATTATTAATACGGCTTCTATTGCAGCCTTTGATGGCCAGATGGGTCAGGTGGCTTACTCGGCAACCAAAGGTGGCATTGTAGGCATGACCTTGCCAATGGCTCGTGATCTAGCCAGCCAGGGTATTCGGGTGAATACCATTGCGCCAGGTGTTATGGCGACGCCATTAATGATGAGCATGCCCCAGCCAGTTCAAGACGGTATTGTGTCTAATATCCCTTTCCCTAAGCGTTTAGGTGAACCTTCAGAATTTGGTCAGCTGGTGACTCATATTGTTGAGAACAGCTATTTGAATGGGGAGACGATCCGTTTGGATGGTGGTGTGAGAATGCAGCCTCGTTAGTACTTGGATGATGAGATTTCTCCCTCTGGGCTAAATGACAGAGGGGTTAATTACTTCAGCCTGCCGCCCGAAGCCAATCAATAACGGCTTCACGATTACCCCGAAAAACCACCAGCTCTTTCTTCTTCTCAAGCTGATAAGTGTACATGGGGTCGTAATAGTCTCGGGTTAACCCCGTTAGCCAATCGCGATGACTAGCAAAATTATCTTGATGCTGAATAGCAATTGCACTGTCCATAGAGGCTAAAAGCTCTTTGGTTCTCTGGCCGCCCAAACGCTTCTGCACTCGCAGTAAACTCTCGCGCAAGTAGCTAGCAAACTCCTCCTCCCCAGTCGCGCCATAAAAAGCCATAGTTTTTAAATAACGCTCAACCACATATTCTTGCCATAACCGCTCAAGCCTTTCTTCAAAGTCCATCTCAATCACGACAAAGTGACTCCGAGACATATGGTCCGAAAAATAATGAGGCAGATGGCGGGCACCAATATTGCGGCTTTCATCTTCAAGCACAATGCGGGTATCGGGCATCGCGGCTTCAATCTTTAAGATATCTAACGTAAAGCGGTTTTCAAAATTAATCTGTACCGGCTGGCCATCTAAGGGTCGGCCAAAGCTTGACCCTTTGTGGTTAGCCGCGCCCTCAAGGTCAACGGCATTATCCAGCTGCTGGATAATCTCAGTTTTACCTGTGCCGGTCATGCCCGAGAGAATGGTGAACGAGTTATTGGCACTGTAATCAATTAGATACTGATACAGATAACCACGCAGAGCCTTATACCCACCCTCAACCTTGGGGCAGTGAATACCGGCATCTGCAAGCCAGCCACAGCTAAGTTCTGAACGCAGGCCGCCACGGGCACAGTACAGAACAGCACTGGGGTTAGCCGCCACAAAGTCGATCCAAGCCTGAACACGTTGGTCTTTGACGTCACCCACTACCAAACTATTACCCAGTTCGATAGCCGACTGCTGGCCATTATTTTTGTAGCGGATGCCTACCTGATGACGTTCGTCATCGGACATTAACGGCAGGTTAGCGGAAGAGGGTAGAGCGCCAGTGATAAATTCAATGGGCGCTCGCACATCAATCATTGGCGTATCGTTAAGCAATAGCTCTCGATAATGATTAA
>CAJJAO010000027.1 GCA_905182265.1 gamma proteobacterium HTCC2207 | reverse complement strand
ACTCAATAGAGCATTTACAGTTTGGCGGGATGGTCACTGTAGAAGCAACTTATTACTAATGACTGGCCAGTAAAGGCTATAAGAATTGAATGTCTTTGAAGTTTATCTAGCTATTCCACCACAGGAGAAAGCCTCTCCCCAAGAACCTCGCTCCTGTATTGAGGCTTGCCTGCCCCTACCCCCTTCCAAAACCGTAGCCAGCATGGATGCTGGCTCCGAGACTACAGGGATGTATTCACGTCGTGTTTTGGAAGGGGGTAGGGGCAGGTAAGCCGGATCAGTACTCCCAACTAACAACCTACCACCAACAAATCACATAGCCTCAGCCGGACAATAGTTATCAATAAACTGCTGATGACTAGGCAACTGCTCCACCAGCCTATCAACATTATGTTTAATGTTTTCCAAGAACCCCCGCAACTCATCGTCAGACATCATATTAACAATCGGGTGGTACTGCTCAGGCATAAGGCCCTGCCCCAGCATCACCTGAGTCCAAGAATTCTCAGCAAACACATCGCCCGCCTTTTGGAAAACCTTACCCGTCTCCTTAAACAAATCAATGCGATGCTGAAGAGACTCAGGGATCGGCATAGACTTACAGTGGCGCCAGAACTTAGTGTCGTCACGCTCAGTGACATGGTAATGCATCACAACAAAGTCTCGGATAAACAAAAACTCCTCGCGCATCTGAGTATTGAATTCCTCAACGTCAGGCTTGCGAATACCATCAAAGGGGAACATCTGCAGAAGACGAATAATGCCACGCTGCACCATGTGGATACTGGTGGATTCTAGAGGTTCGACAAAACCGCTAGCCAAGCCCAGAGCAATACAGTTCTTGTTCCAGTGCTGGCGACGCTGACCGGTACGGAATTTAATCACCCGGGGTTTAGTTAGAGTCTCCCCTTCGATATTACTCAGCAACGTCTCGATCGCCTCGTCGTCAGACAGATACTTGCTGCAAAAAACCATGCCATTGCCCACGCGGGACTGCAACGGAATACGCCACTGCCAACCGGCATCGCGAGCCGTGGACTTAGTGTAGGGAATAGGTTCGCCAACAGATTTAGTCTGCACAGCCACCGCGCTATCGCAGGGCAAAAAGTGGGACCAATCGTCGTAGCCAGTGTGCAGGGTTTTGTCGATTAAAAGACCAACAAAACCACTACAATCAATAAACAAATCCCCTTCAATCTTTTGCCCCGAAGCAAGAGTCACATGAGTAATATCACCAGACTCATGGTCAGTACCCACGTCGACAATCTTGCCCTCAATGCGTTTAGCGCCGTTCTGTTCGGCAATATTTCGCAAAAACTTGGCGTAGAGGCTGGCGTCCATATGGTAGGCATAATTCAAAGCATTGCGCTGCAAAACAGCAAACTTGTTAGCCTTGGCGGCCTGTAGTTCGGCGCAGTAATCACCGAAGTCACCACTGATGCCCTGCTCTTTGCCCTTTAACCAAAAGTGTTGAAAGCCACCGGCCCAGCAGTCTTCGCCCGTAAAACCAAAGGAGTGAATGTAGGACTCGCCAACATTTTTCCAGTTGGCAAATTCGATACCAAGTTTAAATGTGCCCTGCACAGCGGCGACAAATTCGCGCTCATTAATATTCAGTAGCTGGTGCAAGGTAATCATAGTCGGAATAGTTGCTTCGCCTACACCCACAGTGCCAATCTCATCGGACTCAACCAGAGAGATATCTAGGTTTTTGCCGATTAGTTTTGCCAGGGCAGCGCCGGCCATCCAGCCTGCTGTTCCACCACCCACAATTACTACTTTTTGAATTTTTTGTGTCGCCACGTCGCTCTCTCCAATGACTAATTATCGCTTAAGTTTGTTCAACAACATTGTGCGAGTTTGTTTTGCTGAGGCCTCATTTATGGGGTTCAGCACACCACGCACCTGCTCAGGAATATGGGCAAACGCCTCCTCCTGAGGATTAAAAACATAATGATCAAACAGCTGCTGCCATACAGCGCGCTGATCTACTGGCAAGTCTCGCAAGCTCATCATAGCGTGCTGCAAAACATTCAGTGGCGGCCCCATATAGGCGGGCGTATTGCGCCACCAGTAATTGACCAACACATTAAAATTGTCCAGCGCCTCTATATGGTGCCACCACATACTTGGAATCAGCAATGCATCACCGGGCTCTAACTCAACTACCTGCGCAGCCTTTAGAGCCTCACTAAATTTCGGGAAACGCGCATAGTCTGGGTCGGCAAAATCGATCAAACTAATAGGCTGCCCCGCAGGTGTAAAATCTAAGGGGCCCACATATAAATTATCCAGCTGCTCTGGTGGAAACAATGTCACCCTTCGACGCCCAGCCCCACAGCAAGCAATATTAGTGGGAAAATCATAATGGGCCGCTATGCGGCTGCGGTTGCCCAACCAAATACTGACTACGGGATTGTGCTCGCCAAGGTCTAAATCATTATCTTTACGAAACTCCGGCAGCCATTTATCAATCATGGTGGACCCGACGTAGAGCATGGGAGCTTCAACGGTATCCAAATAGCCCGTTAAGCGCTCTAGCACCTGACTCAGGGTCACGCGATGATTGGCGAAATTGAAGCCACTGTAATCTTGGTTATAAAATACTCGGCCCTGTTCTTCTGGCTCGCCTACAAAAGCAGTTAGAGGGGCACCGGTTTCAAATTTGGCTAGATAATCGATACTGCTCTGGCTGGACTTTTTTGCCTCTTGCACTAGAGCCCAGCTGTCGACCAACCCTCGTAGAACTAATGGTTCCGATGAGTTGAGAACGTCGGCAGGAATCGCGTCCAGCCGACAGTCATGTCGCTCTTTTACTTGCTGATTAATCTCTAACAATGGCTAATTATCCTAGGATAGCAAAGCGTTCTTTTTATCGATTAATGTTCTTATTCGGGCAAACGAAGCTAGCTGCATATGGATTGCCTGCAAATAACCTTCTTTATTCAGCTTCATCAATGTGTCGCCATCGAGCTCCCGCAAGCGCTCTTCGCTAATTGTGTAGAACCCTAACAGCTGATTATTTGAGCCGTTGTTCAAGGTAATTTCTAGCGTAAAGGGCTCTAACAGGTCATTGGCTAATAGGGCCTCGATAAAGATTTTATTATGCTCATGGCCCGCATGAATGGCTTCGAGACCGGCAATCGACTGCTGCAAGTATTCTGTTTGATTACCCTCTTCGGTAAACAGCGCTTCGCCTTTTTCGGTGTTCAGTCTTGGGTTGTCCATGTCGATGGAAACCACAGGGTTATCCTCGGCAGCTTCGCCGTTGGGGCCGGGCTGATAACCAATCAAAAATGGATGACGACGAATCATCATGGGAATATAGCTGGCGTCCCAACCCTGATCACTGAGAAATAGGTTTTCATTTTCTTCAAAACCAAACACTGCCGCTGGATAAAACTGCCCTGTCTCGCCATCTTTAATAAAAAAGATGGGGTAGCAGGCCTGGACGTTTCTAAACTCAGGAGGAAAGGTCAGGGCAATCTTTACCTTGTCGCCATAGGCTGTACTGCGATCTAGAATCACCTTGGTGTCTTTATGGGCGACCTTGGTCAGTATTACGTAGTTACTCATGCTTGCTCCGGCAGCCTTTCGTTAGGGCTTTTATTAGTTTTCGCTATGGCGTTTATTATCTCTTTCGCTAAATCTTTTGCAGCCCATAGGTGTTTATTTTATTAATCAGCTCGCGGTTGGTAGGCATCGACGCCTGCAACTGCTGAGTTCGTTTTGCGTTTTCTTGAAACAGGTTACCAGCTATTTTATGGGCCTGCTGTTCAGAGCGTCGCATAGTAGTGCTGCCTTCGGTCTTAAAGCCCATGCCATAAAGTACGTACTGAAAGCTGGCTGAGGGAAATAGCTCATCCACATGACTGGTATCGCGATGCCATGGAGTCTGATGACGCCAGAGCTTAACCTGCTCTGCTAAATGATCTGGAATGCTCGATTCATCCCGATGGTCTCGCCAATAGGGCTCATCCCGCTCACTGAGAATATAGTGGAGCTTAAGAAAATCGATAATGCTGTCCCAGCGGTACAGAAACTTGTCATTAAACCTTTTAGCTACTAGGTCCATGGTCTGTCGATTAGCTGGCAACTGCTCGGCTATCATGGCGGCAGAGAGCTCCACCAATACCAGTGCCGATGCTTCTAATGGTTCGATAAAGCCAGCGGACATGCCAATGGCGACACAGTTTTTATGCCAGAACTCGGCGCGGTGGCCAGGCTCAAATTTGATTTTGCGCACCATGGCTTGGTCTGCCGCATCCTTTCCTGCAGAGGCTTCGATATAGCTAAGTAGCTCGGCGCGAGCCTGATCTTCCGAAATATGGGCATCGGAATAAACATGGCCAATGCCTCGCCTTGTAGGCAGGCCAATATCCCAGATCCATCCGGCAGTCTGGGCTGTGGAATGGGTAAATGACCTAATAGCATCATCGGGACTCCCATAGGGAACCTGAGCTGCTAGGGCAGTGTTATTGAAAAGATGCTGCTGTTTGCTGCAAAAGGGAATCTTGTAATGCTCGCCCAGTAGCAGTGCCTTAGAACCACTGCAGTCGATAAATAGATCACCTTCGATAACACCGGCGCTGTCGGTCACAATAGAGGCTATATCACCATTATCGGCCGAATTAATGGCCTGCACATTGGCTTTAACATGCTGTACACCCAGGTTATCAACACAGTGAGCCCGTAACAGCTCGGCAAATTTGCCGGCATCTAGGTGGTAGCCATAATTAACCTGAAAGGCATATTCTGGAGTCGAGATTTTTTTCGGGGCCAAGTTACCCTCGGCGAGGGCACTCTGGGGGCATACTGCATCGGCAAAGTTAACCTGATCGCGAATAAGCTGCCAGTGGGGGGCCAAGTTGGTCTCGGCATAGCTTTGGGGGGCCGTAAAAGGGTGAATGTAGGCATCGCTTGTAGCGTCTTTGCCTCCGCCCATCCAGCCTGAAAATAAGGTGCCCTGTTTGAAGCTGGCACTGCACTCACGAAAAAAATCAGTTTCGGAGATGCCAATTTTTTGTAATGTAGTGCGCATCGACGGCCAGGTACCTTCACCCACGCCAATGGTACTAATATCTGGAGACTCTACTAATATAAGCTGAAAATTATCCGAACTGCTTTTTGCTAAAGCAGGATCGAAAACAGAGTTGGCAGCTGAATCAAACCCGATACAGTGCTCCGCAGCGATTATCCCTGCAGATAACCATCCGGCGCTTCCACCACCTACGATAACAACTCGATGTATTTTTTTAGTCATTGATATCAGCTAGTTAAATAGTCTTGGTTACTACCATTGTATCTCTTGTACGGCACAAACAAAGAAGCCGCTTAAAAAACATTAAGCGGCTTCTTTGTTACTTTACAAACGATTACTGATTACACCTTCTAAAACTTAGAAAGTGTAACGAACACCTAGGTTGTAGCGTGCGCCAGTTTGACCTGCTTGTAACACCTGAGTTTCTTCACGACCGAAAACACGGAAGTCAGACTCGGTGATATTAATGCCGTCAAAGAAAACCGTTAGGTTGTCGTTAACTTCGTAGCTAGCACTCATATCCAACTGGCCATAGGCGCGGATATTAGTTGGGTTAATCGCAGATGAACCCTGTCCCTGGCCAATGCCCGCTAGGAACTGGTCACGCCAGTTATAAGCGAAACGTGCCTGGAAGCCGCCTTTATCGTAGAAACCAATCAGGTTAGCCGAGTCACTCAGTCCATTAAGAACAAACTGTGTTTCCAGAGCTAGGGGATCGAATGCAATGTCAGCATTAGCGATAGTGGCGTTGACGATAAAGCCATAGCCAGTATCAGCAAAGTTATGCTGCCAGTTCATCTCGATACCGTCGACCTTAGCGGTCTTTTCGTTAGTAGGTACTGCAACGGTGAACGTAAGCGGATCGTTTGCGGCAGTTCCGTAGTAGCGACCGTCAACGAAGGCGCTAGACATAGCCTGACCAATCAACGTGTACTGAGCGCCAGCATCTAGACCTTCAGATGCAGCAGTCTCAGCGTATAAGCCACCAGAAGCTGGATCGTTCAAACCGAACAGAGCCATATCCTTGAAGCCGTTACCAATAAAGTTATCAACCGTCTTCTGGTAGTAGCCGACCGACACGTAGTCCGCATCGCCGTAGTACCATTCAATCGATAGATCAAAGTTCTCTGATTCGATAGGCTTCAGACCAGGATCACCACCAGCTGCACGAGCATCGCGGAACTTAAAGGTCTGGCCATCTACAGTCGTGCCACCCTTAATGCTCTCGTAGCTAGGACGTGTAACTGTCTTGCTCACAGAAGCACGTAGAACCAAGTCGTCTCTTAGATCGATATTGATATCTAGGTTTGGCAGCATTAGGTCGTAAGAACCTTCATAACTATCAAACGCGACGTCAGTACCCTGGACCAAATAGAATTCGTTGCCACCTTCCCAGTAAACATCATCATAGGTAGGTGCACGGGCCGCAGATGTAACATCTGTGCTCTCGTAACGCAGACCGGCGCGCAAGCTAATAGGCATGCTATTAAACTCAGTTTCATGGTTCAGCTGAACGTAGACCGCAGTAGTTTCTTCTGTGGTGCGCTTGTCATTGTCCCATGCAGTCGAGGCGCAATAAGCTGTGCCACAGTCACCAACAGTCTGAGTAGATGCTAGTGGCAATGCTTCTGCCAGCTCAACAATCTGCTCTAGAGTTGTAGTGAAGTATTCAGACTGACGTCTTGGGTCATTACCACCAGAAACCTGGTCGAATGAGTTGGCCATAGAAGATCGAACCAGAATGTCGCTGATATAACCGGGATCTGAAATACCACCCCAGGTACCGCGCTCAACCGACTTACTTGTAGATCGGTTGCTGATTTCTGTTAGCTCGACACCAAAGTCGATGCTTGTCTCGTCGTCGGCTAGGAAGCTACCGGCAAAGCGTGACTGCTCTACGTCCATACGCGACAGGTCATTACCAAATACACTACCAGTAATAATCATATCGTCTTTATATAGAGGTCTATCCGCACCGTCAGCACCAGAGTTAAGGCTCAACTCTAAGATAGGAAGATCCTGGTCAAAGTAACCAGTGGTCTGTACACGGTTAAAGCTAGCCATGGTCACCAATGAACTCGTACCGAAGGGGCTGTTAGCACCTTTTTCTGAGGAAGAATCATGGTAATCAAAAGTCAGGCTTAACTCGTCAGTAGCCTGCCATGCCAAGTTAAGGCCGATAGACTCATTTTCGCTGGTAGAACCATCGTGGCCAATACCCATTGCGAAGTCACTGTTGGGGCTAGCTTCGCTGTACATAATCGGCGAGGCAATTAGGCCATCGTCCCATTCTGAAGTCTGGGTGTTATTGCCCAGGTTATACCAAGCAGATAGGTCGCTGTAAGTGCGCTCTAATTCAAACTCTGAGTAGGTGTAATCAACCGTCGCAGTAAGTGTATCTGAAGGAGCCCACTGCAAAGTTAGCTGGCCGTTAACACGATCAGTTTCATATTCGCTTAGGTTGTAAGCACTGCTCTGCGGGATAGACATGTTGCCAGCGGCATCTGTCGGGCGATTTATCTGGCCTTCATTAAACGGAACCGAAGTCCAACCACCGTCAGTGTCGCCTGCTGTAGTGTGCCAGCCGCCAACCGAACCAGTGTTAACTGCGTTGTTACGTGTCTGCGAAGAAGCACTGATCGCAATACCGACGGTGTCGTCAGCAAATGTGTTCGAGTACAGGCCTGAAAACTCAGGAGTCACTGTATCGCCAGTCTCTGTAGACGTGTCCATAGCCATCTTCGCACCGAAGGTTGCTATTTTGCCGGCTTCTAGAGGCTTAGTAGTAATGATATTAACCGTTGAACCCACACCACCGGTAGCTGAAGCAGCATTACCAGTTTTGTGAACTACAACCGCTGAAATCCCTTCTGACGCCAGGTCACCGAAATCAAATGAACGGTTAACGCCATTGTGAGTAGGCATCTGACGACCATTCAGGGTCACCAAGTTGTACTCTGGACCAAAGCCACGAACTGTAATCTGGCTGCCTTCACCGCGCTGACGATCAATAGATACACCAGTCACGCGCTGGAGAGATTCTGCAAGGTTAGTATCTGGAAACTTACCCATGTCCTCTGCGGAGATTGCATCTGCAACACCAGCTGAGTCACGTTTAATGTCCATAGCGCGCTTCAAACTTGCGCGAATACCGCCTTCAACAATAACCTCTTCAATCTGTGCTCCGTCTTGAGCATAAGCAGGTATCGCCACGCTGATTAAAGCCAGAGCTACACTGCTAGAAAGAATTTTCTTTTTAAATAACATGCTATTAAACCCCCAAGGTAAAAAATAATAAAACTGGGCTCTATCCTTATAAAAGAGTTAGATAGATATCCAATGATGTAAGTTACAGCGTGGTCGTGGCTAAACACAGTCCATTTGAGACCAAATACAGTAATATGCGATAACAGGGGCATCGGCTGTAATTAAAGCCGTTATCTGCTCTAAATTGACCCGTTTGCTGGTTACTCGAATAATTTATTCAGAAAAGTAACGGTGTTAACGATGAGGTGCTGCCCTTAGTTTTTATAGTAGTTTTAGGCATATTGTCGGCGCTAGCGCCTGTAACTCAGGTGCTGCTAGGGCCTAGAGCCTAGCCCGCAACTGCCGTACCCCAGTAGTTATAGCCTGCAACCTTAGGCGTGCTGGGCAAATACATTTCCTGCATAGACTGAATGGTAAATCCGGCATCTGTTATTAAGGTAGGTATATCTCTATTGAGATGGCAGCCGCCGGCCATTTTGCCCCAGATCCCATTAATTCGATTCTGCCACTTTGACACATTCGCATCTGGCGCCATGCCATGCTCACAAAAAATCATTACGCCGCCAGGCTTTAATACTCGAAGCATTTCTTTATTGGCGGGCAGCACATCGGGAATAGTGCACATGGTATAGGTAACCAAAATCGTATCTACGTGGTTATCGGGCAGAGGAATGTTCTCTGCACCCGCCAGAATAAACTCCACGGGCACCTCATGTTTAGCCGCAACTTTTTTGGCCAACTCATGAAGTTCAGCCGAGGGGTCCAGCCCCAAAACCTTGTCCACCTTGGCGTTGTCATAAAAGGGGATGTTCAGGCCAGAGCCAATACCAACCTCTAATACTAGACCCTCTGCCATCGGTACTACTTTTTGGCGCTGATAATTAAATGGCTTGGTACCGCAGGCACAGTTTAAAACGCGGGGCAGAACATATTTTTCGTAGAGGCTCATTGGGTTGTTCCTCGAATCTTGAGCTAGTTTAGATCTGTAGCATAACCCCTCAGGGTCGCCAGAGGAACGATTTCTAAAGCCTTGCTGTTGGTGCGCCGTAGGTGCACCTTTGGCGCGCAGCCTTGCTCGTGAGCCTCTAACCATCGGGAGGCACAGAGACACCAAGATTGGCCCTCAACCAGCCCGGCAAAGTCATACTCCGGCCGCGGCGTTGAAAGGTCATTACCGCGAGACAGAGAAAACTCTAAAAACGCCTGAGTAATAAGCGCACAGACCGTATGAGAACCGCGATCATATTTATCGGTGCGGCAAAACCCATCGCGAAAATACCCGGTAATGGGGTGGCTGCAACATTCTTCTATGGGCTCACCAAAGACATTGGTTTGGTTCATACGGGTATCCCAAGGCGACAAGCCCATTGTTAATATTAGCGGTTATATCTTGCTTTAATCCGCTCGAAAATCACCCTTCAGGTTAGCTGACATCCACACAAAGGCTGCGTAGGCAGCCACATTTTGCGCAACATCTTCGGGATTTATTTTGTCCAGCGTGTCGTCGGCAGTATGGTGCAGATCAAAATAGTCCCAGCCGTTTTGTTTTAGTGTAACCACCGGCATACCCAACTGACGAAGGGGCCCCATGTCTGGACCACCACTGGCGGTGTTAGCGCCTCGTGCAATACCCAGGGGTGCCAACAGCCTATGCATCTGCTCTGCTATACCAAGTTTTTCTTCGGCAAAACGAGTCTCGAAGCGCCATACCTTGCCTGCACCGAAATCTGATTCAGCGCCAACCATATGCTTGTCTAATTCTGATTTGTGCTGCTCGGCATAGGCCTTGGCCCCCACCAAACCGACTTCTTCAGCCCCAAACATAACCACTCTAATAGTGCGTTTAGGCTTCTTATTTAAGTCCATAATCATTTTTGCGGCCGCCACAGTGATGCCTATACCAGCGCCATCATCAACCGCCCCGGTGCCCAAATCCCAGCTATCAAGATGGCCACCAATAATAACAATCTCGTCCGTCTGCCCAGGAATTTCACCGACCACATTACCGGACCAACGCTTGCCCATAGACTGCACGTCCAATACCAGCTTTACCTCAATCTGACCACGACTCAGGGCGCGCTGTAACTGATCGGCGTCTGGAGCTGACAGTGCTGCAATAGGCACCTTAGGCACATCTGCTGCGTAGCGCATTTGACCGGTATGAGGGAAGCGATGATGGTCGGTACCCACAGAGCGAATAAGTGCAGCCACTGCGCCGCGCTTGCCAGCTTCAGCTGCTGCGCCGGAGCGCTTGCGCACTGCAACCCCATATCCAGAACCGTCCTGAGTGCGGGTCATGGGCTCATCTACAAAGACAATCTTGCCCTGCAAGCCCGTCAGAGGTGCGTCCTGTAAGTCTTGCAAGGTTGCGAACCTGACAATAGCACCAGTGACTCCCGCCGCATCTGTGGCAACGCTGCCACCTAGGGCTGTAATCATTAGCTTTTGCGGGAAGGGAGAAATGATCTCGGCGTGCTCGGCGTTGCGCTGCCAATAATCTACTTCAAAGGGTTCAATGCGCACATTCTTAAAACCCAACGCCTTAAACTTTGCCACACCCCAGTCTCTGGCCCGAGCTTCAGCTTCGCTGCCCGCCTGGCGCTGACCGACCTCTGTGGTGAGGCTCTCAATAATAGAAAAACCAAGATTGCTTGCAAGGCTACTGTTGATCAGCGTCTCAACCTCAACTTTTGTCTGGGACGTCAAATCATCGTCCGCCAGCACCAGCGGCGCAAAGCCCAGGACAGAAACAAGTAGAGGAACAAGGGCGCTCACCATGAGAGCACCGGCAGCACATGAAGTATTAGAGAGCCTCGTTAATTTTTTCATCATGCCCTGCCCATAGTATTAAAAGTAACAAAAGGCCGCTGCCAATTTAAACGCCTGTAAATTGCGCGCCAGAAAGGTCATAGCAAGTGCTGTCCAAATCGGCGACCAATGTTAAGGCTGCCTTGGACTTGGGTAGTTCGTAACGGAAGAAAAACTTAGTCGCTGCTAGCTTACCTTCATAGAAGTCACGGTCCGCAACATTGCCAGCCTGCAGCCCTTCACTTGCAGCTACGGCTTGCTTGAGCCACATCCAAGCAATCACAATATGGCCCGCTGCATCTAAGAAAATAGTCGCATTGGCCAAGGCCAGAGACTTATCTTCACAGGCAGCAACCGCCTGCACAGTCTCTTCCATTTGCGTCAATGCGCCGATCAGCTTAGCACTGTGCTCAGCCAATGCTGAATGGCCCGCTGCCGAATCTATGGTGCCCTGAATTTCTTCCCGCAATACCGCCACAGCTGCACCATTGTGCATCTGCATTTTACGACCCAAAATATCTAGACCCTGAATACCCCAGGTGCCTTCATGAATATGGTTTAAACGGTTATCTCGATAGAGCCGCTCAACGGGGTACTCTCTGGTATAACCGTAGCCACCCAGCACCTGAATGGCCAGTTTATTGGCCTCAAGGCAGTACTCTGAAGGCCAGCTTTTACAGATAGGCGTCAGCAGGTCGAGCAGTAAACTCATACGTCTTTTTTCAACATCGTCCGTACAAGAGCGCAGTTCATCAATAATCTGTGCGCTATAAAACATCAGTAGCTGGGCGCCTTCGATAAACGCTTTTTGGGTCATGAGCATGCGCTTAATATCCGCATGTTCACTAATCATTATCTGCGGAGCATCTGGGTTTTTGCCAGCCAGGTGACGACCCTGGGGGCGATTGCGAGCATAGTCTAACGAATACAGGTAGCCGCCTAGGGCAGACATAACCGCCGCCTGACCCACAGAGATTCGCGCTTCGTTCATCATATGAAACATATTCGACAGGCCTTCATTTTCGTTGCCCACCAGATAGCCAATGCAGTCACCGCCCTCACCAAAGTTAAGCAAGGTATTAGTCGTACCGCGATTACCCATCTTGTGGTTGAGGCCGGCCAGAACAACATTGTTGCTCTCACCAAGACTGCCATCTCCATTGACGCGAACTTTTGGCACTAAAAATAATGAGATACCTTTAACCCCTGCTGGGCCGCCGGGTACCTTGGCCAGAACCATATGCACAATATTTTCGGTGAGGTCTTGCTCGCCACCAGAAATCCACATTTTGGTCCCAGAAATCTTATAACCGCCATCGCCCACAGGCTCTGCCTTGGTACGAACATCGGCCAGAGACGAACCCGCCTGAGTCTCAGATAGACACATGGTGCCAAACCAATCCCCTTCCACTAATTTAGAAAGATAGGTTTCTTTTAGGGCATCCGAACCGCAGACGTTGAGCATATTTGCCACGCCTTGAGTTAAAAATAGGTAGGTGTGTACCGGATTGTTGGCACAGACAAACATACCATTGAGCGCCTGATCCACCATCCAAGGCAGTTGCATACCGCCTATATCGGCATCGTAACCAGAGGTGCACAGGCCCGCTTCTTTATAGGCATTAATCGCCAGCTTTAACTCAGGAATAGTCTTTACACCACCGTCGACAAACTGCGGCTCATTGGCATCCAGCTTGGCAGCAAAAGGTAAAAATTCATCTTCGGCAATAGTTTGGCAAACCGTTAACATGGCATCCAACGCTTCTCGGTCATAGTCAGAATAGCGCTCGGTAGCCAACAGCTTATCTAGATCCAGTGCCTCGTAAAACATAAAGTCTAGGTCGCGGCGGTTAACGATTAATGACATGATTTTCTCTCTTATAAATTTTATTTAATATGGTGTTTTATGTGTAAGTATTGGCATCAAACCGTCATCTAAATGACAGCCTAATCGCCGAGTATTTGCTTGGTTTGCTTAATGCCATGGTTTAGCCAACCAGACTCATTAAGGTTTCCGGAGGCTTGGCGCAATGCCGTTAATATTTCTAGGCGCATAGCCAGCACGGCCTGATTCTCTGGCTCGGCATCTAAAGCCGCCTCAATCAACAGCAATGCTTTTACCGAGTCGCCAGCCGCTAAAGTCTGCTGTGCTAGATCAATAACCTTACCGGCACCCCCAGACAGCTTCACCAAATCCTTATAAATAGACTGGGGTGACTGAGCGTACATATTTACGGGCTCACCATCGAACCAGCCCATATAGCCTTCATAAATACCGCGCACGGACCAGGACACCCAGCCATAGGCTTCGCCTATATCTAGAGCCGGCGGCAAGGTAATTTCTCGCATCAGGCTGTACACGTCGCGCCCCTGATTCATGCCCAGCACCGTTTGGTCATGGACATATTGAATAGCGTCGCGATAGCGCAACATGGCAGTGCGAATATTTTTGTTACCCACAATAGGCTCACCATGGCTGGGCAATAATAGCTCTGGCTCTAGGGCTAAAACCCTGTTTATAGATGCTATATAGTCCAGCGCCCAGCGAGGCTTGGTACCTCTAAGAGTATAAATATTGGGAAATGAACGATAAAACAGGTCGCCCACAAAGGCCGCTTTGTACTGGGGCATCCACAACGTCAATGCATCATGAGTTTCTGCGGGAGTATGCAGTATTTCAAACTGCTGCTTACCTAGAGTGAAATTTAACTGCTGATCAAACAGGGTGTTAGGCACCATATCGGCACCAGAATTTTGGCTGCTAGTAGACGGTAAATCCTCGACCTGATCAAAACCAAACTGCGCGCTATTACGCAGCATAAACAGCCTTTTTAAACGTTTTTGATAACGTAAAAACTCCACGGCATTCTCTTGGGCAATCACCTTGGTATCTGGTTGCCGCCAAAGGGCAACACCGCCAGTGTGGTCGCCGTGGCCATGAGTAATAATAATCGAATGAATGGGCCCGTCGCTGACAGCGGTCAATAGTTTTTTATGTAAGGGCGCCATGGTGGGCAGAGAGGTGTCGACAATCACATTGCCTTCGTCGGTCACCACCATAAAGGTATTACCGAAACCCGTGGCCTTGTAAATCACCTCATTGATTTTTTGCGCTTCGGTCTGGTTGCTACCCTGCTGCAGGTGCATGCTGGTATCGGCCCGGCCGCTGGTAAGCGCCTCAGGTTTGTATACATCGGATAAAACAGGCTGGGCACAGAACAGCACAAGCCCCAAAAGTTTACCGGCATTTTTACTGTTCATTAGATACTCACTTTGGTTCTGGTTAGGCCTGCTGCTGCATTTCCCAATTCTTAATCAGGTCCTGAGTCTGGTGCTGCCAGGGGTGGAAGTCCTCACGGAAAAACTCTCTGTAGGGTTTGGCGGTACCGCGCAAGATGCCCTGCTTACCAAAGAGAAAAGTGAAACCCGAAGCCCACACCTTGAAATTCCAAAGTTTGCCGTCGCAACGCAATATATGGCGCACTCCGTGCAAAATATCCCAAGTCAAAAATAACGTACTGCGACGCATCGCGGCACGGCGCATTTTCTCTGTGCCGCCAACAGCGCGGTAAACATCAAAGGCCACAGCCTTATGTTCCATCTCTTCTACCGCATGCCATTTCCATAGCTTGGCCATGGCGGGGTCAGCATCGTCAAACAGCCCCTCTTCCCCCAGTGCCCTTTCCGCTAAAACAGCAGTTAGATGCTCTACGGCCACTGTTCCCGCCAACTGCTCAAGGGCAGGAATATTCTTTTTTACCCAAGCCATGCGTCGGCGCAATGGCCCTTCTAACTTTTCTAGATCATAGCCGCGCTGTTCGCAGAGCAGCTTGTTATAGGCCTGATGCTCACGTAGATGCACAGCTTCTTGGCTGTAAAAATCGCGCATTTCACCTTTTAGTTTAGGGTCGGTAATTCGGTCTTTATAATGACGTACAGAATTAATAAAGAACTGCTCACCCAGGGGAAAAGTAATCGACATAGCGTTAAACCAAGCTGTGGCAAACACATGGTTTCTCATCCACTCCCCTTTAAGTGCCTCTGCCATATCCAGCTCAGGATTACGCTTTTTAATAGGCACATTGTCTGGCGTAAAAGACTGAGTTTGGCCTGCGATATTTTCTTTAACTAACGCTGGGTTACTCATCCTATAACTCCCTAAATCCGCTCAATAATAATGGCTGGTGCCATACCGCCGCCCGCACACATGGTGATGAGGCCGCGCTTAAGATTGCGACGCTCTAACTCATCGAGCATAGTGCCAATCAAAACAGAACCTGTGGCACCAATAGGGTGACCCAGCGCCATAGCGCCGCCATTCACGTTTACCGTCTCACGATCCAACTCTAGATCGCGAATAAACTTCTCGGCAACCACCGCAAAGGCTTCGTTGATTTCCCACAGGTCGATATCATCTTTGGTTAGACCAGCTCTGGCCAATACACGCTTAGCCGCAGGCACCGGCGCATTGAGCATCAGTGATGGGCAATCACCCATGTTGCAGTAAGCCACTACTTTGGCGCGGGGCTTCCAGCCTTGTTTGGCCGCGTATTCTGGAGAGGCCAGTAAAACCGCTGCAGCACCGTCGACGACACCAGAAGAATTGCCTGCATGGTGAACATGCTTAACATCGACGTCCGGGTATTTGATGGCCATCAATTTACCGAAAGTCGTGCCCTCTTCATCGAGGGGCATATTGGTTAGCTTTTCAAAAGAAGGGTTGAGCTGACTCAGAGTTTCCATGGTCGTGCCCGGGCGAGGAAATTCATCCTTAGCCAGCGCCAAGGTGCCATCGTCGTGGTAGACCGGCACTAGGCTTTTATCAAAATGACCATTTTCTATAGCATGGGCCGCACGCTTCTGGCTCAATTCCGCCAGCTGATCTAGTGCTTCACGAGGAATACCTTCGATAGTAGCGATGGTGTCGGCACAGAGCCCCTGATGGGACTGGCCATACATCTCACGCAAATGTACATTGCCTGAATCTACAAAGGGACCGGCTTCGCTGCCAATGCGCCCATAGCTGGACATCATTTCACAGCCACCAGCAATCACTAAGTCTTCCATGCCAGACATAATAGACGCTGCAGCCATATTGACCGTGGTGATACCAGAACCACAGAAACGGTCGAGGGTGACACCACTAGAAGTGACGTCATAACCTGCATCAAGAGCCGACATACGCCCCATATCGTTGCCGTTTTGGCCCCGCTGAACATTACAGCCCCAGATAATATCTGCCACATCGGCCGTATTAACGTCATTACGCTCGGCCAAGGCCTTTAGCACTGTAGCGCCAAGGCGCTGGGGATGAATTTCTGTCAGTGCGCCGCGTCCGGGCTTGCCGATGCCGCGAGGTGTGCGGCAGGCGTCGATGATCCATGCTTCAGTCATTGGGGTTTCCCTCTATTTGTTGGCTTAGGTTTAGGCAATCATGCCGACCTGCTGCTTTATTATTTTGTCTTTCTACTTACACTCTATTAAGAGCTTGGTGACTATACAAGTTTTGTTATGACCAGCGGTTCAGGAACTGACATCTGCAACCCCTCAGCAGTCACTGATGAGCATTGAGATATTCAGGTTTATTTCCGTTAAGATGCTGCCTTAAAGGAGCCCAATAATGATAAAAAAACATCAGCCCCGCCGACTTGCCAGCCTCTGTTTACTGTCTGTTTTCGCTCTTACATTACCCACTTATGTATCAGCGGAAGGACAAGTCAACATGCCTAGCAAGGGAAAAAACGCCTTATTTAGCCCCGCAGGCCAAGACGCTAAAAACCGCTACACCAATATTGCAGATAATCTTCCATCCGTATCTGGCAAGGTTCGTGCGAAATTTTTTCTTGGCCGCATCGCATCGACCTTTAGCGGTCGCAGCGGCGCTCCAAATTTGGTACCTAACGATGGTGCGCTTCTGCGAGAAAATGCCAAGAACACCACATCCACCCAACCAACCGTCACCTGGGTAGGCCATGCCACAATGCTAGTGCAAATGGAGCATGTGACTTTTTTAACCGACCCTATATGGTCCAACAAACCAAGCCCTGTTCCCTTTGCTGGGCCCAAGCGATTTGTTAAGCCGGGAATTAGCTTAGAAAACCTTCCTCCCATAGACTTTGTGCTGATCTCCCACAACCACTACGATCATCTAGACCTGCCAACGCTGCGGGACCTAGCCAAGTTGAATGCTGAGACTATATTTTTTGTCCCCGAGGGCAACGGTAAACTGCTGCGTAAAAATGGTATAGAGCAGGTACAAGAATTGAACTGGGGCGACACAGCCAGCTATAAAGGCACCACCATTCACTGCCTGCCCACCCAACATTGGAGCAAGCGCAGCCTCACTGACACCCGCAAAGCGCTCTGGTCGTCTTGGGCAGTAACAGGGCCCGAACGACGCTTCTACTTTGCCGGCGATACCGGTTATTTTGCAGGGTTTAAAGAGATTGGCGAAAAACTAGGGCCCTTTGATCTGGCCGCTGTGCCCATAGGCGCCTACGAGCCAACCGCCATGATGAAGGTATCCCATATGGATCCTGAAGAAGCTGTCCAAGCGGCACTGGATCTGCAAGCCAATACAGCCGTGGCCATGCATTTTGGAACCTTTGACCTTTCGGAAGAACCTCTGGCAGAGCCACCCTTACGCTTTAAAGCAGCGGCCGAGGCCACAGGTTTGGGAGTGAATAATAGCTGGGTTTTAGATGTTGGTGAGACGCGCCAATTTTAAAATAATATCAATTTATTGAGCATCAAGAATTAGGCAATTAGAGAGACTTATGAAAGAGAGGCATATATAGATGATTATTAAAAAACACATGGTCTATCGCTTAAAGCTTGGCATAAGCGCTCTGTGTCTTTTCGGTATATTAGGAGTAGCCGGCTGCGACCAAACCCCGAAAGCAGCACTGGAATCTCCGGCAACCGCAAACACTCTGGCGCACGTAGAAGAAAGCTCCGCCCTAACCCTAGAGCAGGCAGGTAATCTAATGCAACTGCCCCTGGACTGTGCAGAAACCGAATACCCCAATAAGTTAAATCAGGTGCTGGCCAGCGGCGATGACCTAGCCTCTCCCACCCAATTGCACCCCGCTTTTTATGGCTGTTTCGATTGGCACTCGGCAGTCCATGGCCACTGGTCGATGGTGCGCCTACTTAAAGAATTCCCTGCAATAAAAGGCCACCAGCAAGCCAAAGATATTTTGCAACGCCATATTACCCAAGCCAATATAGCCACGGACATTAGCTATCTGCGAGCCAACCCCTCTTGGGAGCGACCCTACGGCTGGACCTGGGCCTTAAAACTCATGCTCGAACTAGAGACCTGGGATGACCCCATTGCCCCGGCCATGGCAGAGGCACTTAAGCCTCTGGCTGAAGAGTTATCGGCCATGTACATCACCCACCTACCCAAACTTTTCTACCCCATTAGAGTTGGCGAACACAGCAACACTGCCTTTGGCCTTACGTTCGCTTGGGACTATGCACAGCACTTTGGCGATGGCCCATTGCAGGCTGCCATCAAACAGCGCGCGCTGGCGTTTTATACCGAAGACAAAAACTGCCCTATTAACTGGGAGCCCAGCGGCTATGATTTTTTATCACCCTGCCTAGAAGAGGTTGATCTGATGCGCAGACTGCTGCCTCAGGAACAGTTTATTCCTTGGGTGCATGCATTTTTGCCCCAGCTGGCATCACCAGATTTTACGCTGGCGGTGGGTCAGGTATCAGATCGTAGCGACGGCAAACTAGTGCATCTAGATGGGCTCAACTTTAGTCGCGCCTGGGTGCTTTATGGTTTAGCCTCCCAGTATCCTGAGTTTGCCCATTTGCGAATAGTGGCAGATCAGCATATGGAGTATTCACTGCCAAACCTAGTAGCCGACAGTTATGAAGGCGGCCATTGGCTGGGATCCTTCGCGATTAATGCACTTTTAGCTACTCAATAGAAAGTCGCTAAATACTCTATAAACAGATCCGAAAACCTGAGGTTTTAATGTCAAATTCTATGTACAACAACTCTATTCCAGTCATGGCTCTGCATCTGGATAATCTGGCTGGGCTGCTTAATTCTGCCTTGGACTATGCCAAACATGAGGGCATCGACGAATTGGTATTAACCAACTCGCGACTGTTCCCCGATATGCACCCCCTAAGCAAACAGGTGCAGATAGCCTGTGACACAGTTAAACGCGGCGCAGCGAGAATGGCCGGCCTTGAGCCGCCGGTGCATGAAGATACCGAGACAACCTTTGCTGAGCTACAAGCGCGTATCGCCAGCACCAAAGCCTATTTGCTAACGTTGCCAGAAGACGCCATTAATGGTTCAGAGAATATTGTCTTTGAAATACCAGCCGGCCCTTACAAACTGACATTTAAGGGAGCAGAGCTTTTAACGCTATGGATTATGCCCAATATGTATTTTCATATCAGCACCACCTACAATATTTTGCGTCACAATGGCGTCAAGATCGGCAAGCTTAATTTCTTGGGCCTAAGCGCCTTTGTGACCAGCGGGCCCTAAGATAGAATAATGGTTGTTTTGGCAACAGCTGCGTCTTGATTGAGCTCCATAGGTAGATCTTTACTTACAGAGCTAGGCGCAGAACCCAGACCCTGAGGGCCACCACCACAGTTGACCAGGGTCGCTGCAACAGCAGTGCGACTAAACTTAATCATCGTAAAACCGTTGTCTTCTCGAGTCTCAACATCATCCGATGTCTGCAACCATTCTGGTGAGGCCGCAGGAATACTTCTCGCGGCAGAGGGCCAAGCTAAAGTTGATGTACTAACAGACCCCACCAGCAAACTCTGGATCGGCCGCTTTGATAAATCAATATCACCGCTACCATGAATTGATTTGGCCCCCAGGGCATGTATATCTCCAGACAAAATAATTGTCGGTCGCAGCTGATTACGGTCAATCGCCTCGATTAATCTCTGGTGCTGCAGCCACCAGCCTTTTTGCCAGACGGCTTTTTGGGCCTTAGCAGAGAGCACGCCCTGAACGTTTTCCATCAAATTATTGCCCACCAAACCCGTGAACGTTTTACTGGGTGCGACGACATCGGGATACCACTCACGCCACTTCCCTGCAGTCCAAGCCAGAGGATGAGAGGGAACAATGGCAAGGTGTTGGGTTTGCTCAGATGCAATTTTAGATTTTAGCCAGTCTTCAACCGAGCGAGGAAACAGCACCGACTGATCACCCTCTACGCTGAGATAACCCGCACAATCAAGCATAGGCACTTCCACTAAATCACCGAATCGCAAAGTACCAAAGGAGCGATTATAGCCTTCTATATTAGTACCCTCATCATCAGTAAGCACAGTAGACTGCTCGGCAATAAATGCAGGGTAATAGAGCCGAGCCATAGCAGCATGGGCGCGACGACTAAAACTATCTGGCGGAAAGGTGCCTAAGTCGGCATCATCATTTTCAAAGTAGTCATGGTCATCCGCGACAAAAAACATGGGCACAGATTTAAATCTGGTGCCGTACAGGTCGGCTATTTGGTCATCACCAATCGCCGTCAATACATCTTCATTGGGGGTGCCTATAATCTCTGCGGTTCTATCAAAAACACCAAACATCTGTTTTAGATACCAAGTGATTATCTGACCTATCATGCCAGCTCTCAACGTCACCGAATCAGAGCCGCGCAAATCCCAATAAATATGATCACCTATAGCAATGGCCGCATCTGGTTTCATGGCTAGGGCTGTATCAAATATTGACTGGCGTATGTGGTGAGGTTTAAAGAACTCTTTACCCCCAGGCAGTGAGATGCCCGAGGGGCCACCCGCACAGGTATAGCAGAGTAGGTTCATACTGTCGGGATGAGCGTCAAGAGCAGGAAATGTTTTTAGGGGCCAGGCGTCTCCGACAGGGCCAGAGCCAGAGCCATTTTCTATTTGCAATGTGTATTCTGTATCAGGCGCCAGATGCGCCGCGGAGAACATCCAAAAACGGCCCTTGCTATCAGTCTGCTGTCCCACAATGGCCTGCACCTGATTTGCACCAGAAACACGAATCTGCAGAGCTTTTTGGGGCCTATAAAAGGAGGTCTTAATAACAAACTGACTATGACTTACCGTCGGTAAGATGTGATGAATGGGGCCCGTTTGTTTCAAAAACGGGCGCACCAATTTGGGCACAGCAAATAGGCCGAACAAAGCCGCTGCCGTTAGTTTTAACACCTGGCGACGTGAGAGCTGGCTCTTGCTGCTCATACTTGTGAGCCTTGCCTACACACCTCCACTAGCGCTTGTTCGCCGAACGCAATAAACGCCCCATAGGCTTTAGGCCCAAGTCTTTGGTGAAGGCTGTATTTTCCCAGGCAGCATGTCCGCCGATCATCACCAGATCCACCACACCATCAGAGCGGTTGACCAGCTGCTCGTGGCTAAACTCTTCGCGATAAATACGCTGGGCACTGGTTTCACCATCGTACTTAGCGAGCTTTTTGGGGTCGATCAAAATAAGGTCAGCCACATCCCCTTCATCAATAGTGCCACCCTCAACACCAAACACATCGGCGGCATCTTTAGTGAGTCGCTTAACCATAAAGCTGACGTCTGCTTCTCCGCCCTCGGCAGCTAATTTAAGGCTACGCAGGTTGACGTCATAAAACGCCATATTGGTTAGGTGGGCACCACTGTCATTAAAGCCTGGGAGTAATAGCGGGTTCATGAGTAACTCACGGACCGTTTTAAGATCGCGGTTGGCGGTCACTGTGCTCCAGGTAAGCTCACTGTCAAAAGAGCGTAGCATCTGCAGCATAAAGTCGCCTTCGTCCTCAACCCAAGCGAAGTCTTTTTGTACCATCTCACGCTCATTTTCACTGAACCCTGCCGACTGCGCCTGTGCATTAATTGCCCGGACACGATCAAAGGCCTCTTGAAAATCCATACCCTGCCAGCTGGCCTGTGGGCAGCGTTCTATTTGCATCTCAGCGAGAGTGCGATGAAAAGCATAGTCCTCAAGATTTATCTTGCGCTTCAGGCGAGCCAAATTCCAACCCTGCTTACCCTTCATCCACATGGCTTTAAAGGCCTTGCTGTACTCTGGGTCATTCAAAATTTCACGGCGTTCGTCGCGGGCATCTAGGTCGGTTTCATTGAGCCGACGCAGCTCGGGAATCTCTTCCGCGAGGGGTGTAACCGCACCATCTCCCCAGGTTTTAAAAGGAGCGCCCAGAGCCTGCATATGAAAGTCACCCTTAACCACCCAAGAGTTAAGCATGCGTGCTAACAGCTTGGTCAAGCGGGCAAGCCGCCAGTTATTAGTGATATCTAAGGCCGCCACAACGGTGGTGCGTAAAGGCTTGCCATAGAGCCTGCCGCTGGTCAGTAAAAAGGTTTTTAAGGTGCCGCTGACACTGTCTTTTGGCGGCGTTGCCTGCCACAGAGCACCCTGCTCCCGCACCACGCCAGCCAGAGCTTTTAGCTCTGGAAACTTGGCAAACTGGGTGGGAATTGTTTTTTCGCAATGGGGCTGGGCTGCCAGGTAATGAAACGGCAAAGCATCGGTTGAAAAGCCCGCATAACCCTCTTGTAAGCCGTCTCTCAATAGATTTTTCATATTGTCGAGCTCAGCTTGGGTTGGCTCGCGAGTAATACTCGCCTCAAAGCCCATAGCCTCGATACGCAGCATAGAATGGGGAAACAGCACTGCGACATTGGGCCCAAGGTTAAGGGTCTCTAAATGCTCTAGATAGGCCTTGGGATTGTCCCAGTCGATGTTGTCGGCACAGTTTTTTAACACATGTTTGGGGATATTCTCGACCCGGGCATAGCAGCTAACAATAGGGTCATTAACGCCATCACGCTGGGTGCCAAAAGCCAGGCCAAGACTACAGTTGGCGATCACTACAGAGGTGGTGCCATGGCGAGTTGATTCGGGTAGACCTGGTGCCACTTCAAGCTCCAAATCATAATGGGTGTGAATATCAAAAAGCCCCGGCATCAACCACAGTCCTTTGGCATCGATCACTCGGCGGGCAAGACTGCTATCCAAGTTTTGGCCTCGGGCAACAATGCGCCCGTCAGCAACGGCAACATCTTGCACAATCGCGGGTTCGCCCCTGTTAAAAACCTTGGCATTTTTAATGAGGGTATCGAAGGAATGGCTGTCTTGTTGCTGAGTCATTATTTTTCTCTTTATTATTATTTTAATCCATTATACGTACGTCGCTCATAAGGCGTTCATACCAGTCAAGTATTGCACCTAGCACCAATGGACTCAAGTGCCGATTTGGGTCACTATGTTCGGTATAAAAACAGCCATAAAAACAACAATTAAAGCTGGCAGCGCAGGAACTCTAATGACAAAAACCGCGAATAAAGCACCTTTTACCAAAGCGCCTTCCATGAAAGCGCCTTTCACGAAACCTGCTTGCACCATAGAAGAGTGGCGTGAACTTGGTGAATATAAAAACCTACTGGGCCACAATATTTTTTGTATCGACCAAGGCCACAGTGACCAACCCACCCTTTTGCTACTTCATGGCTTCCCGACCTCCAGCTGGGACTGGCAGCCCATGTGGGCCGAGCTAACGGCAGTCTATCGGGTGATTGCTTTGGACATGCTGGGTTTTGGTTTTTCGGACAAACCCAATAAGCGCAACTACAGCATTCATGGTCAGGCAGATTTGGTAGAGGCCCTCGTTAAAGATATAGCCGGTAGTGAAAAGGGACTCACCGAATTTCATGTGCTGGCCCACGACTATGGCGACACCGTAGCCCAGGAACTTTTGGCCCGCCAACTGGACGGCAGCGGTGCTGGGCAATGGCTGTCCTGCTGCTTTTTGAACGGGGGTTTATTTCCAGAGACCCACCGCGCCCTACTCACACAAAAATTATTGTTAAGCCCCATTGGTAGCCTATTAAATAGGCTCACTAGCTATGGTAAATTTCGCCGTAACTTCAGCTCAGTGTTTGGCGAACAAACCAAACCCTCTGAGCAAGAACTACAGGATTTTTGGACGCTGATTAATGTGAATGACGGTAAACATCTTTTTCATAACCTGATCACCTATATCAATGACCGTCGCCAACATCGCGAGCGCTGGGTATCGGCAATGCAGCAGTCAACGATTCCCCTAGCGGTCATTAATGGCTCTGTAGACCCAGTGTCAGGCAAGCATATGGTCGCTCGTTACCAAGAGCTAGATTGTCGTTTGGACTATGTTGCCGAGCTGCCTCTGATTGGCCACTACCCCCAGGTAGAAGACCCCGAGGCCGTTCTTAGCCACTACCAACAATTTATTGAAAAATTGTAGGTCTTTTAAAACTCCTATTTCCATAGAGAGCTGCTAAAGAGAGCGACTAAAGACAGCTACTAAAGAGAACAACTATGAATAAGCAGACCGCCCAACTCAGTAGAAATGTGTCCCAAGCAGCCGCCAAATTAGACCACAGCCTACTCAGCCCCTGGCTAGGCGGCAAAAGCTTTGATGAGGTCTATGAGCAATACGACCAGCAGGGCTATATTCTGTTTGAAGACGTCATGGACTCAGCAGAAGTTCAGCGGGTCCGTGATGCACTGGCGCCTTTTTTAACCGCTACTGGACGCAATGATTTTGAAGGCTTTAAAACCAACCGGGTTTACAGTCTGCTGGCCAAAGCACCAGAAGTTTTTTCGGATATGGTCACCCACCCCCTAGCTCTGGCTTTTGCCGAACGTGAACTGGGGGAGTCCTGTCTACTGTCGGCCCTATTAGCGATCAACTTACACCCAGGGGAAACCGTGCAAGGCTGGCACTGTGACGATGCTCAGGTCAATGTGCCCCGCCCCCGCAAACCCTTTGGTTTAAGTGTATTCTGGGCCATCGATGACACCACCGAGCTCAATGGCGCCACAGAATTTGTTCGCGACAGCCACAACTGGAACGAAGATCAGGTGATATCTCTAGGCAGCATTGATGAGCTTATGGACAATCGAGAGCGAGACAATACCCTGGACCCACAACCCAGAACCGACACCTTTAAAATGCCAATGAAATCTGGGTCGGTGCTGCTAGTTAAAAGTAATGTCTATCATCGCGGTGGCGCCAATAGGTCCGATGCCTCGCGTTTAATAGTAACGCCCCAGTACTGCTGTGGCTGGGCACGGCAATTGGAAAACATGCCCATGGCCATACCGCCCCAGATTACCAAGACCCTACCCAAAAGAGTTCGGGAACTGATTGGCTACAATATTCATGAAGCCTTTATGGGCTATGTGGATGGTATGCACCCAGAAAAAAGCCTCCGCTAGGGAGGCTTTTTAAATCTAACAAGATTTGAGTTATTGCTGAGCCTTGTTCAACTCCTGATTACGCTTTTCCGCTGCAGCCCAGTCATTGGGCAGTACGCGAGCCACCATGAGAAAACTAACAATTGACGGAATAAACATCAGGCAGGTCACTGTCATTGCGTACCGCATGGCTTCTAGATCAGCATTACCCTCTTTAAACACATCAATCAGCCAACCGGTAAAGGTAGGGCCGCCGCCCAGGGCGATCATATTGAGAATAAAGAAGAACAACGCTGTCGACATAGCGCGCATATTAATTGGCGCCAATGTTTGTGCAATAGCAAAGCTGGGGCCTAGGTAAATTCCTAGGAACAACAAGAAGACCGTGGTTAAGGCCAGATGGCCCACTACCGTTGGCACCCAGAAACTGGCGATACCCACAGGCAAACAGACACCGATGGCAATGGCCGGCAACCAACCGTAGGCACGCACATTTGTAGCACCCCATTTATCGGCCAGCTTGGCACCAAAGAAAGCACCGCCCGCATAGGTTGTACCATTGATAATGCCCAAAATAATAACCAGAGTCTGAAAGTCAAAAGACGGGTCCAGAGCCATAATATATTTAGTCTGAAAAGCCGACGAGGCGTAAGAGACAAACGAGCCAAAGGCAATACCAAAGCACATGGACCACCAGGCTGGGATCTTTAACAGGCCGCGCAGGGACTCCATAAATGGTGGCTGCACAATCTCTGCGTGGTTATCAAACTCCATCGCGCCGCGCACAGGCTCTCGCAGAACTAAACGCACAATCACCGCTAGGCCAACACCAGTGATACCCAGGGCGATAAAGATACGACGCCAATCCACGTCTTCGCCAGAGGAACCCATCAGGGATGCAGTAGCGAAATACGCCGCCATGATGCCAAGGGGAATACCCATTGAATAGACACCCAAAGCACCAGCGCGCTCTTCCTTGGGGTACAGATCAGAAATAATAGAATGAGACGGCGGGCTGCCACCGGCTTCACCGATACCAACGCCCATACGGGCCAGGCCAATCTGCATGAAATTGCCCGCTAAACCAGTGAGCGCAGTAAAGCCACTCCAGATCGCCAGCGCCATAGACAGTATATTGACCCGATTGTAGCGGTCGGCCAACCAGGCGATAGGTATCGCCACTAAAGTATAGAAAACAGCAAAAGCCAAGCCTATCAAAAGCCCCAACTCAGTATTGGTAAGACCTAAGTCTTTTTGAATAAACGGTGCCAAAATACCAACAATCTGTCGGTCGATAAAGTTAAAGCCGTACACGACGGTAAGCAGCACCAACACCATGGTGCGGTAATTTTTGCTAGGGGTTTTCTGGTCAGTCATAAGGAGCCTTCTTGTATACCTTGATGGTATTTATTATTGTTATTTACGCTGACCCTTAGGCTACGTTAACCCCGAGAATAGAGCAAGGTGCGCTGTCGTGTTTTACCGAGCCACCGACTTAACAATGCCAAACTAGTTGCTTATTAGCCAATAATCACGCCCACTAGGCCTGTGATTTGGCATAAAACCAAACCCACATAAAAATAGAAAGCACCAAGACTGGGTATAAATAAACCAGCATAAGGGGGAAACATGGTTGGGCTGTATATAGAGTATGAATATTGGGTGGCGGCAGTTCAGCTAATACTGGCTATGCTGGGTATGGGTGCTGGCCTCCAGGTAGCTGATTTCCAAAAAGTGGTCGCACAGCCCAAAGCGGTGACCGTCGGCTTGATCATGCAACTGGTGATAGTCCCAGTCATTGCTCTGGCGTTTATTTTATACACCAACCTACCTCCCGGCATGATTATTGGTATCGCGATTATTGCGGCAATCCCCGGCGGCACTATCTCTAATGTATTTACTCTGATGGCGCGGGGCAATGTTCCCCTGTCCATCAGTATCACCGCGCTCACGTCGGTGGCTTGCCTGCTCACCACACCACTTATTTTAGAGCTGCTTATTGCCGACTATATGACTGACAGCTTTGCCATGCCGGTGCTGCGTATTGCGACAGAAATTGGCCTCTTTCTGCTAGTACCTCTATTACTAGGCATGGTTTTTCTGCGCCAGCTGCCCGCCTATGCCAAACAATTTTCGACACTTTGCGTGAGAGGCTCTCTGCTGGGTATCGCCATGATAGCGTTAGGTTCATTGGGCGCTGGCAGACTTGATATGACCGGCACGCCAGTGACTGATATTGCGTTGCTGTTTGGCTTTATTATCGGGCTCACCATTGTCGGCCTGTGGTTGACCAAAGCCTTTGGGTTGGCCCAGCACGACAACACAGCGATCGAAATGGAAGTAACGGTACGCAATATTAATCTGGGATTCTTACTCAAGGCGTCGCTTTTTCCGCTGGTAGCCGGGGTAGAAAATCCCCTGGCAGATATGGTGCTGTTATCGCTGCTGCTTTATGGCTCTTGGCAGCTGGTCATGGGAGCTGTGTTTATCTTTTGGCGACGCAAGCAGGCTGAAACAGCCTGCCAGTAAGCCCTAACGACAGCGCTTAAAAAGTGTACTTACTGAAAAGCGCATTTATTAAAAGCACCTTTAGATCACAGCACCTTTAGATAACAGTACCTTCAGATAAAAGCACTTTTAGATAAAGGCAAATTTGGCCAAAAAGATCGCCGCCAAAAACCAAGCACCCATAGTAATATCAGCGCGCTTGCCGGTGCACAGTTTGACGGCCACATAGGTGATAAAACCCAATGCAATGCCATTGGCAATCGAGAACGATAGAGGGATCAAAATAATGGTTACCAGCGCCGGTAACACCTCGGTGGTGTCTGACCAATCTAGCGCCTCCATGCCCCCCAGCATCAAAATAGCCACATAAATAAGAGCACCGGCGGTCGCATAGGCAGGCACCATTGCTGCCAGTGGCGAGAAGAAGATTGCTAACAGAAATAATGTTCCCACCACTACAGCAGTAAGCCCGGTGCGGCCACCGGCTTCAACACCGGCTGAGCTTTCCACATAACTAGTCACCGGCGCACAGCCAAAGAAGGCTCCCATGACACTGGAGCTACTATCCGCCTTTAGTGCGCGATCCATATTTTCGGCATCGCCCTTTTCATCAATCAAACCAGCACGGCTAGCCACGCCCAACAGAGTGCCTGCAGTATCAAATAAGTTAACAAACAGAAACGCAATAATCACACTGGCCATCGCCACATCTAGGGCACCCAGAATATCTAACTGCATAAAGGTTGGCGCAAGACTGGGAGGCGCTGAGACTAGCCCATTAAACTGCACAAGGCCTAGCACTAGCCCAACAATGGTGGTGCCTAGAATACCGATAATAATAGCGCCAGGGACTTTACGCATCGACAGAATGGCAATGGTTAAAAAGCTAAGGGCGGCTAGAAAAGTCTCTGGTTTAGTGAGATCACCCAGGGATAAATAGGTGGCATTATTGGCAACAATAATCCCGCCAGTCTTAAGGCCAATAAAGCCAACAAACAATCCGACACCAACGCCCATCGCGATACGCATGTTGAATGGAATGCTGTCCAGCATCCAGCGTCGCATGCGAGTGACGCTCATAATGACAAATAAGATACCGGCTAAAAAGACAGCGCCTAAAGCAATCTGCCAGCTGTAACCCATCTCGCCCACAACTGTATAAGTGAAAAACGCATTCAGCCCCATGCCCGGAGCCATACCAACCGGCCAGTTGGCATAGAGGCCCATCACATAGCAGGCCAGTGCGGCGGCTAAACAGGTACCCACAAAACTGGCACCTTGGTCCATGCCGCTGGCGGCCATCATCTGCGGGTTAACAAAAATGATATAGACCATCGTAATGAACGTGGTCATGCCGGCAACCACCTCAGTACTCACTGTTGTGCCATGAGCCTTTAGTTTAAATAGTCGATCGAGCAATGCGTTCATTGTACGTTTCCGTTATTGGTAAAAAAATATGGCTCTAATTTAACCATACTGTTGAGTATAGCCGTATGACTAATCTTAGAATTATATACTTAAATGATAGGTTCAAATTTTACTGGCAAGCTAATTGCTTCGTATTCGTTATTGTCTAATAACAGTATAAAAAGCTAAAATAGCCGGCTTTATCGCGCCATATTGGTGCGTTTTACACTTGCAGGGCAGCTTATGCCCCATTATTGATCAAGATAACTAAACACCATAATCTCTAACAACATAACCAATAAGGCACTAGCATGATTTATTCGCGTATTTCGGTCACAACTCTATCGGTTGCAATTGCAGCTGCTATCTCTGGCGGCGCAGCAGCCCAAAGCTCTTCGCCTGTATTTGAAGAGGTGTTAGTGACCGCAGAAAAGCGCAGTGAAAGTCTCCAAGATTTATCCCAGGCTATTACTGTACTCGGCGGCGATGATTTAGATAATCGGCAGATTAGCTCCTTCGTTGACCTTAGCGCAATCGCCCCCGGCGTGAACATTGCTAAAAATGAAGGCTTTAAAACCGTTATTACTATTCGTGGCGTCGGCAACGAAGCCAACCAGAACGCGATTGCGAACCCATCAGTGTCTTACCATTTAGATGGTATCTATGTAGCCTCACCCTTTGCCCTACAAACCGATTTTTTGGATTTGGAACGCATTGAAGTATTAAGAGGCCCCCAGGGCACTCTATTTGGACAAAACTCAACGGGCGGTGCCATTAACGTTATTACTCAGGCACCCTCGCTAGATGACACCTTCGGCAAGGCAGACCTTACTATTGGTGATTACGGCTTAGTAAAAGCTCGCGCAGCATACAATCTGCCATTAAGTGACACCCTAGCCGTGCGTGCATCGGTCATTTCCAATACTCGCGATGGCTTCACCGAAAACCTGACCCTGGGCCAGGACCTTGATGACGCCAACAGCATGTCTGCTCGCGTTCGTGTGCTCTATGAGCCCAGCGATGACTTCCGCGCCAACTTCACCGCACAGTACTTTGACGAAGATCGCAATGGTGCAGCGCAGAAAGGCCTTCTTGACCCTACGCCAGGTGCTCGTCAATTACGGCAGGATTCTCGTGCTGACTACGAGCTGACCTCCGAACTCTACAGTGCTGTTATGGAATGGGACTTTGAGTCGTTTTCATTAAAATCACTGACCAGCTACCAGAACGACGATGTGCTGATCAATCGTGACAATGATCGCAATGACCTTGCAGTACTAGCACCGTTTGCTCAGCTGCCAAGCGTCTATGTTCCAGAGACCAACAAACAAACCACCATTACTCAAGAAATAAACTTGGTTTCAGTAGAGCCAATGTTTGGAAAATTAGACTGGGTAGCAGGCCTGTTTTACTTAGATACAGAAGTAGAGATCAGCATTCTCGAACTGCTCGACTTTAACTTCAATGGCACCTTTGACCCGTTCACTCTCGATCAAGTTTTTTCCTATGACGACAGTGCTGAGATCGGTTTTATCTCTGACTCCAAGCCTGAGCGTGATTCCACGTCTATCTATGGTCAGGGTACCTGGCACTTCAACGAAGAGTGGCGCGCGGTGTTCGGCATGCGTTACACAGAAGATGAAGTCTATAGTGCAGTCACCAACTTCTACGGCCGGTCAGGCACAGATATTATCGAGATGAGCAGCGAGAAGGTGACAGGACGTTTGGTGATGGAGCACGACTTTAACGAAAGCACCATGGCCTACGGATCTTACACTCGCGGCTTTAAGCCCGGCGGTTCAAACCTGACCTACGGCCTAGAATCTATTGTTGCACCAGTTGTCGTGCTACCAACATTTGACGAAGAAATCGTCGATGCCTATGAGGTGGGTCTAAAAACTGACCTAGCCGATGGCCGCGTTCGTTTGAACACAGCAGCCTTCTACTACAACTACGAAGGCCTGCAGTATCAGGCAACTGATCCAGAGGTATTCCAAGGCGGTGTGGGCAATATTCCAAAATCAGAAATCTTTGGTGCCGAGCTGGAGCTTTCAGCATTCTTGTCCGACACTATGATCCTCGATGTGCGTCTGGCTTGGTTGGACACTGAAATCACCGGCGATCATCTGGCACTGGACAATGTGCAGTCAGAAGCCGCAGGCAATGCCTTAATCGGCCAAGGGTTTAACCTTTTCAGCAATGAAATTCAGGTTGCCCGTTCCGCTGCAGTGCAAAATGTTAACGGTAACGAACTGGCCAAGACGCCAAAATTCACCGGTAATATCGCACTCAACTGGAACACCGATATCGCCTCTTGGGGTGAGATGAACAGCAGCCTGCAGTACACCTACCGTGGCGCATTCAAGCACCGTATCTTTAACAACGATGCTACCGACGTGGTTCCTAGCTACGACGTGATTGACCTAGTTGTTGGCTTTCGTCCAGACGGTCAAGACTGGCGCGTTGAACTCATCGGTAAGAACCTTACTGATGAGGCTGGTATCAATGCACGCTTTACCGATGTATTCGGTGTTGGCGCTACCGGCGATGAGCTGGTTGGTCCCCGTCAGTTTATGGCACGCTTCTCTATGGATTTCTAAATCCGAACGACAAGTAGGTAGTAAAAAGAAAAACCCGGACCTAATTGGTTCGGGTTTTTTACGATCTGAATACATACAAATTAACCCTGACCCACTGTCATTGTGCATCGTGCCAACTATTAGCCCACCACTGATTATGCTAATATCGCAGGCCGCCACAAGATTCAAACTCGGATTTATACCCAATGGAAAAGCATTACATTCAAGCCCAACAACTACTCGAAGACTCCTTTCGCTTAGCTTGGCAAGTTTTCGAAAGCGGCTATCGCCCCAACTACATTGTTGGTGTTTGGCGTGGCGGCGCACCCATAGGTATCGCCGTACAGGAATTTCTCGATGTGCTTGGGGTAGAGTCAGACCATATTGCCATTCGCACCTCGTCCTACACCGGCATTGGCGAGCGCAGTAAAAAAGTTAAGGTTCATGGCCTTAGCTATATTATTCGCCAGCTAGAATCAGAAGATTCGTTGCTGATTGTGGATGACGTTCATGACACGGGCCTATCCATTCAACAAGCGATCGATGATCTGACTCGAGCGTGCAAAAAGAACACCCCGCAGATTCGCGTGGCTACGCCTTACTACAAACCTAAAAACAACAAAACAGACGGCCCGCCCGATTATTACATTCATGAAACCGATGAGTGGTTGGTATTCCCCCATGAACTGCACGGTCTAAGCGCGGATGAAATTCGCCAGCACAAACCAGAGCTCGCCAATTTAATCGACAAGATGGCGCCGCTGATCGAACCAGCTGCCAAGGCTTAATACAAAATCAGGGGTTGCTCACCGCAGCCCTAATAAGCTTTTCCATTGCCTGAGCCGCCGACGACAGCACATGCTGCGGACGGGTAACGATACCCACCGAATGGATAATCACAGGAGCGCCAATGGCCCGACAGTGCAGGCCCATCTCTTCCATCTGCCCCTGACTCATACTCGGCACCACACTCAAACCCAGACCTTCGTTGACCATGCGACCAATACTCACCAGCTGATGAGATTCGAATGCAGGGGTCAGCGACAGGCCTTTCCCCTGCAATGCCTGGTCAATCAGCCTGCGAGTTCCCGCCGGTCGCTGCAGGCTTACATGGGGGTAGGCGAGTACATCAACCCAGGTTAACTGTGGCTTGGCTAACAGCGCATGCCTAGCCGGCAAAATGGCGACAAACCGGTCTTTAAACAGTGGCTGAAAATTGAGATCTGGGGCATCTTCAGGGGCAAAGGTAATACCCAGCTCACAGCGCTCTTCTCTGACCATCTGCACCACATTTTCGGCAATTACGTCATGCACCGTAATATGAATATTTGGGTATTGGCTATGAAAATCAGCCAGAATTTTTGGTAACAAATTAGTGGTGTAAGTGGGCATGGCCGCTATATCTAACTTACCCCGCTGCAGAGCAAAGTGATTGCGTACATCCTGCATCGACTGTTCCCAGTCCGACAGCAAGCGCCGAGCAATGGGGTAAAACGCCTTACCCTCAGGGGTTAGCGTGACAGAGCGTGTTGTGCGAGCTAACAGTTTGCCCCCAAGAGCCTGCTCCAAATTTTTCATCGCTACACTCAGGGCTGGCTGGGATAGGTGTAACTCGACCGCCGCCTCGATAAAGCTGCCAGTGCGGGCGACTGTGGTAAACACTATGACTTGGTTTATAGGTATGGACATTTATAGTCTTAGATTATCAATTAGTTTAAATTTACAATTTGATAAATATACAGATTTCTTGCATGGTTAGCAACATACCCTTGCTTAGGCAAACCATAACTACTTATTAGGAGCTTACCTTGTCCGGATTCGACAAAGTGGTAACCAGTTACGCAGAGGCCTTAGAAGGCCTCGAAGATAA
>CAJJAO010000026.1 GCA_905182265.1 gamma proteobacterium HTCC2207 | reverse complement strand
GCCGGGCAGGAGACAGCAAGTCTATCTCCTCGTAGTGACGGATTGTTCGAGTGGTGACATCAAACTCTTTTGAGAGTTGAGAAATACTGTATTCAGCCATTGTAGAGGTCGGGCTCAGAGTGATTTTTGACAGTATAACCTTACCTTTACGTTAACGTAAACTAGTTGCCCGTATTGATAGGAGTTCGGCAGAGCCGTCTGAAGGGCAGGTATACGGATAAGGACAGGGACAGAGGCAGAGGCAGAGTGGCGGAGGCAAGAGCCGCTAGGTTAATCGAGCTTCAAATCCATCTGATACTGAAATAGCTGGGTGTTGTAGAGCGCCACCAAATAGTCCACCAGCATCTCTTGGTCATCGTCCTGGTAAAAAGAGCGACGTACCAAACTTAGTAGTGGAAAACCTTCGGGGACCTGAAGATGCGCGGCAATTGCTTCGCTGGCGGGCACTGCGCTAATAGTCTGATTAATATGACTCACGGTCATGCCGCTCTCGCGGAAATACTGGTGACGGGACTGGTTGATAAAGATGTCGGTATTATTAGGCATGTCGACCCCCGCACTCCAGCTATCAAAATAGCCAAAGAAGGCGCCGGCGCGCTCACGTTTACGTACTAAATGGAATAGGGAGTCGTTGTTACCCAGAGAAAATTCGGCACGAATATTTTGTGGGGGCACCACAACGCGACAATCCAAGACTTCGGCCACGGAGTTTTGCGCAATGCTATCGATCTCTTCCAGAACACCCAGCAGGGGAGCCTGCACGGGTTTGGGGGTGTACTTGTAGGTGACGTGAGTTCCTTTGCCTCGGCCGCGCTCAACCAGATCTTCTGCGGCCAGTTCATTCACCGCTCGTTTAACGGTAATGCGCGATACATCAAAGGCCTCGGCCAACTCTTTTTCACTAGGGAGTTTTTCGCCTAGATGAAATGTGCCGTCGAGAATATAGCCTTTGATCAAGCTATAGAGCTGGTAGTACAGAGGCGAGGGCAGCGCTTCAGAAACTCTGTTGCGCTGGCTCTTGCTAAATAGTATTGCGCCTGTGGGGGCCTTCATAGAACTCTCTTTCGTTGACAATTAGTGTTGTACAACTATTGATACTTTGGTATAACAATATACCATTATAATTTACTTAACTAATAGCCTTGTTAGACTTTGATTCTACAGGCCAACATTAGACCTTAGTAGCGATTTTCTTACTCGGTCAAAGCTATTTATTGAAGCTGCCGGTTTAGACGTACTCACTGTTTTAGATGTACCCATAGTTGCACGGAGATAAATGAAGCTATACACCTTAAATCACTCGCCTTATTCCACAAGAGTTAGGGCGCAGATTCGCCACAAAGGTCTACCTATAGAGTTCGTTTGTCCGCCAGAACTACGGACTAAAGCTTTAAAGAATACTTTTCCTCTCGGTCAATTGCCCGTGTTGCAGATTGATGGGGGCGAATTGCTGGGGGAGTCCACAGTGATTCTTAATTATTTGGAGGAAGTATTTCCCCTGCGTCCTCTGCGGGGAGAGTCTGCTCTAGATAAAGCCAGAGCCAACATGATGGTACGTTGGTCTGATACTCACTTGGCTCCGGTTATAACACCCATTATTCGTAGGGCGACATTGGGCGGTGCCACTGTCTTTGATGAGTCGGCAGATTCCGTGCGAGACCAGTTAAAAAAGTTTAATTATTTAATTGTCAGTCAACCGAATTACCGAGAGCGGGATGTTCATATTGGTGATATCTGTGCGGTCGTATCTCTATCCTATATTCAGGCGGTTTATGAGCTGTGTAGTCACACGTCGCTGTTTGATGACTTCCCAGTGGTGGTGGACTGGTGGCACCACAACCTGAAAAGAAATCCCTCGCTATTAGAGTCAGTCAATGAAATGTTACTAGCCATTGTTGGCTGGCTGCCAGTAGCCGGTAAATTAGAGGCGTACCCCGAGCAGGGCCTATTGCGTTGCTTGACTGTAGTGGAGAAAGCCGCATGAAGCAGGCTCTCACTGGTGTGCGTGTTCTCGACCTAACCCATATGTTGTCTGGGCCCTACGGCAGTATGATTCTCGCTGATTTGGGTGCCGAGACTATTAAGGTGGAGCCCTGTTACGGGGAGGGCACCAGAAAGCTTTTAGCCACTGACCCGAAAAACTCTCTCGATGGGATGGGCGCTTATTACATTACGCTAAACCGTAATAAGAAGAGTGTTGCCATGGATCTTAAAACCCCAGAAGGTCTGGCGCTGTTCAAAGACTTGGTAGCAAACGTTGATATTGTGATTAGCAATTTTGGAGCCGGTGTGCCGGAACGCCTTGGCATTGACTATGTGTCTCTGGCAGAGGTTAACCCGCGCATTATCACCTGCACCGTGTCGGGCTTTGGTTCAGACGGCCCGGGGAGCAAGCGGCCAGCGTTCGACCAAGTGGCTCAAGCCATGGGCGGTGGTATGTCGATTACTGGGCCAGACCCGCAGCATATGGTGCGAGCTGGTATCCCCATTGGTGATCTCGGCGGCGGTATGTTCGGAGTGATGGGTATCTTAGCTGCTCTCTATGAGCGTGAGCACAGCGGCATGGGCCAGCATGTGGATATCTCAATGCTGGACTGCCAGATTTCTATGCTCAACTACATGGCGACCATGCATTTTCTGTCAGGAGAGGACCCTTACCCCATTGGTAACAGCCACTTCGTGCATGTGCCTTACAACACCTTTACCTGCTCCGATGGCTCAATAGTCATCGCGGTGATTACCGATAACTTCTGGCAGAATCTAAAAGGTGTGATCAACTGTTCTGAACTTGATATTCCCAAATATGATACCCAGCCGGGTCGTTGGGAAGATCGCGAAATGATCAATACCAGGCTCAATAAGCTATTAAGTGTCAATACCTGTGCCCATTGGCTCGCTTTATTTGAAGCTCAGCGTATTCCCTGTGCCCCCGTTAATAGTCTCAGTCAGGCGCTGTCCGATACCCAGGTGTTGCACCGCAATATGGTGGTGGATTTAAAGCATCCCAATGGCAATTCCACCAAGGGGCCAGGCAATCCGATCAAATTGTCGCGTAGTAGTGACGAGGTGTTCACAGCAGCACCGACCTTGGGGCAGCACACCGATGAGGTGATGACCCAATTGCTGAATTTAAGCGTACATCAAATAGACCAAATGAAAGAGCAGGGGATCATAAAATGATGCCAGAGAAGGTAATTATTACCGATGTGGGGCCAAGAGATGGCCTGCAGAATCAACCCAAGATGCTGAGCCTAGAGCAGCGTATTGGGTTGGTTAATGCGATTGCCGCTGCGGGCGTACCTCAAATAGAGGTAGGTAGCTTTGTGTCTCCCAAGGCAGTCCCTGCCATGGCGGGGACAGACAAGGTCTTTGCCGCGCTCCAGTCTGCCGATTTCACGACGCCGACCATTGCGTTGATTCCTAATATGAAAGGCTATGAGTTAGCCCGAGCTGCTGGCGCCAAAACGGTCTGCATGGTGCTCTATGCCAGTGATGGGATGGCACAAAAAAATGCCGGTATGACCATGGCTGACGCCGAAGTTGTCACCCTAGAGATTCTCAACTTAGCCAAGCAAGATGGCATAGCAGTTATTGCCACAATCGCCGTCGCCTTCGAATGCCCATTTGATGGCCCAACCGATCCATCCGTTGTAGAAACAATAGCCGCTAAATTTATCGCCGCTGGGGCAGACCAACTAGTCTTGGCAGACACTATTGGTGCAGCCCACCCACAGCAGGTGCGTGAATTAACCGCTGCATTGGTTGCTACCCATGGCTCTGAGAAACTTGGCTGCCACTTTCATGACACGAGAGCAATGGGTTTGGCTAATGTTTATGCCGCCGTTGAATCTGGAATCCGTCGTTTTGACAGCTCCATTGCTGGTCTTGGGGGCTGCCCATTCGCCCCGGGCGCGTCGGGCAATGTGGCGACCGATGATATTGCCATGATGTTGCAACAAATGGGTTTTGACACCGGAATAGATTTAGATACATTGATGCAGGCTTCTGATTTGGCTCAGGCACTGACAGGCACAGCACCAGGTGGCCGCTCAAAAGCTTGGCTGCAGGGGTATTTACTCAAGCAGGCCAGCTAAAAAATACAGTAAATAATAGTTAGAAGTACGAAATAACTAAAAAAACAAAAATTATTAAAGACAGAAAGTTGGGGATAAAAATGAGTTACAGACTAGGGGTAGATGTAGGGGGGACATTCACTGATCTTCTATTAATTAATGAAGGTACAGGGGAAACCCATACGGCCAAAGTGCCGTCCACGCCAGAGGACTCCTCTATAGGTGTACTCAATGGTATTGCTCGTATTTGCGATGAGTCCGGTGTTAATCCCGCGGATGTCAGCAGAGTGATGCACGGTACTACAGTGGCCACCAATGCAGTGTTAACAGGCCGTGGTGCAAAGGTAGGTCTGGTGACCACTGCAGGTTATGAAGATACTTTGCAGGTAGCGCGATCTTTTTGCCCGGGTGGACTGGGTGGCTGGGTCAGTTTTGTTAAAAAACCCTTATTAGCCCCTCTCGAATTGACCATTGGTGCCCATGAACGCATGAGCGCCGATGGTGACGTGGTAAGAGGTTTGGATGAAGACCAACTCCGCGTGGACCTTAAGCGATTACAGGCTACGGGTGAGGTGGAAGCCTTAACCATCTGCTTTATCAATGCCTATATCAATGGCGCTCATGAACAGCGGGCCAGCGAAATTGCCGCAGAAATTTTTACCGATACGCCTATTTCTATCTCCAGCGACGTAGTGCCAGAGATGCAGGAATACGAGCGTACCGAAACAACCGTTGTAAATTCCTATGTTCGCCCTGAAGTGGCCAGCTATGTGAGTAACTTGCAGGCGGCGCTAGACGAAAAAATGGGCCCGGATACTCAGCTGTCTATTTTGCGTTCCGACGGTGGTCTGGCCTCAGCGCGAGCCTCTGCAGAGTCACCAGTGAATATGCTGATGTCTGGCCCTGCTGGTGGCGTATCTGGAGCGATCTACTTCTGCAGCCGTGCGGGATATGACAATATTTTGACCTGCGACATGGGTGGCACCTCCACCGATGTGGCCCTGATCCAAAACTCCCGTGCCCGAGTTCGTCGCGAGACCATTGTTGCCGATGTGCGTGTTCGCGCTCCCTCAGTGGATGTGCGTACCGTTGGTGCCGGTGGCGGTTCTATTGCCTTTGTTCCCGAGTTAACCAAAGCATTGCGCGTAGGCCCAGAGTCTGCCGGTGCAGTACCTGGTCCCGCTTGCTACATGAAAGGTGGCGAGCTGCCTACCGTGTGTGATGCCAATGTTGTGCTGGGCTATCTGCCCTCGGATGTGCAGCTGGGTGGCAAGATGGAGATTAATCGCGAAGCCTCAGTTGCCGCTGTGCAGTCGGTGGCCGATGCCATGGGTATTGACCTTATGGCCGCCGCAGAAGGCATTATTAAAATTGTAAACGAAGGCATGTTTGGTGCACTACGTTTGGTGTCTGTTGAGCAGGGTTACGATCCACGAGACTTTGCCCTTGTTGGCTTTGGGGGTGCAGGACCACTGCATGCCAACGCTCTGGGTATTTTGACCGATGCTTGGCCAGTAATTATTCCCCCGGGCCCAGGTGTTCTCTGCGCCTATGGTGATGCCACCACTCAGGTACAGGACGAAGCGGCACGCACCTATCTCACTATGGCTAGTGACCTCACCGATGCTCAGCTGATTGCTGATCTGGCTGAGTTACAGGTGCGAGCGGGCAATGCGCTGTTAAAGGACAATATTCCTGCGTCAGAGCATGAGATTTCTTATCAGGCTGATCTGCGTTATGCCGGGCAAGCTTTCCAAATCACTATCGACTTTACCGAAGCCGAGCTTAAAGAGAAGGGCGTTGCGTTATTAACAGGCCAGTTTGATGCCGAGCATGAGCAACTGTTTACCTTCAAATTAGACGATGGCCACGAGATATTAATGATTCGTGCGGTTGCCAAGGCAAAAGCCAAAGCAATTGCCGAGCGTAAAATCGGCCAGACCGGTATGAGCCTAGAAGAATGCAAAATCATCAATAGCCGCTTCTATTACGAAGGTGATTGGTACGACACTACTATCTACGATCGCAACAAACTAAGTACTGGGTTGGAGGTTCCGGGCCCAGCAATTGTTGGCGAGATGGATTCCACCACCGTCGTGCTACCAGGCTATGTTGCCACTGTCGATAAGGTCGGCAATTTACTTATTAATCCAGGCGCGTCAGCCACGCACTCTTTAAATAAAAAGGGGAGTAAATAATCATGACCGCAAGACTATTAGAAACTAACCATGATCCCCTGAAGCGTATTGAAGTTGATGGCGTAACAGTCGATATTATTGAAAATGCTCTTCGCAACGCGCGGGAGGAAATGGACGCAGTACTGTTTAGAACCGCCATGTCACCCGGCATTCGAGAGCAGGGTGACTGCTTCCCAATGATCGCCAACAAAGACGGCAAGATGGTGGTGGGCCAGTTCGGTTCATTTATCGGGCCTTTTTTAGAAGCCTATGACGAAGAGATTGAAGAGGGGGATATTATTCTCACCAATGATCCCTATATGTGTAATGCCGCGGTTTCTCACTTACCCGATTGGGTGGTTTTGGTGCCGGTGTTTAAAGATGGCCGCCATATAGCTTGGTCGGCAATGTTTGGCCATATGTCAGATAACGGCGGTATGGTGCCAGGGTCCATCCCTATTCAGGCGACGACCATCTACCAAGAAGGTATTCGTATTCCACCTACTAAGCTGTATAAGAAAGGTGTGTTGCAGAGCGATCTGCTGGAACTGATTTTGCACAATGTGCGCACCCCGCAGTGGAACCGTTTTGACTTAAATGCCTTGGTTGCCGCCTGTAATACGGCCTCCAAGCGCTGCGTAGAATTGGCTGTGCGCTTTGGTGACGATGTACTGTTCTCGACCATGGACATTATGTTGCAGCGTAATTATGACGCCATGAAACATATTATTGGCATGTTTATCCCAGAAGAGCCTCGCGAGTTTGAAGACTATATTTGCGATGACGGCATGGGCATGGGTCCCTATAAAATTAAGTGCACCATGTGGCGTGAGGGCGAGAAGGCAATTTTTGATTTTGCCGGTACAGATCCCCAGGCTCAGAGTTCGGTGAATTTTTTCCTTAATGAAGATATGTTCAAAATGTTTTTCGGCTCGTTCACCATTAACGTGGTGGATCCGCAGATCGTGTTTAACGATGGCTTCTATGACCTAGTGGATGTCCGCATTCCCCAGGGTACTCTTCTAAAACCCAACTACCCAGCTGCACTGTCGGGCAGAACTCATGCTCTGGGTCGCATCTTTGATGTACTCGGTGCTCTGCTGGGTATGGGCGCGCCAGAGATGATGCTCAATGCGGCAGGCTTCTCTGATTCGCCACACCTATTTTTCTCCGGTTACGATAGCCGTGAAGGAAAAGGTAATGAGTGGTTCCAGCTATTCCAAATCGGTTTTGGTGGTGTGCCCGGTCGCCCAGTGGGTGATGGCCCGGATGGTCATAGTCTATGGCCAGGATTTACCAACGTACCCAACGAATTTATTGAGTCCTATTTCCCATTGCGCATCGAGCGTTACGAGACGATTCCAGATTCCGGTGGCGCAGGTTTACACCGTGGCGGCAATGGCTTAAGTGTTGCTTACTGCTTCCTCTGCGACGGCGATATTGGTATTCACGATGACCGCTGGCTGACCTATCCCTGGGGTGTACTCGGGGGTGAGACTGGACTGCGCTCAACTAAGAAATTAGTTCGTGCCGACGGTACCGAAGAATGGCTGCCGGCCAAAGTCGAGGGCATCAAAGTTAAAACTGGTGACGTGCTCTATTTTAATACCTGGGGTGGCGGTGGCTGGGGTGATCCCTTTGCCCGAGATCCCGAGTTGGTGCTGCAAGATGTGGCACGTAGGCTTGTGACAGTTGAAGGTGCTCGGCGCTACGGTGTAGTGATTGCAGCAGATGGTGGCCTTGGCGCGATTGGCTCCATTGGCTCGATTGGCTCCATTGATAAAGCAGCCACCGAAAAGCTTCGTGCAGAACTAGTTGCGGCCCGAGGTACTGACGAGGCGCTATTCAACTTTGGTGGTGACCTCGAAGATATTCGCAGTCGCTGCGAAGCAGAAACCCATTTACCAGCGCCGGTTAAGCCGACTTTTATTGGTGCTAGTTAAGAGTAAAGGTAGAGGCTAAAAAATATAAAAAGACACATGCAGCAACGTAACATTTAAACGTAGAAGCTAAAAAAAAGTAGAAAAGTAGCAGAAATTCATTGTTTAAAAATCATTAAAATTGATTTGGGGAGATAGTATGAACATAACCTATGTAAAAAAAGCAATTGTAGTTGCGATAATGGCAAGCGTCAGTACCGCCTCATTCGCCGAGATAGCTATTGAGGAGATTGTAGTCTCTGCGCGTAAGCGTGCAGAAAATCTCCAGGAAGTACCCATCGCCGTCACAGCATTTACCGCCTCTCAAATTGAGAGTGCTGGTATTGAACGTCCGGCAGACTTCATTGGCCTTATGCCCAACGTGACCATGGTTAACTCAGCCAACATCGGTGACACCCAGGTCAGTATTCGCGGTATTGTTTCAACCCGTGATGCCGAATCCACCTTTGCCTATGTAGTCGATGGTGTTCTGGTGACTAACCCGAATGGCTTTAACGAAGAGCTGATGGATGTCAGTCAGATTGAAGTACTTAAAGGTCCTCAGGGTGCACTTTATGGTCGTAACGCTGTAGCTGGTGCCATTTTGGTTACCACCAATCGTCCCGACGAAGAGTTTGAAGGCAAGGTAAAAGTAGGTGCTGGTAACAACGGCTCTACAAGTGCCAGCTTGACGTTAAGCGGTGGTTTGAGTGACGGCGTTCTTGGTCGTGTTAGTGTTAGCCGCCGGGAAACTGATGGCCACTATAGCAACGCATACACTGGTGCTAATTCCGTCGATTTTGTCGAAGACACTACTATTCGCGGTCGCCTGATTTGGGATGTCAGCGAAGAGCTGTCTCTGGACATGCGCGCAGGCATGAGTGAAGTGAGTGGCGGTGCCATTAACTTTAATGCCGTATTTGCCATTCCTATGTTTGCCGAAGGCTTTGGTCTTGGGCCAACTTTCTTTAAGGACGTGAATGATCACGAGTTTATTTTCTCTAACAATGTACCCGGAGAAAATGAGCAGGAAACTACTGAATTCTCGATTAAAGCAGACTGGGATCGCGATGATTTTGATATCAGCGCAATCTTTAGCTACAGCGATCTAGAAGAGTACCTCCTGTCCGACGGCACCAGTGCCACGTTCTATGGCTATGAAGTTACTCCTGCCTGTCAGACGGACCGTGCAACCCTAAATAACTTGCCCACATCAATGGGTGGTGCAGGCCGTGATGATCTATTTGGCGGTTTCTTTGGTCCCTTTGGCGTATTCCCAGGAGCTGGAGGCGCAGCGCCAGATTTCACCGGTATTTACGGGCCCTATACGCCGACTTCCTGTGATGGTTACCAGTATCAGGAGCGCAATCAGTCAGATACTAGCTTAGAAATTCGTCTGACTTCAGAAGCCGATGCTGACGTGAGCTGGATTGCCGGTGCCTACGTGGCCGATATTGAGCGTGATGTGGTTGTTGCCTACGGTGCTGATACAGGCAATGGTTTCCTACGCCAGGCCTATGTTCCTGCCACTGGACCCAACCCAACGGATCTGATGTTTAACGACAAGTTCGACACTTCCGTGATGGCTATCTTTGGTCAGGTCGAGTTTGATCTGAATGATGATATGGAGCTATCGTTTGCGGCTCGCTATGATCGCGAAGAGCGTGATGTACACAACCAGGTGCCAAATGTTGCTGCTTCTGGGCTTAGCGTTAATGCTGGTACTGCTCCGATTAATCCAGCCTTTGTCGCCAACCCAAATGGTGTGCCAGATCGTAATGCGACCTTCAACCAGTTTCAGCCTAAGGTAACTTGGAGTTGGAATGCTGCCGATGACATTAATGTCTACGCCAGCTGGGGTGTTGGCTTCCGTAGTGGTGGTTTTAACTCCATTGGTAGTGAGGCATTAATTGACCTTTGGTATAACGATAACGGCGATGGTACCAACCCAGGTGCTCTGGTCGATGCGAAGCTATCGGTTAAAGACGAATACGACAAAGAAGTCTCTACTAGCTTTGAGCTGGGTAGCAAGATGGAATTTTTCGACAATCGTCTGCGTCTGAATGCATCGATATTTCAAACCGAAGTTGAAGACAACCAGTTCTTCGAATTCTATGCTGGACCATTTGGCTTGATGCGTGTGGTAACCACCATTGAAGAGTTGGAAATTCAGGGTTTCGAGATGGACTTCCATGCTGTCGTCACTGAGAACCTCTCTGTGTTTGGTGGTGCTGGTTTCCTCAGCAGTGAAATCGTTCGCAACACCCACCGTCCAATGACCGAGGGCAATGATGCTCCTCAGGCACCAGATCGTACCTTTAACCTAGGTACACAGTTTGAAATGTCTGTTGCTGATGGTATTGAAATGACTGCTCGTTTAGATTGGCAGCATGTTGGTGAGATGGCCTTCCACAGCTTGCAGGGTGAAGAGACACCTACAATCTGGCAGGTATTCTACCCAGGTGTGCCCATCACGCAGAACTTTAGTAAAGCGACGCGAGATGCTTACTCAACGCTAAATGCACGAGTGTCCTTTGATAGTGAAAATTGGGGTCTGACGTTCTGGGGTCGCAATATTACTGATGAGACCTATCTGGAAGAAGTGATTCCAGCACCAGAGTTTGGTGGTTCATTTATTCACCCGGGTTCTCAGGATTCTTACGGTGTGGACTTTAACTACCGTTTCTAAAGCGAGTGTTTTAGAGATAGCGTAGTATAAACTGCGGGCTGTGCTTCTTATTGTTGAAAGCACAGCCCGTTTTTTTATGATTAAAAAAAAGAGTCAGGCTAATGGCAGAAAATAATCTTCAAGGGGGTGCTCTTCAACCCGGTACTCCTCAACACAGTGCTCTTCAACCCGGTACTCTTCAACACAGTACTTTAGGGTTAGGCAATCGCCCGGCTCTTATTGTGGTTGATATGATCAATGGGTTTACTGACCCCAGCTGTCCCCTAGGGACTGATTGCCCAGAGGTAGTGGCTGCCAATCGTGAATTATTGAGTGCCTTTAGAGATAAAGGCCTACCGATCTTTTTTACCACCGTGGTTTATCACAACGACCAGCAAGCTACTGTATTCCGCACTAAAGTACCGGCACTCAATGTCTTAGAGCCAGGCTCTCATTGGGTCGAACTAGATGCAAAAATGGGCCGTTTGCCCACAGAGCCCCTAATAGAGAAGCAATGGGCTAGTGCCTTCCATAAGACTGACTTAGATCATCAACTCAGGGCAATGGCGGTAGATTCATTGGTTGTCACAGGCTTGACGACGAGCGGCTGTGTTCGAGCCACAGCAGTAGATGGTTTGCAGAATAATTATCAGGTAGTTGTTGCCAAAGAAGCCGTCGGCGATCGCAATGCCGAGGCCCATGCTGCTAATCTATTTGATTTAAATGCTAAGTATGCTGATGTTTTGGGTGTGGCAGAGATTGTTGCTTCGCTTTAACTTAGAGTCTGCTCTCTGTCTAAAGAGCACTTTTGATCTATAGCCCGCTTTCTATCTAGAGAGCCCTTTCTATCTAAAGACGCCTTTCTATCTATAAACCCCTTTTTATCTAGAGACCATAGCCGCCGCGATGAAAGATCAGTGGCTTAAGGCCATTGTCGACAAACTCAAGTACCTTACCCACAATAATTACATGGTCGCCACCATCGTACTGGTTAGCAACGGTACACTGAAAACAGGCACTGTAATGGCTGAGTAGGGGAACACCAGAGAGTCCCTCTGAGATGTCCAGACCCTCGAATCTATCCGCTCCTGTCTTGGCAAAACGATTAGACAGATCCTGCTGATCATCGGCTAACACATGAATTGCATAAGCTTGCGCCGCCATAAAGTCGTCAAAGCAGTTTGAATCACGACCAATACTCCACAGCACCAGTGCTGGGTCTAGAGACACAGAGTTAAAACTGTTAACGGTCATGCCGATCTTTTGGCCGCTTTTGCCCAGTGCCGTAATCACGGTGACACCAGTGGCAAAACTGCCCAGAGCATTGCGAAAGTCTAGCTTGCTAAAATTTGTATCAGACATGGAATTCTTATTAGGTAGTCGACTGGAATCAGGCGGCAATGATGGTCGGATTGCCCCGAGGTTGCAAGGGTTTTACGACAATTAATCGACTGGCATACCAGCTATTTAAGAGGAAAATAGCTGGTATGCGTAGTCAGGTATATTACTGTTTTAAATAAAGCCTTTATTACATGGCCGCAGCAAGTCTTGTTCCTTGATTGATGGCGCTTTTCGCGTCTAGCTCACCGGCAACATCGGCACCGCCAATCAGATGGTGAGGCACGTTTAGGCCATCCACTAATTCACGCAATGGGTCCTGACCAGCGCAGATAATAATGCTGTCAACTGGAAGAACCTTAGGCTCGTCATTGACAGTGATATGCAGACCTTCATCGTCAATATGGCTGTAGTCACAGCCGGGCATCATGCGCACGCCTTTCATTGCAAGGCCAGCACGGTGTATCCAGCCGGTTGTTTTGCCCAGGCCTTTGCCCACCTTAGAGGTTTTGCGTTGCAGTAAGAATACTTCTCTTGGCGACGGCGTAGGCTCAGCCACAATACCTTCGGTACCAGAGCGTGAACCAAACGTCATGTCGATACCCCATTCTTTCATAAAGGCCGGGATATTTTGGCTAGTCGCTTCGCCACTGTGAGTAAGGTATTCCGCTGTATCAAAGCCGATACCGCCAGCACCGATAATGGCAACCTTGTTACCTACAGGCTTCTTGGCACCAATAACATCGAGATAGTTCATCACTTTAGGGTGATCAATACCCTTGATGTCTGGCAGTCTTGGGCTAATGCCAGTCGCAATAATGACCTCGTCGAAGCCGCCGTTGTTAAGTTGCTCTGCGGTAACGCGAGAGTTCAGCTGCAGGTCGACGCCGGTGATTTCAATCTGCTTACCGTAATAACGTAATGTTTCAAAAAACTCTTCTTTGCCAGGAATCTGCTTGGCGATATTAAACTGACCGCCAATTTCGCCTGCGGAATCAAACAATGTCACCTGATGACCTCGAGAAGCGGCGGTAGTCGCAGCCGACAGACCAGCAGGGCCTGCACCTACAACAGCGATTTTTTTACTGTTAGTCGTCGCTACAATATGCAATTCCGTTTCGTGACAGGCGCGAGGGTTAACTAGGCAGCTGGTCATTAATCCACTAAATACATGGTCGAGGCAGGCCTGGTTGCAGCCGATGCAGGTATTAATTTCATCGGCGCGATTTTCTTGGGCCTTGAGAACAAATTCCGGGTCTGCCAAGAAAGGGCGGGCCATAGAAACCATGTCAGCGTCGCCGCGAGCCAGTACTTCTTCGGCGACTTCTGGCGTATTGATACGATTAGAGGTAATCACCGGAACCGAGAGCTCTTTTCTAAAGCGAGCCGTCACCCAGGTAAAGGCGGCGCGGGGCACTTTGGTGGCAATGGTAGGGATCTGTGCTTCGTGCCAGCCGATACCGGTGTTAATAATAGTGGCACCAGCAGTCTCTACTGCTTTGCCGAGCTGGATAACTTCTTCAGCGGTGCTGCCGCCATCAACCAGATCAAGCATTGATAGACGGAAAATAATAATAAAGTGCTCGCCAACTGCTTCGCGAACTCTGCGCACAACTTCAATGGGCAGACGAATACGGTTTTCGTAACTGCCACCCCAGTCATCTTCGCGCTGGTTGGTACGTGCAGCGATAAATTGATTCAGGAAATAACCTTCCGAGCCCATAATTTCAACGCCGTCATAACCAGCTTTCTGAGCCTGCACAGAGGTGAAAACGAAATCATCAATCTGCTTATAGACCTCTTCATCTGTGAGAGCCCGAGGTGTAAAAGGGTTAATAGGCGATTTAATTGCCGAGGGTGCTACTTGGTCTGGGGAGTAAGCATAGCGGCCGGTGTGCAGAATCTGCATACAGATTTTACCGTCGTGCTCGTGCACGGCATCGGTGATCTGTTTGTGGCCTGCTATATCTTCTTCTGTCACTAATTTCTTAGTGTTGGGGTGGGTGCCACCCTCGGTGTTGGGGCCAATGCCGCCAGTCACGATAAGGCCAACACCACCTTTGGCTCGCTCACCAAAATAGGCCGCCATGCGCTCGTGGCCGTCGGCTACTTCTTCGAGACCGGTGTGCATTGAACCCATTAAGACACGGTTTTTTAATGTGGTAAAACCAAGATCCAAGGGGGCGAGCATGTGGGGGTACTGTTCGTGTGACATAGATTCCTCTCTAAAACTTTATAAGTATTTTTATGATTTAAGGCAGTAAATTATCGAATTTGGGGTCGCGCTTTTCTTTATTGGCATGCATTGCTTCACGGGTATCTGTTGCCTGCAACATACCAGCTTGCCAGGTGGCCATGTGGTTAAGGCTATCCTGTACTGAATGGTCGCGGCTGTAATTAAGCATAGTTTTGGTTCCGTGAACGGCCAGTGGGCTATGGCTAGCAATGTCAGTGGCAAGTGCGCGCACGGCGGTGAGCATTTCTTCTTGGTCGGCATAAACCTTGTTCACAAATCCGCAGGACTGCGCCTCTAGCGCGTCCATGTTACGGCTGCTGTAGGCGAGTTCTCGGGCCAAGCCGCTGGGCATCACATGCTGTATACGCTGCAATGTGCCGACATCAGCGGTAATGCCAAGGGCTGTCTCTTTAATATTGAAGTAGGCATTGCTCGTACAAAAGCGCATATCTGTTGCGCAGATCATATCGACACCGCCGCCAATGCAGGCGCCTTGAATCGCAGAGATCACGGGCATGCGGGCATTTTCAAGTGCTGTAAAAGTAGCCTGTAGGCTCAGAATCCAGCGCCGTGACTTTTCTGCGGCTCGCGCGGTTTCATGATTGGGGTCGCCACCTAAATTGTTAAAGGCACCGAGGTCCATCCCCGCCGTAAAATGCTTGCCCTGTGAAGACAGGATAACAACTCTGACTGTTCCGTCTGTGTCCAGCGCCTCGATAATCTCTGGCAGTTCAGCCCAGAAATCGTCGTTCATGGTATTAATCGCTTCCGGACGATTAAGGCTGATCTCGGCGACATGGTTCTCGTCGACAGCTACCTTAAATGCTTTCAGTTTGGGGAAGTCTGCAAATTTCACTGGACGCCTCGTTATTATGGATCGAAATCACTGGGATTCGACAGGCCTTGGCAATAAGTAAGCCCAATTCCCTTTATAGATAGGAGGAGGTTAAGCTGCTATTTTGACACTGTCAAGATGTGTTGTTACATTGCCCCCATGAGCCAAACCAATATTATCGAAATTGCCCGCCAAAGCTATCACCACGGCGACCTACGCCAAGCTTTATTAGTCGCTGCGAAGTCAATAATCGCCGAGGCGGGTATTGAAAATCTTTCTCTGCGCAAATTGGCCGAGCGGGCAGGGGTATCTCGCACCGCGCCCTACCATCACTTTTCGGGGAAAAACGATCTGCTCTGTGCTATTGCTGCTCAGGGTTTTCGCCGTCGACACCAGTCTGCAGTAGATACCTTCGATGATACATTGATGACTCAGGAACAGAAGTTTGAGGAATATATCTGTGGCTATGTACGATTTGCTGCAGATAATCCCGAGGAATACGAGCTGATGTTCGGTCGTAGCATATGGAAGCAAGCAAATAGCACCCAAGAGTTAAGGGACGTTGCCTATCCCTGTTTCCAGCATCAGGTGGAGATGGTGCGCAGTTGGCAAGAAGCAGGGCTGATTAGTGGTGATAATGCCCTTAGAACGTCTCAGGTGATTTGGGGGACGGTACATGGCATAGCTAAGCTGCTTATCGATGGAATTTATACAGATGCAGCGCAAATAGAAGAAGTGTCCCAATGCGCAGTTAAACTATTTATTAGGAATAACAGCTAAGCTGTTGTTTTCAAAACAGTAAACTTTTTAGTTATTCTAAAGCCCATAGAAATATCTGAGTAAAATCTCCTAAGTTATTGATTCCTTTGACATAAAAATTCGAAAAATCCAGTTTTATTTTTTGACAATGGCAAAAATGAGAACTACTTTTACCTTTACCTGTTAAGTAGTTTAGTTTTGTACTCAAAATATGGAAATGGTCGCGTTTTGCATGCGCGTTTAGTTAGTTTTAGGAGTTTTTTTAGGAGTTTGATCATGAATAGGAATCTTTCAAAATTACTGCAGTCACTTGCAGGTGTAGTTGTGTTATCAATGGCTAGTCTTTCAATGGCCGCATCTTATACTTATGACTTTGACGCTGATAATAATGAGCGCGGTGGGCAACCACTGAACTTCGTTGATCTGAATGTCTATGGTGGTCTCTTGGTTGACGGTGGCCCAGGTGTCGATCCCTCAGTAGTGGGTGCCTACGCATATCTGGATGCGGGTCCTGACTCTGGTCTGGGTGTATGTCGAGGTTCAGTGAACAACGCTGGAACTGCGGGTGTTAATAAGTGTTTTACCTCTGGCGGGATTGCTGCCGGTTCTGATGACAATCTACAAGAGAACGAAGTACTTGGATTTGTTTTTGGTGTCAGCAAAATAATCTCGGACATCGGGATTAATATCGGCGTTGGGAGTGGGCATGCCCAAGCGTATGACGGAATTGATGTGCTGATTTGGAGTGATGCTGCTGGGGCTGATGGTGGCTTTAAGCTATTAAGTACTCTAGGTGGTAAAATCACGCTAGGTTTTGAATTGACCCGGCTGGCCGTCTTTGGCTCAATGAGCGCGTATTATACCGATTACATGGGTAAAATAGGCACTACTTCTCATGACGCTCTTTATGTTGCTGGTATAAACGCTGTGCCAATTCCTGCAGCCGTATGGTTGTTTGGATCTGCGTTGCTTGGCTTGACCGGTCTACGTCGCCGCAAGGTTGCTGTTTAGATTTGCAGCATGGATTAGCTATTTAACTTTTTATGTAATGTAAGTTGTCAGTTAGCTATATCTAAAGCAAAAAAACCCCAGCATTTAGCTGGGGTTTTTTTATGTCTACAGATAATACTTGAGGTTTTACTCTGACGTAATCTCATCCAATGCGTCTGCGGCATCATCCATTGCGTCGTCAGCCATGTCGCCCATAGCGTCCACAGCATCATCAATGGCTCCCATAGCCTCATCTGCAGCTTCTTCGGTTGCGTCCATAGCATCAGATGCAGTTGCTTCAATAGCGGCCGGTGCATCGGTAACAGTAGGTTCATTACTATCACAGGCGCTTAGGCCCAAGCTTATTAGTATTGCAAAGAGTAGTTTTTCACTGTGTTTCATATTTTAGCTCCTAACCAAGTTATTTTAAGGTTTCGCGTTAAAAGCATAGATCAAGTTAGCGGGGGCTTCCCAACTTCTTTTTTTTGCCTTTTTTGTCTCGGTTTTTTAGCTCAGCTGGCCGTATCGCCACTTTCAGCTAAATTAGAGCTAAAATAGAAGCCTAAACAGTACTGAAGTAGTTGCCGATCTAAAGGTGCTGTGGCAAACTTGCCGCCCTTTTTGGCTAGGTCTGATTACGGAAACTGCGACGTGCAGCCCCCAGACGTTATTTAAGTCCAAGAAAACAAGTTTAAGCGAGTGTGGCGGAATTGGTAGACGCGCTAGATTTAGGTTCTAGTGTCTTAGGATGTGAGAGTTCGAGTCTCTCCACTCGCACCATTATTTATGTATTTCAAGAGGATAACCCATGCAGGTTTCTATCGAGTCGAGCAAAGGCCTTGAGCGTCAGCTTAAGATTGCTGTTCCTGCTGACAAAATTGATCAAGAAGTCACTGGTCGTTTACAGAAAGCCACTAAGACCGTAAGCATCAAAGGCTTTCGTAAAGGAAAGGTACCTCTAAAGGTTGTCAAGCAGCAGTACGGCGCCGGCGTTCGACAGGAAGTGATTGGCGAAATCGTCAACTCAAGCTTCTATGAAGCTATTCAGCAGGAAGAGCTACGTCCTGTTGGTCAGCCTCGCATCGATGATATTAAAGAAGCCGAAGGCCAGAATCTTGAGTACTTGGCTATTTTCGAAGTCTATCCTGAAGTAAAGCTAGCTGACCTGAGCAAGGTTAAGGTAACTCGTCCTGTTTCCGATATCTCTGCAGATGACGTCGCCAAGATGATCGAGGTTCTGCGTAATCAGCAGGCTACCTTTGATGTGGTTGAGCGCGCAGCGGAACATAGTGACCAGGTCAATATTGACTTTGTAGGTACTCAGAAGAAAGAAGAGTTTGCTGGTGGCAGTGCAGAGGCTCAGGATCTAGTGTTGGGTTCTAACAGCATGATCCCAGGGTTCGAAGACGGTTTGATCGGCGCCAGCGCTGGTGATGATCTCGTTCTCAAACTAAAATTCCCAAAAGATTACCATTCCGAAGAGCTTAAAGGTAAAGCCGTTCAGTTCGCTGTTAAGGTGAACTCAGTATCTGCCAAGCAGATGCCAGAGATGAACGATGAATTCTTTAAGTTGTACGGTGTTGACGCTGGCGGCGAAGAGAAATTCCGCGAAGATATTCAGGCCAACATGGAGCGCGAGCTTCTGAATGCCCTGCGTACCAAAGTTAAAAACCGTGTAATGGATCAGTTGTTTACCCTCAATAAAGTTGACGTTCCTGCAGCCTTAGTCGGCAATGAGATTACTCAGCTGAAGCAGCAGATGGTTCAGCAGTTTGGTGGCGGTCAGCAGATCGACCTGAACATGCTGCCTGACGAGATGTTTAAAGAGAAAGCTGAGCGCCGTGCTGCATTGGGTGTGATCGTCTCTGAAGTCGTCAAGGTTGAAGAACTGACACCCAACGAAGAAAGTGTTCGCGCCCGTGTTGACGAAATTGCCTCAACTTATGAGCAGCCACAGGAAGTTGTAGACTATTATTACAGCAAGCCTGAGCTACTGAGTTCTGTTGAAGCGGTGGTTCTGGAAGATCAGGTTACTGAGCTGGTGCTTTCCAAAGCCAAAGTTAAAGACGAGACATTATCTTACGAAGACGCAGTTAAGCCCGACCCAGAACCAGGTTCTGAAGCCTAAGTTTGACTGTTTGGCAAGCTGGTCAATCCGGCTTGCCCGCTGCCCGCGTATACAGGCTGTTGTTTAGAGGCTAGCATGACCCTTCATTTAGCAATCATAAAAGCGAGGACGCGATGAATTTTCAACACCCAACAAGTTTTAACGGTATTCCAGATGTGGAAGCCAGTGGCTTAGTGCCAATGGTTGTTGAGCAGACTTCGAGAGGCGAGAGAGCCTACGATATCTACTCAAGACTTTTAAAAGAGAGAGTTATCTTTCTTGTTGGACAAGTCGAAGATCATATGGCTAATTTGATTGTGGCCCAGATGCTATTCCTAGAGTCTGAAAATCCAGACAAAGACATCCATCTTTATATCAATTCTCCCGGTGGTTCTGTCACTGCCGGTATGTCTATTTACGACACCATGCAGTTTATCAAGCCCAACGTCAGCACCATGTGTATAGGTCAGGCCGCTTCTATGGGCGCCTTTCTGCTTGCTGCAGGAGCCGAGGGCAAGCGTTACTGCTTACCTAATTCACGCACCATGATCCACCAGCCTAGCGGCGGTGCTCAGGGTCAGGCCACTGATATTCACATTCAGTCCCAAGAAATTTTAAAGATCAAAGCTCGCCTCAATGCATTGATGGCTAAACATACCGGTCAATCGGTAGAAAAGGTCACCGAAGACACGGAGCGCGATAACTTTATGAGCGCCGAAGAGTCGAAGGACTACGGCCTGATTGATGAGGTTCTGGACAAAAGAGGTTAGAGACGTTAGTCTTTTAACTTAAATTGTTAGTTGATGTTGTTAAGTTATTGTTTGTAATGGACTTTGTTGCATTTGTAGGAGAAAGAAATGAGTGATGGTGACACCTTAGGCGATGGCGGAAAGCTACTTTTCTGCTCCTTTTGCGGTAAAAATCAGAACGAAGTTCGTCGACTGATTGCCGGACCATCGGTTTACATCTGCGATGAGTGCGTCGATCTCTGTAATGACATAATCTCCGAAGAAACTCAGGTTGTTGAGGCCGATAGCGCCCCCGACAAACTTCCAGTACCTACCGAAATTAAAGGCATGCTCGACGAGTATGTTATCGGCCAAGAGCGTGCCAAGCGCATTCTGTCTGTTGCCGTTTATAACCATTACAAGCGATTGCAAGTCAGCGAACAGACCGGTGCAGAAAAATCCGATGTAGAGCTGGGTAAGAGCAACATCCTCTTAATCGGTCCCACTGGTAGCGGCAAAACACTATTAGCTGAAACTCTTGCTCGCATGCTTGACGTACCCTTCACCATTGCCGATGCCACTACGCTGACAGAAGCTGGCTATGTAGGTGAAGATGTCGAAAACATTATCCAGAAGCTTCTGCAGAAATGTGATTACGATGTAGACAAAGCCCAGCGCGGTATTGTTTATATCGACGAGATCGACAAGATTTCTCGCAAATCCGATAACCCGTCTATCACTAGAGATGTCTCTGGCGAAGGCGTGCAGCAGGCGCTCCTCAAACTTATTGAAGGAACGGTTGCATCCGTGCCGCCTCAAGGTGGAAGAAAACATCCCCAGCAAGAGTTTTTGCAGGTAGATACGTCTAACATCCTGTTTATCTGTGGTGGTGCCTTTGCTGGCCTAGAGAAAGTTATCCGAGATCGTTCTGAGAAGGGCGGTATTGGCTTTAGCGCCGAGGTAAACAGCAAAGACAGTCAGAAGTCCATTGGTGAAACCCTCCTAGACTGTGAGCCAAGTGACCTGATCGGCTATGGCTTAATCCCTGAATTTATTGGTCGCCTACCGGTAGTTGCAACCCTGCAAGAGCTGGATCGTGACGCTTTAGTTAATATTCTTATTGAGCCTAAAAACGCACTGTTTAAGCAGTATCAAACGTTGTTTGATATGGAAGGTGTTGAGCTGGACTTGCGCCGTGATGCCCTAGACGCCATTGCTGACAAAGCAATTGAGCGTAAAACGGGAGCGCGAGGGTTGCGATCGATTTTAGAGACAATATTACTGGATACTATGTATCGTATTCCTTCCGAGCCAGACGTGGTTAAAGTGGTTGTCGACGCCTCGGTCATCAATGGTGAGAATGAGCCTCTGCTAGTCCACGAACAGCAGGATACCAAGAAAGCAGCCTCAGACGAGGCTTAAGAAGGGGCGGCGCAAGCCGCCTTTTTTTTGTCTTGTGTAATGATACTGTGAGCTCCCAGTCTTATTTTTTCCCTAAAAAAGGCCTATTTTATAGCGCCAGCAGTTGTAATTACCCTGCTAGACCCAATATAAAAAGCTGAGAAGCAAAATGCTCCAATCAAGTGGTCCCGATTTAGCTGCACGTATCTGCCCCTATTTACACCTAGGTGCATTTAGAAGCACCTATTATTAGCGATTAGGGCGCCACAATAAAATTTAAAGTTAGAGGTAACAATGGGTTCCAAGAAGACTGACGCTGACAAGATTATCTATCCACTTTTGCCCCTGCGGGATGTTGTGGTTTATCCCCATATGGTGGTGCCATTATTTGTCGGTAGAGAAAAATCTATCGTTGCACTTGAAGCGGCCATGGAGCTAGACAAGCAGATCATTCTTGTTGCTCAGAGAAACCCCTCAGAAGACAACCCCGGCATAGAAGATGTTTATGAGGTGGGAACCTTTGCCACCATATTACAGATGCTCAAACTCCCTGATGGCACCCTAAAAGTGCTAGTCGAGGGTACCGGGCGGGTCAGTCTCGTAGAGCCCCATGAGGGCGAAGCCTACATGCAGACCTGTATTGTCGAGCTTGTTGAGGAAGCGTTGGAAGATACTGAAGCCGATGCTGTCACACGCTCAACCCTGTCGCTCTTCGAGCAGTACGTCAATCTAAGTAAGAAAATCCCCTCCGAGGTAATTACCACGGTAAGCGGGATTGAAGCGGCCAACCGTCTAGCAGATACCATAGCCTCTCATATGACACTCAGCCTCGAGCAAAAGCAGGAGGTTTTAGAGGTCGCCGATTTAACTGAGCGTTTTGAGCATCTCATGGGTCTTATGGAAGCGGAGATCGACCTGTTTCAAATCGAGCAGCGCATCCGCGGTCGAGTCAAAAAGCAGATGGAGAAAAGCCAGCGTGAGTACTATTTGAATGAGCAGATGAAAGCCATTCAAAAGGAGCTTGGCGATATCGATGAAGGTGTTTCAGAGCTTGATCATCTAGATAAGAAAATCCAAGAAGCAGGCATGCCTAAAGACGCGCTAGAAAAAGCCCAGTCTGAGCTAGCCAAGTTAAAGATGATGTCGCCCATGTCCGCAGAAGCCTCGGTGCTGCGTAACTATATCGACTGTATGATTGGCGTGCCCTGGAGCAAGCGAACTAAAGTTAAGCATAATTTAGACAATGCCGAGAAAACCCTCAACGAAGACCATCATGGCTTGGAAGAGGTGAAGGAACGTATTCTTGAGTTCTTGGCGGTTCAGCAGCGAGTTAAGAAATTGAAAGGGCCTGTGCTCTGTCTAGTGGGCCCCCCAGGTGTGGGTAAAACCTCCCTTGGCGAGTCTATCGCTAGAGCTACGGGCAGAAAGTTTGCCCGCATGAGTCTGGGTGGTGTCCGTGATGAGTCAGAGATACGTGGCCATCGTCGAACCTATATTGGCTCTATGCCGGGCAAGTTGATTCAGAAACTGTCAAAAGTAGGCGCTAAAAACCCGCTGTTTCTATTGGATGAGATAGATAAAATGGGTATGGATCAGCGCGGCGATCCGGCCTCAGCGCTTCTCGAAGTACTTGATCCTGAGCAGAATCATACCTTTAACGATCACTATTTAGAGGTTGATTACGACCTTTCTGAAGTGATGTTTATCTGTACCGCCAACTCAATGAATATTCCGGGCCCACTTCTAGACCGTATGGAAGTCATTCGTATTCCCGGTTACACCGAAGATGAGAAGGTGCAGATTGCCGAGAAGTATCTAGTGCCGAAGCAGCGCAAGGCCAATGGCCTTAAAGAGGCAGAATTAGGCATTACTGAGGATGCCCTCAAAGATACCATCCGCTACTACACCAGAGAGGCCGGTGTGAGGGGCTTAGAGCGCGATATAGCCAAGATATGCCGCAAAACAGTCACTAACCATGTGCGTAGCAAAAAGAGCTCAGAAGACGTTATAGGCGTTGCTGAGCTAGAGGGCGTGTTAGGTGTTCGCCGGTTCGACTATGGTCGTGCCGAAGCAGAGAACCAAATTGGCCAGGTAACCGGTTTGGCATGGACTCAGGTGGGTGGTGAATTATTGACCATCGAAGCCGCTGCGATCCCGGGCAAAGGTCGAGTTATTAAGACCGGATCTCTGGGCGATGTCATGCAGGAGTCTATTCAGGCTGCTTTAACTGTTGTGCGCAGCCGTGCCAAGGGTTTGGGCATTCGCAAGGATTTCCACCAAGAAAATGATCTGCACATCCATGTTCCGGAAGGGGCGACGCCAAAAGACGGCCCATCTGCCGGTGTAGGCATGTGTACCTCCATTGTGTCGGTTTTGACCGGAATTCCTGTTAAAGCAGATGTCGCAATGACCGGTGAAATTACTCTGCGCGGGCAGGTGCTAAAAATTGGCGGGCTCAAAGAAAAGCTACTGGCAGCGCATCGTGGAGGCATTCGGACGGTTATCATTCCCCACGATAATGCTAGTGATTTGAAGGAGATACCGGACAATATTAAAGCTGATCTTAAGATATGCCCTGTAAAGTGGCTTGATGAAGTTTTAGATATTGCGCTACAAGAATCGCCGACTCCATTGAGCGAAGAAGAGTTCAATCGGGCCAGTGTTGGAAAAAAAAATAGCGAGTCGGGCGCTAGGCCAAGTACTCACTAGCGTATAACTAATTCAGTATTTTTAAAAAGTAAGCTTGACCGACTTCCATGCTGTTGGTATAAAGTTCGGGTAGAAGGCGCTAATAGCTAGGGTTTTAAAGCATCCAGATAGTGTAGGCGACCTTTTAATACTGCTAGGATTAACCAATTCCAAAAAAAGGGGAATACCGTGAATAAATCTGAATTAATTGATGCAATCGCTGCTGGTGCAGACATTTCTAAAGCTTCTGCTGGCCGCGCTCTCGATTCTGCGCTAGATGCAGTAACTGGCGCTCTTAAAAATGGTGACCAGGTGTCACTAGTAGGTTTTGGTACTTACTCTGTTAAGCACCGCGCTGCACGCGCTGGTCGCAACCCACAGACTGGTGCTGAGATTCAAATTAAAGCTGCCAACGTGCCAAGCTTTAAAGCCGGTAAAGCACTAAAAGACGCTGTAAACTAAGTTATTTACTGAAGAATTCAACTCCGGTTGGAGACTTCACCTTAAAAAGGCGCATCTTAGATGCGCCTTTTTAATTATCAGGATAAAACAAATGTTGGATAATTTTCGAAGTAACATGCGTGGCATCGCCACCGTTATCGTTGTTATTATTGGTGGTATCTTCGCCTTCTCTGGAACCGGTTCATTATTTATTTCGGGTACAGGGGCCGAAGCAGCTTTGATTGTTAATGATGAGACAGTCAGTGCGCTCCGTGTTCAGCAGGTACTCTTGACAGAGAGACAGCGTATTCTTCGTGAAAACCCAACTTTAGACCCCGCAATCCTCGATGATGAATTAATTCGTCCCCAGGTACTGCAGCAGCTAATTGGCCGCAAAGTTATTGCCCAGTCAGCAGCCGCTCAGGGCTTTGATATGTCATCTAAAGCCGTAAGCGAAGTCATTGTGGCGAATCAAGGTTTTCAGTCAGGCGGTCAGTTCAATAAAGAAGTCTTCCAGTATGCGATCCGCAACCAGGGATACACCAGCGCAACCTTTGTTGAGATGGTTAAAGAAGACATGATTATTCAGCAGCTGATTCAAGGTTTGTCGAACACCAACTTTGTAACTCAGACTGAATTAGAAAACCTTGCCAAATTTACAGAGCAAGCAAGAGACTACTACTACCTGACGCTACCGATGGCACCTATTGTCGACGCGCTTAATATTTCTGAGCAGCAGATCCTTGATCAGTATGAGCAGACCAAAGCCCAGTATCAGACTGATGTTGAGGTAAGGGTTGAAGCGATTGAACTCAGTGGGACCATGCTGATGGCTGAGCAAAGCGTCTCAGAAAAGCAAATTCAGGCACGTTTTGATCAGGAAGCTGAAACTGTTAATACAGCAGATAGCCTCCAGGCAGCACATTTGCTACTTACTGATCCCAGTGCTGAAACAATACAAGAAATACAGGCCAAGCTAGATGCGGGCAATGACTTTGCTGCGTTAGCGAAAGAATACTCAGACGATTTCGCCTCAGCCGATACTGGTGGTGATCTTGGTTTCACCTCTGGTAGCACATTCCCAGAAGCCTTTGAGACAGCGCTGGCAGCACTGGACGTAGGTCAGGTTTCAGGACCAGTAGAAACAGATGCAGGCACCCACTTTATCAAACTACTTGATCGACAGCTGGAGACCTTCGAATTAGCCGCTGAAAGCGCCCGTATCGAGGAAGAGTTGTTGCAGGAAGCCTCAAGTGATTTGCTTGTCGAAAAACTAGAGATGTTAAAGGAAATGAGCTTTAACTCAGAGACCTTGGCTGAAGTTGCTACAGACCTAGGTTTAGAGGCTCAGATTAGCGAGCCATTTTCTCGCGCCGGTGGCACTGGTGTTACTGCCTTTCCAGCAGTGGTTAAGGCAGCCTTTAGCCCAGAGGTACTCGAAGATAAGTACGCCAGTGAAGTCTTAGACCTGGGTGGTGACCGCTATGTAGTTATTAAGCTGCACGAATACCTTCCCGCACGACAAAAAGAATTTGCCGAAGTTAAGGCTGATGTCACTGCACAACTTCGTGGAGATATTGCTCAGCAGACAATCGAAGAGCAGGGCACAGCTTTGTTAGCTCGGGTTGAAGCTGGCGATTCTGTAGAGTCTGTCGCGAAGTCTGCAGGCTTAGAATGGCAGGCAGCACAGAAAGTCGTGCGCGCCGATAGATCAGTTAATGAAGAAGTTAAAGCGGCAGTGTTTCAGCTCAATACTCCTGTCGATGGCGAGTCGGTTATCAGTGGGTTCTCAGCGCGCAACGGTGACTATGTGATTGCCTCGTTACAGGCTGTTACCGAGGGCGATGCTAGTAGCATGAGCCGAGAGCAGAAGGCTAGTTTGATTTACGCCCTGCAAACGACTAACAGCAGTCGCGAGCTACAGGCCTTTCAGGCGAGCTTAACCGCTGATGCGGATATCACGCGATAGGCCATTATGACTTGGGCTTACCTCAGATGGTCGGGGGTAAGACATAAAAAAAGGCAGGGTTTACCTGCCTTTTTTTATGTCTGCTTTTTATACTTTCTTCTTATATGCTCTTTTTAGGCTTTCTTTTTAAGCCAAGCTCTTATATTCAATCTTAATCTCTATGGGTCAGCTATAGACTTCTCTAAATCCGCAGCGCATTAATAAAGAGCGTTAGGCGCTGGCCTGGTTGCAAAAACTCATTGCGGCTAATCTTATTCCAGCGGGTAATATCACGGATGCTCAGATCAAACTTCTCAGCGATTAAATATAAAGAATCACCACGTCGCACCTTGTAGGACAGGCGGCGTAGGTTGTCAGCGCTAGGAACAGCCACAGAAGTCTCTACCTTGAGCTTCTGGCCTATTTGTAGGATATCCGTACGCAGATTGTTAGAACGTCTTAAATCGACCACAGACGACTTAAATCGAGTTGCTATCGAAGATAGGGAATCACCGCTATGCACCTGATAGACGGACTGTTTAGACGTTGCGGCTACCGACGTTGCGCTCTTCTTAGAGCTGGAGTCACCGCCGGCGTGGGGAATTAGTAACACCTGGTCAACCCGCAAGCGGTCACCCTTCAGATTATTATGGCTTTTGAGCCAGCGTGTTGGCACCCGAAAGCGCTGGGCAATCTGTGACAATGTATCGCCGCTTCGCACCGCATATTCTGAATGTGGCACCCATGTTTTGGGGTCGGTGTTGGCAAGTAGATGGCGCAGAGGGCTGGCGGTGCCCACTGGCAGTAAAATATTGTGCTTACCCTGAGGGGGCGTAATGGAGCGTCTATAAGCAGGGTTCAGGCGCGTAAAATCTGGGCCCTTAATGCCGGTGATCTCGACGACCTTATTGAGGTCAATCTGCGACTCAATTTCAACTACTTCAAAATAGGCTTCGTCTGGTATCGAGGGGAGCTCAATACTGTATACCTCAGGCTTGGCAATAAGCTCGGCTAGCGCCAGTAACTGCGGAACATAATTTCTTGTTTCTCGCGGCAGCTTGATTGACCAAAAATCCTCGGGCTTGCCCAGTTTGCGATTCCGCGCCATAGAGCGAGAGACATTGCCCTCACCAGAGTTATAGGCCGCGAGGGCTAATAACCAATCATTATCGAAGCGCTTGTGGAGGTATTTAAGGTACTTCACTGCAGCCTGAGTAGAGTAGATCACATCGCGGCGACCGTCATACCAGCGGTCCCGGCGCAGCCCAAAAGACTTAGCTGTCGAGGGAATAAACTGCCACAGACCAACCGCATGGCTGTGGCTATAAGCGAGAGGGTCATAGGTGCTTTCAACGATCGGCAGTAAAGCAAGCTCTAGGGGCAAGCCTGCGCGATCAAGCTCGTCAGTCACATAATAGATAAACGGCTCAGCACGGCTAAATACTGTCGCTAAATAGCTAGGGTTGCGTATATACCAGTCCCGCTGTTTCGCCACGGTGGCATGCATTTCATCGGGAGATAAGTCGTAGCCTTCGCGTATTCTCTGCCATAGGTCCGGTGTTGGAACAACCGCCGCCACCAAGGGCTCTGGGATGCTTTCAATTGGGGTGCTAACAGCCTCTAGGACACTGATGTCCATCTTGTCATTGCTTGCATCCGGGCTCACAGGAACAAGTTCACAGCCAGTCAGGATAAAACTGATAAAGCAGGTTGTGAGTACAAGGCGAAACAGTCTAATGACAGGCACAGGCGATCAACTTATTATTGGTTGTTTAACAAGCCGGGAATTGTAGCGATCACAGCAGCATTAAACAATAAACAAGCGCAGCTAGTGAGTGGTGTAGGCCAGTTTTGCCAGCTGAGGCTGGCCTTTGTTGGGATCATTGAACATAATAAGCACAATCGGCCACAGGCCTAGCTCTGGTAACAGTATGCCAATAGACGTCCTACGCAAACGCAGTAAAGTCATCCTAGATCGACTAAAAGTTGATGATTTGGGTGCCACGGCAAACGACCTCGAAAATTGGGCCAATACAGATTTTGGTCGCTACTTACTGGGTGCCGAAAGACGCATTCTAGAGCACAAATATTCCCAGCTACCCGGCTATAGAATGATGCACCTGGGGCTTGGGCCAAGCCAGCCTACCCTTGATTGTTTTAAGCAGCTGCACCGTTTTTATATTCATTCGAATGTCCCTAAGGTGTTAGATGGGCTGTCTGCAGCCAGCAACTATGCAGAATTGCCCCTTCCCTCTGGGGTTGTTAATGTAGCACTGGTGCAGCATGCCGTAGAGTACTCGGTGTCCCCCAAGGCAGTTCTTGCAGAGGTTGCAAGAGTCGTAGCGCCGGGCGGGCACTTGCTACTGTGCCTGTTTAACCCCTATGGCCCAAGAGGCGTGATTAAATTCCCTATGCAGCTCATTACTGGCCGCCCAGAGTATCGCTTCCACAACCTGCGCAAAGGTCGAGTGATTGACTGGTTGTCGCTATTAAATTTTCAAGTATTAGAAATTGATCATGGCGCCTATAATCTGCCCCTCGATCGACCCCAGTGGCTAGAGTCCGACAGCCAGTGGGAAAAGATAGCGCAAAAGATTCGCTTTCCATTGGGTAATTTTTATATGATCCACGCCGTCAAGCGAGAGCTACGCGGTATTGGTACCAGAACTCACCTATGGCGACCCGCAGCTGTTTCTGGCAAAAGCTCACAAGGCGCAAATAAGAGCGTAAACAAGAGGCTAATTAAGAGCGTAATTAAGAGCACCAATCAAAAAGTAAAACCGTAATCCTTCATTAAAGCTCCGACCAAGGAATAGCATGAATCTAGTACAAATATTTACCGACGGTGCCTGTAGAGGCAATCCCGGCCCCGGCGGCTGGGGCGTATTGATGCGTTACGGCGACGAAGAAAAGTCCCTCTGTGGTGGTGAGCCCGAATCCACCAACAACCGCATGGAGTTAACCGCGGTGATTGAAGGCTTGGCAGCACTCACACGGCCCTGCAAAGTAGAGCTGACTTCAGACTCCACTTACGTGCTTAAAGGCATTCAAGAGTGGATGCCCAGCTGGAAAAAACGCGGTTGGAAAACCGCTGCTAAAAAACCCGTAAAGAATGTAGATCTATGGCAGAAACTCGATGCCGTTATCGGTGAACATCAGATAGACTGGCGCTGGGTTAAAGGTCACAGTGGCCACCGCGAAAATGAAATAGCCGACCAGCTAGCTAATCGCGGTATCGACGAGTTGGTGCTCTAAAAAAGCTTAAATTGTATTAGAATTTATTAAAGGTGCATTCATTTGCATCAAAAGAGACAAAGAAAAAGCCATGAGACAGATCGTACTGGATACAGAGACCACCGGGCTAGAGACCTCCCAAGATCACCGAATCATCGAAATCGGCTGCGTCGAGATGGTCAATCGCAAATTGACGGGTCGTCATTATCACCAGTACGTCAATCCTCAGCGCAAAGTCGATGAAGGCGCCATGGAAGTCCATGGTATTACCGACCAGTTTTTAGAAGACAAGCCTACCTATGATGCTATCGAGGCAGAGTTCATGGCCTTTGTCGACGGTGCCGACCTCATTATTCATAACGCCCCCTTTGATATTGGTTTTATTAAGCATGAGACAGCTAAGCTACCAGGCCGCGTAAAATCCATTGAGACCGATTGTAAAATCATCGATACATTGGCCTTAGCGCGACAGAAACACCCAGGCCAAAAAAATAATCTAAACGCACTCTGTAAGCGCTACGGCGTCGACAACTCTCAGCGAGATCTTCACGGCGCGTTGCTAGATGCCGAGATTCTAGCTGATGTTTATTTGCTGATGACCGGTGGCCAGGTCAACCTCAATATTAGCGACCAGTCCTCAGACTCCGGCGAGATGAATCAAGCCTCCAGCATTCGGCGTCTCCCAGAAGGCCGCCCGGCACTGCGAGTGATTACCCCCAATGAAGACGAATTGGCCAGCCACCATAAAAAACTAGATTCTATTAAAGCCTCAAGTGGCGAATGTATCTGGCAGAGCACGGGCGAATAAGAGCCCTTGTCCCAGCCAACACAACATTCCGAGTCAGGGAAGGCTAAGCATTTCCCCGATTCACCGCCCAGTGTCGCCGCGGAGTTTGATCCGTTCAAGCAGCTACTCGCCGATTCAGTCACCAGTCGAGATATCTTTCGCCTAGGTCGCCAGCTGTCCGATATGCAGCGCAAAGTGTCCAGCAAACAAGACATTGCCGATAGCTGGAATAAATGGCTGCAGGCTGTCGAGCGGTCGCAGCAAATAGTAAACACCCGCCGTGAAAACCTGCCGGCAATCACCTATCCAGATTTGCCAGTCAGTGCCCGGTCAGAAGAGATCATTGAGCTCATTCGCAACAATCCCGTAGTGGTTATAGCAGGTGAGACCGGGTCGGGTAAAACCACCCAGTTACCCAAAATTTGTCTGCAAGCAGGGCGCGGTGTTAAAGGTATTATTGGCCACACCCAGCCGCGCCGCATTGCCGCCCGCACGGTTGCCAGTAGAATTGCCGAAGAGCTTAAAACACCCTTGGGTGATACGGTTGGTTATCAGGTGAGATTCTCCGACCAGAGCTCCCCAAAGACCGTTATTAAGCTCATGACCGACGGTATTCTGCTGGCAGAAATTCAGCACGATCGATTTCTAAGCAAGTACGACACCATCATTATTGACGAGGCTCATGAGCGCAGTCTCAATATTGATTTTCTGTTGGGGTACCTTAAAAACCTGCTAGCCCAGCGTAGCGATTTAAAACTCATAATTACCTCGGCGACCATCGACGTAGAAAAGTTTTCTCGCCATTTTAACGGCGCACCAGTGGTCGAAGTGTCTGGCCGAGCTTATCCGGTAGAGATCGTGTACTCCGGTCCAGACATCCTAGAGATGGACCGCGATCAGCGCATAGTCGAGTGCCTACGAGATATTCATGCCACCCAGAAAGCGGGCGACGTACTGGTATTTTTAAGTGGTGAGCGGGAAATTCGAGAGGCCAATCTGGCCATTAGGCGCGCGCAGATTCCCCACGTAGAAGTGGTGCCTCTTTATGCCCGACTGAGTCTGGCCGAGCAGAGCAAAATATTTTCACCACACAAAGGTCGGCGAGTGGTACTGAGTACCAACGTTGCCGAGACCTCGCTAACCGTGCCCGGTATAGGCTACGTGATCGACACGGGTCGCGCGCGACTGTCACGCTACAGCTATCGCACCAAGGTGCAGCGCTTACCCATCGAGTCAATTTCTCAAGCCAGTGCCAACCAGAGGGCAGGGCGCTGTGGTCGTGTGAGCGACGGCATTTGCTACCGGCTCTACGAAGAAGAAGACTTTAACAATCGCCCGGAATTTACCGACCCAGAAATTGTGCGCACCAACCTTGCCGCGGTTATCTTGCAAATGTTGCACCTACGCATTGGTGATATTCGCAACTTCCCCTTTGTCGAACCGCCAGATAGCCGCATGATCAGCGACGGTTTTAAATTACTAGAAGAGCTGCAGGCAGTGGACGGCAGTGGCAAGCTAACTTCTCTGGGTAAAAAGCTTGTATCCATACCCCTAGATCCAAGATTGGCGCGCATGGTTTTCGAAGCCGGCAAAAATGGGTCCCTCGCAGAAGTCATGATCATTACCTCCGGGCTAAGTATTCAGGACCCCAGAGAGCGCCCAGCAGATAAACAGCAGGCCTCAGATCAGGCCCATGCCCAGTGGCGAGACGAAGATTCTGATTTTATGTCGCTACTAAATCTGTGGCAGCACTTCGAAGCCAAGCGCCAAGAACTCTCTGGCAACCAATACAGCAAGTACTGCCGAGTTAACTATGTATCATTTCTGCGCATGAAAGAATGGCGCGATTTGCATCATCAGGTGCACAGCGCCTGCCGGGCCCTCAAACTTACCGACAATCAAAAGCCCGCAGAATACACCGCGATTCACCAATCAGTGCTGTCTGGCCTATTGGGCCAAGTGGGTATTCGCGAAGATAAATGGGAGTTTCTGGGTACCAGAAACCGTAAGTTCTTTATCTTTCCCGGCTCTGGCTTAAGCAAAAAACCACCAAAATGGGTGATGGTGGGTTCACTCATGGAAACCACCAAACAGTTTGGTCTTAATGCCGCCAAAATAGATTCAGATTGGCTTGAGTCACTTGCTGCTCATCTGGTCAAGAAAACCTACAGCGACCCTTTCTATCATCAAAAGTCGGGCCAAGTTATGGCCAAAGAGCGCCAGACATTGTTTGGCCTATCCATAGTCGAGGGTAAGAATACGGTCTATGGAAATGTAGCGCCAGTTGAAGCTCGGCAGATATTTATTCAGCAGGCGTTAGTAGAAGAGGGTTACCGGGGCAAAGGTGACTTCTATAAGAAAAACCAAAAGCTGGTCGCCGAGCTGGAGGCTTTAGAAGATCGCTTTCGCCGCCGAGACTTACTGGCAGAACAAAAAGTCATCTACAGCTTTTACGACGAAAGAGTCCCTGCCGACATTTACAACCTGCCTGCCTTTGAGAAGTGGCGCAAAGCTGCAGAGCAATCAAGCCCGACACTGCTGACCATTAATAAAGACGCGTTGCTGCTGCGAGGCATGTCTGCCGACGAAGAGGCTCAGTTCCCCGAGCTGGTGCGCTGCGATGGGCTCGAATTCCAACTGTCCTATACCTTCCAGCCCGGCCACAAAGAAGACGGCGTAAGTGCCAAGATTCCCCTGGCACTGCTGCATCAGTTGCCGCGCTATTATTTTGAATGGCTAGTGCCTGGTATGTTGCGGGACAAATGTATCGCGTTGGTCAAAAGCCTCCCCAAACCAATACGCAGGCATTTTGTGCCCGTGCCCGACTATATCGACAAAGTATTACTTCAGGTAAAGGCGCAAGACCGGCCTCTCACAGAAGTATTGGCCGAACAGCTCAAGCGTCATACCGGCGTCAGTATTAATGACACAGACTGGAAAGCCGAAAATTTAGATCCCTGGTACCAGATGAACTTTTTACTCCAGGACGAGAACGACAAAGTCATCGCCATGGCACGCAGCCTAGAGCAGCTACAGCGAGATTTTAAACAGCAGATCAATGCCGGTTTAGAAGAGGCCTCAGACGACAGTATCTCCCGGCGTGGCATTTTAGAATGGGACTTTGAGTTGCCCCGTGAAGTCACCTTAAAGCGCGGCAAGATGTCGATTAAGGCATGGCCCGCATTAAAAGATTGCGGAGATTCAGTGGCACTCGAAGTTATGGATAACCCCTTGGCCGCTGAAAAAATAAGCCGTTTAGGCCAGCTAAGGCTTGCTCTACTGAGAGGCCGTGAGCAAGAAAAATATCTCACCAAACACCTCTTGCGCAGCGCCGAGCTAGCCTTAAAAGCCGCCGCTCTAGGCAACCGCCAAGATATTGTGAAAGCCATTATTACTGCGAGCTTTCAAGAAGCAATTTTTTCTGGTGCCGAGGTGGTCCGAGACACTGCCAGCTTTGACCGCTGTTATCAGGCAGGCATTGGTAAGGTTATTGATATAGCGCAACAGCACGGCGCCCATATTGAATCTGTGCTGCCCATGTTGCATGCCAATCAAAAGCAGGTGCGTTCTTTAGCCCTCAATGCCATCTACGCCAAAGAAGATATAGAGCAACAGCTAGCTTGGCTATTTTCCCCAGAAACCCTCAGTCGCACCAGCCTTAACCTAATGAGCCAGTACCCCAGGTTAGTACGAGGCATTGAAATTCGCCTCGAAAAACTGGCCTCCCAAGTGAGTAAAGATCAGGAATATATTCGCGAAATACAGGGCTTTCTAGCACCTCTGCCAGACCAAAAAGAGCAGCTACTATCAGAGGAATTGTCAGAATTGATACAGACATTTCAATGGGCACTGCAAGAATATCGAATCTCATTATTTGCCCAGCAGCTAAAAACACGGATACCGGTTTCAGCCAAGCGCCTGCAGAAGCAGTGGTCGGATATCAGTGACCAGTTGCGCCGATTTTTAATTGATAGAGATTAAGTACTAAAAAAGTCGCCAACGCATAAGGCCATAACCGATCGATCTAAAACTAATTTGTCAAAACATGAAACTTACCCGGCAACCCTAAGTCAGAATAGCATCCGGAAACCATACTGGTTCGGGATCACTGGAGTAACACCAGTCTACTTAAGGAGAAGTTCTAATGACTAAACAATCTATCAAACCCTTGGCTGCAGCAATGGGCGTAGCATTCGCAGCAACCATGGCCATGTCTTCAATTACCGTAGCAGCAGAAAATCCATTTCAAGCAGACCAGCTTTCATCCGGCTACAACCTAGCAGGCAACCATGCCGAAGGTAAGTGTGGCGAGGGTAAATGTGGTGAAGGCAAAGACTCTCATGATAAGGACTCTGAAGGTAAATGTGGCGGCGACAAAGCCGAGGGCGAAGGCAAGTGTGGCGGTGAAAAAGCCAAAGACGAAGGTAAGTGCGGCGAAGGAAAATGTGGTGGCGACAAAGCCAAAGATGAAGGCAAGTGCGGCGGCGATAAAGCTGATGCTGAAGGTAAATGTGGCGGTGCTTCTTAAGTCCGTAACTAGAGGCTATAACTAAATTCATTAATTAGTGTTTACAACTATGACCAGCAAATACCCAGTCACAGGTGTAGGTCTCGGATTAAGGCGGGCTCTTTTGGGCCCGCTTTCCTCCATCACCACAGACCAAATTCAGTTTATGGAAGTCGCCCCAGAGAATTGGATTAATGTTGGCGGGCGCTACGGTAAAGTGTTTAGAGAATACACCGAAAAATTTCCCTTCGTACTTCATGGGCTATCCCTCTCAATCGGGTCCCCTTTGCCATTGGACTGGGAACTGCTAAAAAACATCAAAGCCTTTATGGCCGAGCACTCCATCCGCTGCTACACAGAACACCTGAGTTATTGCAGCGACACAGGCCATCTCTACGATCTAATGCCAATACCTTTTACCTTGCAGGCCGTCGACTATGTCGCCGACCGCATTAGCCAGATTCAAGACTTTTTGGGCCAGCGCATTGCCATGGAAAACGTGTCTTACTACGCCGCACCCCAGCAAGAAATGTCCGAGATAGAATTCACCAATGCCGTACTAGAAAAAGCCGACTGTCATTTATTACTCGACGTTAACAATATCTATGTCAACAGTATTAACCACGGCTACGATGCCCATCAGTTTCTAAAAGCACTGCCCGGTCATCGCATTGTCTATGGCCATATTGCCGGTCATTACGACGAAGCAGAAGACCTGCGGGTCGATACCCATGGCGCTGATGTTATAGACCCAGTGTGGGATCTACTTAGCGAAGCATACGACCAATTTGGAGCGTTCCCCACCCTGTTGGAAAGAGACTTTAATATTCCTCCAGTACCCGAATTACTGCAGGAGGTGGGTCGTATCAGGCAGATTCAGAACATTGCATGCCTAGACACTCCGGTGGCCTATGCCTAGCTCAAACAGCCCTGAGCCAAACAGCCCTGGCCCAAATAGCAATGCTCAAAGCAAACCGAAAGCCACAGCCCAACAGTCCTTTCAAGACAGCCAAATAGCATTTGCAGCCCATATTCGTCACCCAGAACTCCACGAGGCACCAGCAGATCTAGAAGATCGCCGCTTAGCCATTTATCGCGATCTTTTTTACAACAATATCGAAGGGTTTTTGGCTTCAGGCTTTCCCGTTCTAAGGTCTATTCTGGGGGACAGCCTATGGCACCGAATGGTCCGTGACTTTATTCATAGTCATCAAAGCCACAGCCCCTATTTTTTACAGATTAGCGAAGAGTTTCTGGGTTACTTAAAAGACGAGCGTCAGGTTCAGGCCTCGGATCCCGCTTTTATGCTTGAGTTAGCTCATTATGAATGGGTAGAGCTGGCGTTAGATGTTTCCACTCTAAAGATTCCAGAAGAGCAGCCAGAAGTGGTGTCAGAAGAGACATCAGAAGCGACACCAGAGAATCATCCTGACAAAACTAAGGTACTTGACAATATCCCCCTAGTTTCGACCACTGCATGGCGTTTTTTGTACCAATTCCCAGTCCACAGAATCGGCCCGCAGTTTCAACCTCAAGAAGCTGGCCCCAATCCCACAGCCCTCATCGTTTATCGCAACCGCGATCTGCAAGTTCATTTTATGGAATCGAACCCCCTAACCCTGCGGTTGCTAGACATTCTGGATACTCAGCAACACAGTGGCCGAGAGGCTATAGTTAAGTTAGCCGAAGAAATAAGCCACCCTCAGCCAGAGAGTTTGGTCGACTTTGGCAGCGACATACTTGTAGAGCTGTACAAAAAAGACATAATCTCTGGTTTTGACCAAGTTTAATTGGTAAAGGCGTTGTATGGAGAGGCTCTGGAGCAGTAGAATGCAACCGTGAGTGGCGCACGCGTAAAGCGAATAGTATTTTTAATGTAAATGATTTGCGAGAGAAGGATGACTAAAACAATTCAATCGTTGGTATTCCTAGTGGTGTGGGCTGCAGTATCTGCCCCGCTAGCCTATGCCAGTGAGACAGCAGACGCTGATCCTTACGAAAACCTTAATAGAAAATCCCATAGTTTTAACCAGACTCTAGATAAATATATTGCTCGGCCTGCAGCCAAGTTATATACCAGTACTCTCCCAGACCCCGTTGAAAAAGGCGTAGTCAACGTTTTTAGTAACCTTGACGAAATTACCAATGTATTTAATAGCTTGCTACAAGCCAAATTTGGCCAAGCGGCAAACGACACAGGTCGGTTTTTGATTAACAGCACCATAGGTATTGGTGGACTGTTTGATGTTGCCCAGCGTGCAGGCCTACCTAAAGGCGAAGGCGAAGACTTCGGGCAAACTCTCGGAGCCTGGGGCGTAGCAGAAGGCCCATACCTAATGCTGCCATTAATTGGCCCTTCAACGCTCAGAGACGCGCCGTCCAAGTTTATTGATAGCTTTGCGAACCCAGTGTCCTATCTCGATGAAGTTTCAGACCGTAACTCAATGAGGGCATTGGGCTTACTGTCCACAAGAGCAGAATTGCTCGAACTAGATGATGTAATAACCGGCGACAGTTATCTCTTTGTAAGAGATGTCTATCTACAGCGCAGACAGTACCTCGTTAGCGACGGCGCAATAGAAGACGACTTTGGTGATTTGGACGACTATTGAGTCCAGGGTATTCAAATAAAGGCATTTAAATAAAGGCCTTTAATTAAAGACCACTAGTCAAAAACTGTTAGAGAAAATTTTAAGATTGTTGTGCAGAAAAAGCTGAGTAAAAACGGCTGACACCGCATAAAACAGCAGCGCTTTTTTGCAGAAGCCACACAGTAATTGGTAAAGCCGGAACCCAATGAGCGAACTAAAAGGTCCAGTGATTATTGTTGACGGTAAAGTTGACGATAACGATGACGGGCTAAAGACATTACAGGCAGACTTTGACGCAGTTGGAGTGACATCTCTAGCCGTGCCTAACCTTGAGTCCCTAGCCTCTGCCTGCGACGACGCACTTAGTCAGCTAGTCGTTCTGCGCTCAGAAAACACCCCAATTAAAACCGCCAAAGCCGCAACAAAACTCCGCCAGCTGTGCAAAGATTACTTGATAGTGATTGCTCTTAATGACGCTGATAAGTCCCAGGTCGCGGACTTTTTTAGATTAGGTGTCGCCGACGTACTCGAGCCAAATAGAAATATCGCAGCGCTAAAGCAGACTCTTATTTTAGTCGGCGACTTATCAGAAGCACGCCAACGGGTCAGCGAATACAGCGCCCAATTAGAAAAAACTAACCATGAACTCCAAGAGAGTCTGCGACTATTAAAGCAAGACCAGCTAGCAGGCCTAGAAGTCCAAAAGAGTTTAATGCCAGAGAGCCCCTTAGCCTTTGGAGATTACGAAATATCCCACTCGATTACGCCATCTCTGTATCTCAGTGGTGACTTTGTCGGCTATAACTTTGTGCTCGATCGCTACCTACTATTTTACTTTGCCGATGTGTCTGGCCATGGCGCCTCGTCTGCTTTTGTGACCGTACTATTGCGGTTTATGATTGGCCGCGTCATTCGCCGTCATATGCTTGAACAAGATTACGTAGCGCTAGCCCAGGCGCCAGAGGGCCTAGTTGAGCATATTAATACTCAGCTGCTGGCCACAGGCTTGGGCAAACACCTCACCATAGTCGCCGGTTCTCTCGATACCGAGACCCGCCAACTGCGTTATGTGGTCGGTGCTCAACAGCCGCAGCCGATTTTAATTACCGACGGCCAAGCTAAATTTTTGCCCGGCAAAGGCAAGCCCGCCGGTATTTTTGAAGATGCGAGCTGGGTAGTAGAGCAAACACAGCTACCCGATAAATTTGCTTTAGTGCTTTTATCTGACGGTGTCTATGACCTGGTTCCCGACAAAGAAATCGCCGATAAAGAGCAGACATTGTTGGACTACCTGTCCACGAATTCCGGCAATATTACGAAACTCAAAGACTCGATATTTATCGACTACATCGAAGACCCCCGAGACGACATTTCAGTCTTATTGCTCACGAGGGGCATGTAATTGAGCGCCGGAAAAATCTTAGTGTCCGACCAAGAAGGTAACTACTTACTTAAATTTAGTGGCGACGTTCGAGTAACATTGTGCGGCTCATTAAATCGCCATATGGACACCATCTTTGGCAGCCAAGACGTCAAACAGGTGGTTATCGATATGCTCGATGCCGAAGGCGTCGACAGCACGACCTTGGGCCTAATAGCCAAGCTTGGATTGCATTGCCGTAAAACCTATAGCATCAATGTCCAGCTATTTTGTCAAAACCCCAGTATTTTGCGAACGTTGGATTGCATGGGCTTTGATGAAATTATTGATATCTTTCAGCAAGTCCCCGAGATAAATGCCCCGTTGCATGATATCGAAGCGGTGAATCCCGATATCGATGAAGTCCGCCGCCAGGTTCTGGAAGCGCACAAGCTATTAATGCAGCTGAGCCCAGACAGTAGCAAAGAGTTTACCGATCTTATTCGTGCGCTCGAGTCTGGGCGTTAAGATAGGTTAAACAGGCAGGCCAAACAGAAAGTCTAGGCAGGCAGCGAAGACCTACGCCGGACCCAACAACGCTAAAAAACCTGTCGCCACATTGGATAAACTCCTTAATCTTCTGTTCGGTAAATCTAGGGGCTACCTCTGAGGATTTTCTGCCATGCTAATTTTTTAAACAGGTATGTCCATAGCTTAGTTCCCAACCCCAAAGACAGCTGAGCATCGTAATATTGAGAAAGGCTGACAGGCGATAGACTCTTTCAGGCTTAATATTAGTTGTTTTGGAACTGCTATATTTAGGAGGTTAGCCGGAACCAACGAGAAAATAAATAACCTCTATTAACAGAAACGGAATTCAATAAAATATGCCATACGATGAAGGGCTAGCCGAACGGCTCCAAGATTATTTCAAGATCGCCCCGATGTGGAAGCCAAAAAAATGTTTGGTGGGCTCTGCTTTATGGTTTCAAGCCATATGTGTTGTGGCATCGTTGGGGACACACTGATGGCTCGGGTTGGGCCGGAGAACTATGACGCTTGCATGGCTGAAACTCATGCACGAGAAATGGATTTTACCGGTAAGGCGCTAAAGGGCATGGTCTATGTCTCGCCTAAAGGCTTTGAGGATGATGCGCAGTTGGCTAATTGGGTAAGTATTTGTGAGTCGTTTGTTGGCTCACTGCCGCCTAAAAAGCCAAAGAAACCTAAGCCGGTTAAAGCGTAAGCTTCTATAAAAATTTTCAGGTAGCTTTAATAGACCATTTTAATGTGGGTCTAATGATCAACCGCATCCATCATCCCCAAGAAAGCCACAGCCGCATTCGATAGGCTGCGTTTCATGTGGTGAATATAGCCCAGCTCTCGCGCGATACTGACTTGCTCAAAGGGCATCACATGCAGCTCTCTCACCAAAGTTTCCGGTAACACACTCCAACCCAGCCCAATTTCAACCATGGTGCTAATTGTCTCCAGATAGTTTGTAGACATGGGGGCTTTTAAGGGTATGCCTTCTTGCTGAAATAGGTTTTGGATAATGCGGCCTGTGTAGGTATTCAGCCCCGGCAAAATAATCGGGTACTCGGCTAGGTCTTTTAACTCTGGTTTAGTAAGCGTGGCAAGTGGGTGGTCTTGGGCGCAGATGAAACGCAACGGGTCATTCCAGATTTTCTGGCTATGAATATTATGATGGCTCTCTAGGGCTAAGGTGATAATCGCCACTTCCGATTGGCCATGGAGCACCTGCTCATAGGCTTTCTCTGAGTCCATAAACTCAATATCCAATGTGACCTTGGGATATTGCTGGGCAAACTGTTTTAGCACTGGGGGCAGGCGGTGGAGTCCAAGGTGGTGGCTTATGGCTAATCTGAGAGTACCGCTGGCTTCGCCGGAGAGGTCATTTATGGCCTGTAGGGCATTCTCGTATTCTTGGAGGATGCGTAGGGCTCTGGGCAGCAACTCAGTGCCGGCCTCAGTGAGGGTGACCTGACGGGCGATACGGTCGAAGAGTTTTTTACCGATCTGATGCTCAAGCTGGGCGATACGTTTACTGATGGCAGACTGGGTGAGATGCAGCTGTTCGGCGGACTCTGAGAAGGAACCGCTGTTGGCCACCGTAATAAAGGCTTTTAAATTCTGATTGTCCATTGGTCTTCGTCCTTTACTCCTTGTCCACCGCGTTACGCTTGTGCATTCCTAATGGGAATGTGACTTATGCTAAATATGAATTTATTTCATCATAAAGCAGGTCTACAATGGCTGCAACTTGAAATAAGCACGTCTGGGAGACTGTGATGACTGGAAGAACACTTTACGACAAGCTGTGGGATAGCCACCTTGTTAAACAAAACAGCGATGGTTCATCGTTAATCTATATTGATCGTCATGTAATTCATGAGGTGACTTCACCTCAGGCCTTTGAGGGCTTGCGTATTGCGGGTCGTCTGCCTTGGCGCTTGGATACGAATATTGCCACCCCTGATCACAATATCTCTACTGACAAGACTGAGCGCGATGCCGGTGTTGCTGGTATGACCGATGAGGTGTCTCGTATTCAGGTGCAGACGTTGGATGATAACTGCGACCTTTACGGTATTAAAGAATTCAAGATCAATGAGATGGGTCAGGGTATTGTCCATGTGATGGGTCCTGAGCTGGGCGCGACTATGCCGGGCATGACCGTGGTCTGTGGTGATTCTCATACTGCGACTCATGGTGCCTTGGCCTGTTTGGCCCATGGTATTGGCACCTCTGAGGTTGAGCATGTGTTGGCGACTCAGTGTTTGGTGGCCAAGAAGATGAAGAATATGCGTGTGACCGTGAATGGTACGGTTGGCGTTGGTGTGACCCCTAAAGATGTAGTGCTGGCCATTATTGGCAAGATTGGTACGGCTGGCGGTAATGAGCATGCTATTGAGTTTGCGGGTTCTGTGTTCTGGGATATGTCTATTGAAGGGCGCATGACGGTTTGTAATATGGCGATCGAAGCCGGTGCTCGTGTGGGAATGGTTGCGGTTGACCAGAAGACTATCGATTACTGTGAAGGACGTCAGTTTGTGCCTAAGGGCGAGATGTTTGAGCAGGCGGTGGCCTATTGGAAGACTTTGACTACAGATGCCGATGCCCATTTTGATACTGAGGTTGAGTTGGCGGCGGAAGATATTGCGCCACAGGTTACCTGGGGTACCTCTCCAGAGATGGTAGCGGCGGTTACGGCCTCAGTACCCACCTTGGATGAGCAGCCTAACGAAGAGAAGCGTAAAGGCTTAGAGCGCGCTCTGGAATATATGGGTCTTGAGGGCGGCCAGACTATCGAATCTATTTATGTGGATCGTGTATTTATTGGT